>CANBTT010000027.1 GCA_947372465.1 Burkholderiales bacterium | reverse complement strand
GTCTGCAGGTCTTTTAGACTTTATATTTCCTTGAACCAATGCTCCTAGAGCCAGGGCTTGGAACATCAACCAATGAGCGTGATCGTCTCGCGTCAGATGAACCCAACGTTGGTTTGACCTCGCCCACCTGAACCCCCACGTTCAGGATGACGGTCTGAGAGACCTTGCAGACACCTTTTGTACACTTTTATTTCGCTGGTTTTTTTAGGGGTTCGCGCCTTCGCGGCCAACTCATCGATCAATCAGTGCTCTTACAATTTATCTGACGCTAACGCTCTTTCAATCATGATGGACATCCCACTCCCCGAACTGATGGCATTGGCCTGTCTTGGTTTGGTCACAGGTTTTTTGGCTGGACTCTTGGGCATTGGGGGTGGCATGGTGATGGTGCCATTTCTGACCTTTTTCATCAGTCTTCATGGTGTCTCGACTGACTTGTGCGTCAAAATGGCCATCGCCACATCCATGTCCACCATTGTGTTCACGTCCATCTCTAGCGTGCGCGCTCACAATGCAAAAGGCAATGTCAAATGGGAATTGGTCAAACAATTGACCCCCGGACTGCTCATCGGAAGCGCCATCACAAGCCTAGGCGTTTTTAATTATTTGCACGGCGCATACCTTGGCATCATCTTTGCCATCTTCATCACGTTTTCTGCCACGCAGATGTTTTTGGACAAGAAGCCCGCAGCCTCGCGTCAGTTTCCGGCCAAATGGGGTGGACTCTTTGCTGGCATCGTGATCGGCTTCATCTCTGGCTTGGTTGGTGCAGGTGGCGCATTCATCAGTGTGCCCTTCATGTTGTTTTGCAATATTCCAATATTGAATGCGGTGGCAACCAGTGCGGCTTTGGGCTTTCCCATTGCAACGGCCAACGCATTGGGATACATGTTTGCTGGATGGTCAACACCCGATTTGCCACCCCATTCATTTGGCTACGTTTGGCTGCCTGGCCTGATTGTCATTGCCTGCTTGAGTGTGCTCACGGCCCCTTATGGCGCCAGAACAGCCCAAGTATGGCCTGTCAAACGTTTGAAACGCTTCTTTGCAAGTATTTTGTATTTGCTGGCCATTTACATGGTTTACAAAAGTACCCTGTAGTCGGACACTGTCGCAAGGTGGTGGGCCCTAGTTGGTGCCCCTCAAGTTGCCCACCTTTTTAACCCACTGATTCATCAAGAGCAGCAATTCGTTTTGAGAAAACGAACAGCTCTCTTGTGTGAACATGGCACTGCTCTCCAAGCGGTCCATCAAATCAAGCCATACATCCGCATATTTCTTTTGTAAATGGATGCTTTCTTGTGGCCACTTCTCCATACAAACTGGCAGCCACTCTTTGGCCCACGTGATGAATTCAAACGTTTGAATTTTTTGGGATTGATAGCGCTCAAGCATTTGAGAAAACTCAAGCTCTAAGGACTCTTTCATGTCTTGGCCTTGGGGATTTAATAAGTCAGAACCACTTCACTTCACAAAGCGCTTGAAAAGCACATGTCGATCAATGACTTGATCAAGATGGGTTTGCACTTGAAGCTCAAAATCCTCTGCATCGCACTCAATCACGTGCCGATCTTTCATGGACCTGAGCCAAGTCAACTGGCGCTTGGCCAACTGCCGGGTGGCAGCAAGACTGCTTTGAACAAAGAGTTCGTACTGCGGTGTTTTGACCAAGTCTTGCAAATCGATTGGATCTGGCAAAGCACCACTCATGCTCTCGATGCTTTGCCAAAACAACCAAGCTTGTCTGTAACCCACGCAACGCATGCTAGGCATGGCGGCATTCAATTGAGGGTCTTTGAAAAAAGACAAGGATTCCTTCAAAAAGCCATTCTTCAGCATTTGATCAAAGCGCCGCTCGATGTTTGCATGCAACCAAGCCCGCTCTCGGGGTTCAAAGGAAAGCACATGGCAAGCGAGCAGGTTTGAATCGTGCAATTCGTTTTTTTGTTCTGAGTATTTGGATTGAAACGAAGAAATGCTTTGACCGGTCAGCATCCAGACCTCAAGCGCTCTGGCAATGCGTTGGGAATCTCTCGGTGCCAAACGTTTGGCCGTGGTGGGGTCAACAAGATGCAACTTTTCGTGCATCTTGGGCCACCCCAACTCTTGCGCTTGATGCAAAATATTTTGCCGAATGTCTTGACTCGCAGCAGGCAAATCATCCAGGCCTTTGACCAGCGCATTGAAATACAAAAGCGTGCCGCCAACGACCACGGGTATGGCGCCACGATCGCGAATTTCAGCCACAAGTGCATTGGCTTGCACCGCAAAATCTGCAGCACTGTAGGGCTCATGGGCACGTCGAATATCAATGAGGTGGTGCGGCACACTTTGAAGCTCATGCGCGCTGGGTTTTGCGGTTCCAATGTCCATGCCTTGGTACACCAAGGCGGAGTCCATGCTGATGAGCTCAATGTTGTAGCGCTCACTCAGGCGCATGGCCGCTCGGGTTTTACCACTGGCAGTGGGGCCGACCAGGGCCAAGAAGTCCCAGCTGCAGGAGATCGGCTCTATGGCGAGTTTGCTCATAGAACCCATCGCTTTGCATCCAACGCGCGCATGCCCCTGTCAACCATGACCCACATCACCGCCCTCTAAGAAAGAGAGCATCCAAGGCCTTCATGGACAAGGCCTGCCAAGTAGGTCGACCATGGTTGCATTGATCCGAACGTTCGGTCACTTCCATTTGGCGCAACAATTCGTTCATCTCTTGCAGCGTCAATTGTCGATTGGCTCGAACTGCGCCATGGCAAGCCATGGTCGCCAAAAGCTCATTTCTGGCTTGCTCCACAACAAATTGTCCCGTGTTCAAAGACAATTCATGCAAAACACTTCTTGCCAAGGCGATCAAATCTCCATCCGCCAAGGGTGCGGGCACGGCCCTGATCACCAACGTTTTGCTTGACAAGGCCGATACATCAAAGCCCAGTGTCTTTAAAGGATCGGCATTTTCTTGTGCAATCACCATCTCTTGATCGGTTGCAGAAAAGCTCTGAGGGATCAGCAAAGATTGACTGCTGATGGTTTGCGTGTCAAGCTGATTTTTAAGACGCTCGTACACGATTCTCTCGTGAGCGGCGTGGATATCTACCAAAATCAAGCCTTGCGCATTTTCTGCCAACAAGTAAACGCCGTGCAGTTGGGCCAAAGCGCGACCCAAGGGCCAATCTTGCCCTGGGCTTGAGACAGAGGAATCCTTGCTCGTTTTCAATGCCTGCGCATCAAACTCTGAATTTGACAAGTGTTTGCCAATGAGGGAGGGCTGTGCGTCGGGCTGCCCCGCCTCCCCTGCAGGCCGAACGGACTGGCCCCACATGCGCTCAACTTGTGAGAACTGATGGGCAGCCAAGTCGATCTTGGATTGTTGCCAACGCTGTGGAGCAGGGCTCCAAGCTTTTGGTTGCGACACAAACTCTGCAGACCCCGAGCCCAGCGCCCGAGCGCTTGAAAGTTCAGCGCTCAAGGCACTGGCGTTTTGTGAGGATTGGGCATCAATGGGCGCAGAGGTTTCCAAGGGCACACCCACTCTTGGCGCGGCCAGCGCACGCCCAATCGCATGCAAGACCAATTGATGGATGTCTCTTGAGTCTCGAAAACGAATTTCAATTTTCGTCGGATGCACATTCACATCGACTCGCTTTGGATCAATCTCAATGAACAGCACATACACGGGCTGCTTTTGACCATGGAGCACGTCTTGGTAGGCCACTCTCACCGCATGGCTGATCACTTTGTCTTTCACAAACCGTTGATTGACATATGAGAACTGTTGATCTGCTCGGCTTCTGGCGGCAGCAGGCAAGCCCACTCGGCCATAGACTCGGATCGCATTCTCCGTGTGATCAATGGCCACTGAGTTGTCCAAAAATTCAGCGCCCAAGACATCGGCCACTCGTTTGTCAAAGGCCCCTTCACGTTCTTGCGCAGCACGCCACTGCTCAATGAGCTTGCCCTCCGAATAAATGGAAAAAGAGACCAAAGGCCGCACCAAGGCATGCCTTCTGACCGCCTCGACGCAATGGGCCAATTCAGTCGCATCGGTTTTAAGAAATTTTCTTCTTGCTGGCGTGCTAAAAAAGAGCTCTCGGACCTCAAGACTTGTCCCCAAGCCCCTGGCCACAACACTCAACTCTCCCGAGCGAGCTTGGAGCGACATGGCTTGCGCTTGCTCGGCAGGCCGCGATGAAATGGTGAGTTCAGAAATCGAGGCGATCGCCGCCAATGCCTCCCCCCTAAAGCCCATCGACGCAACAGACTCCAAGTCATCCAAGTTGCTGATTTTGCTGGTCGCGTGGCGCTTCAAAGCCAGCGGCAACTCTTCTTTGGAAATCCCAAGCCCATCGTCCTCAACGCTGATCAAACGCACACCACCCGCTTGCAAGCGAACCGTGATCCCAGTCGACTGCGCATCCAAGGCGTTGTCGACCAACTCTCGCACAACGGAAGCAGGCCGCTCGATGACCTCGCCTGCAGCGATTTGACTGATCAACTCTTGTGCCAATTGGGCGATCGGGCGCTTGGCAAAGGCAGAGACGGGGGAAACGAGGGAAACGGATGGATTGTTCACATAGGCATTTTAGGACAGATCAAGCGCGCCTTCAAAATCAATGGATAATGTCAAGATGGACATCATTAGTAACTATTTAGATCTCATCTTTCACATTGACCAAGTGCTTCAATCTTGGGTTCAGAGGAATGGGGCCTTGACCTATGGGCTGTTCTTTTTGATCATCTTCATTGAAACAGGCTTGGTTTTTATGCCCTTTTTGCCTGGCGACTCGCTGCTCTTTATGATTGGCGCGCTTTGCAGCGCCGAAATGCTGTCGCCCACTTTGTCCCTGGTGGTCTGCCTCAGCGCTGCGATTCTTGGGGACCAAGTCAATTACACCATTGGGCGCCATTTTGGCAAGCATTTGCTTCGTCCCCCGTTCTCGAAATGGATCAAACAAGACGGACTTCAAAAAAGCGAATTGTTTTTTGCAAAGTGGGGCCCTTTGGCCATTATTTTGGCGCGCTTCATGCCTTTTATCCGCACTTTTGCGCCCTTTGTGGCGGGCATTTCACGAATGAATCGACTCACCTTCACGTCCTTCAATGCCCTTGGCGCCGTCATCTGGGTGGTGGGCGTAGGCCTCTTGGGGTTCTTGCTTGGAGAAATCCCTTGGGTGAAGTCCCATATACAAGCCGTGGTTTTGGCTCTCATAATCGTACCAGGCCTCTTGGCCATCTGGGGGACACTCAAATCCCAGTCACCCAAAAAAACCACCCTCCCTTGATTGTTTTAACGCCTCATCCACCATGAACGCAGCAAGTGAATCCAAACACCTTGGGCACGCAGTCCCTCCCCAGGCCAGGGCAAATTGGGAAGGACAACAAACCAGTCGCATCCCGTTTTGGGTCTACACAGATCCGGCCGTTCACGCCAAAGAACTGAGCAAGATTTTTTATGGCGCACATTGGAGCTACGTTGGCTTGCTTGCAGAAATACCCAAGTTGGGAGACTTTAAGAAAACTCAAATTGGCGAGCGCGAAGTCATTGTGGTCAGAGACCACATTCACCCGAACCACAAAGAGAGCGACCACGGCATTCGTGTCGTAGAAAACAGATGTGCCCACCGAGGCGTGAGGTTTGTTCAAGAGTCCCACGGCAACAAGCGCAGTTTTGTGTGCCCCTACCATCAATGGGCTTACAAACTGAATGGGGACCTTGGCGGACTGCCCTTCAAAGACGGCGTGAAGAAAGAATCCCAAGTTCAGGGCGGCATGCCTGCGGATTTTGACCTCAAAGAACACGGTCTGAATCAACTGAAAGTGGAAGTTTTGCATGGTTTGATTTTTGCAAGCTTTGATCACTCCACGCAGGAGCTGAAAACCTATCTCGGCCCCAACATCTTGCCCTGGGTGGATCGAATCTTTAAAGGGCGTGAATTGACCCTGCTTGGCTACAACCGGCAAAGAATTCCCGGCAATTGGAAGCTGATGATGGAAAACATCAAGGACCCTTATCACCCCGGACTCTTGCACACTTGGTTTGTGACTTTTGGGCTCTGGAGAGCGGATCAAACCAGTCGCATGGTGTTGGATGAAAAGGGGCGCCATGCCGTGATGCTTTCAAGGCGCAATGAAGGCGGTCAAGGGCAAGTCACCCAAGGGGTGACGAGCTTCAAAGCCAATATGAAACTGCACGATGACCGCCTGCTAGATATTGTGAGCGAGCCATGGTGGCGCGTTGAGGACCCCAGCAATGCCGGTCAAACCATCACACCCAGTGTCACCATGATCACCCTGTTTCCGAGCCTGATCATTCAGCAGCAAGTCAACTCATTGTCCACCCGACAAATCATCCCAAACGGAAATGGCAGCTTTGATTTTGTCTGGACTCACTTTGGTTTCCAAGACGACACGCCTGAGATGACACAAAGGCGGCTGCGGCAATCCAACCTCTTTGGCCCAGCGGGATATGTCAGCGCAGATGACGGGGAAGTGATCGAATTCAGCCAAAGCGGTTTTAAGCAATTCAACAGCGACGGACAACAAGAAGGCCAAACACTTTGTGAGCTGGATGGCGTGGGCGTTCAAAACACTGAGCACATGGTCACCGAGACCCTCATCCGAGGCATGTACCGCTACTGGAGAGAGGTGATGGATCTATGAATTTACCCACAACGACCCCTCGCTTCACGCTAGATCAGCTCAAGCCCATGGTGGCCAAGCAAGCGCTGGTGGAATTGCAGTTTGAGATCAATCACACCAATGCCAGGTATGCTCAAACGCTCAATGACGGCAACTTCAATGAGTGGCCCAATTTTTTCATTGAAAACGCTCGCTACAAAATTCAAGCCCGAGAAAACCACGCCCGGGGGCTGCCGCTTTGCATTGTCGACTTGGAGAGCCAAGGCATGATGAAAGACCGTATTTACGGCATCACACAAACCATCTTTCACGCCCCATATTACACACGACACGTGATCGGACAAGCCTTGATCCTGGGCTCACAAGATGCACCTGAATTGACTCACATGCTTGAGCTGAGCGCGAACCCACCCACCCTTTTTGTAAGCTCTACCAACTATTGCGTCTTCAGGACAAAACCAGCTCAAAGCTCGGAGGTCTTCAATGTGGGGCAGTACTTGGATCACTGGGTGCAAACGCCTGAGGGATTAAAAATAGCCTCCAGGCATTGCATTTACGACTCAGAAATGATTTTAAATTCACTGATCTACCCGATTTAGCTTGCTCACCCAAGAGTGATTTTTTTCGCGTCAAAGTGTTCGACTTCTGATGCTTGGAGGCATTCGGGTAAAGTACTTCACAATGGCTGCATGGATGGCACCCGCCATGTCATTTTGAAAGCTCTGAGTGACAAGCATCGCCTCCTCCTGTGGGTTGCTGATGAACGCAGTTTCAACCAGTAAACTGGGAATATCAGGGGCCTTCAAAACAGCAAAACCCGCTTGCTCAACTGTTGCCTTGTGAAGCGAGCCGACCCGTTTGATTTGACCCAAGAACTCGGAGCCCAACTTCAAGCTGAAGTTGATTTGTGCGTCTGTGCTCATGTCCAACAAGGTTTTTTGTACCACTGCGTCTTTGTTCTTTAAATTGATCCCCCCCACCAAGTCAGCCTTGTTTTCCTGATTGGCCATCCACCTGGCGGCTGCACTTGAGGCGCCACTTTGACTCAAAGCAAAAACACTTGCGCCCTTGGCGTCGGGTGTGATGTACGCATCGGCATGCAAGCTCACAAACAGATCGGCCTGTACTCTTTGCGCTTTTTTAACCCGCTCTTGCAAAGGCACAAAATAGTCTGCATCCCGAGTTAAAAAAGCTCTCATGGCCAAATCGCCTTGACGGCCCTTGATCACGGTCGTGTTGATCAAGGCCTTCAATTTCATTGCAATTTGTAAGACCACATCTTTTTCCTTTGTACCTTGTCGACCAATTGCCCCCGGGTCCTCTCCGCCATGTCCGGGATCAATCGCCACCACAATCCACCGATCGATGAGCTCTGCAGTGCCGTCACTCAAGGGGGCTTGCATGGCCAAGTCTTTGGCGCTTTCCTTGGGGACGATGGGCGCTTGGGGCGTGGGCCTCAAGATGGGTTTCTTGCTTTGCTCCTCAATCCAAGTTGACAAAACATCTTCATCGGCTTTGGATGGTGCTTCAAGCGGGCGTTGGGTGGCTGGGGCGGGGCTGGGCGCTTTGAGTGCGGCACTGTCGACTTGTGGGATCGGTTTCACATGCTGAGCAATCAACGCTTCAAGCGGGTCCAAGGCTTTCGTTGGATACAGATCCATCACCAAGCGATGGTTGTAACGCGCTTGGTCCATGCGAGCGGCCAAAACGGGCGCCAAATTAAAGAGTTGAGGTCTCACCATTTGCCTCAAGTCAAACACCAACCTCACCACGCCTGGGCCATATTGCCCCACCCTGACGCCACTGATGAAGGGGTCGTCCCCTTTGACTTGACTGACCAAGTCTTTCAACGCTGCGTTCAACTCTGTCCCATCGATGTCAATCGCTATGCGTGGCGGGTCTGAAATCAAAAGGGGTTGACTGCGAAGTGGAACGTCAGACTCAATGGTCACGCGCGTGTATTCGCTTGCTGGCCATATTCTCACGGCCAAGACACTGGCCCCCCAAGCCAACTCTTGAAGCCCCAAGCTCAACAAAAGGGTTGAGCCCCTCAACCATTCACGCCGACTGAGCAAAGGGTTTGATGCAGACAAATGCGTGATTTTCATTTTAAAAAGAAGTCAACATCAAACTGTTTAAACAAATGTTTTTAATGTACCAAAGGGATTAACGCTCAGGCTCACCTCCCTTTGCTCCATCGGGTTGAGCGCCAGATGAATCTCTAAATCTGGCAAAGGTGTCAGGGTACTGACTTTTTCTGGCCATTCATATATTTTGAGCCCCTTTGCAGAAAAAATATCTCTAAATCCCGCATCCTCCCACTCATAGGGATCATTGAATCGATAAAAATCCATGTGCCAAATGGACAAGGCCTGACCTTGAAACAAAGTCTCGTATGATTCAACAATGGTGTAGGTGGGGCTTTTGATGGTCCCGTCTACACCCAATGCTCTGAGCAAATGCCTGCTCATGGTTGTCTTGCCTGTGCCAAGATCGCCATAGAGGGCAATTTTTGCATCAAGCACACCTGGATGAAGTGCGAGTTTGCGTGCAAAATCCATGGTTTGTTGCTCATCGAGCCAAAGCAAATTAATTGTTGGTGTTGAATTACTCAAAGGGCATCTCGTTTTGTCAGATCCATCTCATTTGTTCAAAAAAATTCAATCCTGGGGACAGTCCCTTGGTTTTTCTCAAATTGGCGTGGCCAGCGTTGACCTGTCCCATGCAGAAAAACCTCTGCTTGATTGGCTTGAGAAGGGGTTTCATGGGGAAATGAGCTACATGAAACGCCACGGACTCATGAGAGCCAGGCCTTGGGAATTGCTGCCAGGCACCATCAGCGTGATCACCGCTCGCATGAACTATCTGAGCCCGGCTTCACCCACCCAAGTCCCCAAGACGACCACAGCAGAACAAACCCCATCGCATGGCCAGACGCTTCATTTTAGTAACAACCCAGCAAGCCCAGCAAGTCCTTTTGCCCCAATCAAGCAGACCAGCCATTGGATCGCCAACGAGTGGGCACAAATCAACACCCCCGAACAAGCCTATGTCTCCTTGTATGCCAGGGGCAAAGACTACCACAAGAGCGTCAAACTTCGCCTCGAACAACTCGCAAAACTCATCAAATCCGATCTCTCGGACATGACGCACCGTGTTTTTTGCGACTCCGCTCCTGTGATGGAGGTGGAGCTAGGAGCACGCTCGCACATTGGATGGCGGGGCAAGCACACTTTGCTGCTCAATCGAGATGCGGGCTCCATGTTTTTCTTGGGGGAAATATTTGTCAATTTTGATTTGCATGAAATCGCCCCTGATACAGCCGCTGTAGAGCACTGCGGATCGTGCACCGCTTGCATGGACATCTGTCCAACGCAAGCCATTGTGGCGCCTTATCAACTGGATGCAAGGCGATGCATTTCATACCTCACCATTGAGCACCCCGGATCCATTGACGTCTCTCTTAGACCCCTCATGGGCAACCGGATTTATGGCTGTGATGATTGTCAATTGATTTGCCCATGGAATAAATTTGCAACGCCAACCGCGCTGACCGATTTTCAAAGCCGAGAGATCTTGACCCATCAATCCCTTTTGCAACTGTGGGCTTGGAGCGAAGCTGATTTTTTAAACCACACACAAGGCAGCGCCATTCGAAGAATCGGCCATGAGAAATGGCTCAGAAACTTGGCCATTGCGCTTGGCAACAGCTTGGCCAAGTCGAGCGATAAAATACACCAAGCAGAGGTGAGGCATGCCCTGAGCTTGCGACTCGACCACCCAAGCGACTTGGTCAAAGAACATGTGAGATGGGCCCTTGAACAAGCTTGAGTCATTCACCATCACACTAAAGACCTCTAAGGTCCAATGGCGCTGCGCTTCGGATGAAACACTTTTGCAAAGCGCCATGCGCCAAGGCATTGAGTTGCCCAGCAGTTGCAGAAACGGCACTTGCAGGACCTGCTTGGTTCACACCCCAAGCACTCAATACGCCTACGCCGTGGAGTGGCCTGGGTTGAGCTTGGAGGAGAAACTTCATGGCGACACACTTTGCTGCGTTGCTCTGCCTCAAGGGGACGTCTGCATCGAGGACGCACATTTGTCCAAAGAGGTCTATGCCAAAGCTTTTCATTTGCTCGCGCATGACCCGAGCTTTTTGGTCTTGGACAAACCCAGTGGCTTGCTGTCTGTGCCTGGTCGAGGTCCATTAAAAAGCGACTGCTTGTCCTCTCGAGTTCTGGAAAAATACCCCGATGCACACATCGTTCATCGATTGGACCAAGCCACCTCGGGCTTGCTTTTAATGGCGCTGGGCCAAGAAGCTCAAAAGCACTTGAACCAGATGTTCTCTTGTGGCCAAATTCACAAGCGTTACATGGCAAAAGTACAGGGCACCTTGCCCGTTTCTTCATCTTGGCAACTGATCGATGCACCCATTTATGCCGATTGGCCTTTGCGCCCGATGAGAGTGGTGAACCCCAAAGGCAAGGCCAGCCAAACCCGATACCGTTGCATCCAGTCCAACCACAAACACTCTTTGCTTGAAATTGAACCTCTCAGTGGGCGCACCCACCAAATTCGAGTCCATTTGTCCCACATTGGACACCCCATCCTAGGCGATGGGCTTTACGCCCCCGAAGATGTTGTGAATCAATCAACACGACTTTTACTGCACGCACAAACTTTGCGCTTTGTGCACCCCTTCACACTTAAACCCTTTGAGATCCAATCAAGCTGTCCTCAAGACTTCTACCCAGATTGAGGCCGGCGCCTTCGAACACTTGGGTGAGCGAAATCAATTGAGCTTGATCAAACGTTTTGAGATGTTTTTTGGATATGATCTCTGAACCTTTTATTGAACCCATCCAACCTCAGGAGAACAGCATGCGTGAAGTCGTCATCGTCAGTGGCATGAGAACGGCCATCGGGACCTTTGGAGGCAGCCTCAAAGACACGCCCGTTACAGAGTTGGCCACCACAGCCGTCAAAGCGGCCCTTGAACGTGCACAAATCAAAGGCAGTGACGTTGACCAAGTGGTCATGGGGCACGTGGTCAACACCGAGCCCAAGGACCTCTACCTTTCTAGAGTCGCAGCGCTCAATGCGGGCTGTGATCAAAGGGTCACTGCGTTCAATGTCAACCGTTTGTGCGGCTCTGGGCTTCAAGCGCTGGTGTGTGCAGCGCAATCCATCATGCTGGGCGACACCGACATCGCTGTGGCAGGTGGCGCAGAAAACATGTCTCGTGGTCCCTTTTTAAATACGACACAGCGATTTGGCCAACGCATGGGAGATGCAAGTTTGATTGACATGATGGTCGGCGCCTTGCACGACCCGTTTGACAAAATTCACATGGGCGTGACCGCAGAGAACATTGCCGCCAAATGGGGCATCGCCCGAGAGGCTCAAGACGCCCTGGCTCTTGAGAGCCACCTGCGGGCTGAAAGAGCCATCTCCGCTGGCCTCTTCAAAGATCAGATCACCCCAGTGATGCTCAAATCAAGACAAGGCCCCGTGGCTTGGGCAAGCGATGAACACTTCAGAGTGAACGCAAAATTGGACGACTTCTCAAAGCTCAAGCCCGTCTTCATCAAAGAAAATGGCAGTGTGACCGCTGGCAATGCCTCTGGCATCAACGATGCAGCAGCGGCCTTGGTGCTGATGGATGCTCAAAGCGCAAAAGAGCGCCATCTCAAACCCATGGCTCGCTTGGTCAGTTACGCTCACAGCGGCGTAGAGCCCAAATACATGGGCATGGGACCCGTCCCTGCAACGCAAGCCGCCCTCAAGAAGGCAGGCCTCACGGTCCAAGACTTGGATGTGATTGAAGCGAACGAAGCCTTTGCAGCCCAAGCCTGTGCCGTCATCAAAGATTTGGGACTCGATGAGAAAAAGGTGAATCCCAACGGCTCAGGCATCTCTTTGGGTCACCCCATTGGGGCAACTGGCGCGCTGATCACGGTGAAAGCACTTCATGAACTCGAACGCATCCAAGGGCGTTACGCACTGGTGACCATGTGCATCGGTGGTGGCCAAGGCATTGCCGCTGTCTTTGAGCGGCTTTGAGGAGAGGGGCCTGAGGCCCTGGTGAAGTCCGCTCAAACCAAAGCGACAGCGTCTCGAGACTCGCCCCTTTGGGCGTCAGAGGATGGAGCGCTCTGCGGGCTCAGACCCAACTCCTGTGCCAACAATGCGTAAGACCTTTGTTGCACGACAGGGTCGTGGGCCCATGTGATGACCACGATCTCATCCAGATCAAAACGCTCGGCCAATCCTCTGAGGTGGTCTCCCACTTCCTTTGGGTCTCCAACGATGGCCTTTTGCTGCAGTTGCTGCAAGGCGCCCATCTCCTCCGGCCTGAAGGAGGATTGCGCCGCTTGAGCCGTCATCAAAGGTGAGATGGTGCCATAGTTGCGGTCCATCTTGAAACGCGCACGACTGCTGAATTCTTTGAGCGCTTCCTCCTTGGTCTGTGCGACCAATGCCCAAACACAAAGGGTGGCATGCGGCTTTGATCGCGTGTCGCTGGGTTTGAAGCCATCGTGATACAAGCCCATGGCTTGGTCAACCCCTTGTCCATCGGTGATGAAGTGCGCAAAAGCATAAGGCAAGCCGAAATGGGCCGCCAATTGGGCGCCATAGTCAGAGCTGCCTAAAATCCATATCTGCGGACATGTTTCAGATTGGGGGTAAGCAAATACACCATGACCTGGATGTCCAGCAGGCAGTGGGGTGCCTGACAACCAAGCCTTCAGCTCTAAAATTTGCTGGGGAAATTGATCCGATGCAAACTGATTGGGATTGAGCAGTTGAGCCGTCTTCCTGTCACTTCCCGGTGCGCGCCCAAGACCAATGTCGATGCGCCCAGGCGCCAAGGCTTCAAGCACTCGAAATTGCTCAGCCACTTTGAGGGCCGCATAATGGGGCAACATCACCCCAGCACTTCCAATTCGAATGCGAGTGGTCTTCATGGCAATGGCGGCCATCAGTATCTCAGGCGCCGTGCCCAAAATACCTGGATGGCTGTGGTGCTCACTGACCCAAAAACGGTTGTAACCCATGGCCTCGCAACTTTGAGCGAGCTCTACGGTTTGTCGAATGATTTGGTCTTGGGCTCGGCCCACCACCCCAACGGACTGATCGAGAACGGATAATTTAAGCGTCATAGCAAACCATTTTGCACAAAAAAGAAAAGATTGCTCAAAAGAGGGCTTGTTACCGAGGTGTTCGAACTTGACAACACCCGGCCCCCCGTTGTTCATGCATCACTTCAAGGCTTTGAACCTCACGCGCTTGGGTTTTGCGCCCTCCTCACCCAAACGTTTTCTCTTATCGGCCTCGTACTCTTGGTAATTGCCGTCAAAGAACTGCCATTGTGAGTCCCCCTCCCAAGCCAAAATATGGGTCGCAATTCTGTCCAAGAACCAACGATCATGGCTGATGACCATGACACAACCCGCAAACTCTAAAAGCGCATCCTCTAAGGCACGAAGGGTCTCCACATCCAAATCATTGGAGGGCTCGTCGAGCAGCAAGACGTTGGCACCGGCAATCAAGGTTTTTGCCAGATGCAGTCGCCCTCTCTCGCCACCAGAAAGTGTCCCCACACGCTTTTGTTGATCTCCACCGTTGAAGTTAAAGCGGCCGCAATAGGCTCGACTGGCCATTTCAAACTTGCCAACCGTCAAGATATCAAGGCCACCGGAGACGTCTTCCCAAACGGTTTTCTCGTTGCTCAAGTCATCTCTGGTTTGATCGACAAAGGCCATTTTGACGGTACTGCCAATCTTCACCTCACCTTGATCGGGTTGGTGTTGTCCTGAGATCATCCTAAAGAGGGTTGACTTGCCTGCGCCGTTGGGACCGATGATCCCAACGATGGCGCCTGGTGGCACCTTAAAGCTCAAATTGTCAATCAGCAAACGGTCTCCAAAGGACTTGCTGACATTGACAAACTCAATGGCCTCATTGCCCAAGCGCTCGGCAACGGGGATGAAGATCTCATGGGTCTCATTTCTTTGCTGGTATTCGAAACTAGAGAGCTCTTCAAACCTGGCAATCCTGGCCTTGCTCTTGGCTTGACGGCCTTTGGGATTTTGTCTGACCCATTCCAGCTCCTTTTTAAGCGCTTTGGCTCTGGCCTCTTCGCCCTTTTGCTCCTTTTCTAAACGATCTTGTTTTTGGCTCAGCCAAGTGCTGTAATTGCCCTTCCAAGGAATGCCATGCCCACGGTCGAGCTCCAAAATCCACTCTGCCGCATTGTCTAGAAAGTAGCGGTCGTGGGTGATCGCAACGACAGTGCCACCAAAGCGAGCAAGAAACTGCTCCAGCCAATCCACCGATTCAGCATCCAAGTGATTGGTCGGCTCATCGAGCAAAAGCATATCGGGCTTGGACAAAAGGAGTCGGCAAAGCGCCACACGCCTTTTCTCACCCCCTGACAAGTTATCGATCGTCGCCTCCCAAGGGGGCAACCTCAAGGCATCTGCAGCGATCTCCAATTGGTGCTCACTGTCCGTGCCCGCAGAGGCGATGATTTCCTCCAACTTGCCCTGCTCTTGAGCGAGCACATCAAAATCCGCATCAGGCTCTGCGTAGGCCGCGTAGATCTCCTCCAGGCGACTCTTGGCCGCAAGAACCTCTCCCATGCCGCCCTCGACAGCTTGCCTGACAGTTTCTTGGGGATTCAATTCGGGCTCTTGGGGCAGGTAGCCAATTTTGATGCCCGGCATGGGCGTGGCTTCGCCTTCAATTTCTTTGTCAACGCCAGCCATGATTTTTAGCAAGGTGGACTTGCCTGAGCCGTTGGTGCCCAAAACACCAATTTTGGCACCTGGAAAAAAGCTTAAAGAAATGTCCTTCAAGATTTGGCGTTTGGGAGGAACAATTTTTCCAACGCGATTCATCGTGAATACATATTGAGCCATGATGACTGTTTCCCTTTTTTATTAAAACAAATTTAACCGAGTACTCTAACACTTTTGACCAGTCTGTAGGGGCGTTGGCGTGCAATATACAGAGATGAACCAGAAGTCCTTGAAGGGCTGAGCGCTCATTTTGTGGTCTAAAGTGGACTAATTTTCACATGGGCACTGGGATTTGTGAGACAATGTCATCAGTTTAGGCAACCAGTCGCCTAAACATCAGCACTTCTGCTGGGGCACTTTTTTTAGACTTCTTTTAGTCCCAATAGCCCTTTTTCCTGTTTCCCGGTCTCTTACTGGTTGCTTGCATTCAAGCAATGAAGGCCGATCCATGCGCCGGATATGGCGCTCCACTATGAACTTTGAAGAACTCAATTTGGCTCCGGCCATCTTAAAAGCCGTGCAAGAGCAAGGCTATGAAACCCCCACTCCCGTGCAATCTCAAGCAATCCCAATTGTTCTGAGCGGCCACGATTTATTAGCAGGTGCACAAACCGGTACGGGCAAAACAGCCGCCTTTACCCTGCCCATGCTTCACAAATTGACCATGAGCCGCAGCACCCCAAATAAATTTGGTGTGTATGGCATCCGCGCTTTGGTCTTGACGCCAACAAGAGAGTTGGCCGCGCAGGTTGAAGAGTCGGTGAGAAATTACGGCAAATACCTCCAACTCTCGTCTTGCGTGATCTTTGGCGGTGTTGGCATGAAGCCTCAGGTTGACAAGCTCAAACGCGGCGTTGACATCTTGGTGGCCACACCTGGAAGGCTCTTGGATTTACAGCAACAAGGCTTCGTCGATTTGAGCACCGTACAAATTCTTGTCCTTGACGAGGCAGATCGCATGCTCGACATGGGTTTTATCCAAGATGTTAAAAAAATCTTGGCCCTGGTCCCCAAAGACAAGCAAAGCTTGCTTTTCTCAGCAACCTTCAGCAATGAAATCAAAGAACTTGCTGAAAATTTATTGAAAAATCCTCAAAGCATTCAAGTCACACCACCCAATACGACTGTTCAACGCATCAGCCAATTGATCCATCCTGTTGGACGTGGCAAGAAAAAAGCTTTGCTCGCACACATCATCCAGTCCAACGACTGGAGCCAAGTCCTGGTGTTTACTCGAACCAAATTTGGTGCCAACTCGGTTGCCGACTTTTTGAGCAAGCAAGGCATTTCTGCCATGGCATTGCACGGCAACAAAAGTCAAACGGCTCGCACACAAGCCTTGGCCGGATTTAAGAGTGGCGACATCCGCGCTTTGGTTGCAACCGATATTGCGGCTCGTGGCATTGACATTGATGAGCTGCCTCACGTGGTCAACTATGAAATTCCCAATGTGAGCGAAGATTACGTGCACCGCATTGGTCGCACAGGCAGAGCGGGCTCGGATGGCCACGCTGTGAGTTTGGTGTCCTTGGATGAAGAAGGCTTCATGAAAGACATTGAGCATTTCACTAACCAACAAATTGAAGTCTCCATCATTGAAGGCTTTGCCCCTGAACCCGGAGAAAAGGCAGAACCCATTGCCATGGGTCGTCAAACGATTTGGGGTGGCTTGGGTCGGGCACCCTCAAGAGATGTGATGGCTGCGGCAGCAAAAGCCGCTCGCAGTGAAATGATGGAAAGAATCAGAGAAAAGAAGGTCACCAATCCAGGTCGCGCCAGACCCAATCAAAATGCCTCCACCAATAGATCTGGCAGACCAGGTCGACCCAATGGAGATGTCAACACTGAGCGCTCGTTCAATGCTGGCGAGTCCAGCGACGGTTTTTCCTCAACCAGAGCGCCAAGATCCCAAGCGCCTCGTGATGATCGCCAGGCCCAGCCCAGAACTGCGGGACAAGGCGCGGGTCCCAACAACAGGAACAGAGCCCCACGTCCTGAGGGACGAGGAGACAGGCCTGATTCAGCGGGCTTTAGACCCAGACCCCAAGGCGGCCAAAGACCTCCAAGAGCGCCACAAGCCGATGGCTCACAGCACGCACCAAGACTTCACGACGAAGACTATCAGCCCAGAGAAAATGCCCACTTGGGCACACACAATGGCGTGAATGCGTTTGGGCACAAAAATCAAAACAAAACCAGCCGAACGCCTGACCCCACGCGCACCAGTGTGGACTTGATGAGCGAGCGCAGAGGACCCAATGGAGGCGCCAACCGATCAAGAGGGGGCCCCAAACCCGCTGGCTCTTACGCTGGTAAAAGAAGCTCTGGTGGTGGCAACCGAGGAGGCGGCTTCTCAAGATAAGGAGCCGTCCTCAGGGCAGTAAATTGGGCTGCTCTGATGGTGAATCTCGGTGCTCAAAGAAAGCTTTTAAATGGGCCAAGGCCAAATTTGACATGGCCCTTTGAGCGCCCTCCGTCCGAGCCCCAATGTGCGGGGTCAAGACGACATTTTGCAACATTCGCCATTCTGGCGCGACTTTGGGTTCACCCACGAATACATCCAAGGCCGCGCCCGCTAATTTTTTTTGTTGCAAAGCTTTGATCAATGCACCTTGATCCAAAAGTCCAGCATCCCCCACATTGATCACATAGGCATTGGCACCCAAAGCATCAATGACTTGCGCATTGACCACTTGAGGGCATCCGTGCTTGCCCTGCGCACACAAAACAAGGACATCGATCTCTTTGGCCATCTCAGTTAAATCAGAAAAATACCGCATCCCTGTTTGTTTAGAAAAAACAGCATCTTCGACTTGATCAAAATACGCCAATCGCATGTCAAAACCTTGAGCCCGCTTGCCAATTGCTTTCATCAAGCCGTGGCTCCCGAGCAAACCCATTCGAGCACCCGTCACTTTTCTAGACAGCGAATAAGCGCCCTCAACCCAGTCTGAGTTGCGAACGAAACGGTCTGCCTGTGGAATTTTTCTGATCACACTGAGCACCAGACCCAATGCAAGATCAGCGACATCCTCATCGGCAACTCCTGGGGTCGCGCTCACAAAGATGTTTTTGGCTTTAACAGCATCCATATCAATGTTTTCATAACTCTCTCCCACAACGCAAATCAGTTGCACTTTGGGGTAAGTCGCAAGCAATTTGGCGTCCACGATCATTTCACCCGTTCCAATCATGACGGCCACACGGCCCAAGACTGAAGGGTCGCTCAAATGCCCATGATCATGAACTTGATAACGTGCTTGAAGTTCACTCATCAAATGGGCCGGCAAAGGCGTTAACTTTAACAATTCAAAAGCAGACATTGAATGGCTCTCCTTATGAAAAAAACCAAATGACCCAAAATACTTGGGTGGCAAATAGACCTTGCACACAATTTGCACCCAAAACAAATGATGCCTTTTTTGCCTAAAATACCCTAGGATCCTTGCTTTACCCAAACCCTTTGATCAAAATCAATGGTCTAGGGTTCACTTTACTTTAAGCTCAAAGATATTCAAAGAAAAGAACCTCATGATTTTTTTGCACACCATGCTTCGAGTGGGCGATCTTGATCGGTCCATCCATTTCTACACAAAAGTTTTAGGGATGAAGCTGCTCAGAACCAAAGATCGGCCCGAACAAAAATACACATTGGCATTTCTTGGTTTCGCGAACAACCCAGAGCAAGCAGAAATCGAATTGACCTACAACTACGGTGTGACAAATTATGACATTGGAGACGCGTTTGGTCACCTGGCCATTGGCGTTGCGGATGTTTATTCCACCTGTGAACAAATTCGCAACTTGGGCGGCAAAATCACCCGAGAACCAGGCCCTGTGAAAGGGGGCTTGTCTCTGATCGCTTTTGTGGTGGACCCCGATGGCTACAAAATTGAGTTGATTCAACGAACCACCTGAAACACCGCAAGGTTCAAGCACTTCGAGACGAAAGGATTCACTGTGACACCTCCCAATTTAGCCGACATGCGCAAAAGCTACACCCTGGCTCAGCTCGATGAGGTGCACTCCAAGTCAAACCCCCTCGAGCAGTTTCAATTGTGGTTTGATGAAGCACTCAGAGCCAATGCCCCTGAACCCACGGCCATGACACTCGCAACCGTTGACCAGCACATGAAGCCGAGCACCCGAATTGTATTGCTCAAAGGCTTGGATGATCGAGGCTTGGTTTGGTACACCAATTACCAAAGTCGCAAAGGCCAAGAATTGGCGGGCAATCCTTTTGCAGCTCTTCAATTTCATTGGATCGAACTCGAAAGAGTGGTTCGCATTGAAGGCAGCGTCGAAAAAATTTCTCCCCAAGAAAGCGACGCGTACTTTCAAAGTCGTCCCATCGACTCAAGGATTGGCGCTTGGGCAAGCTCACAAAGTGAAGTCCTCCAAGTGCGCGGTGAGCTAGAGGACGCCTTTGCAAAAGTCAAAGAGCAATTTGGTGATGCGCCCCCCAGACCCGAGCACTGGGGTGGCTACCGGCTCATTCCAACAGAATGGGAGTTCTGGCAAGGTCGGCCCAATAGACTGCATGACCGATTGAGGTATCAATTGCAAGTGGGCCCTTCAACATGGCTCAGACAAAGACTGGCACCATGATGCAAGCCATGCACCGAGATTGAAAATTTAAGCGACTTTTTCAGCAAACGTTTTAAGGAATTTTTCCACCTTGGGCGCGACCACGTAAGCACAATAGCCTTGATTGGGGTGCTGTACAAAATACTCTTGGTGGTAGTCCTCTGCTTCATAAAAGCGTTCCAAAGCTTGAACCTCGGTGGTGATCTTTTGTGAATACGCTTGCGAGGATTTGAGATCCTCAATGAAAGAATGCACAACACGCTCATCCTCAGGTTTGGTGTAATAAATACCACTCCTGTATTGAGTACCGACATCGTTGCCTTGGCGGTTCAAAGTGCTAGGGTCATGAATCACAAAGAAGATTTCTAAAAGCTCTGTCAAATTGATCACGGTGGGATCAAAATCAACCTTCACAACTTCCGCGTGTCCAGTCGATCCCGAGCACACTTGCTCATAGGTGGGGTTCAAGGTTTGCCCATTGCAGTAGCCTGAGACGACATCTACTACGCCTTTGACTCGGTCAAATACAGCCTCGACACACCAAAAGCAGCCGCCGGCCAGAAAGATCGTTTCTTTTGAACTCATGAACATGTCCTCTTTAAAAAATATGGATCGCGACGCAATGCATCAAAACGCAAAAGGCCCCTGAGGGCCTCTTTTCTTGATTGTGCTTTGGGGGGGGATACACAACCGTCGATTAGAAACCTTTTGTAAAACCGAGAACCAAACCAGGCTTTCCAGCAGAATGCAGCCCTGTTAAATCAGTTTGAAAATAAGCTTTCTTCGATGTGCCGTAATAACTGGCTGAAACAACAGAGTTATCCCCGAAATCGTGTCCAAGACTCAATCGGTAATCGTTGACCGTTTGAACCAAACCAGGAGAACCCGCATCAGACGCCATGAAAAATTTGCCTTGATTGAAGTTCTTAAGATTCAAAACACCGACATGGGCTCCCCATATCAAACCGGCATATTCCTTGGAAAAACTCAAATCCATGTAGGTTGTGCCGCGGGTAGATAAAGGTGCGCCCGCAATATAGGCATAGCGAAAGTAATCTGAGGTCGCATAATTCACTTTGAGCGACAAAGGCCCATTGGTCAAACCGACATACACCTCTGTGTTGCTGATGGCTTTGTTTGCGTAATCGTAACTTATGCTGTCAACCCCACTTTTGGGGTAGAGGTAATAAATGGCGCCGATGTCACCAATGGCGCCCAACAAACCTGGGACAACGCCTTTGAATCCAGCATAAAAATCCATCTCCACGCTCGCTCCGTTGTAGAGATTTTGAGCAACACTGGAGTTCCAATTGCCTAAATAAAGTCCTGAACGGTGTTCCCAGTCAAAACCACCCTGTACGGCTGGCGAGTAATTGGTCTGAGTAAAGCCCCTGAACCTGTAGTCACTCACCAAAGACACATTGCCTGTCAATTTGGCCTCTGGCTCAGCAGCAAAAGTGGTTTGAGCCATAAAAACAGGCATCAATACAGCCCCTAAAAAGGACATGCAGGCAGTGGCAAAGGCTTTTTTCATATGGGGTCCGAGCGAAGTGGATTTTTTTGATTTTTGTACAATGTCAATTTTAAAGGGCTTTGCCTTGGACTGCTTGGCTAGCAGCACACACGCAACAGTCAATTGTGATTTAATACCCATGCCCTGGACTTTCCTCCTTGAGAACCCTCAATCACGCCCAAGACAATGAATACTTAGGTTTGCATTTCTGCAAGGATGGTTGGATGATAAAGCCCTCTAATGCACCATCGATTTGTATTTAATACGCAAAAAAAGCACTGGCTTGATCCTACAATCATACAGATACCCAATAAAAAAATCATGCGTATCGTGTTGTCTTCTCAATCATATAAATGGCGGCTCCTCTCACTGATGTGCATGGTCGTGGTGAGCCAAATAGCTTGTAGTCCAAAAGAGAAAACGCCCCCTAGCACTGCATTGACATCTGTTGAGAACACGGGTGCCTCCGAAGAGATTGAAATCTCAACCCGTGATGTCTCCAGCCTTCAGATCAAAACGTTGATCACGGGCTTGCCCATCACCGGCAATTTGAGAGCCAACAAGGCTGCCTTTATCAAAGCAAGAGTGGCTGGCGAACTGATGGACATGAACCTAAGGGAAGGTGATGTCGTTCAAGCTGGGCAAATACTGGGGAGAATTGACCCCATTGAATACCAACGCCGCTTTAAACAAGCCCAAGAAACTGCCGATGCGGCCAAAGCGCAAATTGATATTGCTCAACGGCAATATGACAACAACAAAGCACTTGTCAATCAAGGTTTCATCTCAAAAACGGCACTGGAGTCCTCTTTATCCAACTTGCAAACAAGCCAAGCCACCTTCCGAGCCGCTCAAGCGGGTGCGGACGTTGCCAGCAAAGCCTTGGAAGACTCCGTGCTAAAAGCCCCCTTCAGTGGCCAAATCTCAGCCCGCTTTGCCCAAAGTGGCGAGCGCATGGGGGTCGACGCAAAAATTCTTGAGCTCCTAGATGTTTCTAAATTTGAAGTCGAGATGACAGTCAGCGCCTTGGACTCGGTTGGACTCAAGGTGGGTCAAGAAGCAACACTTCGAATTGAAGGCAGCAATCAGACCCTCAAGGCAAATTTGGCCAGAATCAACCCAAGCGCACAATCGGGCTCGAGGAGTGTTCTGGCTTACCTGCTCTTGAAAAATACCGAGGGTCTTCGTCAAGGCCTATTTGTCCAAGGGACGCTCAACCTGTCCAAACAGAATGTTTTATGCATTCCCAGCAAAGACATCCAAAACTACAAAGCAGAGCCTTTCATCCAAATCATTGAAAATGGACTGATCAAACACCAGACCATCCAAACAGGCATCTCTGGCTATTTAGACACTGAAGACAATGAGACCAAATGGACCCAAATCATTGGAGTACCAGAAAACACAAACGTGTTGAAGTCTCACCTTGGTATTGTTCGTGAAAATGTACATGTTCGATTCACACAAATGCCTCAAACTCATTAAGTGCGAACCATTTGAATTGAATGAGCCCATCTTTAGATCACATTTGGCAATAACTCCCCAACCGACTCCCCCCCCATTCCATGTGGTTTACACAAGTTAGTCTTAAAAATCCTGTTTTTGCCACGATGGTGATGCTGGCATTTGTGGTGCTGGGTTTGTTTTCCTATAACCGCTTGGCCATCAACCAGTTTCCAAACATTGACTTGCCAGTCGTTGTGATCAGCACTGAGTATCCAGGCGCAACACCTGAGGTGGTCGAGTCCGAGGTCAGTAAAAAAATCGAAGAAGCGGTGAATTCCGTCTCTGGCATCAACACCCTCACCTCAAGGAGCTACGACAGCTTATCGGTCGTTGTCGTCGAGTTTCAACTCAGAATCAATGGCCAGAAAGCGGCTGATGAAATCAGAGAGAAGATCTCTGCTATCAGGCCCACACTTCGCATTGAAGTCAAAGAGCCAAAAATTCAACGCTTTGATCCGAACTCTAGAGCCATTTGGACACTGGCCGTCTTGCCTGACACCGCCTACGCAAAATCGGCCAACAAATCCCAAATAAGCGCCGTGGCTTTGACAAATTGGGCCGATCAAGTTCTCAAAAAACGACTTCAAAATGTGCGGGGAATTGGTGCCGTCAATTTGGTGGGAGCCACCAAAAGGGAGATCAACATCTACTTGCAAACAGCCAGCTTGGAATCTCTGGGTGTTTCTGCTGATCAGGTCATTGCAGCCGTTCATGACGAAAATCAAGACCTTCCCCTTGGATCCATTCGCTCTAAACACAATGAGTTGGCCCTTCAAATTCAATCTCGCATGAAAGAGACGGCAGATTTTGCAAATATCATTGTGGCAAAGAAAGGCAATGCGCTGATACGCTTGTCGCAAGTTGCTCGAATTCAGGATGGACCACAAGAGATTGACAACCTCGCGCTTTTTAATGGCGAGAGGACATTGTTGGCGAGTGTTCAAAAATCCCAGGACGCAAACACAATTGATGTGATTGAGGGCTTGAATCAAAAACTCGTGGAAATTAAAAAAGAATTGCCTCCAGGCATCAAGCTCGAGCAGATCTATGACGGATCCAGAATGATCAACGTCTCGGTCAACAATGTGCGAGAAACATTGATCGATGGCGCCATTTTGACAGTGCTGATTGTTTTTCTATTTTTAGGATCTTGGCGCTCAACAGTGATCACTGGTCTCACCATTCCCATCTCCATACTTGGGACCTTTTTGTTCATGCAGATCCTTGGCTTTAGTGTCAACATGGTCACATTGATGGCCTTGTCCTTGTGTGTTGGACTTTTGATCGATGATGCAATTGTTGTGCGTGAAAATATCGTAAGACATTTGCACATGGGCAAATCACCCTTTCACGCCGCAATGGATGGCACCCGAGAAATTGGACTGGCTGTGATGGCAACCACATTTTCAATCGTTGCAGTTTTTTTACCCATCGGGTTCATGGACGGCATCATTGGAAAATTTTTCCATGAATTTGGAATCACCATTGTCGTTGCGGTTTTAATATCAATGTTTGTGAGTTTTACACTGGATCCGATGCTGTCAAGCGTTTGGCATGACCCAAGCATTGGTGGAGATTTAGCTGAAAAATCAAAATCTGGCAAAGCATGGATACTTTGGAAAATACTACTGATTTTTGAGCACGCCACTGAAAACTTGACTGCAAAATATGTAAGACTGCTGGCTTGGTCGCTTCAGAATAAACTAAAAACGCTTCTCAGTGCACTTTGTATATTTGTCATCAGTCTATTGATGATGCCATTGGTCGGCACAGAGTTCGTGCCAAAGGCTGATTACTCTGAGACCTACATCAACTTCTATACTCCAATGGATTCTTCCATTGAAATCACAGAAGAAAAAGCCAGCCAAGTTCAGCAAATCCTATTGCAATACCCAGAAGTCGCCTATAGCCTAGCAACCATCAACACAGGAATTGCAAACGGCAAGATGTACACCTCAGTCTACGCCAGGCTGCTTGACCGAGACAAGCGAAAACGATCTGTTGACGAACTTTCTCAAATTTTTCGCACCAGGCTGCAGCAAGTGCCCGGCATCACGGTGACTCAAGTTGGCCAAGTTGACCCTGTCGGCGGCAACAAACAAATTGAACTCTCCATTCAGGGTCCTGATTTAAACGAGCTTCAAAAACTCAATCAACTTGCTTTGACAAAAATTAACGCAATTGCTGGCGTTGTTGATCTCGATTCATCGCTCAAACCGAACAAGCCGATTGTCAATGTTCTTTTGAACAAAGACGCCGCTTCGACGCTTGGACTCACCACACAAAACATCTCAACTCAACTCAGAAACTTGGTGGCAGGTCAAACCGTAGGGAACTGGAGAGCTGCTGACGATCAAACTTACGACGTCATCGTTCGACTAGATCCCAAGCAAAGAGATGCCAATGCAGACTTGGAACGCTTGGTCTTCTCTTTACCTCCCAGTGCCGAGGGAGAGAGTCGACAAGCCCGCCTCAATCAATTCGGATTCATTGAACTCACCTCAGGCCCCAACCAAATCAATCGAAGGGAATTGATGCGAGAGATCAGCATCAGCAACAATGTGAGCTCGCGCTCAGCAGGCGAAGTTGCCAAAGATATTCAAACCGCCATGCGAAGTATTCAAATGCCCAGTGGCTATCGATTTCAATTTGCGGGATCGACTAAAAGTATGAATGAATCCTTTGGATACGCTATTTCAGCTTTGGCAATGGCAGTGATCTTCATTTACATGATCTTAGCGAGCCAATTCAAGAGTTTTCTCCAGCCTTTGGCCATTATGTCCTCTTTGCCCTTGACACTCATTGGTGTGGTCTTGGCTTTGCTGATTTTCCATTCAGCCATCTCTTTGTTCTCGGTGATCGGCATCGTGATGTTGATGGGATTGGTGACAAAAAATGCCATTCTTTTAATTGACTTTGCCATACGGGCCAGACAAGGAATCCCGGACGATAAAAACATTCTCCAAGCCGGTCTCAATCGTGAAGATGCCCTGATCCTCGCGGCCAAAATTCGACTACGCCCCATCTTGATGACCACATTGGCCATGATTTTTGGCATGGTCCCACTGGCTTTTGCGCTGACCGAGGGCGCTGAACAGCGTGCCCCGATGGGCCAAGCGGTCATTGGTGGGGTCATCACCTCCTCCCTCTTGACCCTGGTGGTGGTACCCGTCGTGTATTGCTATTTGGATGATTTGTCAGCGTGGTTAAAGCAAAAAATGAACTTCAACCAATATTGACCCGTGGTTTTGCGTTGGCGTTGGGGGCTTTTCAAGTGGTTTTTACCAGAGCAAAGCGCTAAAATGGGGCAATGTCTTAAATTTTGGAAATTCTAGATGAATACTGCACAAGCTCGATTCAACATGGTGGAACAACAAATCCGCACATGGCAAGTATTGGACCCCAAAGTCCTTGAGACACTCAAGTTGGTGGACAGAGAACTTTTTACACCATCCGCATATCAAAATTTGGCTTACACAGACACTGAAATACCAGTGGGTGATGGTGAGATCATGTTAAGTCCAAAGATTCAAGCCCGCTTGGTACAAGATCTCAAGTTAAAAGGACATGAGCACGTGTTACAAATCGGATCTGGCACCGGGTACATGAGCGCATTGTTGTCCCACCACTGCGAGCAAGTCACAGCCTTGGAGATCAATCCACGGCTTGCCAATTTGGCTCAATCAAATTTATCCAAACTGGCTGTCTCCAACGTGCAAACGAAACAACTCGATGCGAGCAAATCCTTAGATTTGAATTCGCTGTTCGATGTTATTGTGCTGTGCGGATCCACGGCACACCCACCCAAATCCCTTTTGGAGAGACTGAAATCAGGGGGCTATTTGGTCGGCATTTTTGGCAATGAACCGATCATGCAAGCCACGCGCGTGACAAAAGTTGGGGCAACTCAATTTGACAGCACGATTTTGTGGGATTGCTATGCTCCGCGCTTACTTGGGTTTGCTGAAGACTCTAAATTTAACTTCTAAGTTTATTTTTGCATCATGATTGACCAAATCCGTCCCTCCCAATTTGCTGACTGGGCAAAAGAACAATCCACCCACTCTAAGCGCGTGCTTTTGATCGATGTTCGAGAAGCGTGGGAATTTGAAACAGCTAGCATCAAAGCCGATGACTTTGATGTCATGCACATACCCATGCAGACCGTACCTGACCATTTGAATTCAATTGATGCCGAGAGACCCATCGCTTGCCTTTGTCACCATGGCAGTCGAAGCCAACATGTTGCCAATTTTTTGCAACAAAATGGTTTTAAAACAGTGGTCAATATCAGTGGCGGAATTCATGCATGGTCGGTTGAAGCAGACAGCACGATCCCAACTTACTAAAGTGTGTTGAAGTCTTTGGTTTAATCAACTACCCCTTGCTTATCGCGACCCAAAAGAAAGATGAAAAATGAATAAGAGAACTAAAATTTCATTGTGCATTGCTGCTGCTTGTTCCATTGCAGTTGGTGCCCAAGCTCAAAATTTAGTCTCTCTGTATTCAACAGCAAAAAGTTATGATGCATCTTACCAATCTGCATTGGCACAATATGAAGCAAGTCGCTACAAGGCAGATCAATCGATGGCTGGCATTTTGCCAAATGTGAATTTCTCAACCAACTCTTCTCGTTCTTTGCTCGACTACACACCCGACAATTACTTTGTCAATCCAGCAGACCACAGCAAAGACATCGTTCCTTTCATGCGCTACTATGGAACCCATGTTGCAAGCTTGACGGCCGTTCAACCTCTGTATCGCCCTGCGAATTACAACGTTTATTTGCAAGGCAAGAAGCAATTGGCTCAATCTGTCGCCCAATTGGTGGCTTCAGAGCAAGATTTGCTGATACGACTGACACAAGCCTATTTTGATGTTCTAACTTCTAGCGATAGCCTTAAATCCATCAAAGCCCAAAAACAAGCAGTCGCTGAACAACTGGCTTCGGCCAAAAGAAACTTTGAAGTTGGAACTGCCACCATCACCGATTCTCGGGAAGCTGAGGCGAGATATGACTTGATCTTGGCTCAAGAAATTACCGGTGAAAATGATCTGAGAATTAAGAAACTTTATCTCGATCAATTGGTGGGCATTAAAAATGTACAACCCACAACGCTGAAAAAAAATGCTGCTATTGAAAGCACCAGCCCAGCAGACTTGGATGCTTGGGTCGCAGTATCTGAGCAAGCTCACCCCAGCATCTTGAACGCACAATTGGCGCTTGACATTGCAACACTTGAAGTCGACAAGGCCAAATCGGCCCACTTGCCCACGATTGACCTACAGGCAAGCATGGCCGGAACCAGAAATTTGGATGGCACGGCCACATCAGGGACCTCTTCGCTTGGAACACATGTGATTGGAAAGTCTGTCGCCTTGCTCATGAATATTCCTCTCTACCAAGGCTTTGCAACTCAAAACAGAGTTAGAGAAACGGTGGAACTTGAGAGCAAAGCTCGATATGATTTAGAAGGTGCTAAGCGCGCAACAGCACAATCAACGCGAGCAGCTTTTTACAATTTGGTCTCCGGCATTGGGCAAGTCAAAGCACTGAATGCTGCAGAGAGATCAAGTTTATTGGCCCTAGAGGCCAATCAACTCGGCTATACAGTTGGAGTTCGAATCAATATCGATGTCTTGAACTCACAAAGTCAACTCTATCAAACACAAAGAGATTTGGCCAAAGCCAAGTACGATGTGCTGGTGGGTGGATTAAAGCTCAAACAAGCCAATGGAACCCTAAAGCCCGAAGATCTTCAAGTGCTCAATGCATTGCTTGAAAACTCCAGCAACTGAACACCTTAAGCGCTGTTGAAATTAAAATTTGGCATCCATAAAAGGGGGCATCAACTTAGTCAATGCCTGGCTTTTCTCAGAAAAATTCCTAATCGACAAGCAGTTTGTCAATGGCTTGAAAAGTCCGCTCAGTCGCCCCTTGGTGCACACGAATAAATCGAATACCACTGGCGTGCATCTCCTGCAATTCAGTCTTTTTTTCAATCAAATGAAGCGCTTGACTCACTGCGCTTTTCATATCTCCAACCTCTTTGGCTGCACCCATGGCACACGCTTGAGAAGCCACTTCCCCAAAGTTGTAGGTGTATGGCCCCACGATGATCGGACACTCGCTTGCAATGGACTCAATCAAATTTTGTCCACCAAAAGCCATAAAGCTTCCTCCAAGCAAAGCCACCTCTGCACTTGAGTAATAAAAATTCATCTCCCTCATTGAATCACCCAGAAAAACAGTTGTTTGTGTAAGTGAAACATCTAAATTTAAAACCTCAGACAATTGATCACAGGATGTTCTTTTAATACACAAAAAACCCATTGACTCGATCAATTCCTCAACTTCTGAAAACCTTTGTGGATGCCTTGGTACGATACACCAAAGCACTTGGCATCTTGCTGTTGGAGACAGTTCCTGTATCGAATCTAAAAAAATTTTCTCCTCTCCTTCTCGCGAACTTGCAAACAAAACCATGGGTCGTTGCCTTTTTTGACGCCATGCTTTTCCATGCTCAATCTGAAGTGGATTCAATTGCGCATCAAACTTAATGTTCCCAACAACTTGTTTTACAACACAGTCCAAATCATTCAAGTACTTAGCATCCTGTTCATTTTGTGCCAAAGCAAAGCAAAGCGAGCGAAAAGCGGGCTTGGAGAGAAAAGACAGTGAAAGGGCTTTTTCGAAACTCTTCAAACTCATGCGTGCATTTATCAAAGCAACAGGGATATTTTGCTTCTTTGCGCATGCGAGTAAATTTGGCCAAATCTCGGTTTCAATCAGCAACCCGATCTTGGGCTTGAAGTGGGCTAAGAAACGATTGACTGCCTGTGGTGTATCCCAAGGTTGCCAAACTTGCAGATCGCCAGTTTGCAACATGCGCATGCCCTCTTCTCTTCCAGTTGCAGTACCGTGCGTCAATAAAAAACGAAGCGATGGGTGACTTTTCCTAATGCGAGTCAATAACACGGCAGCCGCACGACTTTCTCCCAATGAGACTGCATGGATCCATATGAGATCCTTTGTAGGCATTCCTTCATAAATACCAAAGCGCTCTTGGGGTCTAAAGAGGTACCCCGCCTCATGTTGTCCTTTTTTAATCAGTCTGATTTTCACAAAAGGAATCAGCAAGTTCATCAGCAATGAGTAGCACAGCAAAGTGAATCGATCAATCATTTGAGTTGCTTTCGCTTTGCCAGATTCAACCATGCACTCCACACCACATCGACACCAGGTGTGGGATCAGCATAGATGCTTGTCTGGTATGGGCTATGCAAAGGACCCGTTCTCCATTCGGTTTGGAAGTTATAGATCTGAACATGCACCAAATCCAATGCGACTGCAAGGTGACTCACACCACTGTCTACGCCAATCGCACCAAAACAATTGCGCATCAAATTCGACAAGTCCCCAAGAGAATGTTTGTGCCAAAGTGTCAGTCCTTCAACGTTTGTCATCAGTTCATTGACAAATTCTTGCTCAGTATCGCTGGCATAAGTTATGCAAACCTCATATCCTGAGGTGATCAACCGCTTGGACAAATCGATCCAATGGCTCAAAGGCCAAGCTTTGTCAGCTCTTGAAGTCCCGTGGATCAACAAAACTTGATCTTTATGAAGAACAGTTGAGGGCTTGGCGGTGTTTAGGGGATCTGTTTTGGTTTGTAAGTGCGCCAAATTGGCACCCAAACCGAAATCAAGTTGATTCGCAAGCTCATAAGCCAAGGCTTTAGAGCACAGGAGCCGTCCTCGATCAACGGCATGTATTTTTTTAGGTAATTCAATGGCCAAGTTCGAGACCCATCGGGTCAGAGACTCATAGGAGGAGCCGTCTGTTTGATTCGCCATGGCCACTCGCATCCCTTTTGGGGTCAGCGTTGCGCATCTTGAGATCAAAGCTGACTTGCTTAAGCCTTGAAGATCAATCACTACATCGTAAGGGATCTTTCTCAACTCCTTTAAAAAAGATCTGACGCCCTGGCGTGCACTTGCATCAAAATAATGTCGGGTCCAATCCCGAAGTGAGCAAACGATGACGCGATCAATACTGGAATTGAATTGAAGTAAACTTGCAAAAGCTGGCTCAACCACCCAGTCTATTTGCGCATCTGGAAACTTTGATTTGATGTCAACAAGTACCGGCAAAGAGTGAACAACATCACCCAGTGAAGACAGCTTGACAATTAAAATCCTCAATGTTGAGACTCCGTGAATTTCGCTTGCGGCATGACGCCCCTTAAAAGCGTGAGCATATCCAACTGAATTCTTTCAAGAGACTCGTGCGTCTGCCCCTCAAAACGCAAGACCAAAACGGGGGTGGTATTGGATCCTCTGATCAAGCCAAATCCGTCTTTCCAATCAATTCTTAAACCATCGATGGTGGTCACCAAAGGAGCATGCGCCAACGAGGGGACGCCATTGGACTGCATAAGTTCAATCAATTTCGCAATCAATACAGGCGCCTCGCCCTCCTCAACTGCAATGTTCAACTCTGGGGTAGAACAGCTGTTCTCCAGTTGATTGAGCAAATCATTCCCATCGGGCACAGCACTCAAAATCTCAAGCAAACGTGCACCCGCATAGGTGCCATCATCAAATCCATACCAACGCTCTTTAAAGAAAATGTGCCCGCTCATCTCTCCGCCCAGAGGTGAGTCAATTTCTTTCATTTTGGCTTTGATCAAGGAGTGTCCAGTTTTATACATCAATGGCACGCCTCCTAATGAGGCGACATAGGGACCCAATCGCTGAGAGCACTTGACATCAAAAACAATGGTGCCGCCTGGAACTCTAGACAATACATCTTTTGAAAACAGTTGCATTTGTCGATCAGGATAAATATTTTCACCCAATTTTGTAACGACGCCAAGCCTGTCACCATCGCCATCAAAAGCAAATCCCAGCTCCGCATCATTTACTTTTACGGATTCGATCAAGTCCTTTAAGTTCTCTGGCTTGCTTGGATCAGGGTGATGGTTCGGAAAGTGTCCATCAACTTCACTAAACAACTCAATGACTTCACATCCCAAGTCCTTAAAAATCTCAGGCGCAAAAGCACCGGCAACACCGTTGCCAGAGTCAATCACCACACGAATTGGGCGCTTTAACTGGATGGTACTTACAATTTGATTTTTATATGCTTCATAAATAGAACAAGCCTCATAACTGCCGTGACTTGCTTCATTGCACTGACCGATTTGCATCAATGCATGCAAATCTTTGATCGCCTGACCATACAAGGCTTGTCCACTCATCACCATTTTGAAGCCGTTGTAATCCTTTGGGTTGTGACTGCCTGTGATTTGAATGCCACTTTTGGTGATGGTATGAGCCGCAAAGTACAACATGGGTGTTGTACACAAATCAATGTCAAATACATCTACGCCAACACTTTGCAAACCTTTGGCCAGCGCTTTCAATAACAGTGGGCCACTGATTCTGCCATCCCTTCCAATGCTCACCGACGTCTCACCAGCTTTTAGCAACTGAGTGCCAAAAGCCATACCCAAAGACTCGGCAAATGATTCATCGATTTGCGAGGGATAGACACCACGAATATCGTAGGCTTTAAAAACAAAGGGATTGAATTTCATATTTATATTTTATGTTCTTTCAAAGGCGATCTTAAGTATAAAAGCAAACTTTTCACAAGCCTGTTATGATTTGTTGACAATCAGATTCAGCCGTGATCACCAATTCCCATGATGTCTAACGCCCCTTACAGCCAAGCCTTGATACCCACCCCAATTGGTGATGTCTTGACCATCTGCTCAGAAAAAGGCCTTCGGGGATGCTGGTTCATTGGTCAATCGCACTTTCCAAAACAATCTCTTGAGCAATGCAGTCAAGACCCCACCATAGGCAAGCGTTTTCATCAAGCCGTCAAGCTTCAATTGGAGAACTACTTCAAGAATCAAATTGATAAATTTAACATTGAACTGGATCTCAACAACTTAGGTACATCATTTCAAAAGGATGTATGGCTAGCACTTTTAAACGTTCCCTTCGGACATACTGTCAGTTATTCCGACATTGCACGCACAATCAGTCGCCCAAATGCCACGAGAGCTGTAGGTGCAGCCATTGGTAAAAATCCAATCAGTGTGATCATTCCATGTCACCGAGTGATTGGCTCCAATGGCGATCTCACGGGTTATGCAGGTGGTATTGAGCGGAAAAAGTATCTCCTTGGCCTTGAAAAACTGCGCCATACAACACCCCAAAAATGAAAGCGCAAAAAAATACCTCCTGGGTAATAGATTATCTTATTCTCTCAATTTGCTGGGGCACCTCTTTTTTACTCATGCGCGAGGCAACCAAATCGTTTGGTCCTTTCTTAAGCTCTTGGCTGAGAGTGAGCATTGCTTCTGTGATCTTGCTCCCCTACATCATCGAGCAAGGAGAACTCGGTGTGCTCTTGAATAACTGGAAAAAGATGACCATTGCCGGCCTATTGAGTTGCGCAGTGCCCTTTAGCTGTTATTTTTATGCACTCACCTCATTGAGCACAGGCCTATCAAGCGTTCTCAACGCAACAACCCCTATGTTTGGCGCCTTGATTGCTTGGATTTGGCTTCGCGAGCGACTCACACCTCTCAGAGTGACAGGCTTGATGCTTGGTTTTCTTGGTGTGACGTCCCTTATATTGAATGCATCCAAACCCGGAGAATTGCACAACAGCCATCATGTGATCGCCATATTGGCCTGCTTGCTTGCAACTTTTTTCTACGGACTGGGCGCCAATTTCACTCAAAAATACATGCGAAATTTCTCACCCATGCTCAATGCAACGGGCTGTTTGATGGGTGCGAGTATTGCACTTTTTATCCCTGCCCTCTTTGATTTACCCAGTGAGTGGCCGAGCCTTAGCAGCACCATAGCAATCACTTTATCTGGTGTATTTAGCACCGCTGTTGCCTACGCCTTGTTCTTTCGGATCATTTCTAAAATTGGTGCAGCCAGATCAATGACCATCACTTATTTGGTTTCCGTCATTGCAACCTGCTTGGGCCTTTACGTCCTGGACGAAAGCATCACGCTGATCATGGTGATCAGCGCACTGATTGTTCTCTTTGGAACAGCATTGTCCAGCGGCCTGATTAAGAAAAATTAAATTTACTGAATCTTTGATTTTTTAAGCATTTTTTTCAAAATTTTGCTCACCACTGAATCAGGTGCCAATAGACTCTCAAGAATTGAAAAATGCTGGAGCCCTTGAACGATCTTGGCAACTGGCACGACTTTTTTGCCCCATGATTTTTGTATCATTTGGCATTGACGTATAAATTCAGCGCTTTCAAGCCCCCCCACAACGCAGTACAGCTGACCTCTTTTGGGCTTGGGCATCCACGCTGGACTTAATTTAACAGCACTTGCCTCATCCAATTTAAGAGAAACATTCAAAAAAGGCGTCTTTCGAATTGACTCCAATTCATGCAAGCCAGAAATTGACAGTCCGCTTTTTATCAAATCCTTGGGAAGTGCATTATTGAACTTTTTCCACCGCGCATTCATCAGCAAAGCACTCAAATGGCCTCCAGCAGAATGGCCAACCAAATGAATCCGTGTGGGGTCTCCACCATATTCCGCAATATGCGCCCATACCCAAGCCAGGGCTTTGACCATTTGCATGGTAATTTGCTCAACGCTCACTTGTGGACACAAATCATAATTCAAGACAACAGCGCAAGCACCAAGTTGATTGATAGCGGGAGCTACAAAGGCATGGTCCTCCTTGTACAAAGAGCGCCAATAGCCTCCGTGAATAAAAACTACAACCGGGGCGAGTTTGGTCTTTTCATGCTTAGACGCATTGACCACGGGATAGATGTCTAGATTTTCAAATTGCCCATCACCAAAAAACGCCTGCACCCTGGAATTGGATGTCTCTCTCAAGACTTCTTGCGATCGATTCTGCCAAAATTCAATGTGCGCGCCAGCCTGAGGAACCAATTCTCGGTTGTTGTACATGCTGTTGTACCATTCAGCAGAGTGCTTGTTCATGATTAAAAACCTTTTGAAATATTTAAAACCATTCTATATGGGCAATCGACCTGCGCAATATATAAGTGCAGGAAAGGATGCGCACCATGCCCAAAAGAAACGATTGAGTCCAAAAAACCAAAAAACCAAAAAATGAAACAGTGCTGCAACTTGACAGTAGACCAGGGCAACATCCGCACTTAAGAGAAGCAAAGGGGCAACACCCTCCCACAAAATAAAACTCCAACTGCATACAATGGCAACAGGCCTTGATCTAAAGATGCTTTTCACATCCAATGGTCCATAAATCCCCCCATCCAAAAACATCACCAAGGCCGATCCGTCACGCCACTCGCGCCGCTTTAGCTTGACCCAGCCCGATATGAAATAGGAGGATACTGTATGCAATGTGATGTACCAAAGTCCCGCTTTGTAGCCCCAGATGTCTGGACTGATCCAGTGACATAACTCGGCCAACAAAAGCCCAGTAATCACCACCAAGCTCAAAAAATCGCTGCCGCCATTAAAAGCACCACGAAAACGAAACAGCAAAGTTATATTGCTAAAAAACAAAAACGCCATCAACCAAAGATTCGAGCCATCAATGAGCAAAATCATCACGCCCATAAACCTTGCACACAAATGAAGGAAGTGCACTTGGTCTTGAAAAATGAAGTCGAAAAAACGACGGATCCAAGGCGCATTTAAAGGCAACTCTTTTCTTAGCACCGACCAGACCCACACCCCTTTATCCTTCATATCACTTTGAATTCTAAAAAACTCAACGGTTTGAATGAGTAAACTGAAGCCAAGAAATAAACTGAGCCAGTGAATCGATTGAATTTCACTCATTGATTAACTCTGGCGAAGCCAGCATCACTTGTACATCTTTGGGCTCTAATGGATGATTGAGTTGTGGCATCTCCATTCGAATTTCAAAGCGATAAGACTGATATTCAACTGAACACTTTTCCGCAAATGAGCGCGCAAGCCTACAAACCAGATCGTAGGTCACCAAATGTCGCGCATCCCCATGTAGAGGCAGTTGATTGAGATCGTTGACAAAATGTTCCACCAAATTTTGATTGGCCAAGTGCACGTTGACCTTTGGGTTATGAAAAACATGAAAGGGATTTCTCTTGACCCTAGGATAGACAATTTGCCAATCCAACCAATCGCCCTTGTTTCCCTTGATTTGCACGTAAAGCCTTGGCGCATAGCCAACGGCATGAAAAAACTTCCAATTCGGGAAAAATGCCCGCAAATAAAACAACCAAGGGCTTTTGATTTCTCTGGTCTTGAAAAAAAGTGCAGCAAACAGCAACACAAAATATAGAATAATTAAGGTGATTGTCATTGTGTCTTTTTTGCTTCAATATAAATGAAGACTGCGCCAAAAGTCAATCCCAAAGGATTGATTCAGCTCAATATGCCTCTATTTTGCTCGCATTTGCGTGTTTCGCCTCGAAAAACACTTTCAATGGCATTTGCAAAGCAAATGCATACGATTTCAATCAGGTATAAATCTACGTTTCTCAGCTCATTTATTTGGTAGTATTTAGCTCAAACCACCCTGCCTCATTTCTCATCTTTTATCGAACAATCATGGCCTCAGCAACTTCTCACCTTCCCCCTAGTTCAGGCCCCTTGGCCGACCTTAAAGTGATTGAAATGGGTCAACTCATCGCCGGCCCCTTTGCAGCAAAAACTTTGGCTGATTTTGGTGCTGAGGTCATTAAAATTGAATCCCCTAAGTCGGGAGACCCCTTGCGTGTTTGGCGCGTCATGCATGAAGGCACCTCGCTTTGGTGGCAAGTTCAGTCAAGAAATAAAAAATCTCTCAGTTTGGACTTGCGCCAAAAAGAGGGGCAAGACATTGTGCGTGAATTGATCAAAACCGCTGACGTCTTGATTGAAAACTTTCGGCCCGGCACGCTTGAGTCATGGGGGATGGGGCCAGAGGAGTTGCTCAACATCAACCCCAGATTGATCGTCCTAAGAATCAGCGGGTACGGCCAAACGGGTCCCTACAAGGACAAACCTGGCTTTGGCGTGATCGCTGAAGCCATGGGCGGCATGCGTCACCTCACAGCTGAGCCCGGTCGAGTTCCAGTCAGAGTCGGCATCTCCATCGGGGACACCTTGGCAGCCTTGCACGGCGTCATTGGGATTTTGATGTCTTTGCATGAACGCAATCGTTCGGGCAAAGGGCAAGTGATTGATGTCGCACTTTATGAAGCTGTTTTCAATTGCATGGAAAGTTTGTTGCCCGAATTCAGCCTCAAAGGCATCGTTCGAGAGGCCGCAGGGAGCGCGCTCCCTGGTATCGCCCCAACCAACGCTTATCGCTGCAAAGACAACGCCTATGCGCTGATAGCAGGCAATGGTGACAGCATTTACAAGCGACTCATGCACGCCATCGATCGAGATGACTTGGGACAAGACCCCGATCTCAGTGACAACACAGGTCGTGTGCGTCGAGTCAATGAAATCGACCAAGCCATTTCCGACTGGAGCGCGACGCTTTCAGTCGATGAGGTCTTAAAAGTTCTTGACGCTGCCCAAGTGCCTGCAGGGAAAATCTACAACATTGCCGATATCAGCAAAGATCCTCATTACATCGCCAGAGGTATGATTGAGAAATTGACGCTGAGAGACGGTTCACAACTGGATGTGCCCGGCGTTGTGCCCAAACTCAGTCGCACACCAGGCCACCGCCCGAAGCTTGCCCCTGAACTTGGTGAGGACACCCATGCGACCTTAAAATCCATTGGGATCAGCGATGAGCAAATAAAAATTCTTTTGGACAAGGGCATCGTTTCCATGTCACAACAACACTCCTGATTGCTCAGTTTGAACCCAACTACACCCTTCGCACAAACGCCTCAACAAATCATGGTGCACGATCGCGAGGACGCAACTCTTCCGTTGGCATTTTTGCATCATCACTGGCTTAGCGAAAGCGCGCTGGATCGTCCAAAATCATGGATTGAAGTTCGAGATGACTTGAATACACACGAGGCATTGAGACTTGCCAAAGCCGGAACTGGCATGATTTGGCAGGGCGATTTTCACAATGCTCGACAGTTGTTGCTGGCCATGTCAAAAAGGCTCATCAGTAAAAAGCAAACCGAACAGCTTCTAAATAAACCAATTCTTGAACGCTTTCATATCCACCGTTTGCATCAATCTCAACGTTTGAATGTGCTCAGCAAACTGTTGATCCCCATTGATGCGTCTTACCGGATTGAACTCAAACGAGCGCCTTTGGTGAGCGACGTTTTAAACCATGTTTTAGGTGCACCAACTCAGCAAGCTCATTTGATTTCGCTCAGAGAACTTTTGGGCTTCATAGGCGCTTACGAGTGGTTCAAAAAAGGCATTGAATTGGATGAACGATTCATGGGCTCGGCCCCCATGAATAAAATCTTCCCTTACCATGGTGTATTTTCACCTGTAAGAGGTGAATATTTGGCACTCATCCATCAAGCACCCATTGATCTGAGCGGCAATGGTTTTGTTGCATTTGATATCGGTGTTGGCACGGGCGTGATCAGTGCCATGCTGCTCAGACGTGGCGTGACCCATGTGATTGCCACGGACTCTGAGGCGCGTTCGATTGAATGCGCCAGTGACAATTTAAAGCGACTGGGTTTGTCCGACAAGGTCACACTTTTACAATGTAACTTGTTTCCAGCTTCAAAGGCCAACTTGATTGTTTGCAACCCACCGTGGCTACCTGGCAAGGCCAGGTCAGCCATCGAGAAAGCGATCTTTGATGAAAACAGTCAAATGCTCAAGGGGTTTTTAAGTGGTCTTAAAGATCATCTTCTTGCCTCGGGCGAAGCTTGGCTCATCATGTCTGACCTGGCCGAAAGATTGGGCCTTCGACACCGGCATGAACTTGAACACTGGATCGCGCAGGCTGGCTTAACCACCGTAGAGATTTTGAACACGAAGCCCACGCACGCAAAAACCAAGGATCTCAGCGATCCCTTTTTTGAAGCCAGAAGTCAAGAGCTCACATCCCTTTGGAGATTAAAGTTGCAGCAAATGCAATGACACCACTTGATCTTTGAATTTCCAACATTTGACTGGACACGCCAATGTCGCACTTTGCTCAAAAACCATCCAACACAGACCCAAAATACTGGGACGAGCGGTACGAAAAGGAAGCCTACGCCTACGGACAAGCGCCCAATGCATTTTTACAGGCACACATCAAGTTGCCGCCTAGCAAAGGCGCAAAGGCACTTTGTTTGGCCGATGGAGAAGGCAGAAATGGCGTGTATTTGGCACAACTTGGTTATCAAGTCACGAGTCTTGACTTTTCACCAGCAGCAAAAATCAAAGCATTGTCCTTGGCCGATCAAAAATCTGTATCGCTGAACTACGAGCTGACCGATTTAAATGACTACCAACTTCAAGACAATCATTGGGATCTGATCGCCTCTATTTTTTACCAACCCATTGTTGGCATTCGCAAGCGTCACTATCAAAAGCTTTTTGCGGCACTGAGACCTCAAGGCCTCTTTGTTCTTGAGACCAAATCAAGCGCTGAGTCCAAAGAGGGGGGTCGCTATCCAGGTGTTCAAGCCCTGATCGATGAGATCTCTCCGCTAGAAATACTTTTCTCAGATGAATCCGTCAGAGAATTGAATGAAGGCGATTACCACAAAGGCGATCAGCGGACGTCTCAAATTTTTGCACGCAAGCCATAAAAAAACCACTGCAGAGAAAAAGCTCTCAGGCAGTGGTTGATTGCTCGGATTCAACGCTTTATGGCATCAAACCCATTGCATCGAATTATCTTGCTTTTGGCTTGAAGCTTCTTGATGCGGCAGGTTTGCCAACTTTGACAACTGTTGGGCCGTTTCTTGGTGCGCCGGCTTTAAAGTCACGGGCTCCATGGGCGCCAGCATCTCTTCTGGGTTCGCTAAAGCCTCTTGGGCCTTGCGCATTGAAGTCGCGCCCTCTTGCGCCACCGTTGGCGTAAGCCTCATTGGAACGACCTGCAAAACCGCCACCAGAGTTGCCATCACGCTCTCTTGAACCACCGAAGCCGCCGCCTGAGGCATCACGGTCGCGAGATCCACCAAAACCACCCCCAGAGGCGTCGCGGTCTCTAGAGCCGCTAAAGCCACCACCACCACCAAAACCGCCACCGCCAAAACCGCCACCGCCTCCGGGCGCTCCGCGTCCACGACCCCTTGGGGCTTGGCGCTTGTCATCAAACCCTCTTGGGCGCTCTGAGCGTTGAGTGGGTTCAAGCCCTGGGATCACTTCAGCTTTTAAGGGCTGCTTGGTATAGGCTTC
>CANBTT010000026.1 GCA_947372465.1 Burkholderiales bacterium | reverse complement strand
GAAGTCATGCGGTTTGTGATGGCCAAGCCAGCAGCATCGTCTTTTGCGCTGTTGATGCGCAAACCAGTTGACAAGCGTTGCATTGCTGTGGATTGAGCCTTGTCAGCGTTAAAAGCTGCCGTTGTAGCACTCAAAGCCTTGATGTTTGTGTTGATAACTGACATGGATGTTCTCCTAAAAAAATTACATCACTGATTGATAAAACAGAAAACGAAATTGATTTCCTGATAGTTGATGAATCGACTACTTAAAATAAAACTTTAAATAAAAATGGATTAATTTCAAAATAATTGCTTCTTTACACAATTGCATTGTGAAATAAACCTTTTAATTGCTGCATATTGTGTGCAACACTGACCACGGCCGCGTTGGGCAGTTGGCGAATCATTTCACCCGTCGAGTCATTGATCACCGTCACGATGGGGCCATTGAGTGCGCTGTCCATCTGAAAGCTGATCCCCCGACCACCATCTTTAAGGGTCTGATTGAGTTGGGTGATGGCTTGCTCCAAGTTCTGGCGCATTTGCTCCACATCAATTTTGATGTCCACTTGTGGTCTTTCATGAACCAGTGGCTTTTTGGGCTCCGTTGACATGGCGGGTGCACCCTGCGAAACACCGGATGCAGAATTGCTCAATGCAGCGGATAGGGACGGTAAATCCATCCCGGCTTTTTGAAGTTCGATTGGCATCTTTCTATCTCCTTGCTTGAGCATTTGCATGCTCCCGTTTGAGCCCTTTCTTTTAGGCTTACGGATCACAATCGGACCAGAAAAAGATAACTTGAGTGAAAAATAGAAAAAAACGCAAATAAGGCCTTGAGCCCTTAAAAGGACCAGGCCCAAAAGAGCAAAATGCCTTTAAATGAATACTTATATATTATTTATTGGTGTACATGGCCATCATGCCATCAAAACTGGATTTCAGACTTGTCTTCTGACTATTGATCCCGCCTACAAAACTGTTCATTGCGGCAAATTGTGTCTGATAACGCTTCAGCAAAGCATCCATCCTGGTTTGCAAAGCCGTTAAGTCGTCTTGGTATTTGGAGTTTTGGCTTGTGGCGGTGGCAGATTTTGTTGCAATGGGGCCTGTCGTGGACAACAACGAGGTCAATTGCTTGACCGCGTCACCGGCCAAACCACCCGGTACAGCGCTCAAAGACGTCAATTTGTTCTGATTGCCCGTGAACGTTTTGACCACATCATCAAAATGATTGTTCAAGCTTGAATTGAGCAAGGTGGTATCGGATACAGACATCACCCCTTTTTCATCCACCGAAATGCCCATTTGCCACAAGGCTCCCACAGACGTGCCAGGGGTTGAGGACGAACCCAGCATCATGTCGCGCATTTTTTGCTTGAGCATGCGAACCGTCGAATCTCCAACCAAAGTTCCACCATAGGTCTCCAGTGTGGACTTGGGGTCAGACACCGCAGTCAACACGTTCATGGCGTCGTTGTAGGCAGACACCATCGAATTGATATTGGCCACCAAACTGGAGGTGTCCCTGGTCAAATTGATGCTTGCGGTCGTACCCGTTGGAGAACTCAAATTAAAGGTCACGCCTTTAACGATATCGGTCACTGCATTTGTGTGCCGGGTATAACTCACCCCATCCACAGACAATTTGGCATCGGTCGCATTTTGAATATTGGCGCCAAACGACAAACCCGATGCACTGGCGCTCAGAGTAAACGCATTGGCCGCCCCAATGCCACCTGCCAGCATGATTTGTATGGGTGGCACGGCTGGATCCGTGGAACCCGTATCCACCACCTGCGCTTGAATGCCCAATTTCCTTGCGTTGATGGCCGACACAATGCCCTGGGGCGTGTCTTCAAACTCACTGAACATGGGATTGGTAATCGCTTTACCCGCTGTGGAGGTGATGGTTAAAACACCTGCATTGTTGGTCACCACCAAGTCTGTGCCAGATCCGCCATTGCTCAACTTGTCTTGGGCATTCAATTGCATTTGTAAATCAGCCGCCAAACTGTCCATCGTTGCCGCTGACGGAGAAGGGGAAATGGTCAAAGGCTTGCCATTCACACTGACGGAAAAACTCTGCAGATCGGTCGTGTTGGTGAACGTCACGCCCGAAACCGTGCCATTGTTAAACACACCGCCCGATGCACCAGCTGGGTTGGACGAGCCCGTCATCAACTTGGCGTACGAAACCGCCTGCGTGTCAGAAGTGATTTGCAAATTGCTGCCAACTGCATCGCTCACCACAGTCACATGGATATCTGATCCACCGTAGGCGGTGTTCAACTGGGTTTGCAAACTGGTCGCCAAATCGGTGATCGATGTGGAAATCAAGGTAGGCGTGATGGTTTTTGTCACGCCTCCCACGGTCACGGTCATGTTCCCAAAGTCGCTCAAAGCAGGCGAAGACCCAAAACTCACGCCAGCCAATGTCGCACTTTGAGTTTGACCCAAGTTCACACCAGCAGGCTTGCCTATGGTGACCACTGCGTCCTTGGACAAACCCACACTGCTGATGGAGCGCCCATCGGCCGAATTGATCATCAATGTGGAGCCATTCGCTGAAACGGTCAAGTCGCTCGTGCCCTCCAAGGCCTGCAACTGGGTTTGAAGATCTGCGGCCAAATCCGCTAAGCTCGCCGTTGCAGGTCTTGGTGTGAGTGTGCGCTGAACACCGCCCACATTGAGAGAAAAAGTTTTAAAGTCACTGGTGGATGGATTGGTTCCAAAACTCACGTTGGCAATCGTGGCCATCGAACCCACTGCACCTGGCGTACTGGGTGTACCCACCAAAACACCGGCATTGGTGCCTTGAATGGTTAAATTGAACGCGGCACCCGCGTTGATCGCTGTGCTGGAACTTGCAAAACCATTGGACAAGGTCTCTTGGGGCTGAGCAATGCTTGTCACGCTCACGCTGTGCGCACCAGGAACGGCCGTGTTGTCTGCAGTGACCCCAAAAGCAGCGGTGTTGCTGTTGTTGGCGGTCAATACATTGAAATTGCTCTTGTCTTTTAAGGCCGTCAAACTGTCCGAAAAAGCCTGCATGATGTACATCACGCCCGACAAGCCTGAAATCTTTGAGTCGTTCTTGGTGATCTTGGAGTTGATCTCATTTTGCTTGGGCGCCATCTCCGCGTTCACCAAATTTTGAGCAAGAGCGGCCGTATCAACGCCAGAACCAGCACTCAAAGAGTTGATGATTTTCTGCGCAGAGGCCTGATTGGCTTGCTGCAAACTGGCTGCAGATTGAGCGGCCGTTGTCGTCGCCGAGGTCGATGAACTTGAACTGACTGCGCTTGTACTCATATGAATGTTCTCTTGACGCCTCTTAAAGTGCTTGATCCAAAATTAGACGTTTAACCTGATTGGATCGACACCTACGGAAAAAACTTGATGATTGATAAAACCCGTTGAGCTGAACAAGCCATCAATTGATGTAATTGAAAAGACTCAACTTGCTGATCTTGGCAAATCCACTTTGGGCGGCTTGCAAGGCCAACTCATCTTTGTTCATTTTGGTGATGGCTTTGGTGTAATCCAAATCTTGAATGTCTGACAAAGTCGTTTGCAAGCGAAGATTGACTTCACCCAGAATGCTGCTTTGCATGTCTGCGATGTTGAGCGAAGTCCCAACCTTGGCGTTGGCATCGCTCAAACCCAAGGTCATGGTGTCAATTTCCTTCAAACCTTGCTGCATGCCCACCTTGTCCGACGTTTGAATCGAGGTGATCAAGTCCCCCATGGCTTGGAAGAATCCCACGCCCACTTTACCGCCTTTGCCATCATCTCTCACCAAACGCGTGAACGCATCCGATCCGGGTGTGTTCATGGAAATCACTCGACTGTCGCCCACGGCAACCGTCAAGCGTGTTTGATCACCTTGGTAATTGATCATGCCTTTGGCATCTGGCCCAAAAGCGGGGCGGCCCACGCGACTTCCAGCAAAAATGTAATTGCCGTTGCTGTCTTGTGTATTGGCAATGCTGAGAATTTGATCTCTGAGTTGCGTCATTTCTTGCGCAATGGTCTTTCGATCGCTCGGCCCCATGGTGTCTGAATTCGCCTGTACCGTCAACTCCTTGATCCTGGCCATCACCTCATCGGCACTTTTTAAGGCGGTGTCTTGAGCCATCAAACTGTTTTGCAGCGTCTTGATGCTTGCAACATAAGAATTTTGTTTTGCGATCTCTGTGTTCAACCTGGTGACCAATGAAGCTTTGTCAGGCGCATCACTGGGCTTGACAATTTGAAGCGAGGTAGAGAGTTGCGTTTGTGTTTGGGAAAGACTGTTTTGCAAGGTCGCCAATTGAGATGACGCATTGTCAAAATACTGTCCAGTTGATACTTTCATGACCATGTGTGTTTGCTCCTATGATCAGTGAATTTGAACGATCGAATCAAACAATTGACTCGATATCTGCATGGATTTCGCAGCCGCTTGATACGCTTGTTGGTAACGGATCAGGGAAGCGGCTTCATCATCCAAGTTCACACCCGAGACCTTGTCTCTGGCTGCAACGGCTTGGTTGTTCACAACCGTCAACGCTTGTTGTGTGATGGTTGCCTGCTGCGAGGTGTTTCCCACCTTGTTGACCTGGTCAATATAACTGTCCGAAATCGTCAAGCCATTCAAGACCTTCTTTTTCGCCAACTCCGCCATCACCTTGATGTTTTGATTGTTGCCCAAACCATCTTGGTTGCCATCGACTTGGAAGACGTCACCAGGTGTAGGGGGTGCACTCAACTGAATGCTTAAACCCTCATAATTGACCACTGGGTTCAGCACAGAATTGTCGTAATCTCGGCTGGCCAACTCGGTGCCCGTCTTCACATCCGTGATGGTGTAATGATTTGCTGCAGTGAATTTGATGCTGAGGGATTGGCCCCTTAGTTTTTCTTGATGGTCGCTGGGCAAGCCCGTGTACGAAGCGGCCACACTTGCCGTTCCATTGCCCGTCATGATCAACTGCAAATCATCGGGTACAGGTCCATTGATGTAAGCCCCAGTTCTGAAACCCGCCTTGGCCAAATCGGCCGGCGTGCCGTTCTTACCAAAAGAAATTCGGATGCTGGACTGTTTGGGGTCTGAAAGATCCCTGGTCAAAACAATCTGGCCTGTGTACGATTGTGAGGCCACATTCAAAGCATTGTTGCTGCCTGTTGAACCACTTTGACCTATCTTGATCGTGTCACCCTCATGTCCTGGCACATTGAACAGTTGTAAATCGCCATTGACCGACAAATTGGCAACCACATTGGTTTGCGCTGATTTTGAATTGATCGCTGCAACCAATGTTTTGCTGTTGTTGTACTCAGCTGGCTCAAGGCCCCCAGGTGGAATGACCCCAATGTCCACACCATTGATGCTCAAGGCTTTGGTGAAATTCAGTGTTTTGGCCGGTGCCGTGACCAAATTGGTTTGACTGACATGCACATCGCTCAAGCCTGCTTGGTTGATCCAAGTGCTGATGTCATTGAGTGACAAGGTCGGCGTTGCCAGTGGGTTGGGTGGGTTGCCTGTAAACGTTGCGACCAAGGCCTTCATGGGCACATCATTGATCACCAAGGCGCCATTGGGGACGACCACACCCGTTTGTGTCAAATCGATTCGATTGCTGCTCAAAACAGCGGCAATTGGAACGGGGGGCAAGGGGTTGCCCACACCATCAAATTGTTGGGAGTTGATGGGATCGGCTTTGATCCCGTAAAAAACATCTGCACCCAAATACCCATTGACACCCACGGTATTCAAGTACTGGGTGCTGTAGGTTGCGGGCTGATTGAAGCCATTGTCCGGGGTCAATATTTTGAACTGCTGATCCGTTGTCAAAGGCTGACCCAAAATCTGGCGCCCATCTCTTGTGATCATCTGCAACTGTTGCCCAGGCTGAGCGTTGTCAAGATAAAATGCAGGTGAATTCAGTCCTGCAGCGACAGTGGCAATCACCGTGTAGTCCTTGGATCCTTGGTTCACCACCTTGAGTCCTGAGGCTGGGTTGGGGTTGTTGACCAAAAAGGGATTGCTCACACTGGGAATGGGCGCAACGGGGGTGTAATTGACCGTCGCTTGAACCGAGCTTGGGTTGCTCACGTTTTCAGCCACTCTGAATTTAGACCCTGTCGCAAGCCTCAATCCATCACTGAAGGTCACTTTCATGCCTGCTGCGTCATTGAGCACGCCAGGGTCAATTTTTAACAAATCAACCCCTGAATTGCCGTAGGCGTCCACTCCGTTTCTTTGAACCGTGTTGACTTGATCGACAAAGGTTTTGGCAAGCAAGTTCAAACTTTTTTGTGCCGGATCCAGAATTTGACTCATGAAGGTTTTTAGCCCGCCAATCGTCCCACCACTGGCATCGGCCAAAGACTGTGTATTGCCATAGGGATCCAACAAGAGTCCGAATGGATCAGCTGATTTGTCATTTCGCCCAATGGGGATGCTCTTTTGACCATCCACCACCACGCTTTGCGTGATCGTGCCGCCCAAACTCACACTGACCGTGCCATTGGCTGTAAAACTGGTGTTGATGCGGGTCAAGTTGGAGAGTTGTCGCAACAACAAATCACGCCTGTCCAACAACTCTGCAGGCTGATTGGCCAATTTGGCGTTGGACGTCAATTGACCGTTGACCAAGGCCAACTGTCCGGTCAATGTGTTGACCTGTGAAATCGCACTGTCAAGCGCCTGCTTGGTATCGTTGGCCACAGAGTCCAATTGCGTGGAGACTTCGGAAAACCTGGATGTGACACCACCCGTGGTTGTCAAAAATTGATTGCGAACAACGCTCGACGCTGGATCGGATGACAAGGCATTGGCGTCGGTAAAGAATTGGTCCAAGGCAGAACTTAAACCAACCGTCTTGTCGCCCATGATGTCAATCACACGCTGAGAATAATCAACGATGGGTGTTTGGGTGGCCAAGTCGCTGTTGCTGTTGAGCAAATTCTTTTCTGCAAAAACATCCACTTGTCTTGCAACCGCACCGTAGGAAACGCCCGTACCAATGTAGTTGGTGGCCAATTTTTCAGGCGAATTGGCCTCTAAACTGGCAACTTGTCTAGAGTAACCTTCTGTGCTTGCATTGGCAATGTTGTTGGAGACCGTTGTCAAAGCCCTTTGATAGGCCGCAACCGCGGAGCTGCTGATGCCCAGTAAATCACTCATGATCCACCTCCCAATGGTGTCGTGGTCATGGGGGCGTCAATGCGGCCCATCTCGCCCAAGGCAGCCGGTCTTGCGGGCAAAGGCTTGATGAATGGGCGAAGAACTGGCAAGCCCTTGGGTTCATTGCTTTTCATTTCAAAAGCTTTGGCCTCTTTTACCAAAGGCAAGCCCTTTTGTTCTAGAGCTTTGCTGCCATCCAGTGTCATGGCACTGGCATCTTTGGCGGGGCCACTCTTGGACAATTGAGTGACCAGCATATCGGCAAAACCCATGCTGTTTCTTTTGGCCATTTGCACTGACAATTCTTTGTCAAACATGCTTTCAAACTGATCGGCCGCATCGGATTGAACGAGATCACTCTTCATCTCCGAGTTGGCTTCTCGCATGGACTTCATCATCATCTGAATAAAGAGTCCTTCAAAATGCTCCGCCGTTTTTCTGAGCGCACCTTGCTCGTCTTGTTGGGCTTGCCCTTTTAATTCGCCCAAGCCCTGAAAGTCCAAGTATGAGTTGGACGCAGAGCTCGCAGGTGAAGATAAACCCAAAGATGTACTCATGATGTTCTTATTAAATGATGACCAATTCAGCTCTTAAGGAGCCCGCACTTTTGAGGGCCTCAAGAATCGCAATCAAGGAAGAAGGTGAGGCACCCACTTGATTGACCGCATCCACAAAGTCGCGAAGTTCCACGCCTGGCTTGAACAAGAACATGGGCTTGTTGGGCTCATTGACATTGACTTGTGCATTTTGGACGGCCTGCGTCGTGCCATTGGACAAGGCATTGGGCTGAGACACTTCATTGGTGGCTGATATCGAGACAGAAATGGTGCCGTGCGACACGGCAGCAGCGGTGAGTCTGACGCCTCGGTTGATCACAACCGTTCCAGTTCTAGAGTTCACGACCACGCGGGCATTGGGCTCGCTTGGCTGAACTTCCAAATTTTCAAGCATGCTCATGAAGGCCACGCGTTGATTCAAATCAGCTGGGGCTCTGACTGAAATACTCGTTCCATCCAGCGCCTGAGCAACATCACCGCCAAATTTATTGTTGATGACGTTCACAATCGCTGCATTGGTAGAAAAATCGTTGTCCCTCAAATTCAAAAGCAAGTTTTCTGCTTTGTCAAAAGGCGTGTCCACCATTCGCTCCACAATGGCACCGGATGGAATGCGTGCAGAGGTGGGGACACCAATCGCTACCTTTGATCCTGCCGCTGAGGCATCGATGCCCGTCGCAGTCAAAGACCCTTGGGCCAACGCGTAGATCTCTCCGTCCACGCCTCTTAAAGCGGTCATGACCAAATTTCCACCGCGTAAATTCGACGCCTTGCCAATGGATGAAACATTGACATCAATTTTTTGCCCTGGCTTGGAAAAGCCAGGCAACTCTGCGGTCACCAAGACGGCAGCGGTGTTTTTGATATCAACCCTGGCTGTGGTTGCAACTTGCTCAAAGTCAGACAAAGGGCCGTCAATTCTTACGCCCAATTGGGCCAACATGGCCTTCATGCTTTGCGTTGTGAAAGGGACCGATGCATCATCTCCCGTGCCTTGTAAACCGACCACCAATCCAAAACCAATCAATTGGTTCGGCCGTTGAGCCGCCAAAGTTGCCAAATCCTTGACACGATCAGCTTGTGCCAAGCCTGAACAAAGGAGCAACAATGAAATGAGAATATTGCGCATAAGAATTCTTTTCTTTATTTTTTAGGTGGGTTCTTCAAAACGGCCAAAATTTGTGCAATGCGGTGGTTCCCCAACCCACTTTGCTCGCATTGGCCAAGTCACCAATTCCACGGTAGGCAATTTGTGCATTGGCCAATCTGAGCGAGTTGACCGTGCCATTGGGTCCAATGTCTTGAGGGCGAATGACACCAGCGACTTGAATCACTTCGGTGCCTTCAGCCAGTCCCAGCTTCTTCTCGCCTCGAACCATCAAGTTGCCATTGCTCAATATTTCAACAACGGTGACGGCAATGGACCCTTGCAATGAGGCTTGTTGTCCGGCTTTGCCTGTGCCTGTGCTGTTCACCGTGCCTTGACTCAAGTCCAGGCCATTCAAGACAGGGCTGAGCGAGCCCAGTTTCGTGCTGAGCCCTGAGGGCAATGCCGTGTTCTTGGTCACCCGACTGACATCGCTGTTTTGCGTTCTGGCCGACTGTGTGGACTCGTTCAAAAGAACCGTGATGATGTCCCCAATTTGATAATTTCTTCCACGACCAAACCAAGCATCGTTTTGTGAATTGCCGTAGATGCCCCCTGTGGCCATCTTGGGTCTGTCGCTTGCCAATGGAAACACTGGCGCAAAGTCAGGCGATGGAGCCAAAGCATTGACCTCTGGCTGCGAGCTGGCACACCCACCCAAGGCACCAAGAATGAACGTGCCCATGAGCAAAACACCAAAGACCCCTAAAGGTTTTTGGGCTTGTGTCGATTTTGACGATAGAGCAAAGAATGTGTACATGAAAGTCATCCAGTTCAATTTAATAAGGCTTTTTAGATCACATTTACATGTTCTGATTCAAGAACTTGAGCATGCCGTCAACGGCAGAGATTGATTTGGAATTGATCTCATACGCCCGTTGCGTCTCGATCATATTGACCATCTCTTCAACCACGTTCACATTGGACGCCTCTAGCGAGCCTTGATTGATTTTTCCTGCGCCTGCAACGCCAGGTTGCAAAACTTGGGGCTGTCCACTTGCAGCCGATCCCGTCATCAAGTTGTTACCAATGGGCGTCAAGCCACTTGGGTTGACGAACCTGGCAATTTGAATCACACCTAAATTTTGCTGTCCGCCACCCGCATTGAGCTCGGCAGAGACCGTTCCATCCAAGCCCACTGTCACGGATGAGGCATTGTTGGGAATGGTGATCGGCGGCTGGAGCAAGGCACCATTGGCGGTGACCACCTGCCCGGTGCTCGATATTTTGAAATTACCATCTCTGGTATAGGCAAGCGTGCCGTCTTGTTGAGTGATCTGAAAGTAGCCATCTCCCGTGATCGCCAAATCCAGAGAATTCTGGGTGTTGATCATGTTGCCTTGGGCTGCAATTTTTTCAGTTGCAACCACCTTCACACCCGTACCCAGCATCAAGCCTGTGGGCGACTGTGTATTGGCAGTGGTTTGACCACCGGCTTGGCGTACGTTTTGATAGAGCAAGTCTTCAAAAACTGCGCGGTCTCTCTTAAAGCCTGTCGTGTTCACGTTGGCCAAGTTGTTGGAGATCACGTTCATGCGCATTTGCTGCGCATCCAGTCCTGTTTTCGATACCCAAAGTGCTGCGTCCATCAGACCCTCTTTTCTTTCAATAGGATGTTCGGCTTTGATGGAGCAAAAAGCGACGACTTTTCGTCACCTCTGGCCCCACTCGAACCGATCTTCAGAAAAAAGAGGATGTCCTTACAGATCAGACCTCTTTTTCCACAATTAACTTAACGTTCAACGCATCCATTACGCAAGCTTCATCATTGAAGCGCCCGACTCATCGTTGGACTTGGCCTCTTTGATCATCCGGACTTGGTTCTCAAAGGTTCGGCTTTGCTCAATCAACTTGACCATGGTCTCCATTGGATTGACATTGCTGCCCTCCAAAACACCTGTCGTAATAGTGGCTCTATTAGGACCAGAAGCAAAATTCGAGCCAGTTGTTTGTCCGTCAACCTTGAACAAACCGTCTTGCCGGCGAGCAAGCGGCGTTTGACTCGCATCTCGGAGCATGATTTGACCAATCACCGCCGGCTGTTGAACACCCGGCTGCGCAGGATCTGCGGCATAAACTTGCCCATCATCTGCAATCGTGACCTTAAAGCCTGCGGGCACGGTGATGACACCCCCCCCTTCAGCCTGAATCACATGATTTGTTCCAGTTTCTAGGACACCATTGACATTCAAGTGCAGGTCACCGCGCCTTGTGAAGGCCAGCTCGCCATTGGGCGCTGTGACGCCCATCACCGTGGAGTCGTTCATCATGATGTCCAAATCTCGACCTGATGTGATCATGGGACCTGGCGCCAATTGCACCAAGTCGGTATGAATCGCCTGAGGCTGAAAGCGGCTGTCAAAACCTTGACCATCGGCCTTGAACGCTTTCATCGCCACTTCGTAAGTTCGCTTAAAACCGGTCGTGTTGACGTTGGACATTTCATGCGCCAACACCTGCCTAGACAGTCGCTGCTCATTCATTGCAGCCGTAGAGTTAAAAACGAGACGTTCCATGGTGAATTTATTGCGTCAAAGTAAGATAGAGACCGTCAATTAAGCACGGATTTGAATAATGGTCTGGGTGAGCGTCGTGTCTGTTTCAATGGCTTTCGCATTGGCTTGGAAGTTACGTTGCTCGGTGATCAAATCCACCAACTCTTGCGTCAAATCAACGTTGGCATTTTCTGTCGCACCCGACTTCACCGTTCCATAACCGGCCGAACCCGCTTCACCCAATTTGGCAACACCAGAAGAGGAACTGGCATAAAAAGACGCATCACCAATCTGACGCAAACCGGCTGGATTGGCGAAGTTGACCAAGACCACTTTGCCCAAAGAGTTTTGTGAGCCGTTTGAGTAACTGCACTGAACCAGTCCATCCGTACCCACCGCCACACCCACGAGGTCACCCTCAGGTGCACCGTCTTGAGATTGCGACAAAACCGCATAGGGAGACGAAAACTGAGTTGATTTGGTGTAATCGATGTTGATCGTCAAAGATCCTTTACCGTTGGGGAGAAAGACGGTGTCGAGTTTTGCACCGCCCTTTGGTGAGACCAAGTTTCCACCGGTGTCAAAGGTCAATTCGCCTTTGTTCAGATAAATGGGCGACCAAGCAGGCAGCGAACTGAAGCCCGTCGCGCTTGAAGTCTCCTTGCCAAAGGCATCAATGTACTGCGACACAGGCGTCCCAGAGCTGGTCACCGTTGATTGTGTCGGCTTGATCCAAGTTGAGGTTGATCCACGCGCAGCCGTCACATTGGACAAGCCCCAAACAGAGTCACCGCTCACCTTGATAAATGAGTTGGTGGACGCCGTGCCAGAGGTGAAAGACAAGGCGTTTTTCAAGGGATCGTAGCTGACTTTCACACCTGAAACGGTGGAACCGGTCAAGCCATTCAATGCAGGCGGCCCCTTCAAACGATTGATACCGTCTTGCAAGGCTTGCACAAAACTGTCCAGTGTGTAGTTGGGCAATGGGGGGATCACGACTGTGCCTTTGACATCGTCCACAGACACCACAAATTTGTTGTTCGAAGCATTCACCTCAAAGTTTTGATTCAAGTTAATGCCAATGGCAGAACCCGTCATGGTCGCAGGGGTTGACGTTGTGCCTCGCGTAGCGATGTCAGACTTGTCGATGCTGTAGGTGACCGTTTTAACATTGTTGTTGCCTGCCGTGGCCGCATCAACCGTACCAATCGCATTGCCGTTGGGATCGGACTCAATCAAGCCCAATTTGTTTCTCACAAAGCTGTTGCCTAAATCGCTGCTTTGGGTTGTGATTTTGACACTGGAGGCGTCACCCGTGGTGCCCGATGAAAACACAAATTTTTGGTTCACACTGTCATACGTCACTGTTGCACCATAACGCTGGTCTTTGACAGGCGTGATCAAATCGCCTTGCGGGTAAGCCGTCAAGGTCAAAGCGGTTGCATTGGGATCTTGCTTGATGGTCGTGGTCACACCCATCAATGCATTGGGCGTGTTCACGGCCAAACTCGTTCCCACCGCCGGTGTGAACGTAAACGTTTGAAGCGCTGCATCGTAGACGGCCGTGATGCCCGTATTGGCAGCCAGCAACTGGTCGTTGATGCTTTTAGCGGTTTGTTCAATCGTCATTTGCCCTGCGGCGGCCAAGGGTGGCGGGTTGCCAGCTGTTCCATCCAAGACCAAATTGATGTTGATGGGCGCTGGAATCACACCATTGACCGCTGGGCCTTGAGAGGTGATGATCAAGTTTCGATTCGCAGCTGAATTAAAGTTGAACTTTCTTTCATTGCCAAATTGACGGTTGATGTTGTTTTGCAATTCTTGCGCGATTTGCGCACCCGATAAACGAGTACCAGCAGGCAATTTGGCCAAATAGTCCAAGCTGATGGATTTTGCTGGGCTTCCATCAATGCTGATGCTGAACAAATTCTTTAAGTTATCAATGGAATTGGCCGCAGGTGGCACAGCGCCTGCAGCAGGCCCTGTGAACGTGCCACCGAAATCAATGCCATCGCTTGAAAGGGTCGTTAAATTGGGGGCCAAACCGCCTGAGACGGTGGCGGGCGCAGACGTTCTGACATCGGTCAAATCCGTTAAAGCAAATTTTTGAGTTTTCTGGTTGACCAGCAAATCAGAAACCTGGGACAAGGGTTTTAATTGTCCATATTTATTGACAAACAAGGGCTCGCCGGTTGCGGTATCGGTTGCTTGCTGCAAAGCCGCATTGACCAAAGTGTCTCCAACGTACACATACGTCTGCCACCTGTTATTGGGCGAAGCTTGTGACGCATTTTGCGTTTTTTGATAATAAACTGTGGCCAAGTAACCGTTACCGCCCTTGTCATAAACCGTCAAAGCCGTGCTCTTGTTGTAGGTCGTGGAGTCGTTGCGATTAAAGGGAGCAGAGATCACTGGCGCATCGGCTGGAAAATTCAAACCCAAGGTCACTTGAGTCGTTTGTTTGGCTTGACCCGTGGTTTTTTGAGGAATGGTCAACACCGACATATTGCTCACGTCAGCCTTGCCCGAGCTGTCGACCTTGGCCGCCATCAAACGCTGTCCTGAAGAGTTGACCACGTTGTTTTGGTCGTTCATCATGAACGTACCGTTTCGGGTATAAATGTCTTGGAATCCATCGGGCGACTTCAATGGGAAAAAACCGTCACCGGAAATCGCCATGTCCAAGGTGTTGGATGAAAAGCTGACGTTACCCTGTGAGAAGGCCAAAGACACTTGCTTCAATGACACACCTTGACCGATGGTGGTTGAGGCTTTTTGCAAGGGAGACGTGGCGAAAATATCGCCAAAGTCGGTCCTCGACTTTTTAAACCCAACCGTACCCGCATTGGCAATGTTGTTTGAGGTCACGCTCATCTGAGCGGTTGCGGCATTGATACCGGTGAGGGATGTAAAAAAGGACATGTTCTAACTCCGTTTAAATGATGTTCTATGCAAGCGCTTTATCGCCGCAACTGTTTAATTGATCTTTGTTCTTTTCAAATGACGATCAATTGATCATCTTCACATCTGACAAACTCACCGACTTGCCTCCATCCACATTCAATAGCCATGTGTTGTCGGATGTACCTGCACTCGCTGCGCTCTTGACCGTGGCCATGGTGCTGAAAGTTGGCTTCGTGTTTGATCCCGCAACAATCGCATTGATTGCAAAGGTGTACGTCCCATCAGGCGCCTGATTGCCTTGGTCGTCCGTGCCGTCCCAAGTGACGTTCATGTCGCCTGGCAACTGCTTGTCATAAGCCGTCGTTTTGATCACCTGGCCTTTGCTGTCCGAGACAGAAAGCGTCACGCTGTCCGCACCGGTGGGCAAGTTGGTCACGGCTGTCACGGCTTGTCCATTGATCAGCACGGCCGGTCCGCTTGGAACCCCCACTTTTCTGCCCACCATCGAAGCACCTGTGAGCATGCGGTCGCTGGACTGGTTCGAGACCATCGTGTCCAAACTCTTTTGCATGGCCGTTGTCGCCTCCAACTGGGAGAACTGCGCGAGCTGTGCCACGAAGGCCTCATTTTTAACCGGATCGGTTGGATCTTGGTTTTTCAACTGTGTTGTGAAAAGCGTCAAAAAAGCGCCCTGCCCCATGGATTGACCGCCTTGAGGCTTGTTCTTTTGTGCGGCCACGGCATCTTCGTAACGAAGGATGCCGTTGGGCAGGGGAGCGGCTGTTTGTGTTGCTGTTGAAACGGTGGACATGATTTATCTCTCTTTATGATTTGGTAAGGTCTAGGGTTCTAGACATGAGTTGCTTGGCCGTGTTGACCACTTCAACATTGTTTTGATAGGAACGTGATGCAGCCATCATCTCCACCATTTCTTGCATTTCATTCACATTGGACAAATACACCATGCCGTCTTTATCGGCGGCTGGGTTGTTGGGCTCGTACAAACTTCGAATGGGCGTTGGATCATCTGCGATGTGATCGACCTTCACACCCCCCAAGGTTGGAAAGGCTGCATTGGTCATCTCATCTTGCATGAGCGCTTTAAAAACAGGTCGTTTTGCTCTGAACGCGTCTTTTTCTGAGGCCGCAACGGTTGTGGCGTTGGCCAAATTGGACGCGGTCGTGTTCAAACGCACCAGTTGTGAATTAAGGGCCGTCCCTGCAATACCAAAAACACTGTCAATGGTTCTCATGATCGTTTACTCCCCTTTCAATGCTTTGCGAATCCCGCCGATGCGGTTTTCTAAAAACTGCAGCGTGGCTTGGTAGTCACCTGCAGCTTTACCAAACTGTGCTTGCTCTAAGCTGATTTCAACCGTGTTGCCATCAAAGGAGCTGTTGTAAGGAATTCTGAAGCGCATGCCATCGTCAGGTGCATCTTGAATGCCGGCATAATGCTTTTCATTCGTTGCATTCAAATACTCGGTCTTGACATCTTGCAGCATGGCTTTGAAGTCAATGTCCTGCGCTTTGTAGTTGGGTGTGTCTGCATTGGCAATGTTGCGAGCCAAGACTTCCATGCGCTGACTGCGCACAGAGAGGGCTTTCTCGTGAATACCAAAGGCGTCTGATAATAAATTCATCTTCTTACGCTCCTTTTATGCAAAACATCGAAACAATTCTCACAATTTCCCGACACCCAACCCTCAAGTTAGAAGGTCTCAATCCGAACATGCAAAAGGTGTGCCACAAACAACTGTTCATCCACTCCTCAATGGGACTGCTATTTTTAACGGCAAACATCATCCAACTTTCAGCACAACAGGCTTGAAGGAGGGGTGCATCGGCAATTTTTTGCCACATCACTTGCCCAAACCATTGTTGGCCCCTGTTAAGGAGTTGTTGAGATAGGCGTTGACCCTCAAGGCCTGGCTTCTTCGCAAATTGTTTTGCAATTGGCCCTCAATCGTCGCCACTTGTGGTGGGGAACTGTTGTTGAAAGAGGCCGATGCTTGTAAGTTGGGCTTGATCAAATTTCCTCTGCCATCAATGGTCGACGCCACGGCGGAAGAAACAACAGACGGTTTGCTAGGGGCATTGGATGCAACTTGTGTTGACAGACCACTTCGCATGGCATCTTTGATCGATTTATCGTCAAGCCCCAATTTATCCAAAGCGTTTTGATGCAAACCCTTGATCAGTGAGTCTCTCGTGATGGGGGCCCGGTTGTCTTTGTTCACATGCAAGTGGGCGGCCTGAGGTCCTGCGATGTTCAAGCCCACATCGGTGCGGGTCTCACTTTTCGCTGAGGGCGTCAAAACGGTCAAATACAAATCGTCTAAATGGGTGGGGCCCGCATTTTTGAGTCCGGTTTGATCAAAATACTTGGCCACCAAGTCCAATTGCTTCAACACGCTTTGGCTCAAAATGGCCTTGGGATTGGTGGCAAAACCTGCACTGGCGGCGCCACGGTCCGGTCCATCACAAAATTGAATGATGCCGTGACAGCGGTTGTTGGTGGATTTTGGATTCATGCCATCACTCTCCATGAGCGTGACCTTTGCAAAATCGTCGGGTGCAAATTTAAATTGACGCGCCAAGCTTAAAATTTTGTCGTGCACGGCTTGTTTGTCTTGTGGGGGAATGAAGCCTTTGTCCACTGCACGGTCCAAGGTTTTTTGCAAAATGGGATAGGCCGAGCCATTCAAACGGGTCATCAATTGGATTTGTGAGGCAGCCGTCAAGGCGCTGTTGGGATCGGCTGGATTGTTGGCCATCAGGGTCGGCATGGCATTGCTTGAGGCGCCCATGCCCAAACCGCTCGGCGACTTCAATGCATTCAAGCTGTTCATTTGGTTGAATTTGGCTTGTAAATTGGCGGGCAAGGCGTTGACACCTGACATTTGCGCATTCGCACCATCAAGCCCCCCAAGTCCACCCAGGCCAGCGACGCCCATAGGCGACCTCGAATTGGCATTGACACTGTTGGGGTTCAAGGCTGAACCCATCACACTCATGGCCATTTTGCTGATCGCAGACCGCTGCTCTAGGAGTTGTTGGGTGCTTATATTAGATGGGGCCGTCTTTTGAGCCGAACTTTGCTCACTCAAAGGGAGCGTTGCATGCGCATTGGCCGCCACCCCCCCCTGCGTTTCAGAGTTTTTCAGGGCCTCCTTGGCCACATGTTGTGCGTGGCCTTGCAAATCATCGGGCATGAGCACTTGCTCACCGCTTGAAAGTCCCAAATCAAGATCAGCGAGCTTGGCCTTTGATGAATCGTCTGCTGCAGCGCCAGCGCCAGCGCCAGCGCTGTCACTGAGGGCCACATTGATTTCTTTTGACTGCGCTGTGGGTGTTTTTTTATTGTCCGCTTGAAAGGAGCCTTCCAGCAAACTGGCTTCCAAGGAAGCCATCTGAAGTCGTTGACCGGGAAAAATCAAATTGGGGTTAGAAATGCCGTTTTGTCGGGCCACATCAAACACCATCTTTTTCAGGTCGCTTGGATTGGGCACAAATCCTTTGGACAAAAGATGGCTTTTCACCAGGCTTGTCATGTTGTCTCCGGCCTTGACTGTCACTTGTGGGACATCTGGGCTCAATATTGACGGAGATCCGACACGGTTGTTTTGTTGTGCTTGAGACAAGGCCTGCGCAAAGGCAGCTCTCATCGCCTCGGAAGCATCCACCTTTTGATCAGGTAAAAATGAATCATTCACACCTATAGGTGAATAATTTAATAACCCTTTTGTATCAATATTAAAGGACATAATATGTTCCATTTGAAGACAATGAACTGGCATTAAGTTTGCTTATCTAAGCCTGTGACCGTCATCAAGACGTCAAAACTTCAACACCATGAGTACCTAATTGCAAATGCTGTGCCGCTATTTCAAAACCTCAACACCCAGTCAGCTGAAGGGGAACATGTCCACAGGCCAGGCCTGGGCCGTGCTGGATGTGCTGACCCATCGGGGCCATGAACACCTGGGCAAGGGGATTGAACATGCCTGTTTGAAGATCACCCAATTTTTAGGCCAGGGTTTGTGCCTGCTCGCCCTGGGTCTGAGCCCATTGGCCGCACAGAGCCTGAACGCCGTCCAGTTGGCGTCTTTGGGGCGCGACGCTGAGCCCACAGGGCTGAGCGGCAAACCCCTGAGTGGACAACTGCAGCTTCAATCCGAGGCGCGCAATTGGCTGGCTCAACAACTGGCCTTGAACACCGATCAAGTGCAAATTGCCGACATGGATGCGCGACTCAAGGTCCTGCCGTGCCAAGGTGCCGCCCTTTTTGATCACCCCTATACCAACCGTCAAGTCATCCGTGCGAGGTGTGAGAACCCCTCCTGGCAGTATTTTTTGAAGGCCTCGTTTAGCGATGAACAGGCCGCTATGAAAGCCAGCAAAGTGGCGATCCCCGTGGCGCCGACAAAAGCTGTCAATCGTTCAACACCAAGCACGCCCAAAGTGGATGCGGCCCCCAATTTTTCAATCGGTCCTTCCCAAGCGACAGCAGGCGCCAAAGTCAAAATGGTCTTGGTCGCCAATCAGCCTCTTAGGCGCGGCACCGTCTTGCAGGCCTCCTTCTTCAAACAAGTGGAGTTGCCCATTGCGGCAACCGACGCCATGGTCCTGAGCCAATTCAAGGAAATTGAAAATACAGAGCTTTTGCACGACATGGGCGTCGATCAAGCCATCAGAAATTACGATGTCAAACCCACCTTGCTGGTCAAAAGAGGTCAGCAAGTCAACTTTTCAGTGGGCGAAGGTCGAGGCTTTTTGATCACCATCAAAACCGAAGCCCAACAAGATGGTTCATTGGGCGACCAAATCAAGTTAAAAAATGTCGAGTCGGGTCGATTAATATCTGGTGTGATCACTGGACTGAATGAGGCCCGGGCTCTATGAGGATGATTCATTGCTTAAATTAGAACTTAAGAATTAAATGCAAAATATTTTCATTTATTTTCTATTTTTTACTCAAGTTTTGTAAAGCATGTGCCGAGTATATAGATGCCATGAAAAGGGATTGAAGCAATTCATTTCCCACCAACAGAGAAAGTGAAAACAGTATGACAGACTCTATTTCAAACAACGTAGCACGCTTTGCCCAGGCAAGCATGCCCAATAAAACGGTTGTAGACCAAAATCAAGCGGGGGCCAAACAAACTTTGGCATCCAGCACAACTTTGGACTCGACTGGGAAAAACACCATGCCCACTCAAGCCGCCTCCGTGACGCTTAGCAACGTTGCCCAAAAAGTCATGGCGCAACCTGCCTTTGACCGTGCAAAAGTGGACTCGATCAAGAAAGCATTGAAAGAAGGCACCTATCCGATCAATCCTCGGAAAATTGCCGAGAACTTTGTCTCCCTTGAACAAATGATTCAAGGCTGATTGAATTCAACATAAAGAATCACGATGGACACCACTGATTCAATTGAAACGGCTTTCAAGCCCAACCCCGCTGTGCTCTACGACGTGATGCAACGCGTGGAGTCGCTCGAATCCGTTTTAGAGCAAGAATTTGAAGCCCTCAAAATTCAAGACCTCGATCACTTGGATCGATTGCTCAATGCCAAAAACACTCTTTTAGAAGAGATTGGCAAAATGACGGGTGTGCAAAGTCCAAAAGATGCAGACGAATTGGATGATTCATGGCAAAACTTTCGATCCAAGATGCTGTACTGCAGAAACTTGCACAGAAGAAACGAGATTTTGATTCTTCGCAAACTCGATGCCATTCGAGGCGCACTCAAAAGCCTTCAAATCACAGATCCCAGCAGTTCGGTTGAGGTCTATGATCGTTTGGGCAAACTCAACAGGATCAAACGCTCTCGCAATTACATGGCCACCTAAACATCCCGTTTTTCGCCACACAAAGCCCATGAACGTGTTTTATGGGCTTTTTGCTTTTTCGTCCCCTGGCTTCATGCCCTTGAGCCAATACACCCACGACAAAATCACCGCCACGGCCGTGAACATGTCTTGCGGGATGTCTTCTCCCACATCAAGTTTACTGAGCAAGGCGAGGAGCTGCGGATCTTCCGCCACATACACCCCTTGCTTTTTGGCCTCCTCAATGATCCGACGGGCCAACTCGTTTTGTCCTTTGGCCGTCACTTTGGGGGTTTTTAGCTTGCCGTACTCAAGGGCCAGCGCTTCGAGGGGTTTGTTCATGGCGCGCTCTTCATGATCAGGCTTTGGCATCGACCACGGTGCCCAATTTCGGCAAGGTCTCAAGGAGCACCTCTTGGGGTCTTGGCACATTAAAAATCTGAAAACTGCTGAGCTTCAAACCAGAGTCGGCCAACTCAAAACCCAATTCTTTCGAGTTCACTTTTGCAAGCTGCGCCACCTCCGGTTTGACAGCCCACATCACCAAATCGACTTGCCGCCCTTGCGTGATCGTGGTGTTGAGCCAAACCTCACCAAGAAGACGGCTCTTGGAGTGGATGTCCACACTCAAAGGCGTGTCGCTTTCCCCTTGCTGGCGAGGAGGTTTTTTAAAATGCAAATCCACCGGATCAGCATCGACAAATGGAATCACCACTTTGAGCGACAATGCGCCTCGGGCCCAGTCTTGTGCACACTGCGCTTGTGCCGACTCCATCTCTTCAAGCGCTCGGTTGATGTGTGCTTTCGCCTCCAACTTGTCCTCTGAGTGCGATGACTCCAGCGTCTGCAAGAGTGTGCGAAGCATCGATCTGGGAGAGTCTTCAACCTCTTCACCGCTGGCGAGCAAATGCTCTGAACTGACCGATTGAGAGAGCACCATTTTCTTTAAACTGGGCGCCGACACATGCGACATGCTCAAGGACATTTTTTTAAACACAGACAACCACTGTCCAAGAGATGGATTGTTCGCCATCAGGGTCAATTGGTCGGGCCTCAAAAGCATTGCGCTTTGCGAAAAATCCACTTGTTGCTGCAGCAACATGCCCAGTTTGGAGCCCAAATTTTGCTCCGATTGCACAGCGCCAGGCAGGCCCATCAGGCCCAATTGAGCGTTGAATTTTTGCGGGGTCACAAGGGCTGCAGAAGACAGTGTGGCGGTCTTTGCAGCGGCTGCGTCAGCACTTGTGAGGGGGGACTTTCCCGTCAATTGAACATTCCAGCCTTGCGCGTTTTGTGTGGCCCGCACAAAAGGCATGTCCCCAGGTTTGAGGGCCCAAGTGTTGGGAATCTCAAAGGAAAAATCTTTGAGCCACAAGCGCACACTGCCTGAGTTGAGGGACACGGTGGCTTGAACGATTTGCTTGTCGGTGAGCCCCAATTGTTGAGCCACACGGCTTTCAACCCAAATGGGCTTGCTCTCCATTTGTACCAAAGGCACCCTCGGGACACCTAAAACGAGATCAGGACCTTGCAACAAATGGATCCACCTAAAGTTAAAGGGCCCAAAGACTTGAGCTGGGCCATAAAGTGCTTACAAACGAAGGACGCTTGGGGAGGGGGGGAGGCGTTTGATGAAGCCATTCTAAAGGGACTGCATGCATTTGCAATCCCTAAAAAGCAGCCTCGAGATCAAAGCCCTTAAGGGTACTGCACCCAGTTGCGGCGTTTCTCACTCGTCTGCGCAGTGGCTTGCAAGGGCGGATAGATGGTGTAACCGGACTGGCTCAGCTTGGTTTTTTCACTCGACCAAGTTGAGCCAGCGTTGCTTGCTTGCTTGCCCAGCAACTGCGTTGCACTGGGCAATTGGAGTGTCACGCCGCTTAAAAGCATCTTGGGGTTGTTTTTTGAAAACGCTTGTGGGTTGAGCGCCATCAATTCTTTTTTCAACACTTCGGTTTTGATCACACTGTCAGGGTAATTTTGCGCAATGATCTTGTCCAAATTGTCGCCTGTCTTGACCACATAGCTTGAGCGCGTCGGCGCATTGGCAGGCGTTGCAGCGCTCGGCCGATCTGTGGGCGACACCGCCGAGGCTTTCTTGGCCGGCAGCGTGCTCTTGGGCGGCGCATTTTTGCCACCCTCATCTTTGGCACTTTTTTCTTCTGGCGGCAACAAGCCCGACTTGTCGTTCAACATCACCAATTCCAAGGGCTGAGCCACAGCCACAGCCTGCTGAAGCAAAAGGCTCAACAGCGAAGTTTTTACGAGCATTGCGATTGTTACTTTCATGAATCTCTCCAAAGACAATAAAAATTTCTCAATTGACGGGCCGATGGGCCACGGCGACCCAGTGTTCTGAAGTCTTGATTGTGGGCCCCGCTATTTGCTTTAACTGCGCGGAATAAGGCGTCACAGATTTGATTTCCGCCAGCACCAATTTGTTCATGGCGCCCTTGTCCAAAATGCGCGAGGGGATGACCTCCGGGTCACCGACCAACATCTGGTCGCCCACGCGCAATCCATTGACCATGCCCGCTGCAATGTTCATGTCTTGCCCACTCCATTTGGTCACTTCAAATTGGGGCGGAATGCAAGCGAGTTGGTCCTCAACGCTGCGCTGAATCAACCGTGCCAGTGCTTGTACTTGCTCGTTCATGACGTTGGAGAGCACCGAACTCACTTGATTTGGGTTTTTGCCCTCAAACCAAACATATTGCTGATCTTCAAACAAAAAATGACGATCCAGTTTGCTCAAGAGCGTTGCAGTGACCTTCAATCCTGGCGCCTGTGAAATTTCATCTTTTGCTGGAGCGAGCTTCAAACTCAAAGACCAAGTCACGCGTTGATCCCCACGACCCAGCAAGGCTTGCTGGTAATAGTTCATGCCTGAGGAAAAGGTTTGATTGGCTTGCAGTGAAGAGGACGCACTTGAACTCGGTTGCGACAAACCATAAATCGACTGTGAGCTCACAGGCATGGTTCTTAAATTGAGTCGAACAAGCTCAGATCGGTCTGTGAGCTTGAGTAAACTCTCTTGCAAAGCCCTAGAAATCAAACGTGCTTGATAAAGGTCAGCGTGCTTGATGCTCGCATCCATGTTCACATCCAAAATGGCCAGGTGTTGCACTTTTGTGTTTTGCGCTGAGGGCTTCCCCGATTGGGCCGTGCACGCGAGCGTCGCGTCCAAAGCTCGGTGATTGGCGCTGATCTGGGCTTTGGGCTCCCCTTCGTCTCGTCCGTAAGCCAAGACCCTGACACCCCTCACCACCATGTCATGGGTAAAGGACGCGCTGTCTCTTAGCGCGCCACTTTCATCGATAAAGGACGTGCTGGTGACCTGGGTAGGGCCTTCAAGCGCCAATTGGACCAAGGACTCGCGGACCGCTTGCAGTCGTTGATCGGCGCTGAGGTCTGAGCGAACAAGTTCTCGGGCGTTTTTTTCTTGTGCCCAGGTGGTGGTGATGGACAAATTCACCACCATCGCCATCATGCACAACACGGCCAACAAGCCCAATGCACTCAAGACATCCACCCAAAAGACAAATCCAAACCCCTGCCTGCCTTGCAATCGAGTCGCCGTCGCCATCGATTTGTTGAGCAAGCCCAGTTGGTGAAAATGATGTGTTTTGAACATGGGTAGACGTCTAGGATCTGTCATTTTGAAGTGTACCTGTTACAGACCCTAAGCCCAGAGTGGGCTTAGCGCGTGCGCATGGCAAGTTGTTGCAAATACAAATTACGCAAATCTTGTACCACCGCTCTGTCCAATGACAAGGTGGTCTCATACGTGTCATCGCTCACGGGCGTGATGCTGACCAACTGAGCGCCATAAATCACACCTTCCACCTTTGAGCGAAATGTGTCGTTCACCACAGTCATGTCCGACACCGTGGTGTTGGCATCCAAATGCTGACCATACACTTGCTCGGTCAAGGCACGGTACGCATCCAATTTTGAAGCACGGATGGCCAAAAGGCGTTGTTGAGCGGGATTCTTGTGGTTTTGAATGCTGATCACTGCATAGCCAGTCGCCACAAACGTTTCCCGCTTCTCCGCCATGGGAGCGAGCAAAGAGATGTTTGGGTTGGGGGCAGGCGCATGCACTTCAGCCGACTTGAAGAATTGCGTGCTGGAGCATGCGCTCAGGAGCGTTAATACGGCGGCTGCGCTGACAATGGATAAACGTTTCATGACAATGTCCTTCAAAATCAAAAAAAACAAACGAAGCGGCCAATGATTGCCACTCCTCCTCTAGAAAATTTCACTTTAAAAACAAAGGGCTTGCCCTTTATTTCCCATAGCTCTTAAATCGACAGTAACAGCGTAACCTTTATAGGCGAATGCATAAAAGTCTTGTCAAAGGTGAAAGGGCCTCGATCAATTTGTTGTTTAATCCCCAATTTATTGATCCACTTGCATAAAAAAAACACGTGCCGTCCAGCGGGGGGTCTATTTTTATCAAAAATCCATCACCGACAGTTCAAACAGACACGCTAAAGAGATCGTCATTAAAATAATGAACTTAACTCTTAAAATGGCCCTAAATCATGGTATTTTCAAGGCTTTACAATGAACTGTGCAAATGAGGGGATTGTTCGAGGAGAACTTTTGATCTCTTGCGTTGAATGCAAGCTTCTAGAACAATTGAGTAAAACGTCATCTTTATGAAATCAAGCGCTCAATACATTGGTCAAAGCCCCTCAGCGCAGTCTCTTAGAAGTCTGCTCGCAACCATCGCCAACTCCAACTCCACCATATTGATCACCGGCGAGAGTGGGACGGGCAAAGAGTTGTTGGCCCGCTCCCTGCACGACCAATCGGTCAGAGCAGGATCGAACTTTGTGCCCATCAACTGCGGCGCCATTCCCAAAGAACTCTTGGAGAGCGAACTCTTTGGTCACCGCAAAGGCTCCTTCACTGGCGCCGTGGCCGATCGCTTGGGTCGCTTTGAACTGGCCCACGGCGGCACGCTCTTTCTTGACGAAATTGGCGATATGCCCATGGACATGCAGGTGAAGTTGCTGCGTGTTTTGCAAGAAAGAACCATCGACCCGATTGGGTCGACTCGCCAAATCCCCATTGATGTGCGCGTGATTGCGGCCACCCACAGAGACTTGGAGCAAGAAATCAATGAAGGGCGCTTCAGGGAAGACTTGTATTACCGACTCAATGTCCTGCCGGTGAGCACCCCTCCCCTTCGCGAACGCGTGGAGGACATCGAACCCCTCTTGATCCATTTCGCACAAAAGTTTGCCCATGTTCAACACGGCACCATCAAATTCAGCGTCGACTTCCTCCACGCCATGAGAAGCTATCCGTGGCCAGGCAATGTGCGCGAGCTCTCTAACTTGGTGGACCGTTTCAGCACACTTTATGCGGGACAGGTGCTGGACTTGAAGAAGATTCCCCCCACCCTTTTGCCCAAAGGGCTGGTGATGTTGCAAGCCACGATGACGCCCACAGCGGCACCGTTCGTGCCCACGGCCATGACGCCGCCCCCCGAAGTCTTGGCCGAGATGAACCAAGAGGAGCTGGATTTAGAGACCGATGTGGAAGACATCATCATGCTCGCTCAAGGCATGCCTCAACTCCCCCCAGAGGGCTTGTCACTCAAAGACCGCTTGGCAGAAATTGAAAAAAGCATCATCGAGCAAGCCCTGACCCGCTCACAAGGCAATGTATCCAAAACGGCCAAGCTCTTGAATTTGCAAAGAACAACTTTGATTGAAAAAATCAACAAATACGATTTGCGCTCGGCATAAAGAAGCCTTGCGCCTTGCGCTACAGGCCCAGCCCAAAAGGGCGTCCATTTAATTTTGACGCCTTTTTTTAATCGTTGTTCAACACCGTGATGCTCATGCGTCGGTTTCTCGGATCCTTTTTATCGTTCAAATTGAACGGATCCGTATCGGCCACGCCCTCTATTCGGTTAAAGCGCGCCTCAGGAATGCCTTGCTTTTCAAGCATCTTGCGAGTGGCCTCCGCCCTTTGAGCCGACAACTCCCAGTTGTTGGAGATGTCCGGGTTTTGAAAGGGCACGCTGTCGGTGTGGCCCCGAATGGCAATTTTATTGGGCATGCTGGCAAGGGACGCGGCAACTTCCGCCATCAAGGCCTGGGCCTTGCCTTGCATACTGACCGTGCCAGACGGGAACATCGCAAAGTCCGCCTTGTCGATGATCTCAATTCTCAAGCCCTGTTTGTCACGCGTGATCGAGACTTGATCTTTCAAGCCACCAATTTTCTTGTTCTCAGAGAGCTTTTGCTTGATCTCAGACTCGAGCTTTTTGAAATTCTTCTCGTCTTGCTGAGCCGCAATCTCTTTTTTCTCTTCATCGGTCAACTCATCGGCCGAGGCTTTTCCGTTCTTGCCCGTGCCCTCGCTGCCTTGACCTTCCTTGCCTGGTTTTGAAGGATCGTTCTCGTTCTCGGGCCCAGGCTCGGTATCGGGATTGGGACCCCCCTCAGATCTCGGGGTGAGACGTTCCAGCAAACCGGTTTGCTTGGCCGTGAAAGGGAAACCATCGGGATCAATGATCGAGCGCCCACCCAGGACACCGTTGGAGCCGGCCAAGGAGCCAAAGGGGACCATGCTGTGTGAGCTGGGTTTGAAATAGTCGGCAATGCTTTTGCGTTGATCGGAGTTGGATGCACCCAGCAACCACATCAACAAGAAGAAGGCCATCATGGCGGTCATCATGTCGGCCAAGGCGATTTTCCAAGCACCGCCGTGAGCTCCCCCGTGTCCGTCATCAATGATTTTTTTGATGACAATGACTGGCGCTAAGGCTTCACCTTCTGCGGGCGCTGCAGGCGTGTCGCTGGCTGGAGGCTCTGGAGGGGCTTCGACCGCTCCGGCTTCTGGGGCTTGATCATCAGGCATGTTTACTTGCCTCTTAAGCCATCAAAGATTTCACCAAAGGTGGGCTGGTTGTGATGACTGATACAAACCCTGGCCGCCTCGATCACCAAGGGCACAGGGTGACCGTGCATGGTGCCAATGAGAATTTGTTGGACGACTTTGTACATCTCGCCCTCTTCGTCCACAATTTGTTGCAAGCGCATGCCCATGGGTTCAACCAAGCCGTAGGCCAAGAACACCCCCATGAACGTACCCACCAGCGCCGAACCAATCAAGGCACCCAGCACAGGAGGGGGTTGATCGATCGCGCCCATGGTTTTCACCACACCAAGCACACAGGCCACAATTCCAAGCGCTGGGAGCGCGCCGGCCATACCGGCCAAGGCCGCAGCAGGCTTCAATTCATTGTGGTGATGCAATTTGATGGAAGCGGTCATGACGTCCTCGACCGCGTAGGGGCTTAGGTTTCCAGAAGAGACCACCAACAAACGCATGGTGTTACAAATCAGATCGAGCACGCCGTGATCCGCCAAGAGAGGGGGGTGTTCAGCAAAAATGGCCGAGGACTCGGGGTTCTCAATGTGCGCTTCTAGGGCCACGGCACCCTCGGATTTGAGCGTTTTCATGATCTTGGAGACCACAAAAATCACGCCCATGAAATCTTCTTTTTTGTATTTGGGGCCTTTAAGGGATTTGCCCATGCCGGCAAAAGCACCCTTCACGGTGTCCATGCTTTGGCCAATCAACATGGCCGACACCGCCGCACCCCCAATGGTCGCAAGCTCCGAAGGGGCTGCGTGAATAATTGGCTCTAAATCACCTCCGTGAAGGACAAACACCCCGAAGATGAAAAAGAATAACAATCCAATGCCGACAAATCCCATTTCGTGCTCCAAAAAAAGGCAAATGAAACACCTTGTTTCATTCAACCCACTGTATCAAATTTTGAGAAGAACTCAAACCCTGTGCAAAACAGTGGGGTTTTGAGGCCTTTGCTCAATTCATTCTCATCACACCTGTATTGGCAGGTGGCACCAAAGAAGGCACAGTATCCCATGCTTCTCTGATTTCACTCATCAAACCAAAAATCTCTTCCAAAGCCTTTAAATCATTGTGCAAATTCACATGAATCAGGCGACGCGTCACATACGAATACAACTCATTCAAATTGGAGGCCAAGTCGCCCCCCTTTTCGAAATCCAAAGCACCTTGAAGACCCAACACAATGCGGCTTGCGCGAGCAATGCTTTTGGACTTCTCTGAAATCGAACCTCTTTGAATATGGCCCTTGGCCGTACTCAAACTCTCTATCAATCCATCAAACAGCATCTGGATCAACTCAACGTTGTTTGCCGTTGCTACGCCTGTGGAGTGCTTGACGTCTCCGTAACTCTCGATGCCTTTTAAATTTGCTCGCATGGTGTTTAATTCCTGAGTATTGATCTGACACTCTTGGAATCGTCCTTATCAGCCGTAACTTGAGTAATCCGCTTCAAAATAAACCCATTCGTCAAACAAAGCATCAAATCTCACCCCAATGCTTAAACCATTTGCGCTTGTGCAACACTTGTAGCGCGAGGCTCCAGCGCGTGCCCTGTGGCCTCTTGAGCCAACACGGGGGTCTGGGGCTCCTCGACCAAGGGGCTTGCAAGTTCAGGCGCCTGCATGGGCTCTCCCAAGGCATCAAATCCAGCCAATGAGTTGGAGAGCTCTTGCATTTTTTCGCTTTGGCCATTGATCGCGCCCTCGCTCATGGGCACAACTTCCTGGTCTTGGCTGCCCTCAAAGCTCAAAAGATCGGGAACGGTTTGGGACTCCAATTCTGGGTCGGGCATCAAGCCCTCTTTGATGGGCAGCTTTAAAAGCGTTTCCGAATAAGGGTCTTTGAGTTCAAAATTGGTTCTCGCATAAAGCATGGCCGTGACTTGATCCAAATTTTGCTGCAAACGCAACTGTTCTTCAGGCTGGCCCATGGCAAACTCTGCCCCGGCTTGATAGATCGTGGCCAAATGGTGCAATGGCAACCAAGACTCCACCGAGCCCCTAGGGGTTGGAATTTGTCGATTGTTGGGGGGCACGCCAGCACGCTGGGCTTGTCCGTCCCTGAAGCCTTCCATGAAGGTTTGCTCGATGTGTTGACGCAAAATGGGTTCGTAATGGGGTTTGAGGTTCTCAACCAACTGGGGGTCAATGCCTTGAACGGGCAAGCCACTCATTGCATCCCACAAATTCTTGCCCACCAACTCGCCAAAGAGGCCATCGGAATAGGTTTTTGGAATTTCCGCTGGCACAGAGAAGCGGTACATGGTGTTGACTTTGTCAATCAAGTAAAAAGACAGCACCACCAACAGCAAAATGCCCCAGGCCAGAAACATTTGATAAAAATTGCTCATGACTAGCCTCGCTCTTCAAGGGCCACGGGCTCAATTGCACCTTTTAAATTGACCCTCAGCTTTTTGACCACAACGGACAAGATTTGGCTGACCCTGGACTCGCTCACACCGAGGACCTCTCCAATCTCTTTCAAATTGAGCTCTTCAACATAGTAAAGCTGCATGACCAACTGCTCGCGCTCGGGAAGATCTTCAATGGCGGACGTCACCGCGTCCATCAACTGAGCATGCTCAACGATGGCCTCGGGCTGCTGGTCCCGGGTGTCGGCGATGTTCATCACCTCTTCAGTGACCACCTCCATGGAGTAGGTCTCAAATTGCCAGGCCTTGCCTCGGTCCTTGTGGAACTCCTCAATGTCCTTGCCCATGAACTCAGCGATTTCAACTTGCGTCGGAGCGCGTCCCAATTCGGAGGCCAGGGTGTGCACTGTTTCATTGTGTGACTTGTTAAAGGCCACCGCTGATCGAGGTAAAAACGACAAGCGCCTGACCTCATCGAGCATGGCTCCTCGCACACGGCTGTGGGCATAGTTTTCAAACTCAACGCCTTTGTTCAAATCAAAGGACCTGGCCGCCTCCAATAGGCCAATCATGCCCACTTGTATGAGTTCATCAAGTTCCATGAAGGCAGGTACGCGCGCTCGCAAATGAATGGCCACTCTCTTGACCAGACCCAAATGGGCCATCACAAGTTCCTCGCCCGGTGCAACTTGCTGCTGATACTGTTTGACAGGGGATAGTGCTCTCATAGTGTTTGATGACTGGGGTTGACCAATCTCTCCATAAAAAACTGCAATCCGCCAGACGCGTGATCAATGGGTCTCAATTCTTGGCAAATTTGTGCCAAGCGCCTAAAGTCTCTCGTTGCCGCCGCACCGGGTGCAAAATCAAGCACCGACTGGTACTTGCGAAGCGCACGCAAGACAAATTCATCGTTTTCAATGGCGGTCAAGTAATGCAAGTTCAAGCCCAAAAACTTCACACACACATCGTTGAGCCTTTGGTACAACTTCCAGCCTTCGGCTTGTGAATGAACCATGTTGGGCAACAAATAGATCTCATCCAAATTCATCTCTTTTGAGAGCACTTTGATCGTGCCGTATGCATCTGCTATAGAGGAGGGATCGTCCTTGACCACAATGAACCGTCTTTGACAGGCCCCAAGGAAGGCCAACACCGAGGGCGAGATGCCTGCAGCGACGTCGACGATCAAATAATCGATGTCATCGGACAAACTGCTAAAGGACTGCACGATGCTGGCGGCTTGAATTTGATTCAAGCCGGCCAACTCCTGCACACCTGAGGCGCCGGGAATCAATTTGATGCCTTGCTTTGTGGTCATCACGATGTCGGCCAAGGTTTTTTCCCCCGACAACACATGACTTAAATTGTAGGTAGAACGCGCACCCAGCGCAATTTGCGCATTGGCCAGACCCAAATCGGCATCAAACAGCATCACTTGGTGGCCTTGCATGACCAAGGCCGCGGCCAAGTTGATGGAGCATGTGGTTTTACCAACCCCGCCTTTTCCACTGGCAATGCCAATGATTTGTGTTTGTTTCTTGCTCATGAATTGATACCTGCTGGTTGTCTGGCGCTCATGGCGCCATGAATTGAGCCTTCTGTGGCCAATTGTGCAATCTTTTGTGTCGCTCTGGCAACGGCGGAGTGAAGTTGTGAGGTGCCTTCTGCAACGGCGCTCAAACTCAACTGTGCGAGAGCCAAATCCACGCATTCGCTGGGATCCACTTTTGCACTCCAGTCCACCATGCGCTCGCCTCGACTGGCCATGCTGACCCCCAAGGGTTGCTCGATCAAAAACTGAAGAAGCGCCCAAGGCTGAGTGGACTCATCCAACTTGCTCACCACCAAACTGGTCCAAGACATGTTGGCCATTTGGCTCAATTTGGCAATCGTGGCTTGTGAGGCATCGGCTGGCAAGACAGCGTGCATGCTCATTTGCATTTGAAGCTGTTGTGAAACGGCTTGAATTTCTTGCAAGCGTTCACCAATTTGAACACCTGAGGTGTCAATCAAGATCAGGCGTCTGGATTGCAATTCTTCCAACAAGAGTTGCAAGGCAGCGGCGTTGGTGGCTCTGAAGCAATCGGCGCCAGACTGAGCGCACAAGAGTTGCGTCTGGTTCCAAGCGCCTGGCTTGATGTCTTGATAACTGATCACGGCCACTTGCTCGGCACCGTGCATGGAACTGGCGTGTTGTGCCAAACGGGCAACGGTCATGGATTTTCCCGAACCCGAGAAGCCAGAGTAGACATGGATCCCACTGTCTGGCAAAGCGCGCTGTGTGTCGCCAATGGAGTGGAGCAACTGTGTCCTGATTTCTTGCAAAGCGCTCTCTGGCGTTTCCTTTTGGTGAATGCTGTCGACCAGCAAGGCCTTCAAGGCCGCTGGAATGGGGGCCTCTTGAAGCGACTGCCTCAAGGGCGCCAAAGCGGGATGAATTTGTGTGCCCATTTGCCACAAATTCATTTGCTGGGTCATTCGGAATTCTTTCCTGAGCTGCGCGAGCTCTCCTCGCACCAACTCTACAATGTCGCGCCCGCGCATGAGTTCGTGCTCATCGACTGTGCTGCTGCGCTCCACAAAAGCAAGCGGTTGCGCCTCTTCTTCTTCGGCTCGAAGCGCTGTCGTGTGATCCAAAGCGGCTTGTGCTTTTTTACCCCGGTGACCAAGCATCTTTTCTTCAAAGGCTTGAACATCGTCCAGTGTTTTTGCGTCCTTGCCGATGGACTTGTTCTTTTTCTGCGATTTGACGGGTGAGATGTTGCTGGTTTTGGCGACGTCTGTTTTTAAGTTGGTGTTGTGATTCAACTCTTCGCTCAAAATGTCTTCAAATCTTTTCGAGTTGTCCTTGAAGTCCTTGCCACTGGTTTGCAAGGGCCTGTTTTTTTCGCTGTCCATTGGCAACGCAGCCCCCAACTGAACGAGGGGCAAATGGCTCGTCCCAGATGCATCGTGCACGGCGTCCTCCAACTCAAGAGGAGCCACATCAACCGCGACGATCAACTCCGTCTGCCCCCGAACTTGGCAGCTTGATATCACCAACACGTCTTGGCCATAGAGCGCTATGGCCTTCTCGTTGGCTTGACGTGCATCTTTGGCTAATATTCTTTTGAGTTCCATGGCTGATCTCGTTTTAAATGTCGATTGAATGTCTGATTACGCTTGAAATCTTTTGCTTACTGGTCTTTGATTTTTGCATCCACCGTGTGAACCACTTTGACCGATTGGTCATCTGGAATTTCACTGTAGGAGAGGACGGTCAAATCATTGACACGGTGTCTAACGGCCTTTGAGAGCCAGGTTCTGATCAATGGAGAGACCACCAACACGGCAGGATTTCCATCGTCTTCCATCGTTCTGGCGCCGTCTCTCAAGGCTGCAAATAAATTTTCTGACAGTCCTGGCTCCATCACCACGGGTTGACCGGGCTGGGTTTGTCCAAGCACATTGTGCAAAAGTTGTTCAAAACTTGGCTCCAAGGTCATGACCGAGAGCGTATTTTTTTCATCCACCAAGCTTTGCATGATCATGCGGCCCAATTTGGGTCTGACCATCGCTGCCAATTGATCGGGGTCATTGCTTTTGCCGGCCACTTCGGAGAGGGTCTCAGCAATGCTTCTCATGTCTCTGATCGACACCGATTCGATCAACAAGCACTGTAAAACGCGGGTCAAGACGCCAACCGACATCTTGGACGGCACCAAGTCCTCCACCAATTTGGGGGAACGAGTGGCCAATTTATCCAACAGTTGTTGTGTTTCGTCGTGGCTGATCAAGTCGGACGCATTTTCTCTGAGCACTTTGTTCAAGTGAGTAGAAATCGCTGTGCTTGCATCCACCACGGTGTAGCCCAATGCACGGGCCTGGTCTCGGTCTGAGGGTTCAATCCAAATGGCTTTCAATCCAAAAGCGGGCTCCAGCGTTTCAATGCCTTTGAGTTCACCAAAGACTTGGCCTGGATTGATCGCCAGTTCACGGCCCACTTTGATCTCACCTTTGCCACGCACGACCCCTTTAAGCACGATGCGGTAAGAATCTGGATCGATGTTCAAATCGTCTCGAATTCTGACAGGTTGCACGAGGAAACCAAGCTCGGCTGACAATTTCTTCCTAACCCCTTTGACACGTGTCATGAGTTCTCCACCCATCTCTGGGTTGACCAAAGGAATGAGACCATAACCAATGTCCAGTCCAATCAAGTCCACTTGATCGATATCGTCCCAGTCAAGCTCTTTGGGCGCCTGCACCTTGGGTGCGTCTTGCGCGGCTTGCACATCGGCTTCAACCTGCACCTCTTGACGAATCACCATCAAACCAAGACCTGCCGTGGCAGAGGCCAAAGCAACAAAGATCATGTGGGGCATGCCAGGCACCAAACCGAGAACGATCAAAATACCAGAGGCAATGAACAAGGCGGACGGGTTCGAGAGTTGGCTCTTGGCCTGCTCGGTCATGGACTCCGAGGTGGTCACACGCGTCACAATGATGGCGGTTGAGAGCGACAACAAGAGAGACGGAATTTGAGCGACCAAGCCGTCACCAATGGTCAAGAGCACATACAACTTGCCCGCATCACCCACCGACATATTGTGTTGCGCCACACCAATGGCCAAACCACCAATCACGTTGATGAGCAAAATCAAGAGACCCGCAATCGCGTCTCCACTCACAAATTTAGAGGCACCATCCATCGAGCCAAAGAAGTCCGACTCTTGGGACAACTCTTCGCGTCGTCTCTTGGCCGTTTCTTGGTCAATCACACCCGCATTCAAATCCGCATCGATGGACATTTGTTTACCAGGCATGGCGTCCAAGGTGAAACGCGCGTTCACTTCAGACACCCGTCCAGCACCCTTGGTCACCACAATGAAGTTGATGATCATCAAAATCGAGAAAATGATGAATCCAACCACGTAGTTGCCACTGATCACGAACTCGCCGAAGGCAGAAATCACCTTGCCCGCAGAGTCATGGCCCTCGTGACCGTGAACCAAAATCACCCGGGTGGACGCCACGTTCAATGCCAATCTGAGCATGGTTGCAAAGAGCAGCACCGAGGGGAAGGATGAAAAGTCCAATGGGGAACGCGTGCCAATGGCGATCATGATGATCACCAAACTTGCCACAATGTTGAAGGTGAACAAAAAGTCCAACAACAGGGGCGGCAAAGGCAAAACCAACATGCCCATGATCATCAACACCAGCGCAGGTATGCCCAGACCGGAATAGTCAAATTTGATCAAATTCTGTCGAATGGTTGACAGTGTTAAGGTGGTCATGGTGATTTTTAAATCAGTTTTTAATGTTTAAGTTCTCTTTTTCGAATATTTTCATTCGATCTTCCATTACTCTAAGCAATCGATGTGCCAGTTATCTCTCTGTGACTCACACCCTCGCTTGTTGCGTTCTTTCAAGGCCCCTTTGCACACACAAGCTTTGTTTTCTTGACGGCCCAAGAAGCAACAAGCACACAGCGGGCCAGCTCAAATCAAAAATTCATATATGATTTTTATCAAAACCCAATCCTGTCTTTTGCTTCTTTGCTGACAACTTGCTCCAAGCCACAAGCCCAGATGGTTTGAAGCAGCAACTTGGCACGGTTTTGGAATGCCCAAAGCTTGATGTGTTAAGCCCCTTGAGCTGGCAAGTTTTAACCAGTCACGATTTTTGCTTTAGAAGAAGACACCGACAGAAATAAACCATTTTTGCCGGTAAAAGACCTTACAAAAGACTATTAAAGTACACACAATGAGCATAAATTCTTTAAATTCACTGCCTTCCATCACGCCAAACGGTGCGAGCGACGCATTGGGCGGCACAAAAGCGGCAACGGCAAACACAAGCCCCGCGCCAAATGGGCAAGAATTTTCTGTGTATTTTGAAAGGATGATGCATCCTGCTTTTTCTGCTTCAAGCAGTCTGCAAAGTCCTGGCACCACTGGCTCCAGCAGATCAAAACCTCTGGACGCCACTTCAAGTGCATTTTCAAGCAGTCTTTTAGACCCCAATTCAAGCACTTTGGCCTTCAGTCATGACTATTTAAAGGCCAAAGCCAGCGTGACAGATTTGCAGCTGAACACGCCCAAATCAAGCGCCAGCCAAGCCCCAGGCAGCTTGGCAAACAACACCAAGGCTCGGGGGACGCACAGCAACGCGCAACCCAAGGATCACGCGACCCGCACACCCAATGAGGCCAATGGCGTTGCATCACGCGCCCACCATGCGCAAAGCACGGTTGAACGCTTGCAAAAACGCGTCAACGCCGCACAAACACAAGAAGATCCTCAGGCGCAAAGCGCCAGTGATGATCAGACGACTGCGGCCAAAACGGCTCAGGACAAGCCCTCAAGCCAGGCCGTGGATGCCGAACAAAAACTGGCCCAAGCCTCCCAAGCCTTGGAGGGACAACGCCTGCCTAGCGCAGCAAATGTGCCTTCGGCGGATGATGTGACCCCATCCATCCCTTTGGATGCGTCCCAACTCGATCCAGCGAGCAATTTGAAAACTCTTGTATTGAGCGAGCAAACACAAATCATCACCACCAACGATGCGCCCAATGAAAAAAGTCTTGCGGACTTTGCCAAAGCCATGGGCTTTGACGAAGCACAAGTGGTCGCTCTATTTGGACCACAGGCCGCGCAAACAATGATTTCAAGCAAAGAGGCCAGTCCAAGCACATCTTTGAATGTCGCAAGCAGCGCTCAACGTGGCTTCAATTCAAGCCTTGCACCGGCTGGCTCGGCCAACAAAGCGTTCCTTGCTTTGAGTGCCGCAGGCGCGGCGCAGGCCGGCATGACGTCAACCCTCACATCGTCTGCGGGCAATGCGTCCGTTTTGTCCGTTTTGACCCATGGGGACCCATCCGCCGCAACGCAAGCCAATCCCTTGTCCAAATTGCCAAGCGTCTCCATCAACAGCGCTTTGGGCGCACACGACTTGCCTGTGACGCCCACCCCAATCGATGCCAGCCTTCAGGCCGCGGTTTCAGCCCTCCCCAGCCAAGTGGCAATGGGCAATATGAACGCGCAAATGCTGACCAGCAAAGGCAGAGATGGCACCATGAGCAGCGCAGAAAATTTGGCTCAACTCTTGTCCGGTGAAGGCGTGGATCCAGAAAGCGTGCAGTTGAACATCGCCACAGCACTTAAAACGGGCAATGCCGCTCTGAACCCTGTGGGCAATGCCAGCTTGGCACCCACAAGCACATTGGCCGTTCTTAACATGACGGGCTCCAAACTCTCAGAAGGCGCTATCGCGGCGCTTCAAAAGGAGTTCAATCAATTGAAGGGCATTGACAAGGGCGACTCGAGCTCGAGTGCCTTTGGCGTCTCATTGGGTCTGGATTCAGCACTCGCCTCAAGCGCTCAAGTCCATGCAGGTGACGCGGGCAACCTCGCGGGTGGCTCAGGCAATGGCAGCCCTTCAGGTGACACGACCGCGGAAAACGCACAGGCGACAGGCACCCCAGTGAACATGGCCGACACTTATGAAAAGTTGAGCGAGCAATTGACCGCAGAATTGTCAAAAAGAATGCACGAACAAATCAGCCAAGGCCAATGGAAGATGAAATTTGCACTTAAACCGTCTACACTTGGCGCTGTTGACGTGCAGTTGGAGATGAAGGACGGCAAATTGGCCGCCGTGTTCCAAGCGGACAACGCTTTGACACAAAATCTTTTGCAGCATGCCAGCCAACAACTCAAGGACAGTTTGAAAGATATAGGGCTCAACCAGACCTATGTTCAAGTTGACCAACAAAACGGTGGACAGGCCCAACAAAATGGACAAGAAAACAATGCCCGCAACCCCTTTGAGCCCAGCAATGCGGTCGAATCGAGCGCAAATGCTCAAGATTCCAGCCCCGTTGTCGATGCCTCGATGAAGGTCAAAAACAATGATTCATTGCTTGATTTGATGGCATAAGGCCAAGCCATTCAAATTTTGAACCCACCACGCAACCAGTTTATTAGGAGTTAATCATGGCAACAGCAGCCCCCGCCCCAGAAGCCGAAGAAGGCGCAGAAGAGCCGAAAAAGAAAAAGCCGATTGTCAAAATCATCGTCTTTGCTGTTTTGGCCATTGTGCTGCTCGTGGGCGTCGTCTTTGTCACCCTCTTTTTCTCAGGCTTTTATGAAAAGAAGGCCGAATTAGAGGCCGAGGACAAGCTCGAAGAGCTTGAAGCCGCCGCCAGCAAAGCCAAGGTCGAAGCGCCCTCAAAGATCAAGAAAGAGGCGCCTGAGGCCACACGCTTTGAGAAAAACTACATGCAAATGGAAAAGGAGCTGATGACCAACATCACGGGCTCCAAAAAAGTGATGGTCGTTCAAATTGCCCTCATGACGCATTATGATTCAAGGGTGTTTGACAACGTCAAAAAGCACGAATTTGCACTTCGCTCAGCGATGCTTGACGTGATGCGCCAGTCCACAGAAGCCGACATTGCCAAGCCTGATTTTAGAAAAATTTTGGCTTCGAAGTTGAAAGATGTGATGAACGAACTTTTAGAGAATTACGAAGATTTTGGTGGCATTGAAGACGTCTTCTTCACCTCCTTTGTGATGCAATAAGAAATTGAATCCCTTTTCATATCAACACTGAAGTCCCACGCGATGTCTGACCGATCCAATCTCCTGTCTCCCGAAGAACTCTCGGCCCTCACTGAAGGGGTTGAAGATGGTTCGATCGAGGTCGATACGGGCTTTAACACCGAAGTGCGGGTGCACAAACACGACTTGGCCAGCGAAGACAGCAGCCTAGGCGTCAATGTCTCCTCCGTTGACATGATCAACGAGCGCTTCATTCGCATGTTTCGACTCGGTCTACTCGAGGTCCTAAGAACCACGCCACGCGTGAACCCCTCGAAGGTTCAGATCTTAAAGTTCGGCGATTATTTAAAAACCATCAAGCCGCCTTTGGCTGTGAACACCATTCGCATCAACCCCTTAAGAGGGTTCTCGGTGGTGATCATTGACCCGACCGTGATTTTTAGCTCGCTGGACAGCTTTTTTGGTGGCTTTGGCAAAGGGGTTGGCGACTTGCCGCCTGGGCGTTTGTTCACCGCGACCGAGACGCGCATCATCAACATCATTTTGGAGGTGTTCTTCAAGTCCTTGAAGGACGCCTGGGCGCCAGTCATGGAGATCGATTGCGAGCGAGTGGCCTCCGAGATCAACCCCCAATTTGCGCAAATTGCAGATGAAAACGATTTGATTGTGCTCAGTCGCTTCGAATCGGACGCGACCAGCAACAGTGCTCGCGGCTTCATGGACTTGGTCTATCCTTACGCCACCTTGAAGCCCCTCAGAGAGCTGCTCAGAAACCGTGTTCAAACCGGCGACGGCAACGAGGACTCGGACCGCGAGTGGCGCGAAGAGATGGCCATCGCCGTGGGAGACGCTCACTTGGATGTGCGTGTGGTCATGGGTCAATTGAAGACCACCTTGCACCACCTGCAAAACATGAAAGAAGGCGATATGCTTTATTTCAAAAAACCAGAATTGGCTCAATTCATTGCGCAAGGGGTTCCCTCCTTTGGCGTCAATGTGGGGACCCAAGGCTCTCAGGTTGCGGTTCGCATCGAGCGACAGATCATTCCAGGCCAACTTTGATCAACAGGAAGACCCATCATGTCAGATACAGAAAACACAGAAAACACAGAAGCCAAGACGCCCGAGGGTGAATTGAAAGCCGGCGATGAGGCGAACCATGATTTTGATCATGCCGATCCATTGCCCAATGCCAAGGACTTCCAACTCTCCAACCCCAACAACATCAATCCCGATGTGCTGCAAAACATTTCGGTGACCTTGGCCATTGAGGTCGGTCGTGCGCACATCAAGATCAAAGACTTGATGCGCTTGACCCAAGGCAGCGTGGTGGAGCTTGACCGCATTGCGGGTGAGCCCTTGGACCTCTTGGTCAATGACACCGTGGTCGCTCAAGGTGAGGTGGTTTTGGTCAACGACCGTTACGGCATTCGCTTAACACGCGTTGTCCCCTCAACGGATCGCCTCAAAACCCTTTAAGAAGGGTTTTAAACACAAAGTGCCTTACAAATCCGTGGCTCCAAGCCCTTTTGATCAAATAATTTGGTCTCCACGCGTGATTTGTAAGGCCAGCAATGCGCAATCTTGGGCTTAATTTGTCATAATCGCCCTTTGATTTGTTCGAATCAATCCTATAACTTTTGTGAGTTTGGCAATGAAAAAGTATCTACGAATCGCACTTGAGGTTTTGCTGGTCATCTTGTTGGTGGCCTCCAGCACATTCGCGTACATGAATTTCTCCGGTAAAAAACACCTGTCGCAAGACATGGAAGAGGTGTCGGCAGAACTCGATGAGACCAAAGACACCCTGGACAAGACCAAAGAGCAACTCGAAGAGGCTCAAAAGAAGAGCGAAGAGCTCGAAGAGACGGCCAAACAATTTGACGTGGTCAAACAAGCCTTTGCCAATGGTGTGCTGCTCCAAGACGTAGAAGCTTTGTACAAAGCGCAAAAGGTCTTGAGTGCTGAGCGTTTGGTGGGCTTAGGGACCGTGCGACAACTGAGCAAAGGCTTTGAGGACCCATCAGCTGTTGATGCCTTCCAAAAATCTCTGGACATTGCCGAACTGGGCGCTCGCATGCAAGCGGTCTGTGCAGCGCAAAGTGCCTTGGTCTCTGCAGGTAAAAAAGTCAAAGTCTTGGCCGAATGCAGTGGCAAACTCGAAAAACCCACTGAGCATGCCAAGTCATCTGGGCACAATGTGCACTGGGGCTATGAGGGTGACAACGGTCCAGAGCATTGGGGTGAGAATTTCGCCACCTGCGCTGCGGGCAAGAAGCAGTCGCCTTTGAACATCGTTGGACCTTTTGAGAAGTCCAAAGAAGTTGTCAAGGCCGAGTACAAGGAAGGCCCCATGAAGATCATCAACAATGGGCACACCATTCAAGTCAACATTGAACCCGGTACGGGCACATTGAAGGTCAACAAAGAGCAATACGAACTTTTGCAATTCCATTTCCACCGTCCCTCTGAAGAGCAAATTGACGGCAAGAATTTGGCCATGACCGTTCACTTTGTTCACAAGAGCAAAGAGGGCAAGTTGGCGGTGCTGGGTGTGCTTTTGAACGAAGGCAAAGAAAACGCCACCATCAAATCTTTGTGGGCCAATCTGCCCCCAAAAGAAGGTGAAGAGTACTTGCCCGCCAAGATGATCATCAATCCAGCCAGCTTGTTGCCAAGCGACATGTCCTTCTTCTCCTATGAAGGCTCTTTGACAACACCGCCATGCACAGAGGGCGTGAGCTTCTTCATTTTGAAAAACAATGTCGACATCTCCAAAGCTCAAGTGGCCAAATTCCCCTTCAAATTGAACGCCAGACCCGTTCAAGCTCTGAACGAGCGAAAGATCTACGCCAATTGATCACTGCATGTCCTGCCAATGATTAGGCTGCGATAAGGGCATCCCTTTCTCGCGACTTGCACCCAACCCCTCCAAGCCTTGTGCGTGGAGGGGTTTTTTATGGGTCTGCGCTGAATCTCTCTATCTGGACACAAGTTCAAGCCAACAAAGATGCGCTAAAATCCCCTCTCGCGCTCAGCCTCTGGCTCTACACCATGAATCGCTGGACCTTGAAATGCAAGTGGCTTGTCTATGGCGTTTTTTTACAAAAACGCCGACATGGCCCCCTTGTCTCATTGCCCGTCGACGAAGAAAACGCCACGCTGGACTTTGAGTACATTTCAGGATCCCCTAGCACCATGAGCACCACTTCCCCTAAAGTCTTCATCAAAACCTTTGGTTGCCAAATGAACGAGTACGACTCGGACAAAATGGTGGATGTGCT
>CANBTT010000025.1 GCA_947372465.1 Burkholderiales bacterium | reverse complement strand
CAGCGGTTCGATCCCGCTTACCTCCACCAAAAGATATCAGTTGTTCCAGGTTTGACCCTATCGTCTAGAGGCCTAGGACATCACCCTTTCACGGTGAGTACCGGGGTTCGAATCCCCGTAGGGTCGCCAAGTTTTGTAGTACTTGAGCGCGTCAGGTTTTTTGATCTGATGCCAAAAATTACAACCACGTGGAGTGGTAGTTCAGTTGGTTAGAATACCGGCCTGTCACGCCGGGGGTCGCGGGTTCGAGTCCCGTCCACTCCGCCAAAACTCAAAGAAATACGCACCTTAGGGTGCGTTTTTTCTGTCTGCACCCTATGTGCACGCCAAACCCAGTCCTCTTTGCTTGCAAGTCTTAAGCAACAGATTGATATTTAATTCACGACCTCGTTGCCGCTGCCGTTTGCGTCTTGGCCCGTGATTTAAGCAAGTGCCCCACTGTGTTCAATGCTCGTTTACGCCGATTGCGATTTGTATCAAATTAGCGGTAAATCGGGTTTATAGGAGACGTGGTGACGCTGCTCGGCGCACCCATCTTTTTTGGACATTTCAAATTTCAATCTACACGTAGGAGAAAACGGCATGTTGTTTCTAGTGATCAGTACGCCAAGACCTGAGCGCCCAAGTACGCTCGTTCAAGATCGCAGCAGATATTGGGATTGGATCAATCCATTGATAAAAATAGGGCACGTGAAATCTGTCCATGCCCGTGTTGGACGAGGAGCAGTTGCGCTATTTGATGTGGACTCCAATGAGGTGTTGCATCGATACATGAATGAGTGGGCAGATATTATTCCAGCCCACATGGAGGTATTTCCTCTGTTGGATGTGGATCATGCCAAAGCTTTTTTAGCCACTCAAACTTAAGCTTCAACACTTAATCATGTTCCATCCATTCATTAAAATTGTGACACTCGTTTTGTTCGCCGCACTTGAAATGGGTAGCACCTCACTGTTGCACGCACAAAATTTTCCAGACAAAGCAGTCAACATGCTTGTTGGCTTTCCGGCTGGAGGAGGCACAGATATTGTGGCAAGAAAATTGGCTACACCATTGAGCTTGATGTGGAATCAGCCCGTTGTGATTGACAACAAAGGTGGGGCAGGTGGTAGCATTGCCACGACTCAATTGGCTCGATCTGCCGCGAATGGTCACAACATCATGATGGCCACCATGGGCAATATGGCGATCAATCAACACTTGTACAGCTTGAGTGTGGATCCAGCCAAAGAGCTTTCCCCAATTACCAATGTGGTGGGCATCAGTTTTGTGTTGGTGGCCCGACCTGGTTTGGCTGCCAATACAGTGGATGAGTTGATCTCGCTGGCTCGCAAGAAACCCAATGAACTCAACTATTCCTCCTCTGGCATTGGCGGCGCTCCGCATTTGGCTGTAGAACTCTTTGGCTTCATGACTGGAACCAGTTTTACACACGTGGTGTACAAGGGGAGTGGACCGAGCATTGCTGACTTGTTGGCTGGACAAGTGGACTTCACCATGGACAGTCTTGTGCAAGTCTTACCACTCATCAAAACTGGACGATTGAAAGCGATCGCAGTTTTAGGCGCCAAACGCTCACCCTTGCTTCCCCAGGTGCCCACCATTGCAGAATCTGGTGTCCCTGGCTATGAATTCACCAATTGGTTTGGCTTGGTCGCACCAATCCAGACCCCTAAACCCATTGTTCAAAAAATGTATGCCGATGTTTCTAAAGTGCTTCAGTCGCCCGAGTTGAGATCTGATTTGGAAAAAATGGGGGCCGATGTCATCAACAACACGCCCGAACAGTTCGGCGCTCAAATCCAGTCTGATTTTTTGAAGTGGGGCGAAATTGTTCGCAAGGCCAATATCAAAGCTCAGTAAGAGCGATGGGTGAGGTTCGGCGAAGAGATTTTTAGTTTAATAGAGGATTTTGATGAAAATTGCCATTCTTGATGATTTTCAAGATTCGGTTCGCACGCTCAAATGTTTTGAAAAGCTAAGGGCCCACGATGTCTTGGTCTTGAATGAGCACATTGACGATGCCCATGTCTTGTCGCAAAAGCTACAAGGTGTTCAGGCGCTGATTTTGATCAGAGAGAGGTCATTCATCACCGCAAAGCTTTTAGCTCTCTTGCCAGAACTCAAAATCATTGCTCAAGCGGGCAAAACGGGTCGACACCTGGACCTTCAAGCTTGTAAAGCCCAGGGCATTGTGGTGTTCGAAACTCAAGGCACTTCCGTTGCAAATGCGGAGTTCACCTTGCTGATGGTTTTGGCCAGCTTGAGAAATTTCCCACAAGAGGTTGCCAACATGGAGGCGGGCTTGTGGCAAAGAAGCATTGGTAGGCAGTTGCATGGCCGCACACTTGCAATCCTGGGCTTGGGTCGCATTGGTGAGCAAGTGGCTCGTGCAGGACAAGCACTGGGTGCACATGTTCTGATTTGGGGCAGAGAGTCATCAAGAAATAAGGCTCAACTCAATGGTTGGCATTTTGCTTCTTCAAGAGAGGAGTTTTTCTCTAAAGCCGACGTTTTATGTGTATTGCTTCGACTCAGTCCGCAAACCACCCATTACGTCACAGCTTCAGATTTGGCGCTCATGAAGTCGGATGCGATACTCGTCAACACGGCAAGAGCTGAGGTCATTGAAGCAGGCGCCTTGTACAGCGCATTAAAACTTGGCCGACCCGGATTTGCCGCCGTTGACGTCTATGAACAAGAACCCGTCCTCACACAACGACATCCTTTGCAAGAGCTTGACAATTGTTTGTGCACACCGCATTTGGGGTTTGTGGAGAGAGACAATTATGAAAACTACATGTCTCAAGCATTTGATCACATCAACTCAATGGCCGATGCATTGGTCAAAATCGCTCGAAATTAAGTTCTTGATCCGATAAACAATGGCCTTGTCTTTTTGGCTTCTTAGATCATGAGTGATCAAGTCAAGGGTTGTGGTGCTGCCTGCTCACTTCTGGCCAGTTGTCTCTTTGCAGGAAGCTTGAAGAGTACAGACCCAGTTGGCTGTTGTACTTGATGGAGGCATTGCCGTTCATACGCACATACCAAAGCTTGACATGGCAGGTCAATGTTTTCAAGAAACGAGACAGGTTAGAAAGCAACTTGATGGCTCCACAAATGTTCCAGAGTTCATTTATACAACTTTAAAAACAAACCGCATAGGTGGTTAGTACCGCGTGTCCTTTTTTGGCAACAGTCACTGACTTGTCAAAAGGATTGAAAATGAACGGCACTTCTAAAGCCGATGACCTTTAAGAGAGCTGAGCTTAGAAATGAAGAGATGCGCGCTCCATCTGAAATTTGTAACTTCTGAGGGCTTAAAATGGTTTGAACATTGTATCGATTGACTCTCAATAAAGGGACTGCAAATGGCTGAAATATTGGGCTTGGGACTTTCACATTACCCTCCATTGTCCACCCCTGATTCCATCATGTCTGGGATCTTGCGCTACACATTGAACGATGCAAGCATTCCGGATTCGGCCAAAGACCCAAAAAATTGGCCTGCTCAAATGCGCCAAGAATGGGCCGACGATTTGGGCGTGAAGGCTGCTGCACAGCACAGGGCTCAATTGGTTGAGCAATTTAGGCGAGTGAGACAGTCTTTGGATGCATTCAAGCCAGACTTGGTGTTGATATGGGGAGACGATCAATACGAAAACTTCAAGGAGGACATTGTGCCGCCCTTCACTGTTTTGGCCTATGAGGACATGGATCTTTACCCATGGCGACATGCTCAAAACTCCTCTATGGTGGACAACGGCAAACCCAATGCTTGGGGGGAAGGGCCTGAGAAACATTATCGACTCAAAGGTCAACGAGAGGCGGCCAAATATTTGATTTCAGGTCTGATCAAATCAGATATTGATGTCTCTTACGCTTACAAGCCACTTCATCATTCGAGTCTGGCGCATGCATTTACGAATGCCATTTTGTACCTGGATTACGACCGCCTTGGTTGGGACTATCCAACCATTGCCGTACCCATCAATTGCTACGGATCAAAGGTCATTTCTGCCAAAGGATTTTTAACCAGGATGGACGATCAGCTTGTGTTGGATCCACCGTCGCCTTCACCCGCGAGATGCATGCAATTGGGTGCTCTTACAGCAAAGATTTTTGCTGACTCGCCTTGGCGTGTGGCTCTGGTGGCTTCATCGAGTTGGTCGCATGCTTTTTTATGTGATAAGCACTACAGACTTTACCCCGACACCGCTGCAGACCAAAAACTATATGAAGCCATGGTTCAAGGCAACTTTGACCTCTGGAGGGCCCAAACGACCGAGGACTTTGACATGTCTGGACAACAAGAAATTCTCAATTGGAGTCCACTCCTTGGCGCAATGCAAGCATTGGGGGCCAAATTGAATTGGAGCTCTTTTGTGGAAACACATGTCTTTAATTCCAATAAAGTATTTGCTGTTTACGATCCTGTGTAGTTGAACCCAAGATCGCGCCATCTCAATACCGGCTTTTTGTCCAGATACAATACACGCTTGCGTTGCGCCCAAGCCCAGAGTTGAGTTTTGTTTTTTTTGAACAAGCCGAGCGGCTCACGGGTGATGCGCAATAGATGCCCAAGTTTTAATAGAAGGTGATTTTTTGAGTGCAATCTTGAAAGCTTCTTTTTTCATGCCCACCTTGCTGATTGGTTTGATGGCCTTTTGTGCGCCGTCTTTCAGCCAGGAAACCTCATCGACTGCTCTCAAAACGGTTGAAGCCTTGGATCTCCCTCGTTATTTAGGCAGTTGGTATGAAATTGCCAAATTCCCCAATTGGTTTCAGAAAAAATGCAAAAGCGATACGAAAGCGAATTACTCACTTCGTTCGGATGCCAGTCTGGCTGTATTCAATCAATGCCGACTTGAAAGCGGTCAAGTCTCCGATGCCATGGGCACGGCCAAGCAAATTGGTGATGCCAAATCTGCCAAATTGAAAGTCCGATTTGCACCTGAGTGGCTTTCAGTGATTCCATTTGTCTGGGGGGATTACTGGGTCATTGATATCGATGCGGCCTATCAATTGGTCGCGATCAGTGAGCCCAAGCGTGAATATTTATGGATTTTATCTAGAACGCCAGATGCGGATGATCGGCAGTTGAATGAGCTCTTGCTTCGCTTAAGTGCCAATGGGTTTGATTTAAGCAAATTAGAGAGAACGCCTCAAAAACAAGATATTCCAAGCAAATAGGCTTTTGTATTCGCCGGTGACACGACTGTTACAGGGCTTTAAAAATTCAGCTTGATGCTTGAGTCATCAACTTGAATGCTTTCTAGATGTTTGCCAATGAAGTCTGGAGCTTGGTAGACAGATATGCCATCAAGCAAGATGAGAACACTCGTGTTGAGTGTGTGACTTAAGCTTGCGGGTAACTCGCCGAAATCCTTTACAGTCATTTTTAATACATTGATTTTTGAAATCTCAATGGCCCCTTTGCTTTTGTTCCATCGGGGTTGTGCATCCACACAAAAATCACCCAATGCTTGGGTTAATTTTTCGCTCCATGAGCCACAAATCTCAATTTTTTTAATTTCTTTTTTGAATTTTGTTATCGGATGATCAATTGTCACAGTGTATTTCTCTATCGGGAATTTTTTAATTATTTCTGAATCAATGAGCGTTTTTGGAACGCCAATTGAAAAAGCGCAAGCCAATGAGGTGAGATAAAAATTGGATGCAATTAAAAAGATTTTTTTTATCATGATGCGCATTTGAAGGAGAGGATTTTTTTTTGAGATTGCAATCAATATTAAAAATTTTGAAAAAACAAATTATTCGTTTAGAATTGTCTTGCACTATAATATTTTTAGTGTTTTTTGTTGGCTGTTAGCTCAGTTGGTAGAGCAGTAGACTCTTAATCTATTGGTCGGGTGTTCGAATCACTCACAGCCTACCACTTTACTTGTTGAAGCATGGCGTTTAACGCCATTGTTTTTTATTTCGAATCACTTCCTTGATACTGAAATATGTCTTATTTGCTTGGGACCAAAGGTTCTTCAAGTGGGTATTTTCAAGATCAGCCAAGCTTCCTTGTTGACATCTAAAGTGCATATTCTTATTCAGTTTTAAACATCCCCATGCGAACAAAATATGTTTTGATCAGAGGGGCGAGGCCCAAGTCCCAAGTCCAGCACAGATGTACCTCGGGTTTTCATATGTTTTATGGTGCTTCACAAGAAGCCTACACTGCAATTGAGGCATTTTTTCTTGAAAATACCCTTGCTCAATGAGTCCTGGCATTGAGAGTGTGCACAAAACGTGTTCAGAGCGCGTACGTTGATGCATCAATCGCCGGGTTGAATATTGACCTCTGGTAGGAGGGATTTCCAGCGCAGCAAATCTTCATGGATTTTTGAGGCAAAGACCTCCGGTGGACTGAGCACTGGCTCCATGCCTTGCTCGCGCATGATTTTTACAGACTCTGGTCGATCCAGCACTTCTTTGATATCGAGATACACCTTGTTCAAAATGGCATTTGGGGTGCCTGCTGGAGCAAAAACTCCAAACCAACCGGAAATATCTGGTGGCTTTGCATTGAGTTCTAAAAATGTAGGGACTTCGGGCAGTATTTTTGATCGATGGGGCATGACAATTCCAAGCGCCCTCAATTTGCCCGATTTGATGTGTGGCATGGCTGTGCCGATGGAGGCAAAGGAGGCGTCGAGTTGACCGCCCACAAGATCAAGCGTTGAGAGCGCTTCCCCCTTGTACGGGATATGAGTCAGTGTTATATTTTTAGCTTTTGCGAGTTTTTCGCCATAGATGTGAAAAGAAGACCCACTTCCAAAGGAGCCAAAACTCAAAGGTACTTTGGCGACTTTGGCCGCGCTCACAAAGTCTTCCATGGTTTGAAAGGGTGATTCAGCTCTCACCAAAAAAATGGTCTCCACATCGACCAGTTGAGTGATGGGGATCAGATCGCGTTCGGTGTGGTAAGGGATTTTTTTAAACAAAGCGGGAATTTGCACAAAGGAGGTAAATGTCGAGAGAAGGGTATAACCATCGGGTGCGGATTTGGCAACGTAATCCGTGCCAAGCATTGAGGTCGCTCCCGGTTTGTTTTCAACGATGACACTTTGTCCCCATTTTTTGCTCAACTGCTCAGCCACCATGCGTGTCAATCGATCAGGGCTGCTAGCTGCAGCGGATGGCATGATGAATTTAACTGTTTTGGTGGGCCAGTTTTGAGCCTGTGCGAAAGTGCAGGTCAGCATTAAAAACACCACCAAGCATCTCAGCCCTTGTAGTTGCAGTCCAGTGCTATGTGTAAACTTCATGTTAAAAATATAAAATTATTGATCAATTGCTTGCAAGTTTGGCATGACATCGCTTGAGAACAGGTGAGTTGACTCAAGAGACTGCTTTAGAGTTAAATTACCAAATGCAAAGCGTGCCAGTAAATAATTCACTCCTGAATGTTCGATTTCTTGCGCCAAACGCTCGCACACGGTCTGAGGATTTCCTGCAATGACCAGACCTGCGCGACTTGCATCCTCATACTTTGAGGGAAAAGCATTGAACTGAGGTTGGCTCTTGTGTTGATTAAAGAGATGCATAAAACTGGCATACCACTTCTCGTAAGCAGCTTTTCCCAAGTTTTCCGCCTCTTTGTTCGATTCCGAAATGATGACATGCCTAGAGGTACCTATGAGCGGCATGGACCCGTCTTTATGGGGCGACTCACGCCACAGCTTACGAAAGCGGTCTGTGATAAGTTTCACCCGCTCAATGGGACCATTTACAACCGCATTCACCTGATTGGCAATGCACCAATCGACGCCTTCAGGGTGGCCTACGCCGTACCAAAGCGGTGGGTGGGGTTTTTGAAATGGCTTTAAAACAATGGGAACGTTTGTGTATTCAAAATGCGCGCCTTTGTATGTGACAGTGGACTGTGTTAGCGACTGCATAAGAACCTCGTAGCTCTCCAAGTAGATGGACTGTGCGCTTGAATTGTCGACGCCAAAATAGCTGACCTCAAAAGGGGAAACACCTCTTCCAATGCCCAGTTGAAGTCGACCTTTGCTCATGTTGTCAAGCATGCAGATCTCATCGGCCAATCTCAATGGGTGGTACAAAGGCAGGGTATAGACCAGTGGGCCAAACAAAATGCGTTGAGTGCGTTGTGCAATGGCAGAGAGATAGACGGAAGGGGAGGGCGACAAACCCAGAGGTGTAAAGTGATGCTCTGCAACATGGTAGGCATGAAATCCAAGTTGGTCATAAGCGCTGACCAAGACCAGTCGATCTTCATAGAATTGAGATAAATCGATTTCTCGAGTGTCCAGATGATCAAAAATACCGATTTTCATGCAAGAGCTAATTCTTTAATTCAAAGTAAAAAATAGGCATGCGTTCATGCTTTTTCATCTGCATTGTTGCACATGAAAATTAGACGCCGATCTAAATACAAACCCGCATTAGTTGCAGATCAATCCATTCGCACGATCAGATAGAATAATTTTGTCTGCTCAAGTCTGTACTAGACTGCAGAGATACAACTCCAATGAAAGAGACAAACATGCTGAATAAAATTTTCTTAAGCGCAGCAGTGATCACTTCGATTGCTTCCGTCGCCTTGGCCCAACAACCCGCCGCGGCCCCACCTTCGTGGAAACAAGGCATGGCTAGTGAGCAAGCACAGTCACCACTGCATCCTTTTTTGCCCCATATGACTGGGCGAATGTCTTCAGACTTGCCCGTCGATAAGTTAAAGGTTCCAGCAGGTTTTAAAGTAGAAGTCTGGGCTGAAGGTGCACCTGAAGCCAGATCTTTGGCCCTGGGGGACAAAGGAACTGTGTTCGCCAGCAATCGAAATTTGAGCAATGTCTATGCAATCGTTGACAGTGGTGGCAAGAGAGAGGTCAAAGTCCTTCTTAAAGGTCTAAAAGCACCCAATGGACTTGTCTTTGACAAGGGGACCTTGTATGTGGCCGAGCGCAACAGGATCACTCGCTTCGATGACATAGAGTCAAAACTCGACAACCCTGGTGAGGGCAAGGTGGTCATTGACAATTTAGATCCCAACAATGCCGCGGGTCACTTTTGGAAGTATTTGGTGATGGGCCCTGATGGGAAGCTTTACTTCAACATCGGCTCACCACAGAACATCACCATGCCCACCTACAACGAAGCATCCATTGTTCGTGTTGACCCCAAGACCGGCATTTTGGAGAATTACGCCCAAGGCGTTAGAAACAGTGTTGGCATGGCCTTCCATCCTTTGACCAAAGACCTTTGGTTCACTGAGCATGGGCGAGATTGGTTGGGCACAGATTTACCCAATGACGAGTTGAACGTGGCGAAGAAAAAGGGTCAACATTTTGGTTTCCCTTTCTGTCACCAGGGTGATACCTTGGATCCAGTGTACGGTCAAAACCGAACATGTGATGAGTTCTCGCCACCCATTTTGAAACTCGGTGCTCATATTGCCCCCTTGGGGATGAAGTTCTACACTGGAGCGATGTTCCCAGCCGAATACAAAAACAGCATGATCATCGCCCAGCACGGTTCTTGGAACCGCGATCCCAAGCACGGCTATAACCTCATTCGTGTCTCACTGGATGCCAAAGGCAAAGCCACAAAGCATGCGTTTCTCGACGGATTCTTAGAAAATGAAAAAGGTGATCCACCCATGTGGGGCCGTCCAGTTGATGTCTTGCAAATGAAAGACGGTGCGATTCTCTTTTCAGATGACTACAACGGTATCATTTACCGCGTGTCCTATTCGAAGTAATTTTTTATGAGATCTTTCTGTTGTTTGCACTGCTTTTGTGCAAAAAAATGGAACATGACGGCAGCCTTTAGAACGGCTGCCGTTCTTGTTTTATCAAATCTCTTTTATACACCTTCTTTTGCCGGCATGGAGGAGGGCCGAATGAAATCTCAAGTCTGTGCGGCCTGTCACGGGGTGGATGGGAACTCCATCAGCGCCAACATACCTTCAATTGCTGCGCAGCCCAAGCAGTTCATTGTGACTGCCTTGTACATGTACCGTGAAGGTCGACGAAAAAGCGAGGCCATGTCCGTTTTTGCAGAAAAGTTGAGCAATGCAGATTTGAATGATTTGGCTCAGTATTTCTCATCACAAAAGTTAAAGGCGCCCGTTCGTGAGCCTCAAGCGGATGTTCTCTCTAAGGGCCGAGAGATCACCGAGAAAAACAACTGTGTGGCTTGTCACACGGCGAACTTGGTTGGTCAGCAGCACATCCCAAGGCTGGCCGGTCAGCATCAAGTTTATTTGCTTGAGCAACTCAAACTCTTCAAGGCCGCTCAAAGGGGCGACTTTGATGGCACCATGACTTCTGCGGCTCAGGCATTGCTTGCGGAAGATCTGGATTTGTTGGCCGAATATTTGTCCACTTTGAACAAGTAGGCCCGCTACATTTTTTTCGTTTTATGGTAGGGGCCGCAAGACAAAGCCCTCAATTGAGGGCTTTGTCTTGGGCGCCAAGGGGCTTGAAGAGAGGCGCGTTTAAGATTTGATCGCTTGGAGTCGATCAGAGGCAATGAACAAGTACATTGCAGGCACAACAAACAGCGTGAAGAGCGTTCCAATTGACAGGCCCGCAAAGATCACAATGCCCATGGCTTGGCGACCCGCTGCACCAGCGCCAGAGGCAATCACCAAGGGAATGACACCAAACACCATGGCCGCCGTGGTCATGAGAATTGGACGCAGTCGAATGGAAGCAGCCGCTTCAATCGCTTGACGTTTGGTTTGACCACTTCGTTGGAGTTGTTTGGCCACTTCAACAATCAAAATGCCGTGCTTGCTGATCAAACCCATCAAGGTGACCAGTCCCACTTCGGTGTAGATGTTGACGGAGGCCATTCCCAAGAAGATGAAGATCATGGCGCCAAATAAAGCAAGCGGCACAGAGACCAAAATCACCACTGGATCCTTGAAGCTTTCGAATTGAGCAGCCAAGGCGAGGTACACGATGACGATGGCAAAGAACATCGTGAGCAAGAAACCACCCGACTCCTTGATGTATTGTCTGGATTGACCAGAGTAGTCGACGCTGTAGCCGTTGGGTGCGATTTCTTGGACGGTGTCTTTGAGAAACTTCAGCACTTCACCTTGAGATGCCCCAGACACGCCAGAGATGGTTGCCGAGTTCAACTGTTGAAAGCGATTGATCGATTCTGGTACCACATCATATTTCAAACGTGCAACTGTGGATGCTTTGATCAAAGTGCCGTTGGGTAACTTGATATTGAAATTCAACAGATCCTCTGGATTGAGTCGATCAACTTGTTGCACCTGAGGGATGACTTTGTAGGAGCGTCCTGCAATAGAGAAGTAGTTCACATACCCCCCTCCAAGCGCAGTGCTCAATGCAACACCGACGTCTTGTTCGGTCAAGCCAAGGGATGCGATTTTGTCTCGATCGACCACAACCGTTGCTTGTGGTTTATCGATTTTTAAATCGACATCAACAAAGTAAAACTTGTTGGCAGCGCGAGCTTTGTCCAACACTTGTTGCGCAACTTGATTCAAGTTTTGAAAGGGTTCGGTCGTTGAAATCACAAATTGGACAGGCAGCCCTGAAGAGCCGGGCAGGGGTGGGAATTGAAATGCAGCAATGCGAACACCAGCGATTTTGTTCCACTGTGCTTGTAAATACATTTGAAGCTCTAAAGCGCTGCGTTTGCGATCTTCCCAGGTTTTAAAGATCACACCACCGATACCCGCATTCACAGTGGGTACACCCGTGATTTGGAACATTTGCTCGTACTCAGGGACAGATTTCGCGACATCAAAAATTTGCTTGGCATACACTTGCATTTGATCCGCTGTCGCTGTGGGTGCGCCGGTGACCAGTGAAGCAACGAGGCCTTGGTCTTCTTGGGGAGCCAACTCTGATTGAGACATCTTGAACATCAGTCCCAATAGAATGAACAAAATAACAGCCATCACGATGAGCACGGGCCATGTGTTTAGCAAGCTATGAAGCGTGCGTTGGTATGCGCCTTGGACTTTTGCGAAAATGGCGTCAATTTTTTCTACCAAAGGAGAGGAGTCGTGTTCGTGGTTTTTAAAGAACTCACTGCACATCATGGGCGACAAGGTCAAGGCAATGATGCCTGACACGGCCACTGAGCCTGCTAGGGTGAAGGCAAACTCTGTAAAGAGTGCACCTGTCAACCCCCCTTGAAATCCAATGGGCACGTAAACTGCTATCAAGACGACCGTCATGGCCAAAATGGGACTGCCCAACTCTCTGGCGGCCTTGATGGCGGCATCAAATGATTTCATGCCTTCATCTTTCATGTGGCGATCAAAATTTTCCACCACAATGATGGCATCGTCGACCACCAGACCAATGGCCAACACGAGAGCCAAAAGTGTTAGCAAATTGATGGAGTAACCTAGCGCCAACATGATGAAAAATGTGCCCACCAGCGACAAAGGCATGGCAATCACAGGAATCATCACTGCTTTGAAGTTGCCCAAAAACAAAAAGATCACAATGGTCACAATGACCAGGGCTTCAACCAAGGTCTTGAGCACTTCGTAGATGGAGGTGTTGATGAAGGCTGTCGAGTCGTAGACGATGGCGCCAGTCAAGCCGCTGGGCAACTGCTCTTTCACGCCTGGGAACATGCCTCTCACGCGCTTTGCGACATCCAGCACGTTGGCATCAGGTGCCACTTTGATGCCAATGAAGACCGATCTCACGCCACTGAAGGCGACATTGAAGTCGTAATTTTCTGAGCCCAATGAGACCGTTGCAATGTCTTCGAGTTTGATCAAAGCACCATTGCTATTTTTGATGTTGAGTTTTTTGAATTCATCAACAGAGTGCAAGTCAGTTCCTGCCGTGAGAGGAACCGTGACCATGGAGCCTTTGCTCACGCCAACAGGTGCCAGAAAGTTGTTGGCAGCCAAGGCTTGGCTGACGTCGCCAGCGGTCACATTGAAGGCGGTCATTTTGTCAGAATCAAGCCACGCTCGAAGGGCAAACAGTCGACCTCCTAAAATCTCGGCCACTTGAACGCCTTCAACAGAATCAATTTTGGGTTTGACCACCCGGATCAAGTAATCGGTGACGTTGTTGGTGGGTAAATCGTTGCTGTAAAAGCCCATGTACATGGCCGCAATGGTTTGACCCATTTGAACGGTCAAAACGGGTTGCTGAGCTTGGGGGGGGAGTTGGTTCTTCACAGAAGCAACTTGAGTATTGATCTCTGTGAGAGCTCGATTGGCATCGTAATTCAGGCGCAGGGTGGCTGTGATGGTGGAGATGCCGTTAGAGCTGGTGGAGGAAATGTAGTCAATGCCTTGGGCTTGCGCAATGGCTGTTTCTAGCGGTTGTGTGATAAAGCCCGCAACCGTCTGGGAATCAGCACCAAAGTAAGTCGTAGAAACCGTGACTACTGCATTTTGTGTCTTTGGGTATTGACTCACGGGCAGATTAAAGATGGAGCGCAGACCCAAAACAATGATCAGCAAACTGACCACCGATGCGAGCACGGGGCGCTTGATAAAGAGATCTGTGAAATTCATGAAGTTCTCAATGCTCTTGTGGCTTAGGGTTGGGGTTGTTGTCGGGTATGACCGAGTTGTCGATTACAACTGGCGTGCCATTCTTTAATTTCAACTGGCCTGATGTGATCACCTCTTGACCCGCTTTTAAACCTTTGATAATTGCGACTTGGTCACCCCTGGTGTCTCCAGTAGTGACAAAAACTTGTTTTGCGACTTTGTACTTTTTACCATCAGGTTTGCCATCAGGTGTTTTACCTTCTTCCTCTTCGATCACGAATACAGTTGAACCGTAGGGGTTGAAGGTGATCGCAGTTTGGGGCAGGGTGAGGAATTTTTGTGCCTCACCCAAGTACACGTTGACTTTGCCGAACATGCCTGGCAAGAGTTGATCATTTGGATTGTTAAAGGTGGCTTGTATTTGAATGTTTCTTGAACTGGTGTCAACCTTTGGGTTGAGGGTTGTGAGCTTGCCCAAGATTTTTTGGTCAGGAAAAGCATCCACGCTCAACTCAACTGTTTGCCCAACCTTGAGCTGGGAGATTTTTTGTTGGGGTTGAAAGAAGTCGGCATAAATGGGGTTCAGGGTTTGAAGTGTCACGACCTTGTCACCAGGATTCAAATACTGGCCAGCCACAATGGCTGTGATTCCAAGCTTTCCACTGAAGGGGGCTTTGATGGTTTTTTTATCCAAATTGGCCTTTTGAAGCGCGGCTTGTGCTCGCTTGACCTTGAGGTCAGCCAAATCAACATCGACTTGTGCTTGGCTGATGGCTTGAGCAGCCAGTTGAGCCTTGTCCCTTTGGTACACCACATCGGCCAAGTCCGCACTGGCCTGCGCTGCATTGAATTGAGCAAGCTCTGACTCTGCATTGAGTTGAATCAATGGATCCCCAGTTTTGACAACTTGTCCAGACTTAAACAACACCTCTTTGACCAGTCCAGCGACTTCACTGCTCAGCTCAACGCCTTTAACGGGTGCTAGATTGGCAATGGAGGTGGTTTGGGGCTTCCACTCGACCGAGGTGACGCTCAGCGAGGTCACGGTTTGAGCGCCAGGCTTTGGAGCGCTTGCGATGAGTTTTTGAATGTGCAGATAAAAGCCAAATGCCAAACCGGCAATCAGCACCAAAATACATCCGAGCATGATGAGCATGCGTTTGGTCATTTTCAGTTCTCGCTTTATAAGGATAGATTAAAAAATTAATGGGCTCGATGAAGCTTGCAGGCGCCAGGCTTATTGAAGCTGAGCGAGCTTTCCGGGCGCCTTGGATTCAGAGGCTATCGGTGTCATCCAGTTTGACCCGCCCATGGACTGGTAAAGTGCCACTGTATTGGCCAATCGATTGGCTTGAGCGTTGATCAGTCCAATCTTTGCTTGAGCGTGGTTGCGCTGTGCATCCAACAGCACCATGAAATTGATGGCGCCCAACTCATATTGTTTTTGGGCAATCGCCAAACTGTCTTTTGCCAGCTGTTCGTTGGCGCTTTGTTGTTGGTAACTTTGCGTATCAAATTCAATCGCGGCGAGGGAGTCTGCAACGTTTTGAAAGGCCCCCAAGACCGTGCCTTTGTAGCCGTAAAAGGAGGTTTCATAGCCCGCTTTTGCTGCTTGTACTTTTGCTTTTAAAGCGCCAGCATTGAAAATGGGTGCCGTGAGCCCCGTGCTCAAAGTCCAAAAGCTCCAAGGCGTGCTGAAGAGGTTGCTGCTGAGTGTCGCCAAGGAGCCTGCATTGGCGGAGAGATTGACCTGAGGATATAGATTGGCCTTTGCGACGCCCAAAGCAGCGATGGATTGATTCATCAGTGCTTCACTGGCCAAAATATCGGGTCGTTGACGAAGCAGCTCAGACGGTAGGCTCACGGGCAGCACTTTAGGAATGCGTAACTCATTGAGGGAAAGCCCTGTCCACTGAGATTGCGCAGGAAAATCTCCGCAAAGAATTGCAATTTGATGGTGCGCTTGTTCCAGTGACTTTTGCAGCGTGGGCAATCCTGATTTTGTTTGTGAGACCAAGCTGGCTTGAGCGAGGACTGCGGTGGAATTGATGGCGCCCAATTTGAGTTGGTTCTCCATGATTTGGAGTTGTTTTTCTTGTGCCTTCAAAATTTCACGGGTTTGTTGGATTTGTTGGCTGAGCTGAGCTTCACGGATTGCTGCCGTGATCACATTGCCCGTCAAACTCAACTCTGCCGCACGCCATTGATAGGTTTGAAATTGGGCTTGTGCTTGCGCAGAGGCGATGGTGAATTGATTGGCACCAAATAAATCCAATGTGTAGGACACATTGACCGAGGTGTTGTAGAGGTTGAAAATCGATCCGCCGGGCACATTCGTTGTCGCTTGTGAGGCTCGCTCTCTGGTTACACCCACTTGCCCATTGACGTTTGGAAAAGCCAAGGAGCCATAGGTTGCGAGTGCATTTGCCTGTGCTTGGGCAAGTGTTGATCTGGCCGCCGTTAGATTGGGATTGTGCGTGAGCGCTTGCTTGACCAATTGATCAAGAGATGCAGAGTCAAAGGCCCGCCACCATTCTTTTTGTGGGGAGGCGTTCCAAGCCAGTTGTTGGTCTCGATCAGAGCTGGTGTCCGTGGGCATCAAGGCGCTGGTTGCCTTGAATGCATAGACATTGTTGTTTTGGACAAGGGAGGTGTTTTGAACCCATGCTTTTGGATTTGCACTTTCTTGTAAGCCCTCTTGTCCCAGGTCGACAGGTGTAGCGCATGAACTGAGCATACAGATCGCGCTAGTCCAACCCAATAAGGCAACTTTTTGATTCAAATTGAAACGTGTGTTCATTTTTTTGGTTTGTTGGCAATGTGCCCAAGCCTTGATTAGAAGTCAAAGGTTGGAGGTGTGGTTGAATGGCCAATGTGCAGTGAGCCCTAGAGGGCTCAGGCCAATCCATAAAAGGCAAGCATTAGGGTTAACGCATATTGTATTGTGGCTTAGTTTTGAAACCGTGTCTTTCGTCAGGAATTTGGGGCTGATGTAAAAATTAAAACTATAGATATAATTCTTCTTTGCGCCATTTTGGTGCAATTTCTTATGAAAGGAATATTGGGATTTGTTTTTTTCGGTGTTTTGTGCACAACAAAACAAGCGTTTATTATTTTTTAACACCATTTTTGGTCATGTCGAGGAACACCATGTATAAAAACCTCAGCGCTAAGTGCGTTGCTGTATTGAGTTTGCTGCTTTTGACCCTTTTTGCCAGGGCCCAAGAGCCTTTAAAAGTAGCCTTTGTCTACATCAGCCCAGTTGCCAATGCGGGCTGGGTCTTTCAGCATGATTTGGGGCGGCGAGCCATTGAAGCGGCGTTCAATCAACCCAATAAAGCCCCTTTGGTCAAAACCACCTTTGTTGAGAATGTGTCAGAGGGGCCTGATGCTGAGCGTGTGATTCGTGATTTGGCAAATTCTGGCCATCAGCTGATTTTTACGCCCAGTTTTGGCTACATGGAGCCAACCATGCAAGTGGCCAGGGAGTTTTCTCAGGTGCGTTTTGAGTCGGTCACGGGATACAAGCGAGCGCTCAATGTTTCTACCTCTAACGCTCGTTATTACGAGGGGCGGTATTTGGCGGGCGTTGCTGCTGCCAAAATGTCGAAAACACATCTTGCGGGTTATGTGGCTGCTTTCCCAATTCCCGAGGTCTTGCAAGGCATCAATGCCTTCACTTTGGGCATGCGAAGTGTAGATCCACAAGCGAAGGTAAAGGTGGTTTGGGTCAATTCATGGTTCAGTCCTGCTTTGGAGAGAGACGCGGCTGAGACCTTGGTCAATCAAGGGGCCGATGTGTTGGCCTATCACACCGGCACGAACGCTGTGATGCAAGTCGCGCAAGAGAAAAATGTATGGGCCATCGCCTACCATTCAGATTTAAGCGCCATGGGCTTTGGTTCTCAATTGTTGGCGGTGACGCATCATTGGGAGAAATATGACGTCTCTCGTGTGAGATCCATGCTTGAGGGCTCTTGGAAAAGCAAGGACACTTGGGGTGGTTTGCGCGAAGGCATGGTGGACATCCAAGGCTGGAGTGAGAAGGTGCCTGGTTCGGTCAAAAGAGAGGTTGAAGCGGTCAAAAAACAAATGATTCAAGGCAAAACGACTGTTTTTAAAGGCCCATTGCTGACCCAAGATGCAAAACTTGTGGCCAAACAGGGGGTTGTGCTCACGGACGAGCAGGTCCAACAAATGAATTATTTGCTTGAGGGGGTGGTGTCTGCGCTGCCCAAATCCAATTGATCCCTGGCCTTGAAAGGCCTGCGAGCCGCGCGCATGCTGTTAAAATAAAGCCATGAGTATCAAATCAGACAAATGGATTCGCCAAATGGCCAAGGATCACGGCATGATTGAGCCGTTTGAGCCCGGTCAGGTTCGCATGCACGATGGGCAAAAGATTGTGAGTTATGGCACCAGCAGTTATGGCTATGACATTCGGTGTGCGCCTGAATTCAAGGTGTTCACCAATATCTACAGCACGGTCGTTGATCCGAAAAACTTTGATGAGCGCAGCTTTGTGGACATCGAGTCCGATGTATGCATCATTCCTCCCAATAGTTTTGCTCTTGCAAGGACGGTTGAGTATTTCCGAATTCCTAGAAACGTGCTGACCATCTGTTTGGGTAAAAGCACCTATGCTCGCTGCGGCATCATTGTCAATGTGACGCCCTTTGAGCCCGAGTGGGAGGGCTATGTGACCCTTGAGTTCAGCAATACTACGCCACTGCCCGCCAAAATTTACGCGGGTGAAGGGTGTGCACAGGTTTTGTTCTTTGAGAGCGATGAGGTTTGCGAGACCAGCTACAAGGACAGAGGCGGTAAATACCAAGGTCAAAGTGGCGTGACGTTGCCAAAAACGTGAAGACGCCTATCTTCCAAGGGCTATCGGTGAGACAATAGCAGTCCTACATGAGTTCATTTTCAAATATTCAGCTGGCCCCCGTGCTGGCACGCGCCGTAGCCGAAATGGGTTACGAATCCATGACCCCTATTCAAGCCCAGGCCATTCCTGTGGTGTTGAGCGGACAAGATGTGATGGGGGCAGCCCAGACCGGTACAGGCAAGACCGCCGCCTTTGCACTGCCTTTGCTTCAGCGAATCTTAAAGCACGAGAATACCTCGACCTCGCCTGCACGTCATCCCGTTCGAGCCTTGGTCCTTTTGCCCACGAGAGAGTTGGCCGATCAAGTGGCCCAGCAAGTCAAACTCTACGCAAAGTACTCTCAAGTCAGAAGTGCCGTCGTCTTTGGCGGCATGGACATGAAGCCTCAAACGCTGGAACTTAAAAAAGGGGTGGAGGTCTTGGTTGCGACACCTGGACGACTGCTCGATCACATAGAAGCTAAAAATGTCGTCTTGAACCAAGTTGAGTATGTGGTGCTGGACGAAGCAGATCGCATGCTGGACATTGGTTTTTTGCCGGATTTACAAAGAATTTTGAGCTTTTTGCCAAAGCAAAGAACAACTTTGTTGTTCTCAGCAACCTTCTCTCCAGAGATCAAGAGGTTGGCATCGAGTTATTTGCAAAACCCAGTGACCATTGAAGTTGCCAGACCCAATGAGACCGCATCCACTGTCAAGCAGCACTTTTACAGTGTGCTCGATGATGACAAACGAAGAGCTTTGAAGCATTTGATTCTTAAAAATGGAATTACCCAAGCCTTTGTTTTTGTCAACAGCAAGTTGGGTTGTGCCCGGTTGGCTCGTTCTCTAGAGCACGATGGTCTTAAAACCAGTGCGCTTCACGGGGATAAAAGTCAAGACGAGCGTCTGAAGGCCTTGGACGCGTTCAAGAGTGGCGAGGTCGATTTGTTGATCTGTACCGATGTTGCGGCAAGAGGCTTGGACATCAAAGATGTACCTGCAGTATTTAACTTTGATGTGCCCTACAACGCTGAGGATTATGTGCATCGCATTGGTCGCACGGGTCGTGCGGGTGCATCGGGTCTTGCCATCAGTTTTGTTTCTCCAACAGATACCAAGCTCATTGGTGACATTGAGAAACTGATCAAAACCAAAGTGGACCTCGAAGCGCTTGAGTTTGACGATGGCTTCTCTTCAAGGCACAGCAGGGACCCCAGTGGTGAATCTCGTGGCTTCAGAGAGGGCTCAGATGCTCGCAACAGAAGAGCTCCCCGAGAGGCTTTCGATCATTCTCATAAAAGCATGGGTGCGTCTTCATTTGGACAACGTTCCTATGAGAAAAAATCTGCGCCAAGAGATCCCTTTTTTGACAAACCCTATGAGTCAAGTGCGGCACCCGAGCAGTTGCCTTCGTGGGAGGCCGCGGACAAACCCACCTCAAGGTCTATTTCAGCCAACATCAAGCCCAAGAGAAAAGTTGCGGCTTTGTTCAAAACCGAAACGCAGACGCCCACTTAAGGGTCCTCTACCAGAGCTTTGCATTTTGGGCTTCATGTCGCAACAGGCTTGCTCACCTATTCATTGAAAGAAGCGGGTGTCTCTAGCGTCTCGGCTGTGAACCAAGTGCCAGTTGCGCTTGCTGCAGTGTCGGACAGTTGATAAGCACTCAGGCCTCTGCCCCAGACACATCCAGTGTCGAGGCAAACCACCTTGTTTTTTTCAGTTCCCCCAGCCGTTGACCAATGGCCAAAGCCGATGAGTTGATTTTGAGTTTTTCTTCCCTCGATTTCAAACCATGGTAAAAAGCCAGGAGGGCCTTGCGTAAGAGAGGATTTGGCGTTGAAGTTGAGTTGTCCTGCCGGACTGCAAAAGCGCATGCGAGTCAGCACATTGACAATGACTCTGAGGCGTTCCATCCCGCGCAAAGCATCACTCCAAGAGTCGGGCTCATTGCCATACATTTGTCTTAAAAAGTCTTCATAATCAGGTTCGATCAAGGCCAATTGAACTTCTCTTGCCAGACTCAAGGTTTGTTCTGCGCTCCAAAGGGGGTGCACGCCTGCGTGAACCACAAGGTAGTCGCGAGCCATCATCGCCAAAGGTTGCGATCGGAGCCAAAAGGTCAATGCTTCACGGTCCTTTGCGCCCAAGATGTCTTGGATGGTGTCGCCGTTTTTTGGGGCCTTGAGTCCTTTTTCTACAGATAAAAAGTGCAGATCGTGGTTACCTAAGATAGACTTTGCACTGGCGCCCAAGGACATGAGTCTTCTCAAGACGCCTACATTGTCTGGCCCACGGTTGATCAAGTCCCCCAACAAGTAAATGATGTCTTTGCTGGGTGAATAATCAATGATGTCCAACAACTTGCCCAAGGTGCTGTTGCAGCCTTGGATGTCGCCAATTAGATAATGTGCCATGGATCCAGTGTCTTGCGTGTGTGTTAAGTACTTTGGTTTTTGTTGCGCTCAGTGCGCAGCGACAAAAGGGTTTTAAATGAACTTAGTGGTCATCATCATACTCACTCTTATCAATGGTTTGTTTGCCATGTCCGAAATGGCTTTGGCTTCGAGCAGAAAGCCACGATTAAAAGTGTTGCTCGACACAGGGGATCGGGGTGCGAAATCGGCGCTTGAGTTGATGGAAAACCCAACGAGGTTTTTGTCAACAGTTCAAATTGGCATCACAGGCATTGGGATTCTAAATGGTATTTTAGGCGATGCAGCCTACAGCCACGAGGTGTCGAATTGGCTCAAAGCTGAAGGCATGTCGAGCCATACTTCCGAGATCATTGCGACCGCCTTGGTCGTGTTTCTCATCACCTTCATGACCTTGATTTTTGGTGAGTTGGTTCCTAAGCGCATTGGACAACTTTACCCAGAGCCTGTGGCGAGGATGACAGCACCCTTGATGATTTGGCTCGCCTTTATTGCAAAGCCATTGGTTGCGACGCTGTCATGGACGACTTTTGCCATTTTGCGCTTGCTCGGTATCAACTCCCAAAAGGCCTACAACGTCACGCAAGAGGAGATCACGGCCAGTCTGAGCGAGGGTGTGAAGGCCGGGTTGATCGAACAACAAGAGCACGAGATGGTTAAAAACGTGTTTAATTTGGATGATCGGCCCTTGAAGTCGATGATGGTCCCCAGATCAGACATTGTGTGGCTGCACGTCGATATGACGGTGCAAGAAGCCTTGCTCAAGCTCAAAGAATTGACACCTCATTCTTGGTATCCCGTTTGTAGGGGAGATTTGAACCAAGTTGCAGGCGTTGTGAGTCTGGGGCAGGTGGTCCATTCGGCAAGCGTCACACGTGACTTGTCTGAGTTGATGGTGCCAGCCTCCTTCGTGCCAGAGACCTTAAGTGGGCTTGATTTGTTGGGTCAATTTAAACGCCCGGACTCTTTGATGCACTCTTTCTTGTCGACAGCGTCAAGAATTGTGTTGGTTGTTGATGAGTACGGCGATGTCCAAGGACTTTTGACGCCCAGAGATCTCTTGGAAGCCATTACCGGGGCTTGGATGATTGCGATTGAGCAGTCCCAAGAGGAGGTGAAGCTTCAACCCGATGGGTCTGTCATACTGGATGGTTTGATTTCTCTCAATGAACTCAAAGACAGACTGCACATTCAAACCTCACTGCCACAAGAGGAACTTGGCCACTACAACACCCTGGCGGGATTGATTTTGTTTCTAAAAGGGCAGTTGGCTCAAGTTGGGGATCAGTTCGTTTGCTCGGGCTGGATCTTTGAGGTGGCGTCCCTTGACGGCAGGAGAATTGAAACAGTTCGAGCAAAGCCAGAGCGCAAAGCGCAAGACCCTCGCACATGAAGAGAAGAAAAACTCAATTTAGACGGCCTCTAGATCAATTCAATCATCCACCTCTTTGGTGAATTAAGTCGATTGCAACCCTTCAGGCTTGGACCTGTAATTGATTTGCCAACGTTGGACGATTCATTCTGTGAGACACACACGAACGCAAGTCGATTGGATTTTTACAAGGACATCTTCATGGCGATGACAGGGGAGTGTCATGGGGACTGCTTTAGATGAGCATGTCGGAGTTGATCACTGGATTCGTCTTTACAGTGCTTGCATTGTTTTGGGGCAAGTCTGTGAATATATTTTGTTAAGCAAGAGAAGCAATATTATTTTTTAAATAAATCTTTGGCACTTAAGAAGTCAGCAGGCCTTGCATTTTTTCTTGCGAAGTCAGCTTTGATTTCTTTTAAAACATGGGACTTCACGGTTTCTTGCATCGCTTTCATGCGCAGATCAATGTAGTGCTCTCGCCTCTTTAAGTCATCGCCTTTGGAAAGGGTGGCGGCCTTGTTCCATAAAACGGCATTGATTTGATTGAGTGCCAATTCCTTCACAATGGCTTGGCGCATGATGTCTTGTTCATTTGCGGACATAGAAAGACTCTTTTACAAAGGGGCTTCGGGGGTGCTTATAGGGTACACGTTGAGTGCGCTCGGGATGGATCATTCCTATAATAGCGGATCTGTAGCCATCAGCGCTTAAATTTCAGCCCGATTTAGGGGTGTCTATTCAAGAAGAGAGTGTCCAATGAGCCAAAATACCATGATTCAAATGTTGGTCATGCCAACCCCAGAGGGCGGCAGGTACCAAGCCTGCGAAGTGTCCAAGCCCGTGCCAGGCGCGCACGAAGTGTTGGTACAAGTCAAAGCCTCCTCGGTCAACAGGGGGGAGACTCAGTCGGTCATCAAGCACAAAGATCCTCAGTCCAAGCCACTTGTGACGGGCATTGAGTTTGCTGGGGTCATTTGCGCCCTTGGCAAAGATGTCCAAGATTGGCACATCGGAGACGAAGTGATGACTCGATCTCCAGCGGGTTTTGCGCAATATGCTTTGGCCTCAGACAAGTCGCTCATGAAAAAACCAAGCAGTGTCTCGTGGTTAGAGGCAGGCTGTATACCCAATGTTTTCATCACAGCGCACGATGCCTTGGTCACGGCCGGTGGGATCAAAACAGCCAAAAATGTGTTGGTCACTGCGGGCTCATCGGGCGTTGGGGTCACGGGCATTCAGATGGCTCGGTTTTTGGGGGTCGAGCAGGTGTTTGCAACCACGCGTTCAGACAAAAAAATAGCGTCTCTTAAAGCTCTGGGCGCGACTGCAGTCTTCAATACAGAGGACCCGGCTTGGGTGGATCAACTTCTCGCCCTCACTGGGGGGCAAGGGGTGGACTTGATCATGGACCAAGTGGGGTCTAGTCTTTTTGATGCCAATGTGAAGTTGCTGTCCCTTGGTGGGCGCTTGATCACAGTAGGGCGCAACGCTGGGAGCATGGCCACGGTCAACTTGGATGAGTTGGCCAGAAAAAATGCAAGTCTCATTGGAAGAACCTTCAGAACACGAACCTTGGCTCAAACCCAAGAGTGCTCAAAGCGTTTTGATGAAGATTGCGCCAAAGGCGTTGCCAGTGGCGCAATCAAAGTCATCTTGGACAAGAGCTTTAAATTCACAGAGCTAGACCAAGCCCAAGCCTATTTGATGAGCAATGGTCAAACTGGAAAAATCGCCATAGAAGTCAATTAAAGCGTGGTGCTCTGCCTCAAAGGCAGCCAACTCATGGTGTCATTTCTAAAGGCACTGTCCAAGCGTTGTAGCCGTAAACCCAGTCTGGATTGGTTTTATTTTGCATCCATTGATTGGCGCCAGAGGCTTTTTGAATCTCTGAGGTCCGAGGCTTTCTGAGGGCTTCATAAAGCTTGAAGGTGGCATTCAAATCGTCCCCTCTGTGTGCATCCAGGCAGCGGGCCAGAACGACAGAGTCTTCAAGCGCCATTGCAGCACCCTGGGCCATATATGGCGTCATGGGGTGGCAGGCATCCCCAAGCAGCATGACTCGACCTTGAACCCATGTGCTCAACGGATCGCGCTCAAAAAGTGCCCACTTATGAACTTCCGGGCAGGCTGCAATGACTGCTTGCACATCGGGGTGAAAGCCAGCATAAGCGTCTTGAAGTGTTTTGAGATCGCCCTTGGAGGACCAAGACTCTTTGGTGGTCCAGGTGGCATCTTCGGGTTGACTCGTTACGAAATAAATTTCATCTCTTTTTTTGGTCACGTAGTAGATCACGATGTGACGATCGGGCCCCCACCACTTGGTTCTAGAGTCACCAATTTCAACACCCTTTAATCGCGAGGATGGGTAGGTGGTTCTGTATGCGATGCGTCCAGTAAAGCGCGGCGCTTCTGGTCCCAAGAGGATCTCGCGTGTCAAAGAGTGAACACCATCTGCCCCAATGACCGCATCGGCATGCACTTTGCTGCCATCGGCAAACTGAAGTTCAACGCCTTTGTCGTCTTGGTGCAGGGCTGTTAACTTTTTACCCAAATGAATTTGCTCACTCGGGACCAATTTCGTCAAGGCTTCATGCAGATCTGCTCGGTGCAAAGCGTAAAAGGGCGAACCGTACTTGGCAATCACGTGTTCTGAGAGGGGGTAGTCGTTGCTGACTTCCCCAGTGTTCCATACCCTGTTGAGATTGGTCTTGGGTTGGAAGGCGGTTTGCGCCAAGTGGTCTTTTAGGCCAAGGCCATGCAAGACCTGCGTTGCATTGGGACCCATTTGGATGCCTGCACCCACTCTTGAGAACTGAAGTGTTTGCTCGTAGATGTGCGCCTTGATGCCAAATTTGGCCAAGGCACTTGCACATGCGACGCCACCGATGCCTGCTCCGATGATGACAATATTGGGTTGATTTTTAGGGGATGACATTGAAGTTCAGTTGGGGTTGAGTGTTAATTGGTAAAGGGCACAAGGGATGCATTACTCACTTGTGACGCCAGCAATCTTGATGACCTGAGCCCATTTTTGCGTATCGGCCTTGATTCTTTCTGTGAAGGACTCAGGGCTTCCTCCAACAGGGTCTCCGGACAAAGATTTGATTTTATCGAGCATCTCTTTTTGAGCCAAGACTTGGTTGATGCTGTCATTGAGTTTTTTGACAATGTCGATGGGTGTGGCGCTGGGTGCAACAACACCGTACCAGACGGTGGACTCATAACCCGGCAGTCCTTGTTCGGCGATGGTTGGCAACTCAGGCCAGGAAATCGAACGCTTAAGACTTGCAATGCCAATGGGTTTGAGCTTCCCACTTTTGCTAAAAGGCACCAAGCTGTTCTCAAAGGTCATTTGCACTTCACCTGAGATGAGGCTTAAAACAGCCGAGGCACTGGCTTTGTAGGGAATGTGCACCACATCCACTTTCGCCATTGAGGTGAACAATGCGCCAGCGAGGTGGGCCGATGTGCCTTGCCCTGGGGAGCTGTAGTTGTACTTGCCAGGATTGGCCTTTAAAAGCTCCAAGAGCTCTTTGAGGTTTTTGACATTCACCGAGGGGGATACAGCCAAGACCGAGGGCGTTTGAGCCACCAAGGCAACCGGTGCAAAATCCTTCAATGGATGGTAGCTCATTTGTGAGTACAGGCTTGGATTGATGGACAAGGTGGTCACACTGGCCATCAAAAGCGTATAGCCATCCGCAGGGGCGTTGGCCACTTGTGTTGCCCCCAGCATCGTGCCGGCGCCAGGTTTGTTTTCAACCACCACCGATTGCCCAAGCAATTTAGACAATCGATCTGCGAGCACTCTGGACAAAGCATCGGCGCTCCCCCCAGCAGCATGAACACAAATGAGTCTGACGGGGTGGTTTGGATAATCTGATTGTGCAAGGCCTGAGTTGAGTGCACTCAGCATCGCCATGAACACAACAAAGAGTCGAATGGGTTTGAGACAGGGATTAAAATTGATCATGCAAATTGGGTGTTTAATTCGTTGAGCAGAGAACCGAGTGCAGTTCAAATTTTTGCCAACGAAAAAGCATACCTCTTTTCAAGTTGTCATGACATAGAACTAACCATAGGATCAGAGGGCGTGGCGCTGTAAAAAAATCCGAGTCGTGCTGAAAAAGACAAAAAATTGATTCAAATGAGAAACCCCCGCAAATCTTTTGTTTTGCGGGGGCTTTTTGTGCGGTCTTTGTGCAAGGCTTGATCGTAGGCCTGGAGCGTGTCCGCCCCTATGCATGCGTGTGGTATTGCGTCACACGATCAACTTCGTTTTTAGAACCCAAAATGACACTGACACGCTCATGCAGTTCTTTGGGTTGAATGTCCATGATCCGTGTTTTTCCATTGGTTGACGCGCCACCTGCTTGCTCCACAATCCAACTCATGGGATTGGCTTCGTACATTAAGCGCAACTTGCCAGGTTTGTTGGGTTCTCTCTTGTCCCAGGGGTACATAAAAACACCACCGCGGGTCAATATGCGGTGGACATCGGCAACCATGGATGCTATCCAACGCATATTGAAGTCCTTGGCACGGGGGCCTTCTTTGCCCAGTAGGCACTCATCAATGTAGCGCTTTACAGGTGCATCCCAATGACGCATATTGCTCATGTTGATGGCGAATTCTTTCGTATCCACTGGAATTTGAACATGGTCTTGAGTCAGTACAAAGGAGCCTTGCTCACGGTCCAACGTGAACATGGCCACGCCATCGCCCACGGTCAGCACCAGTGTCGTTTGTGGACCATAAACACAATAGCCCGCTGCAACTTGCTCGCTTCCCTTTTGAAGAAAGTCTTCCTTGGAAACAGTGGGATAGGCAGAGTTCTTTTTTAAAACACTGAAGATGGTGCCAATGCTTACATTCACATCAATATTGCTGGAGCCATCCAATGGGTCAAACAGCAATAAATACTCGCCTTGTGGGTAGCGATTGGGTACTGCGTAAATATCATCCATCTCCTCAGATGCCATGGCGGCCAGGTGTCCACCCCATTCGTTGGCTTCAATCAATACGTCGTTGGCGATGATGTCCAACTTTTTTTGAACTTCACCTTGAATGTTTTCGGTGTGTGCTGAGCCAAGAACACCCCCTAAAGCGCCTTTGTTGACCGCGTGGCTGATGCTCTTACATGCTCGAGCGACCACTTCCAATAACAAACGCAATTCGGGAGGAATGTGTCCTTTGTCTCTTTGCTCTTCGACCAAATACCTGGTTAAAGAAATACTCATTTTGTGTCTCCCAATGCTCTTGTAATGACCTCGCGCACATCATTGCTCAAGTCGGCTTTTGCAGCCACTCGTTTGATGGCTTCATGAGCCGCATTTTGGTAAGGTTGTGCGAGTTTTTTGTAGCGGTCCAAACCTCTTGCGAGTCGGGCTGCCACTTGAGGATTGATGGCATCAATTTCAAGTACTTTCTCTGCCCAAAAAACATAGCCAGATGCGTCTGCTTTGTGAAACGCTCCTGGATTGGACATGCAATAGCTAAAAATCAAACTCCTCGCACGGTTGGGATTCTTGATATGAAAGTCAGCATGTTGCGTGAGTTGCTTGACTTTCGTCAAGATAGGCGTTTGTCTCTCGCATGCACTGGCCTGCAGCGCAAACCATTTGTCCAAAACCAATGCCTCATTGGCAAACATGGTATGAAATTTTTCAAGTGCTTTGTCGCCTAATTCATGCCCTGCATTGACCAATGCACTCATGGCGGCAAAACGCTCGGTCATGTTGTGGGCGTCCTTGAACTTTTGATAGGTCACGCCTGGCCACACGTTGTCGCCAGTGTGAACGGCCTGGATGCACAAGTACTGCAAGGCCATTGAGGTGATGGCACGTTGGCCCATATCAAAGGGCTCGGCTTTATAAGCACCTAGGAGCTGGTTGTTTTGATAAATCCACTGCCAATCTTCAAACAAATCTTTGGCCAGTTGGGACTTCATCTCTTCCCTTACTTGATGCACCAATGCGGGATCAACCACTGTCAACTGCTCTGCAATGTAGGATTCACTTGGAAGCGTCAGGACCAACTCTTTAAAGGCGTTGTCTAGGCTTGTATTTCGAAGAATTTGTCGCAGCCCGTTCATGAGTTCACCAGAAATCGGTGCGTTGAACGCAAGGTCTCCATTGAGCTTTTTCTCATAAGCCTCAAGTGCAGCTTGTAGGCATATTTTTTGAGCTGCATCCCATTGATTGAAGGGATCGGTATCAAACGCCATGAGACTCAACAATTCACTTTGTGACAAGGGTTGTTCAAGCACAACGGGCGCGCTGAATTGGCGCAAGACAGAAGCGATAGGGCGCGAAGGCACATTCTCAAATACAAATGAAGCACTTGACTCATGCAAGACCAAGAGTTGAGTGGGATGTGTTTCGTGTCCTGAAGCGTTCAATAAACCAACTTCGACGGGGATCAAATAGGGCTCATTGCTTGCGTGATTGCTTGGAGGCATTTGATTGAGGTGAAGCGTATAACGATTGAGCGTCTCATCGTATTCTCCATGTGCGCGCAAGATGGGCGTGCCGGCTTGAGAATACCAGCGCTTAAAGATCTCTAAATGCTCTTTGAGTGCAGACTTGGGATTTGCATCCGCAATGGCGCAGGCAAAGTCATCACACGTCACAGCCTGTCCATCGTGGCGCTCAAAATAAAGTGCCATGCCAGCTTTAAAGCCTTCTTTGCCGACCAGTGTTTGCATCATGCGGACGACTTCGGCACCTTTTTCATAAATGGTGACGGTGTAGAAGTTGTTGATCTCAAGGTACTGATCAGGTCTCACGGGGTGAGACATTGGCCCGGCGTCTTCAGCAAACTGCACCGTTCTCAGAAGTCGAACATCTTCAATGCGTTTGACTGCACGAGCAGAGGGTTTGTGTGCAATGTCTTGGGAAAATTCTTGGTCTCTAAAGACGGTCAGACCTTCCTTGAGAGAGAGTTGGAACCAATCTCTGCAAGTGACCCGGTTGCCTGTCCAATTGTGAAAGTACTCGTGAGCCACGACACTTTCAATGTTTGCGAAATCAGAGTCGGTTGCTGTTTGTGAGTTGGCCAAAACAAATTTGGTATTGAAAATATTCAAACCCTTGTTTTCCATGGCGCCCATGTTGAAGTCCGAGGTCGCAACGATCATGAAGCGCTCAAGGTCCAAGCTTAGGTTAAAGCGGGCTTCATCCCAAGCGATGCTGGCCATGAGCGAGTTCATGGCGTGCTCTGTCTTGTCCAAGTCACCCGGACGCACATAGATTTGCAGCAAATGCTCTGAGCCCTTTTGAGAGGTGACACGCTGCTCTCTGCACACCAACTGACCGGCAACCAATGCAAACAGGTAACATGGTTTTTTGTGGGGGTCAGACCATTTGGCGTAATGCCTTCCATCTTCCAAAAGGCCGCTGTCAACCAAGTTGCCATTGGAGAGTAAAACAGGGTAGAGCGCTTTATCTGCTTTCAACAAAACAGTGAAAGAAGACATCACATCTGGGCGATCCAAGAAATAAGTGATTCGCCTAAATCCTTCAGCCTCGCATTGCGTGAAGAAGGAATTTTGGCTCACGTACAAACCCATCAATTTGGTGTTTTTACTGGGGTTGCATGTCGTGAATATTTCTAACTCAAATGATTCATGTCCTTCAGGTAAGTTCTCAAGCACCAATTGATTGCCCTCGAGCTTAAAGGAGGTGCCTTGCCCATTGACCAAGACTCGGGCCAGGTTCAACTCTTCGCCATTCAATTTGAGTGCTTGAGCAGGGGCATTGGGATTGCGACGCACTTGCATTTTGTTTAAAACACGAGTTTTCAATGGATCCAAGTCAAAGCTTAAATCAACTCTGTCAATAAAAAAGGCGCTGGCTTGGTAGTCTTGTCTTAAGACAATTTGACCGGGTGTATCTTCTTGCACGTCTTTGCTCCTCGAATTTTTTTAAGTTATTTGCTGTGTTTTGACATGTAGGGAAACATGGTGAAGTGGTTGGCGTTCTTGAGACTGCTGAGAGCCTTCAAGGCCTTAAACACCTTGCTTTAAAGACGCTTCAATGAAGGCGTCTAAGTCACCATCCAGCACCTTTTGTGTGTTGGAGATTTCTACTGAGGTCCTGAGATCTTTGATCCGACTTTGATCCAAAACATAAGAGCGAATTTGGTGGCCCCAGCCAACGTCGGTCTTGGTATCTTCTAATTTCTGTTGCTCTTCCATGCGCTTTCTCATCTCAAAGTCATAGAGTCGACTTCTGAGCCTCTTCCAAGCCACGTCTCTGTTGCTGTGTTGACTTCTGCCGTCTTGGCATTGAACAACAATGCCAGTCGGGATGTGCGTCAATCGAACGGCAGAGTCTGTTTTGTTGATGTGTTGTCCACCCGCACCGCTGGCTCTAAAGGTATCAACACGAACATCAGCGGGGTTGATATCGATTTCAATGGAGTCGTCCACCTCAGGGTAGACAAAGACGCTTGCAAAACTTGTGTGCCGTCCGCCGGATGAATCAAAAGGGGATTTTCTCACCAAGCGGTGAACACCCGTTTCAGTTCTCAGGAGACCAAAGGCATATTCGCCCTCAATTTTGATGGTGGCGCTTTTGATGCCGGCAACGTCACCAGCCGACTCGTCTTCTAAAGTGGCTTTGAAATTTTTTCGTTCAGCATATCGCAAATATTGCCTGAGCAGCATGCTTGCCCAATCACAGGCCTCTGTGCCACCCGCGCCTGCTTGAATATCTAAAAATGCATTGCAAGGGTCTGCTGGATTGCTGAACATCCGGCGAAACTCAAGCTTCTCGATGCTTTGGTTCAAAGAGGCTGTCTCAACTTCAATGTCAACAAGAGCTGCGTCATCGTTTTCTGATTTGACCATCTCAAAGAGCTCTAGGTTGTCGATGATCTCTTGTTCTAACTTTGACAAGACGATCACCACATCTTCAAGAGACTTTTTCTCTTTGCTTAATTCTTGCGCTTTTTTGGGCTCATTCCAAACACTGGGATCCTCAAGAGAGGCATTGACTGTTCTCAAACGCTCTGACTTTGCATCGTAGTCAAAGATACCCCCGAAGATCAAGGGTACGAGTTTGCAAGTCCGATAAGGTCGAACCGATTAAATTAGCACGTTCTGCATCCATGAGAAATTCCTATGAGTAAGCTGTAGCGAAGGCCTTTGACCTCAATGGGTCCAAGTCGGCCAAAAACAGCTATTTTCGCACGATAGATATCCTATCCACAGGGATTTGACCCTTAATAAGGGATAAATGGGATAAAAAAATAGCACTTCCCAGCCAAAATCAGGCCTAAAAAAGCCATCAAGTTGTCAAAACATTATGAATCTAGTGGCTTTGAAGGCCATTTGTTTTTTGGGCGTCAACTTGTTCAACTGGATGTGTCATGTCTTGAATGGTTTCAAGCCCTTTGATCACGTCACCAACCACAATCACTGCAGGACTCTTGAATGCTTGGTCCTTGATGTCTATCAGCAAACGGCCCAAGCTTGTCTTTAAATGCCTTTGATCTTTTGTGCTTGCTCGCTCAATGACAGCAACGGGTGTTGTGGGCGCTAAACCTTGCAGCAATCCATCTTGAATGTTGCTGGTCAAACTCATGCCCATGTAAACGATCAAAGTCAATTTGGAGTTGTGAGCTGTTTGTCCCAATTCGACCCAATTGACCCCTGTTTCCCCATGTTTGGCGTGTCCCGTTACAAACACCACGCCATGTGCATGATGGCGGTGGGTCAAGGGCAAGCCCAAAGAGCTCATTGCCGCAAGTCCTGAGGTTATTCCGTTGATAACATTGACACTGATCCCGTGTGCGCGCAAGGCTTCAATTTCTTCTCCGCCGCGACCAAAAATGCAAGGATCTCCGCCTTTTAAGCGAACCACTCTTTGGCCTTCTCTGGCACATTGAATCATCAGTTTTTCAATGAAAGCTTGGGGGGTGGATTTACACCCGCCCCGTTTACCGACAAAAATTTGTCTGCAATGCGTTGGAATCAAAGCACAAATTTCTGGCGAGACCAAATCGTCATACAACACAACGCTTGCAGCTTGAATGGCCTTGAGTGCCTTGATGGTCAGCAGATCTGGATCCCCAGGGCCCGCACCCACCAGTTGGACCACAGGCCACTGGCTGATTGAGCTTGGAGTTGGGTCGATGGGGCTGGACATGCTGAAAAAAGATTTTAAAGAGCGGAAATTCTGAGGCTTAATTGTTCAATTGCATTGATCTGAGATTGAATCGACAAGGGCATTTCCAATTCTCCCGCCAAGACCTTTTGGGTGTAAACAACGGCCTCTTCAGGGGCCGTGCTGTCGGGATAATTGTGGCTCAATTCAACGGAGCCTTGGACTTGTTCGATCAATGTTTCAGCTTTGCCGTTTACAAAGCCAGTCATTTTAGGTGTTCGACGAGGGTCAGCCACGGCCTCGCCTTCGGTGCCTCTAAAAAAAAGTACATTTTTCTTTAAAAGTTCAAACGTTTGAGACATGGAGTCCAAATACTCCGGGTGCGTGTAGCTTGAAAGTTGTAAGACGGGCCAACCGTGCTCAATGGGGTTGAGAATTTTGACCAAACTGTGACTTGAGTTTCTAAGGCCAATTGTTTTTCTGACGTCAAGGAGTTCGCAAACTTTTGTCGATAAGTGCTCCATTGAGACGTATAAAACATGCCCTTCTTTGAGACTTGTTTCGCTCAAGGACGGGCTGTTTGAGACGCATGACCAACCCAGCAATTCAAAGACCTCTTTTGAGGAGACTCTTTTGTCTTCTGTGGGGTGTCCGTGAACAAGCACAGGAAAACCAAGCTTGGCCAAAGCGCCAGCAAGCAAAGGGGTAAACAAGGGGAGTTTTCTAGCGCCGTTGTAGCTGGGAATCACAATCACCGCTTTGGCGACCTTGGGTGCTGGCCTGACCTTGTTCATGCTGGACTCAATGGCCTCTAAAAAGCCAATCATCTCCTGTGGGGTCTCGCCTTTGATTCTCATGGCAATACAAAAGGCGCCAATTTCCAAGTCGCTGACTTGGCCACTCAAAATGAGTTCCATTAGATGTCGGGCTTGATCGGTGTTTAGGTGCCTGGCACCTTCTTTGCCGCGGCCGATTTCTTTGATGTAATGACTGATGCCCATGCACGTATTCTCTCCTAATTTATCCAGCTGGCCTGACTTTTTTTATCGCATTGGGAGATAATAGCGTGACAAATGGATATCCTTGTCCATCGTCTTTTGTTTGGTTGATTGGGATTCGTTGTGCATATTTTAGGTATCGAGTCTTCTTGCGATGAGAGTGGTGTTGCGTTGGTCAAATTTGATCAATTCAATTCGCCAGCAGACACGTCATCTGCTGTAAAACTGCCGCAGCTCCTGTCCCATGCCTTGCATACGCAAATTGAGATGCATCAACCTTATGGTGGGGTGGTGCCGGAGCTTGCAAGTCGAGATCACATTCAAAGAATCATTCCACTTTTAGACCAGGTTTTACAAGCCTCAGGTGTGGACATTCATCAAGTTGATTTGGTGGCCTATACCAAAGGTCCCGGCTTGGCGGGCGCCTTGTTGGTCGGTGCAGGTGTAGCGGTCTCATTGGCTGCATCGATGAATATTCCCGTCTTGGGCGTGCATCATTTGGAGGGGCATTTGCTCTCTCCTTTTTTAAGTGCTGACCCACCGAGCTTTCCGTTTGTTTGCTTATTGGTCTCTGGTGGACACACGCAATTGATGCGGGTTCAAAGCATGGGGCAATATGAGCTTTTAGGCGAGAGCGTGGACGATGCGGCTGGGGAGGCTTTTGATAAATCCGCAAAACTTTTGGGGCTGGACTATCCGGGCGGTGCTGCACTTTCCAAGTTGGCGTTACTTGGGGACCCCAAGGCGTTTAATTTTCCAAGGCCCCTGATGCACAGCGGCCGCCTTGATTTCTCATTTGCAGGCCTAAAGACCTCTGTGCTCACGCAAGTCAATAAAATGAGCGCCCAACAAATTGAGGCGTCTAAACATGATTTGGCTGCTTCAATCCAAGCAGCCATCGTTGATGTTTTGGTCAAGAAATCTATTGCGGCTTTGAAGCAAACACAACTCAAAACGTTGGTGGTGGCTGGTGGCGTTGGGGCCAATTCATTGCTTCGTCAAAATTTGATCAGCGAATGTGCTCGACTCGGGGGCAAGGTGCATTTTCCTGAGCTCTATTTGTGCACGGACAATGGTGCCATGATTGCCATGGCTGCTGCAATGCGGTTGCAGTATGGCATTGAAAGCGGGACTAAAAACTACAGTTTTGATGTCAAGCCCCGCTGGAGTCTGTCGGCTCTAAGCCTCTGAGCAATGCGTGCCCGTGATCTGTCGACTTGATTGGACCGCTTTATTTTTGGCCCTTTAATCCCAAAGGATGCAAATGCACCCTTTGGGCTAAAGGCCAAGCTTGAATGGTTTTTAAAGGACGTTCAGGACAGAAACATTGTCAAGTGGTTTTTTCTTGGTCAATATCAAATTCAAAACGCCATCTTCTAATTTGGCTTGGCTTGCTGCTGGGTCAATGGCAAGGGGCAACTCAAAGCTCATGGTGTATTTTCTCTTTGCTTCGGCTTTGGTTTCAATGCGAACAATTTGCTCTTCAATTTTGACGAGCAAATGCGCCTTGTTCACGCCTGGCACATCGATCTCTAATTCATAGGCAGCTTCAGCCTCAGTGAATGAACTGACCTTTGAAGGGGTCTTCACGACATCCCCTAAAAATCGCTCAAAAGCTTGAACTGAAGGGCGCTTTTGCGCTTGATTGAGTGCCACGGATAAGGGTGTAAATAACATTGAAATCTCCAACGGGTTGATGAAACTTTTGAACGAAGAACATCGTTCATCGATGAATCAAACATGGAGATGTCCTTGAGTTATTTCAAGTCAAAAACGGTCTTATTTATTTTATTTTTCATTGCATTGAAAAAGCTTGAAACGACCCAATATCTGCGGTTTTTTCGCTCCCCTTTTCGAATTATTAGTCCTGTGCAGCGCTGGGGGTAGGTTACATTTCCGAATGGAGTTGCTTGATTGGATATCACTTTGGAGGTCTTGACTTGTAAAACATTAGTTTTAATTTATCGTTGTTTGTTGGAATTTAAGTGCATTTTGGGGGAGTGAACTTGCGCTCTGGTCAGGGCAAAGGCATCCTGGCACTTGGATGGGGTATACTCATAAGGCTTTGCGCTCTTTGGGCGCGAAGTGCACGCATCTCTTTCATTTCAAGGGATTGCGCAAGTCAAAACAAATTACAAGGAAATTGATATGTTATCCACAACGATCGCGCAAGTTGTTGCGCAAAATGCCCGCGCTGCCAATGACACTGGTAGTCCTGAAGTGCAAGTTGCACTTTTAACAGCTCGCATCAATGAGTTGACCCCCCATTTCAAGACGCATGCCAAGGATCACCACGGTCGCCGTGGTTTGTTGCGCATGGTCAGCCGTCGCCGTAAATTGTTGGATTACTTGAAGTCCAGGGATTTGAATCGTTATTCAGCCTTGATTGCTAAACTCGGCTTACGCAAATAATTGGTATTTATTTTGCCAAAGGCGTCTGAGTTATTCCCTTAGCTCAGACGCCTTTATGCATCTTGTTGATGAGAGTATTTATTCTTGTCAATGACAGTGGAGAGTTTGATTGTGGATCGAAGCTGTGTCATTCCACCAAGCACGTGCAAGCCAACAAGTGCACACGTTTGATGGAATGGCATTCTGTTCTATAACGACCCTCCTGGCTCAGGTGGCATGGCCTTCATGCCCCAAAACACAATGGAGTTAAGAATATGTCGCTTTTTAAGAAAGTAACAAAGACCTTTAAATGGGGTCAACACACGGTCACGATGGAGACAGGTGAGATTGCTCGCCAAGCCACGGGTTCCGTTTTGGTCAATATCGATGACACGGTTGTATTGGCAACTGTTGTGGCCTCAAAATCTGCCAAGCCTGGGCAAGATTTCTTTCCCTTGACTGTGGACTACATTGAGAAAACATATGCCGCAGGAAAAATTCCCGGAAGTTTTTTCAAGCGCGAAGCCAAGCCCAGTGAACTGGAAACATTGACAAGTCGCTTGATTGATCGACCCATCCGTCCTTTGTTTCCTGAAGGCTTTTACAATGAAGTGCATTTGGTGATTCATACCTTGTCATTGAATCCAGAAGTGGATGCTGATATTGCTGCATTGATTGCTTCAAGCGCTGCATTGAGCATCTCAGGCATCCCCTTTAATGGCCCCATTGGCGCGGCTCGAGTGGGTTATGTCAATGGTGAATACGTCTTAAATCCTGGACAAACACAGAGAAAAGACAGCATCATGGATTTGGTGGTTGCTGGAACTGAGGCTGCTGTATTGATGGTTGAGTCTGAAGCTTTGCAATTGAGTGAAGAGGTCATGCTCGGTGCGGTGGTGTTTGGTCACGATCAAGGCAAAATTGCCATCGAAGCCATTCATGAGCTCGTGAAAGAAGCCGGACACCCTGTTTGGGACTGGAAGCCAGAGCCCAAGAATGAGCCCTTGATTGCCAAGGTTGTTGAGTTGGCTGAAGGGCCACTCAGGGCTGCTTATCAAATTCGCAACAAGCAACAAAGAACGCAAGCTTGCCGTGAGACTTATGCGGCAACATTGTCTGGATTGACTGCACAGGGCGCAGAATTTGACGCTGTGAAAGTTGAGTCCTTGCTGTTTGACATTGAAGCCAGGATTGTTCGTTCGCAGATTTTGTCAGGTGAGCCCCGTATCGATGGAAGAGACACACGCACAGTGCGTCCCATTGAGATCAGAAACAGCGTGTTGCCTAGAACGCATGGCTCTGCATTGTTCACCCGCGGTGAAACGCAAGCTTTGGTCATTACGACGTTGGGTACCGACCGTGATGCCCAAAGGATCGATGCTTTGGCCGGAGAATTTGAAGACCGTTTTATGTTTCATTACAACATGCCTCCCTTTGCGACTGGCGAGGTAGGAAGAATGGGCAGCACCAAGCGCAGAGAAATTGGCCATGGTCGTTTGGCCAAGCGTGCCTTGGCGGCATGTTTGCCCGATAAGGTTGATTTCCCCTACACAATGCGTGTGGTTTCCGAGATCACTGAATCCAACGGTTCATCCTCCATGGCGTCTGTGTGCGGCGGTTGTTTGTCCTTGATGGATGCTGGCGTACCGATGAAGGCCCACGTTGCAGGTATTGCCATGGGTCTGATCAAAGAAGACAGTCGTTTTGCCGTTCTAACGGATATCCTGGGTGATGAAGATCATTTGGGCGACATGGACTTTAAAGTTGCGGGTACAACCAACGGCATCACTGCTTTGCAAATGGATATCAAAATCCAAGGCATTACAAAAGAGATCATGCAAGTTGCTTTGGCGCAGGCCAAAGAAGCACGCATGCACATCTTGGGCAAAATGCAAGAGGTGATGGGCGAAGCCAAGACGGACGTGAGCAATTTTGCGCCACGCTTGTACACGATGAAGATCAATCCAGAAAAGATTCGTGATGTGATCGGTAAAGGGGGAGCCACGATCCGTGCCTTGACTGAGGAAACGGGCACTCAGATCGATATTTCTGAAGATGGAACCATCACCATTGCTTCTACCGATGGTGCAAAAGCTGAAGAGGCCAAGCGTCGCATAGAGCAAATTACTGCTGAGGTCGAAATTGGCAAAATTTATGAAGGCCCCATCACCAAGATCTTAGACTTTGGTGCCTTGGTCAACTTGTTGCCTGGCAAAGATGGCTTGTTGCATATCAGCCAAATCAGCCATGACCGCATTGGCAAAGTCACCGACGTTTTGGCCGAGGGTCAGATTGTCAGAGTCAAGGTGCTCGAAACCGACGAAAAAGGTCGCGTTAAGTTGTCTATGAAAGCTTTGCTCGATCGCCCCCAAGCTTCTGAAGAAGGCTCAGAGCCTCAACACTGAGAACTGTGATGCAACTCAAGGCGACTCCCTCTGAATCAGAGCTAGGGTCGCTTTGTTTTGCAAAGCCTGCAAAAAAAGTGAACCTATGAAAGCCATTGAAATCTCCACCTATGGAGGACCTGAGGTCCTGCACTTGGTTGATCGTGATAAACCAGTCCCCGCTTTGGGGGAGGCTTTGATACGCGTCAGTGCAAGTGGCGTGAATCGTCCCGATGTCATTCAACGCAAAGGCCATTATCCCGTGCCCCCAGGCGCATCGGATTTGCCTGGCTTGGAGGTGGCTGGTGTGGTTGAGGCGGGCGATGAAGCTGCCCTGGCCGCAAAGGGTTTGAAAATTGGTGACCGTGTTTGCGCATTGATTGCTGGGGGCGGCTATGCACAGTGGTGTGTGGCACCTATTGATCAATGCTTGCCTGTTCCTAAAGGCATGACAGATGAGCAAGCGGCAAGTTTGCCAGAAACATTTTTCACGGTTTGGAGCAATGTGTTTGATCGTGGGCAGCTCAAGGCCGGTGAAAGCATTTTGATTCAAGGCGGCACCAGTGGTATTGGCGTCACGGCCATTCAAATGGCCAAAGCCTTTGGTGCTCTGGTGATCGCAACTGCCGGTTCAGACGCAAAGTGTGAAGCATGCATTGAGTTGGGTGCCGACATTGCAATCAATTACAAAACACATGATTTTGCCGCCGAGGTCAAGCGCCTCGGGCCCAAATCAGGCGTCGATGTTATTTTGGACATGGTGGCGGGTGACTATGTGGCCAAAGAGGTCGAGATCTTGGCCGAGGATGGTCGCTTGGTGATCATTGCAGTCCAAGGTGGTGTCGGCTCTACACTCAACGCAGGTTTGGTGTTGAGAAAGCGTTTGACGGTGACGGGATCTACACTCAGGCCGCGTTCGATTGCTTTCAAGGCTCAAATTGCAGAGTCTTTAAGGACCCATATCTGGCCTTTGCTAGAAAAAGGTGTCATCAAACCTGTTATTTTTAAGCAGTTTGACGCTCATTTGCCAGAGACTGGTGCGGCGGCCCACGCCTTGATGGAATCCAATCAACACGTGGGCAAGTTGGTACTTTCGTGGGCATGAGGCAAAAAAATGCGCAATAAATTAATTGCTGGAAATTGGAAAATGAACGGCTCTCAGTCCTTTAATTCGGACTGGGTTCAGGCGATTCAAGGGGCTTTGTCTGATTTGGGGGCCAAGCGCCTTCCAGATATCATGGTTTGCGTGCCTTCCCCTTATTTGTCACAAATGAGTGCTTTGCTTCAAGGCGGTGCTGTTGCACTTGGCGCGCAAGATGTCAGTGCGTTTCCAAAGGGCGCCTACACGGGTGAGGTCTCCTTGGACATGTTGGCGGACTTGGGCGTTAAGGGAGTGATCATTGGTCACTCTGAGAGGCGCGCCTACCATTTTGAGAGCGATTTGACGGTTGCTCAGAAGGTCAAGGCCGCGATGGCCACAAAAATGACCCCCATTGTTTGCTTCGGCGAGACCCAAGAGCAAAGGCAATCAGGGCAGACCCAGTCGGTCATCGCGTCTCAATTGAAGGCCGTGACAGATGTGCTGGAGCCTGATTTTGATCGTTTGGTGATTGCCTATGAACCGGTCTGGGCCATTGGTACAGGATTGACCGCCACGCCAGAGCAGGCTCAGGAAGTTCATGCATTTATTCGAGATCAACTGAGTGCAAAAACGTGTCATGCCAATGCCTTAAAAATACTTTATGGCGGCAGCATGAATGCGCAAAATGCGGCAGCCCTCTTAAGCCTGCCAGATGTCGATGGAGGCTTGATTGGAGGGGCCTCTTTGATCGCGCAGGATTTTGTAAAAATCATCGCCAGCGCTGGCGTTTGATACAACGGTTTATTGAAGAGACTTAGAGATTAACAAGAGAAATTACGGAGTAACGACAAGATGGCAATGTTCACAAATATCATATTATTGGTTCAAGTTCTTTCAGCCTTGGCCATGATTGGCTTGATACTCATTCAGCACGGCAAAGGCGCCGACATGGGAGCCGCCTTTGGCTCCGGTAGCTCAGGCAGTTTGTTTGGTGCAACGGGTGGTGCCAACTTCCTCTCGAGAAGCACAGCTGTTTTGGCGGCCATTTTCTTTGTTGCCACATTGGCGTTGGCCTATTTGGGTGGCGCCAAAAAGGATGCGCCTTCAGGCAGTGTTTTGGAGAGCGTTCAACTTCAAAATGGCCCTGCTGATCAGTCATCCGCTGCGGTGAATCAAATTCCTGGCGCCAATGAGACCGTTAAATCGAATGTGGGCTCACAATCAGATGCGTCCGTTCCCTCCATGCCCGTGAGCAAAACAACGGCTGGTGAAAAAGCGCCGATCTCGGGGAATTCAAGCTCATCCAAGTGAGTGGAAAAAATATCTAAAAAACCAATATTAAGGGTTCTAATATTGTGTTTTCGAGGTAAACTCTCAGGCTGACTTGAACGACCTTATTCCTCTTGGTTTTGTAAAGTTTTTGAATTTATTTGGCCGTCGTGGTGAAATTGGTAGACACGCTATCTTGAGGGGGTAGTGCGAAAGCTGTGCGAGTTCGAGTCTCGCCGACGGCACCAAATGAAGTGTTTGTAACCCTGGTGTCAACCAGTTCGTGCACACTTCAGGTTGATCAAGCACTCATAATTCGAGATTGAGATGAACCTATACTCTTACTTGCCGGTTTTACTGTTCATACTTGTTGGCCTTGCTGTAGGGGTGGTCCCTCAACTTCTTGGCTATCTCTTGGGTCCAAAGCGGCCCTACGCTTCCAAAAACTCCCCCTACGAATGTGGCTTTGAGGCATTTGAAGATGCTCGCATGAAGTTTGATGTTCGCTACTATTTGGTGGCGATTTTGTTCATTCTTTTTGATCTCGAAATTGCATTTCTTTTCCCTTGGGCAGTTTCATTAAAGCAAATTGGTGCTGTTGGCTTTTGGGCCATGATGGTGTTCTTGGGTATTTTGGTGGTTGGTTTTGCCTATGAGTGGAAAAAAGGCGCACTCGACTGGGAATAAAAACATGTCTATGGATGGTGTAATCAAAGAGGGATTTATCACAACGTCGGTTGACTCTGTGGTCAATTGGGCCAAAACGGGGTCGTTGTGGCCCATGACGTTTGGTTTGGCGTGTTGTGCGGTTGAGATGATGCATGCGGGCGCTGCTCGCTACGACATT
>CANBTT010000024.1 GCA_947372465.1 Burkholderiales bacterium | reverse complement strand
ATTGCTGAAGAACTGGAAGTCGACTGGAAAAAAGTCAAAGTGGAGTATGCGCTCGCGCATGACAATTTAAAACAAAAGCGTGTGTATGGAGACATGGCTTCTGTGGGCAGTCGCACGATTCGTTTGTCCCAAGAGTACTTGAGAAAAGCGGGTGCCACGGCGCGTGAGATGTTGATTGTGGCGGGCTCACAAGCGATGAATGTGCCCTCGTCTGAATGCATTGCCAAATTGGGCATGGTGATTCATACCCCTTCCAAGAAGAGCATCAGCTACGGCAAGGTGGCCTTGAAGGCGGCTGAGTTGACGCCCCCAGCAAACGTTGTCTTGAAGGATCCCAAAAACTGGACGATTGCTGGCAAATCCATCAAGCGTGTTGATATCCCAGACATCGTGACGGGCAAGATTCGTTACGGCATTGACACACAATTGCCCGGCATGCTTTACGCCTCTGTGGCCCAAAGCCCCGTTTTCAACGGCAAGGTCAAGTCCATGGACGGCTCCAAGGTGCAAAACCGCCGAGGCATTGTCAAGGTCTTGAACATGGGCAACTTTGTGGCCGTTGTTGCAGACAACTTTTGGCGAGCCAAAGAGGCCCTCAAAGAAGTCAACATTGAGTGGGACGTGGCCCCAGAGCACACCAAACTCAACAACGCCTCCTTGCACGCCTTTTTCAAAGAGGGTTTGACCCAGCCCGAGTTGGCTGTGGCCAGAAACGATGGCGACACGTCCAAAGCACTGGCGGCGGGCAAGGTGATTGAGGCCGAATACTTCACGCCTTATTTGGCCCATGCCACCATGGAGCCCATGGTGTGTACGGCTTGGCTTCAAGGCGAGAGCCTAGAGATTTGGCCGTCTACTCAAAATGCTGAAGGTTCATTGGCTGCGGCCTCAACCGCTTCGGGTGTCAAACAAGAAAACGTCAAAGTCTACCCCATGCAACTCGGTGGTGGTTTGGGTCGCAAGAGCCCACAAGACTTTACCGTTCAAGCTGTTCGCATTGCCAAAGAAATGGCGGGCAAGCCTGTCAAACTCATTTGGACCCGTGAAGAGGACATGCAGCACGACTTCTACCGTCCCGCATCTTTGGTCAAATTGGCCGCCACTCAAAAGCCTGATGGCAACATCAATGCTTTGCACATTCGTGTGAGCGCGCCTTCTTTGATTGCTTCACTCTTGAAGTTGCCTTTGCCCAAAGGCGTGGATCCTCAAGCGGTGGCGGCCTTTGAAGACCATCCTTATGCGATCGAGAATTCTTTGGTCGATTACGCGCAACGCAATTCCAACATCCCCGTGGGCTTTTGGAGATCTGTGGGTCACTCACAAAACCCATTTGTGCGCGAATCTTTCATCGATGAGTTGGCCCATGCTGCAGGCAAGGACCCCCTTGAGTACCGATTGGCCAATCTACCTCAAAAGAACTTCAGAGACATCGCGATTTTGAAAGCCGTCACCAAGGCGGCCAATTACTCAGCGCCCTTGCCCAAGGGCGTCTTCAGAGGCATTGCCGAGACAGAAGGCTATGGCAGTTGGACGGCTTGTGTGTGTGAGCTGTCTGTGAACGAACGCCAAGAGGTGAAAATTCACCGCATCGTGATTGGAATTGACCCCGGTTACGCTGTGAACCCTGATAACATCCAAGCACAGTTGCAAGGCAGTGTGGTGCATGGTCTGAGTGCGATTTTCTGGGGCGAGATGATCGTCAAAGAAGGCCGCATCGAGCAGTCCAATTTCCATGACTACCGTCTCATGCGCTTGAACGAGATGCCCAATGTGGAAACGGTGATTGCGCCTACAGGCGGCTTCTGGGGGGGTGTGGGTGAGCCTGCTCAGGCGCCATTGGCAGGCGCCGTGGCCAATGCCATCTTCAATGCGACGGGCAAACGCGTTCGCTCCTTGCCGCTTAAAAACCATGGCTTCTCATTGGCCAGAGCAAGAACCTGATGCCCAAAGCATTGGGCTAAAAACTCAAAGGCTTCTCACAAGTTGAGAGGCCTGAGTGAAGGCCTTGTCTTGAGCCAAGCTGGACCCCAGATTTTTTCAAATCTAGGGTCCTTTTTTTTGCGGATCCCCCAAGAGAAGCCCCGCATGGTTTGTGTTTATTCCCCAGGGTCTCAAGCCTTTTGCCAAGGGATCCTTTAAACTGACTTTTTGTTTGTATTTCTTAAAGTGAACCCAGAGTACAGTTCATGACAGCGTTCTCAACTTCAAAAAGACATTTGCTTTTGGGTTTGTCCTTGGGTGGCTTCATCCAGGGTCAAGCAGCGCATGCGCAAAACATGACTTCTGGTCGTTTGAGATCCATGCAGGAGATGCTGCACGGGATTGAGGACTATCCCAAGACGTTTCAAACACCAATAGAAGCACGTGTGAAGTTGTACATTCCTTTGTTGGCGGACAACGGTAACTCGGTGCCGGCCAATGTGGTGGTGGAATCTCCCATGAGCCAAACGGACCACGTGGCGTCCTTGTATTTGTTGTCTCAGCGCAATCCAGTGCTGATCATGGCGCATTTTCACATGGGGCCATGGAGTGGACGAGCGGAAATCAACACACGACTTCGGCTCGCAGGCAGTCAAAAGATCATGGCCTTGGCCAAGATGTCAGATTCTTCTTGGTATTACCACATGGTCGAAGTCATTGCGACAGAGTCTGCATGTGTTGATGCCTCTGAGAGCAATTGAGGACAATGAGATGAATGCAAGACTGACATGGCCCTCAAACATCAAAACTGGCGATGTGGTCAAGCTGCGTCTTTTGATTCAGCACCCCATGGAAACGGGCTACCTACAAGATTTCACGGGTCACTACATACCCAGAAATATCATTCAGTGGATCAAGGCCACCTATGATCAAAAAGAAGTGTTTTATGTGCAAACCTCTTCAGGCATTGCTGCGAACCCCTTTTTCGAGTTCTATATCAAAGCCTCAGTCACGGGTCTGATTGTTGTGAAGTGGCTCGATGACTTGGGCAATGAGGGAGAGCTCAGGCAGATCATGACTGTGAGCGCCTTGTGAGTCATGCCAAGTCAAGTCTCGGCGGCCTGAGTTAAAAAGCCGCACAGGCGAGCTTTTTAGAGTTCAAAGATTTTTTGTGGGAAAGCATGCAGTCTCTCGGAGGCGTCCACATCACTGACCAAGAAATCGTCGCATGACCAGCTGTAGGTTCTCTCGGTCGTGTAGGTCGGGTGTGCGGACAAGACCATGTTTTTGGCGATCTTCATGCTCTCATCCATTCTGACCAAGGGTCGCTCGACCATGTCGTAGCCTTGTCCATGACAGTGCAGTCGTTTCTCCTCTGGGCGACCATTCTCGTGCATGTATTGGTTGTATGCTTGCCAGATGTCTGCGCAATCGGCACCGGGTCTCAAGAGACTGGTGGTGAACTTTTGTGCTTTGAGCACAAACTCATACTCCTCTTTCATTTCATTAGAAGCTTTTCCGAGCACGCAAGTTCTGCCCAGTTCTGCGTAAAAACCACCCGCGCCAGAGTTCTCAATCAAAAGGGTGAATTGATCGCCCTCTTTGATGACACGGTTTTGTTGATGGCGGTTGGCAAAGACAGGCGGCACACCGATGGGGCTTGAGGCGCATAGAAAAAGGCCTTGCTCACTGCCGTGGCTGTGGCCGACTTGCTCGGCGATGGCTGCGACTTGCAGATCGGTCATGCCGGGGCGTATTTGATCAAACACGGCTGTCATGGCGCTGTCTTGCATTTTGGCGACTTGACGCATGAAGCTGATTTCTTCCTCGCTTTTGATGCACTTGATGTGATCGACCATGTCAGACGCATCGCTGAACGAAGCGTTGGCCAAGGGGCCTTTCTTTAGGGTGTCGATCAAAGCGTAGGAGATGGCTGCGAGACCCAAGAGACCAATGTTTGCATGTGCATATTTTGCCATTGCTTTCTCTGCGAGTTGGCCATCGTAGTGGGCTGTGAAGTGGGCCGAGGCGTAGCTGGGTGTGCCCATGAATCTTGCAACGCCGCGTCTAAGGATGTCGTCCTCGTTTTCAAATTCTCGCACCATGTTGAACGGGCCTTGACCAATGACCGTCATGCGGTCATCAACTGGAAAAATCACCGTGACGCAGTAGCCATTGGTGGCGGGTACATCGGTGAAATATTTCACATAGCCGCCCATGAAGTCGTTGTTGGCTTGCATCAAGAGGACATCGATGCCTCGCTCGCGCATGGCAACTCTCACCGCGGCCCAGCGTCTCTCAAGTTCTGCGCTGGAGATGGGGGCATTGATTTTTTCGGTCTGTGTGTTCATGGTGAAAAGCTCGTTGTGCTGTTGTAGACGCAATTTGCGGATGGTACCCATTGGGCTTGGAAGGGAGGGATGATTCTAGAGGGCCACTCTGACCACGTTGATCATTTGCTCGAGTTGACCTTGCTCAAAGCACTTTAGATTTTTTTGAATGACCGGAATGGCCTCGTCCACATAGCCATCGTAAAAGCCGCCCTGGTGGGGGGTCACGATCACATTGTGCATGCCCCAAAAGACATGGTCTGCAGGCAAAGGCTCTTGCTCAAAGACGTCCAGTGCCGCCGCTTGGATGGTTTGATGGTTCAAGGCCTTGATCAAATCGGCCTCATTGACCACACCGCCTCTTGCCAAATTGATCAGGTAGCTGGACTTTTTCATGACTGAGAAGGTCTCTGCATTGATGAGGCCATGTGTCTCGGGTGTGTAGGGCGTGAGCAAAACCAAAAAGTCGGCCTGAGCAATGGCTCCTAGAGCATCCTGCCTGGCGCAGACCTCATCAAACCCGGGGATGGCTCTCACCGTGGTGCTGATGCCAATCACGCGCAGCCCCAAGGCCTTGCATTTCGGGGCGAGCTCGGCAGCAATCACACCGGTGCCGTAAATGACCACGGTTTTACCCTGCAAGAGGCTGGGAGGGATTTTTTTCTCCCACTTGCGCTTGTGTTGGTTTTCAAAAACGGTCCACAGGCCTCTTGACAAGGCAAACATCATTGCCAGGGCCGCTTCTGACACGGGTGGGCCATGGATGCCATGCAAATTGGTGACGGTGACGCCTTTGCCAAGGGAGGGGCGATTGGTGATGCCATCGACACCAGTGCCCAGGGCTTGAACCCATTTGAGCCGCTTGGCTTTTTCCAACACATGCTCGGCCATCATGGGTCCAAAGGTGATCAAAATATCTGCAGATTCAATGTGTGGATCCACCTTGCTGTGGTGATCGACCAAGGTCACACGGATGTTGTCACTCAATGCTTTGACCCGCTCGAGGTATTGCTCTCTGACCTGGAGAGGGAGGGTCAACAAGATGAGGACATGGATCATGGCGCTGTTTGGAGGAGAAGGGGGTGGGCTGCAGGGTAAAGCCTGATGCGACTCTTTGCAGCACAAATAGGGGCCTGCAAACACTTGGTGTCTTGGATGCAAGGTGGTTTTAAGTGTACCCAGATGAGACACAAAGGGCACTGGTACAAATACGGGTTTGATGGCCATTGGGCGAGCTTTTGAAGCGCGCTTCAGCCCATGCCTGGAGGACAAGGACAATGGAGCGGCTTCGTGAAAGCGTTCACATGGCAGTCAAGACGCTTTGAGCTGAGGGCATTTAACCGTGCATTCAAAACCCACCGCACGGCTTTGAAAGGGCGCCTTGATTGGCCCACAGCGCCAAGACAGCGACCAGTCAAGGCCTGGCCAGGCCAGGAAAAAGGGTGGGCAAGGTGCAGGCGTTCAGGGGTCAAAGAGCAGGCATTATTCGCTTTGAATTTCACTGGCGTGCCAGCCGCCCAGGGCTTTGTTGCTGATCCAAGCCATGGACAAGAAGAGGGCAACACCGGTGAGCGAGATCAAGAAAAGGGCTGCAAACATGCGGGGGATGTTCAGCTGAAAGCCCGCTTGCAAAATTTGATAAGCCAAGCCCGATCCCGTGCCTCCGGTGCCTGCCACAAACTCAGCAACCACGGCCCCAATGAGGGCCAGTCCGCTGGAGATTCTGAGTCCGCCAAAAAAGTAAGGCAAGGCGCTGGGGATCCTGAGCCGGGTGAGAATTTGCCAGCGCGTGGCTCGGTTGAGTTTGAAGTAACTCATCAAGTCGGGCTCAATGCTTTTGAGTCCAAGGGTCGTGTTGCTGATGATTGGAAAGAGGGCCACCAGGCTGGCACACAGGACCATAGACAGGGTCACGTCCTTGACCCAAATGATGATGAGAGGCGCGATCGCCACAATGGGGGTGACTTGGAGCAGCACGGCATAAGGAAACAGCGCCATCTCGAGCAAGGGACTTTGCACAAAGACAAAGGCGATCAAAGTCCCCGTGAGGGTGGCCAAGCCAAAGGCCAAGAGGGTGATTTTGACCGTCGTGTAGAGGGCAAGGCCAAGTGGTAGCCAGTCTTTGAACAAGGTTTTGAACACGTTCACGGGAGAAGGCACCAAGTAGGGCGGCCACTCCATCACCACCACCATCGTTTGCCACAAGCCCAAGAGGACCAAACCGATGGAAAGAGGAAACAAATACTTGCGCCAAGACACGCCTTGCATGCCTTGGGGCCAAAGGGTGCGAATGGAGGTGGGCATCATTGATCCCTCTGGGTTTGGCTGGCCATTTGAAGGCAAGATTGAAGCGCTTGCGCGTGGTGCATGAAGTTGCCTGACACCATAAAAGATTGACGGCGTGGGTAGGGCTCATCGATGTTGAATTCTTGAACAATGTGCCCAGGTCGCGCCGCCATCATCACGACGCGACTGGACAAAAAAATCGATTCATGGATCGAATGCGTGACAAAGATCACGGTCAATTTTTTCTTTGCCCACAGGGCCAACAAATCTTCATCGAGTTTGTGTCGTGTGATTTCATCGAGGGCGCCAAAGGGCTCATCCATCAACAACAAATCGGGATCCGTCACCAAGCCCCGAGCAATGGAGACACGCATTTGCATGCCGCCAGACAAGGCCCTTGGCAATTCATTTTGAAACTTTAGCAAGCCCACCAACTCCAAGGCTTCGCTCACCTTCTCTGCGAGCGTGTGTTGGGGCACGCCGCTCAGCTCGAGCGGCAGGCTCACATTTTTTCTGACTGTGGCCCAAGGCATGAGCGTGGGCGACTGAAAAACAAAAGAAATTTTGCGTGATGTTTCGTGCAATTGATCAATGGGTTTGCGCCAGAGCAAAATACGACCATCTGTCGGATTCAAAAGCCCTGCAATCATTTTTAAGAGTGTGCTTTTGCCGCAGCCCGATGGGCCCAAGAGGGTGATGAACTCACCCTCTTGGATCTTCAAGTTCACGGGCAGCAAGGCCTGGTAGCCGTTGGCATAAATTTTATTGGCCGATAAAATTTCAACGGCGGGCTCTGACTCTTCAAAACGCATGGAGTGAACTGATTAGGGAAGAACTTTTAAGTCTTTGACAAAGGCCGTGGTGTAGGTCTCTGAGAGTTTGACTTTGGCGGGATCAATGAGTTTAGCACTGACCAAAAAGTCATAGCTCGCTTTTGCTCTTGCATCGGTCATGACACCAATGCCTTGCTTGATGGCATCACCACTCACAATGATGCCGTTCTCTTTGAGTTTGGCCACACTGAAGGCGAGTTGTTCATCGTCCATTTCAGTGTTGTCCTTTTTGATCAAGACGTTGCCTGGCGCTGGATTTTGCAAGTAACTCTTCCACCCCTCCATGGAGGCTTTGACAAAGGAGGCCACGGCCACTTTCCTGTCTTTGACGGTCTTGTCCATGCAAGAAATGGTGGTCGCGTAGGCGGGGTAGCCCTTGTCGCTAAAGCTCAGCACATTGGCTTTCACGCCGGCCTTTTGAATGGCAAAAGGCTCGGAGGTGATGTAGCCTTGTTGTGCAAGGTTTTTGTCGGCCACAAAGGGTTGGACGTTGAAGGTGTAGGGGCGGGTTTGCTCATCGGTGAAGCCATACTTGGCTTTGAGCCAGGGCCAGTAGCCTTTGTGTGCCGATTGAGCGATCAAAATGGTTTTGCCCCTGAGGCCTTCAAGGCTTTTGACGTCATCGTGAGCGATCAAGACTTGAGGGTCCTTTTGCATGACGGCGGCCACATTCACCACAGGCACTCCGCCTTCTCGAATTTGGATCATTTGCAAGTCGCTTGCGCCCATCACGCAGTCGGCTTGTCCTGCGGCCATCAATTGAATGATGTTGACTTGTGGGCCACCCATTTTGATGGTGACATCCAAGCCATATTTTTTGTACAGACCTGTGGCCAAGGCTTGATAGAACCCACCGTGTTCTGCCTCAGCAAACCAGTTGGTCATGTAGACAAACCTCTCCTCTGCCTGTGCTTGGCTTGTAAACGACAAGGCGGCGCTCAATGCGCTCATGCACAAGCAACTGGTGCGCGAGGGTTTGTGTTTTAAAAATCTAAGCATTTCTAAGCACTCCGGTTGATGTCAATTAAAAAAAATATTTGGCCAAGGGTTTTGCCGTGGCGTGGGTGGGCGAGGAGACTTGAGTGTTCATCATGCGGTTCGTTTGACGGCTGACAAAATGCATGGGACTCAAAGCAAGACGGCATCTCGCACGATGGCTCTTGGGTGAGTTTGGGAGGGAAAGCCTATGGTGTTGGCTTGCTTGAAAACAATGAGATTGGCTTTGGCGCCTTGCTCCAAAGCTTGGGGTTGAGGCGCATCTAGGGTGGACTCGATCCAAGCGGTTTGACAGATGCTTTCTGACCAAACGTCAAAGGCTTGCCCAAGTTGCCCCATGGGCGTGCCAATGATCATGGCCTCCAAGGGGTCGTAGCTGCCCATCGAGCAAAAGGGATCTTGCACATTGTCACTGCCCATCAACACGGGAATGCCTCTTGCTCGTGCTTCTTTGACAAGGGTCATGCCGCGCAATTTGGGGGTGCGCTCAGGGGTCGCGTCTTGGAGCAACAAGTTCGTCACCGGCAGCGTCACCAGGGTCAGGCCCGAGAGGGCCACTTGGTCCAAAATGCAAAGGCCTTCGGCCTCTGGCTTTTGTGCCAAGGCACAGGTGTGGCCACACACCACACGGCCCTTGAACTGCATCTGGGTGACCAGCTGAGCAATGCTTTGAAGACCTTGGGCTTGAGGGTTGAGCTCTTCGTCCACGTGCAAATCTAGATCGAGCTCAAAGCGCTCTGCGGCTTCAAAGAGATGCTTTAGCGCTTGTGGGTCCCAGTTGGAGGTGTGAATAAAGCCCCCCAATGATGCTCGGTGCTTAGGCGCGTTGGACTGGGAGACCGCTTTGGCCAGGGCGTTTGCGCTTTCCTCTTCTTTAAAAAGGGTGAGGGGGATGAGGGCCGAGCGGGACACCTTGATGCTGCTTTGCCATTCAAGGGCCAAGTCCTTGATCACGTGCCAGGCCAAGGGCGTGGTGCTCGGTTCCCACCAGTCACAATGCGTTCGGAGGTGCGTGACCCCAGCGGCGTGGGCCCACTGAAGCGCCTTGCTGGCTCTGGCGCGAATGTCCTCTTCGCTCCAACTGGCGCGGTCCACCATCATGGCTTGAATGGCATTCAACAAGCCGGGCTTGACCTCTTTGATGCGCCCCAAGGTCAATGTTTTGTCGATGTGGGTGTGGGCGTCCAAAAGGCCTGGCAAGACGAGCGCACCGTGCACGTCGAGCACGTGCTCAGCGGAGACAGAAAAGGGGGGCTCCAGCGCCAAGGTCGCCGTCTTCAGTTCAGGACTGTTTTCAAAAAGCGTGCTTGGCGTGATGTGATCGATTTTGTTGCCCAAGAACACAATGTTCGCCAATGCGATGGCCCCGTTTTGTTTGGGCCAGCTCGCTGGCAAAGACCAAAGGGGCAGGCGAGCGTGGGTGATTTTTTGTAGGGCTTTCATGGGCGGGTGTATGAGAGGCGGTGTGCCAAGTTTAAGCGCTGAGCTGGCGCATTTTGAGGGCCACTTTGTTCATGAATTTTTTCAAAGAGGCAGGGCTTGCAATGCTCATGTGGTCGTGGGCCATGAAGGAGAATTTTGCAGGTCCTGCGTTCAATATTTTCAAGCAGCCGGTGATCATTCGTCTAGGGGGATCCCCCATATAGAGCGCCGCCCACCTCGTGACCTGCTGAGCGCAGTGGGGTGAGCGCCACTTGGTGAAGGGATGCGTGTTCGCTGCTTTCTACGGGATGGCAGTCAATCACCAAAACACGCACGATGGACTCCCTTATTTGGTGCGCCATCTATTTTGGTGCGCTCCAGAACCCAATGTGGGGCTGGGTGGACTCATCTAACAAAGCCGGTCCAATGCATTCGATGTCGTGGGGGGAGGATTTAAAAATATCGCGACAAGACAACTCGACATCCTTGGCGGCGGCCACTTGACCTCTGAAGACGCGAAGGCGAACGGCATCGATGCCAAAGACCACGCGCCCAACGCCGGACCAAAAAATCGAGCCCGCGCACATCACACAAGGCTCGCCCGAGGAGTAAATGGTCGCGTTTTCAAGGGTTGCGCGGTCGTACTTGGCGCCAAGATTTCGCACCGCCGAGGTTTCTGCGTGCCCCGTGATGTCGCCCGTCTCAGCGGTGTTGTTAAAGCCCTCGCTCAGCAGTTGACCGTCTTTGGAGATGATGACGGCACCAAAGGGGCGGTTGTTGCCAGCGCGCGCGCGTTTGGACAATTCAATGGCTTGTCTGAGGTATTTGGCGTCTGTGTCGTTCAGTTGGACTTCGTCCAAAGGGGGGGTGTTCATGGTGATGGGGCTCCGGTTGAAAGGTTAAAAAAAGGGGCGCTCATGGGTGAAAGATTTCTTCCTCACCTGCGGCCGTCAAAAGACCCATGAGTCGTTTTCGAATCAAGAGGCCGGGACGGTCGCTGGGCATGGAGAACTCGATGCCCAGGCGTTTGGCGTCGATCACCGCATCGGGGTTGGTTGATTCGAGGATGTCCTTGTCCTCACGGGTGATCACTTCATCGAAATCAATGAGCATTTGAGCTGGGCAGTCTTCTTCTGTGTCGTTTCTAAAGAGCCACTGACACAATTGAATGTGTGCGTCATCAATGGGGGTGAAGGCGTTGAAGATGATGTGCCGAATGCCTGAGGGGTATTCGATGTCCAAGCGCCTGCAAAAGGGCTCGAAATAAGCGTTGCGCATGTGCCGTGTGGTCAAGGGGTTCTTGTCGCCACTGATGCGTTGAAATTTCTCAGGGTTCGTGGCCTGCACGATGGTTTCAGCATAAAAGCCGTGGTCGTTGTCGACCAACTCGTAACTGCTGGGCTTGGGTTGAGAGGAGATGCCAAAGGTGGCGCGGTGCACAAAACTGAAGTGGGCGTTGTCAAAGGAATTCTCTAGCGCTCGCATGGGGGAGGTTGCCCATGTTTCATAGAACTGAAAGATGGTTCTGAATTTGGGGTCCTCAAACTCAGGCAGCTCTGGGATGTCGGCCAAGGGCTCTCCCAGGCAGACCCAGGCATAGCCGTATTTGGCTTGCGCTTGGTAGGCCGTCGTGCCGAGTTGATCTGGAATGGGTTTGCCTTCCTCCCACTGGGGGATGTCAACCACTTTGCCTCGCCTGTCATAGGTCCAACCGTGGTAGCCACATTGGATGCGTCCCTTGCTCCCCCAGCCCTTGGAGAGCTTGGCCGTTCGGTGGCAACAACGGTCTTTGAGCGCCGCTGGGGCCCCCGTTTCGTCCAGGAACAAAACGATGTCTTGTCCCAAAAGTTTAAAGGGCTTGGGGCCATCCTTTAACAGGGACAAGGGCATGGCGGCATGCCAGTAGCGGTGAAAAACGGGTTGTTGAGTGGTGAGCATTTTGCGGTCCTTGCCAACAGTCTAGCAATTAGCATTCCAAATTGAAATGGTTTGCTGGTGAAACAAACAATCGATCCACGGTCCTTGGTGACGTCCAGTTGATGAAAAAAGGCGCAAAAGCAGTGCATCTTGCATCGGGTTTGTCTCATTTGTGTCATGATTTCTTCACAAACAAAGCCTATCATAAGTCTTCGCCCAAAAGGTCTAAGGCCAAAACACTGTTGCTGCTTCAGATGAGCGTGCCTATGAACAGGGTGTTCTATGGACAGGTTGAAGGGTGTTGGGTTGACAGAGGATTTTTTAAAAAATTCAAGCATGGTTTCAAGATATTTTGTTTTCTGGATCACACGCATCGCTTTATGCTGTGTTGCTTTGAGCGCGCCCCATGCTCAAAGCCAGCCGTCCTCCTCACCTGGATCCGTCCAAGTGGCGCAAGAGATGGCCTTCAAGGATTTCTTTCAAATGCCGTTTGGCCCCAAGGGGCTTGCCTTCACACCCAAGGCCTTGGCCTTGGACGGTCAACGCGTGAGCATCACGGGCTACATGGTCAACGTCGAGCAGCCAGTAGCTGGGACATTTATTTTGTCGCCTCGTCCCGTTGAGATCAACGACCATGCGGATGGTGAGGCCAACGACTTGCCCGCCCATGCGGTATGGGTGATCCTTCATGCTTCTCAGTCGGCCACTTGGGTCCCCCACCGCAGTGGACTGATTCAACTGAGAGGTCGTTTGTCCTTGGGTCGCCAAGAGTCAGACAGCTCGCAGGTGTCTTGGATACGGCTGCATTTGGATCCGGGCGCTGTCCAGGTTCAAGGTGAGAGCACGCCGCATGTGCCCCTTTTGCCGCTTGCCCCGCGGGTTTGAAGGGGCGCAGACGATGGTGTTGCAAAACCGCTCGCATGTCCAAAGCAAAACGTCTTTGGCGATTTTTTTCATCTTCACTGGATTGAAACTTTTATGACATTACTCAAGAAGATCTGTTTACCAGGCCTTGGCCTTTTGGTCGCACAAATGGTTGCTGCAGCCCCTGTGGTGACTCGCTTGACGCCGCCCAGTGAGCTCTTCACGAGCGCGCGTGAGGCGCCCATCATTGCGCGCTTCCTTCCTGATCAGCGCTTTGATTTGCAAGCGACCATTCGACCCGATGAGGCGAGCAAAACCATCACGAAGGTGGAGTTTTCGATCAATGGCCAGCCTCTCAAATTGCCCATGAGTTTGCGCGACTGCGCACAAGGCTGCGTGGCCAGTGCGCCCAAAAACACCGCCATTGCGACCGTGCGTGCACTCGGGCTCAAAAAACCTGGGGTACATGTCTTTGCTGTGAGCGTCACCCAAAGCGACGGCCAGACCGCCGTGGCCAAGGGCAACTTTGAAGTGGTCGCTCTGACCCAAGGCGGGCAAAAGATCAAGAACATCATCATCATGCTTGGTGATGGCATGGGGGCAGCGCAAAGAACCGCGGCGCGAATTGTGGGCGGCGGCTACGCCCAAGGCAAAGTGATTGAGCCTTTGACCATGGACACCTTTCCCGTGACTGGCATGGTCAAGACATCGTCTTTGAACTCCATTGTGACCGATTCCTCACCTGGCATGACGGCTTATGTTTCGGGCAACAAAAACAACAACAACGAAGAGGGGGTGTTCCCAGACGACACCACCGACCCCTTTGACAATCCTCGAATCGAGTATTTGAGCGAGTACTTGCACCGCACACAGGGCAAGGCCTTGGGGGTTGTGACCACAGCCGATGTGTTTGATGCGACGCCTGCGGGCAACGCTGTGCACACCAGCAACCGAGGTGCAGGCACAGGCATCGTGGATCAGTTTTTTGACGACCGCCATTTGACGGGTTTGTCGGTGTTGATGGGGGGTGGGCGCAAGTGGTTTTTGCCCTCCACTGAGGCAGGATCTGCCAGGAGTGAGAGAAACGATTATGCGTTCTCACCCACGGAGCCACACACCTCCCTCATTGCGTCTCAATGGGGCGCCAGTGCAGGGCGAATGGACCGCGAGAGGAATTTGATTGGTGACTTTCAAGCCGCGGGCTTTGCCTACGCAGCCAGCAAATCCGCCTTGGACCAAATCGATGCCAAGAAAGCCGATCAATTGCTGGGTCTCTTTGCCTATTCAAACATGAATGTGGCGCTGGACAAAATCGATGGACGCCGTGCTGTGATCAAGGGACAAAAGGGCCGTGTGGTGGATGACTTTGGTCTACCGGATCAGCCCATGCTTGACGAGATGACGCAAAAAGCGATTGATGTCTTGGCCAAAAAGAAAAACGGCTTCGTGTTGATGGTCGAGGCCGCATCCATTGACAAACAAGCGCACAACATGGACACCGAGCGGTGGATCTTGGACACCTTGGAGTTTGACAAAGCCATCAAGGTGGCCAAGGCCTATGCAAGCAGCAGGCGCGACACCTTGGTGATCGTGACGGCCGACCATGAGTGCTCAGGCGCGGCATTGATCGGGGGCTCCATGGTGAGCGATGCCAGGCTGCAAGAGCTCACTCGAGCAGGCGGCGTTGAAAACCTGAGAGACAAAGTGGTGGGCATTTACGAAAAAGCTGGGTTTCCCAAGTATGTGATGGCCCAAGACGGTTATCCGCAAACCACCGACATCGATTTCAAGATTTTGGTGGGTTACGGTGCCAACGCCGATCGCTTTGAAGATTGGAGAAGCAATGAATTGCCTCTTCAAGACGTGCAACAACCCTTTGTCAATCAGGCGCCTTTGAAGGCCCATCCCGCCGACGCCAAAGCCAGAGACACGGAGGGTCGTTATGAGGTCACGGGCCAGGTGCCCGGCCCCAGTGCCGTGCACACGGCCACCGACATACCGATCTCGGCCTTTGGTCCTGGGGCCTGGTCCTTTACGGGGGTCATTGACAACACCGATGTGTTCTTCAAATTGGGCCAAGCGGCGTTGGGGGGCGTGGTGGCGCCCAACTTTGGCGCAGCTCGCCAATGAGCGTAAAGCACAGCACCAAGGGCGCGCCTAGGGGCTAAAAGCCCTTGGGTGAGCGCAAACTGTGCTCACGCTTTTTTGGGGGGGTTTAAGTGGCGTTACACTTTGGGATTTGCAAGCTGCAAGGGTTTTTAAGAAAACCCTTGCGGGCCTTTTTTTAGTGACGCCCTTATGTCTTATGCTTTAAAGATTTTTTTGCTGACCTTTTTGGTGTGCTGGCCTGTGGCCCAAGCGCAAAATTTGCAAAAGCTCTACGATTTGAGTGTGGAGGACAAGAAAAGGCTGGACCAAGAGGAGAAGGATAAAAAAACCAAGACGGAGAGTTTTTACACCGAGGCCAAAGCCAATGGGCAATATTGGAAGTGTGATAAAAATCTTTTTATTTTCTACCGCGGCTACGTTGTGACGGGTGCCAAGGACGATGCAAGCGACATGGGCAAGTCCCCTTACGATTTGATTGGCAACTACCACGTGGTGAACAAGCAGTTCATCAATTTTAGTTTTCCGACACTCCCCTATGACAACACGTTTGAGCTCAACATCGCCAAGGGCGAAGCGGTGGTGTTCAAGAAGTCTTTGAACCGACTTGAAAAGCTCAATTGCACCTTTTTAAAGTAAGCTCAACACAAGAGCTTCAAAGGGCTTGTTTTCAATGTTCAAGCCCTTCAAGGGCTCTCGCTCAAGTAGAGCGCCAAACTCTGGTCCATGGCTCGGGTAAAGGTCCACAGCAGGTGGGGGAAGTGCCCAAAGCGCCAAGACAGTTGTTCTTTGGCCTTTGCTGTATTTTCACCGGCTCTCAGAAGGTAGACCGCTGAGACCAGGCCACTCCTGTCGGCGCCATCGGTGCAGTGGATCAGCAAGGGTTTGGGCGCCGAGTCGATCAATTGCAAAATGGCTTTAAGTTGTTCGGTGTTCACGGGGGTGCTTGCCGATAAGGAGACGTCCATGTGCAAAAGACCCAAGGCCTTGGCGGCGAGGATCTCTTCTTGGTACCAAGGGGCATCTGGATTTTCTCCACGCAAATTCAAAATGCTTTTGAGTCCGACTTCTTGGGTTCTGTGCGCGAGCTCTGTCGCATTGAGTTGTCCAGAGCGATAAACCTGGTGTCGGGCAACTTCGTGAAAGTTGCCGGCAAAATGAACCCAAGCATAAAAGCCCACCAAGCTGAGGACAGGGCTCAAAAGGAGGGTGCTCACAACAAGGATTAGGCGTTTAAAGGGGCGGGTCATGAGGGGCAGAGCTTAAGGAGGGGAGGATCTGGGCAAAGGCTAGTAGGAGGTTTTAAGGCAAAAACGCCTCCCTATTGGTGTTTATCAGGGTACTTCTTTGAGGAATTAGTCGATAGAGTTTAGCGTTTATTGAATCATAAGGGTTGAGGAGTCAAAATGTCTATTACTTCGTTCAAGGTTGATGGACTCAATGTCCAAGTTGATGGGGATCCGCAGATGCCCTTGTTGTACGCACTTCGAGATGATTTGCAGATGAACAATCCCAAATTTGGGTGTGGTTTGGCACAGTGCGGTGCGTGTACGGTTCAATTGAATGGCATGCCTGTTCGCTCTTGCTCGGTCCCTGTGTCTGCGGTGAGCAACCAGTCGATCAAAACACTCAAAAGCTTGGGCACACCCGAGAAGCCTCACCCCCTCCAAAGTGCTTTTGTTGAAGAGCAAGTCACGCAGTGCGGTTATTGCATCAACGGCTGGCTCATGACCGCAGAGGCTTTGTTGCGCAAGAACCCCAAAGCAACAGAGGAGGAGCTCAAAGAGGGGCTGAAAGATTTGAAATGCCGCTGCGGTACACACGTCTCTATTCTTCGCGCGATCAAGCGCGCACAAGCCAAAATTTTGGCAGGAGCACAGGCATGAAAACAGATATTCAATCCAAGCGCAGTGAGCGCGCAAATGAAGCCACGCAAACGGCTCTGATGGCCACGGCCACGGACTCGGGCAAAGACTCGTCACGCTCTTCAATGTCCAGACGGGACTGGCTCAAATCCTCCGGTGCATTGGTGGTGAGTGCCTCCTCCATGGGGTTTGTCGGCATCACCGGTCTTGGCACTGGGTTGGACGCCCAAGCCGAGGTGGGTGCCACCAAGCCCGCTCTCACAGCCGATGAGTTGGACTCATGGATTGCGGTGGGGGCCGATGGCAAAGTGACGGCCTTTTTCGGAAAAGTCGATTTGGGGCAGGGCTTGGCGGTGGCTTTGGCCCAAATCGTGGCCGATGAACTCGATGTGGAGTATGGGGCGGTTCAAATCATTCAAGGCCAAACGGACAAAACCATGAACCAAGGCGGCGCCTCCAGCGCCCTGGGTATTCAAGCCGGGGCGAAGCCCTTGCGGTTTGCTGCGGCCGAGGCCAGGCGTCTTCTCGTCGAGATGGCGTCCTTGAAATTGGGCGTCGACTCGGCCCAGTTGGTGGTCAACAAGGGGATTGTCAGTGTGAAAACGGATGCCGCCAAGAGCGTCAGTTATCAAGACTTGATCGGTGGGAAGTTCTTTAACGCCAAAGTGGAGTGGAACAAGAAGATTGGCAACCCCTTGGAAATCAAGGTCAAGGCACAGCCTAAGAAACCTTCAGAGTACCGTGTGGTTGGGCAGTCCATTCCAAGAACCGATCTTGAGTGGCGTGTTTACGCAACGGGTGAATTTGTCAATGACATACGCATCCCAGGCATGCTGCATGCGCGCATGGTGAGAACGCCTATTGCGGGGGCCACCATCGATGCAGTGGACACCGCGTCCATCAAAGACATTCCAGGCGCGCGCGTGGTGCGAGAGAAAAACTTCTTGGCCGTTGTGGCCGATCGGGAGTGGGATGCGGTGAAGGCCGCCAGGCAGTTGAAGGTCAAGTGGCACAACCCGGTTGAGAAGTTGCCAAGCCATGCAAAGGTGTTCGAGCACATTGCCAAGGCACCGGTCGTCAAACGCGAGGAGGAGTTGGTCAAAGGCAATGTCGACTCGGCCTTCAAGGGGGCCAAGAAAATCGTTGAAGCTCAGTACAACTGGCCCTTTCAGTCTCACTCGAGCATGGGACCTGCTTGCGCGATTGTTGACGTCAAGGCGGACAAAATTGAGTTGTGGACGGGTTCGCAAAAGCCCCACTTTGCAAGAGATGGTGTGGCCAATTTACTGGGTGTGGATCCAAAGATGGTCACGGGTCACTGGGTCATTGGTCCAGGGTCTTACGGTCGCAACGATGCGGGGGATGCGGTGATGGATGCGGCCATGCTCTCTAAACTCACGGGTCGCGTGGTGCGTGTTCAAGGCATGCGCCATGATGCAACGGCTTGGGACCCCAAGGCGCCGGCCTCGATTCACAGGGCGCGGGCCGCTTTGGATGAAAACGGTCAAGTGCTGGGTTATGAGTTCACCTCCAAGGCGTTTTCACGCGTGAGCATAGAGAGCAATGAGGCCGATCCCAACGATTCATTGGTTGGCATGGAGTTGGGCTTGCCTGCAAGAAACGGTGTGGGCTTTGGTGTGCCGCTTGAGGGTTACAGCTTTCAAAACAAGCGCTACGCATGGGAGGTGATTCCTGATTTGGTCAAGCAAGGGTCTCCTTTGAGAACCTCTCACATGCGAGATCCCGTGGGTTTGCAAATTCACTTTGCCAGTGAGCAGTTCATGGACGAGTTGGCCTTTGAGACCAACACCGACCCCATAGATTTCAGGCTCAAATATGCGACCTCTTACAGAGATCAAGATTTGCTGAAAGCTTTGCAAGAGAAGTCGGGTTGGGAGAACAGGCGTGCGCACGTCTTGCCTCAAAAGGGCCCCATTCTCAAGGGCCAAGGTGTTGCCTATGCGCACCGCGGAGGCACCATGCTGGCCGTGGCGGCACAGATCGAGGTGGACACCCGAACAGGACGCATTTGGGGGCGCAAATTCACCGTGGCCCACGACTGCGGCTTGGTGATCAACCCCAAGGGCTTGCGTTACACCATTGAAAACGGTTTGGTTCAAGCCTTGTCCAGGGTGGTGTTTGAGGAGGTTCAATTCGACCAAGAGCGCGTGACCAGTGTGGATTGGTTGACTTATCCCATTTTGAACATGAAGGATGCGCCCGAATCGATCAATGTGGTGCTCTTGAACCGTCCTGAGTTGCCCCCCACAGGTGCGGGGGAGGCGACTTGCAGGGTGGTGCCCGCAGCGGTGGCCAATGCCTTCTTTGATGCCACAGGTGTGCGCATGAGACAAGCCCCCTTGTCTCCCAAGTACGTCTTGCAGGCCTTAAAGGCAGCGGATAAAACTTCAGCGAGTAAAAAGGCCTGAGCCCCAGTCCTGGCACGTGTTGATCGCCCCTTTTAAAGGGGTCGCATCAGCGAAGGCTTGGAAAAAAAAGAAGCGCTTTCAAGAAGCGCTTCTTTTTTAGCTGAATTCGTTCGGTTCAGAGAGGGGGGAGGTGGTTTTGGGCGATCAATCGCTTTGGTGTTCGGTGAGGGTTTGCTCAAGCACATCATCGCTGCTGCGCTCGGGCTTGGGGGGGCGTTTGGCCGCACGGGTCAAGATTTCAATGAAGAAGGAGGCCATCTCCTCAGTTCTGTATTCATTGATTTTGGCATTGATCTCTTTGGGATGAATGCTTTGAGCCAGCGTCTCATCTGGGCCGATTTTGCAGTCAAATAGCCAATGATCTTGGCCTTTGGGCAATGTTTTGTTTCTTTGGCGACTAAAGTATTTGCGAATGTCGTGCTTGATGCGGTCGCTCAAGCGATCGGCGTTTTGGTCTTTGACCATCAGGGCGTAAGTTTTTCTCATAGGGAATTTTAACCCGTTTGGGCTTGGCAGTGGGGCAAAGGTTAAAATGAAGAAATGGCAAATTTTTTTGAAAGTTGACTGAGCACGGTCACCCAAGCTCTTTTTTTGAACGATGAACACTCAATCCCCCTTGGTCTTGATTCCTGGTCTGATGTGCGATGACGCCGTTTGGACGCCTTTGCTGCCTTGGCTGTCTGGCCTTGCTTTGCCTGTCATGGTCAATCATGGGGACGCCAACTCCTTGACCGTGATGGCCGAACACGTCTTGGATCAGGTCAAAGGGCCGTTTTTGATGGCGGGTCACTCGATGGGGGGGCGCGTGGCCATGGAAGTCATGCGCTTGGCGCCTGAGCGTGTTCTGGGTGCGGCTTTGATGGACACGGGTCACTTGCCCTTGGCGCTGGGAGAGAAAGGCCAAGAGGAGCGTCAAAAGAGACAGGCATTGCTGGACATCGTACAAAGCCAAGGATTGCGTGCCATGGCCAGTGAATGGGTCAAAGGCATGGTGGCGCCCAGTCGGTTAAGGGATGCACAATTGATCGAAGACATTTTGCTGATGTTTGAGAGAAAGTCGCCTGATATTTTTAGCCAACAAATTCAAGCGTTGCTCGCGCGCCCCGATGGCAGTGACACCCTTCGACAAGCGCGTTGTCCTGTTGCTTTGATTTGCGGTGAAATGGATGCTTGGTCGCCTGTTTCACAACACGAGGCGATGGGATTGCTGCTCAAAGACAAGCCTGCCGTTCAAGTGATCAAAGGGGCCGGACACATGTGCACCATGGAGACGCCCATGGCTGTCGCAAGTGCTTTGCTTGAGTGGATTGAGAAGTGTTGACAAAAGGGGGTGGGTGAGCGTTGGCCAGATCCTGGATCTGGGCCTGGGATGGTCTTTGGACCATTTGCACGCCATCTCTAGCATCTTTAGCATCCCTGGTTGTCAGACAAGCTCTAAGCATTCACCGCGCGGGGATTGCGTTTGCACCTGGGCTTTGTCCAGTGTTATGATGGATTTTGACACCTGCACAGAATTTGACGCCACTTCATTTGTGGTTTACCAAAAAGCCTTGTATGTAACAGTCTCAATTGCTTTCCTGGTGGACCCAATCATTCACATTTTTTAAATTGAAAACAGATACAAAGCTTGTTCAGATCAATCAAGCGGATCATCGTTTGGAGCCAAATATGTACCGCGCAGCCTATGCAACTCTTCCAGGTGTGCGACTTTGGTATGTCGATACTGGGGGAGAGGGCATCCCCATTGTTTTGCTGCATGCAAACACTGGAACCAGTGAGGCTTGGCGAGAGCAAATCAATGTTTTCTCGCTTGCCGGCTACAGGGTGATTGCATTTGATCGCCGTGGTTGGGGCAAGAGCTTGGCCGACCCATTGACTGGCGTCCAACCCAGCTCCGTTGCACAAGATCTGGATGCATTGGTTGATCACCTCCAACTGCCTTGTTTTCACCTTTTGGGCATTGCTGGGGGTGGCTTTGTGGCCTTGGATTTTGCTGCCTGGAGGCCAGAGCGCTTGCGAGGTTTGGTCGTTGCAGCAAGCAACGGTCAGTTCAATGAGCCCGAGATGCAGGCGTTTTCTGATCGCATCTCTATTCCTGGATTGACTGGAAACCATGAATTGCGAAGGTTTCTTGAGGTTGGCGTCTCTTATCGTGCAGAAAACCCACAAGGGTTTGAGCAGTTTGTAGCGATTGAGCACGCTGCTCGGCAGATCAATGCACCAGCACAACCGATGAGAACCCCCAATACATTTGCCAAAATCTCAACAATTCAAACCAAGGCGCTCATTTTGAGTGGAGGGGCTGACTTGTTGGCGCCCCCGTCGCTCATGCATTTTTGGGCACGTCACTTGAGTCACGCAAGCTATGTGAATATTCCTGATGGAGGGCATGCCCTTAATTGGGAGAGGCCCAAGGAGTTCAATGAGCATGTGCTGTGCTTTTTGAGATCTCTTGATTGAGAATGTTTTAAACCCGTATCCCATTCAGAGTCATTTGAAATATGTTGTCCAAAACTCAGTCCAGCGATGAAATGCTCAAGCGCCGCAATTTTTTAGCTTGCGCCGCAATGGCTCTTGCGATGAGGGCCCAAGATGTTTTTGCCCAAACAGAGGGAACCACTAGCTTGGTCGTGCCCTTCACAGCAGGCGCATCAAACGACGTGATTGGTCGGATGCTTGCAGAGGCGATGGCGCGCAGCACCGGGCGCGCTTGGATCGTGGACAACAAACCAGGGGCTGGTTCTTTGCTGGGTGCGGAATTTGTAGCGAAGTCAAAGCCTGATGGGCTGACCTTGCTGCTTTGTGCCAGTGCCAGCATGGGGATTTTGCCCGCCATTCGGAAAAAAATGCGCTATGCCGTTGAACGTGACTTCACTTTTCTGGCGCGAATAGCGAGCAGTCCCTTTTCGCTTGCGATCAAATCTCAACTGCCTGTTGCCAATTTTGCGGATTTTGTCAGGTTGGCAAAAGCCTCCCCAGGTGGATTGCGCATAGGTTCCTCTGGCATAGGCGCACTTGACTACATGGGGGCTTCAATGATGCAGTCCCAACTTGGCATTGATTTGAATATCATTCCTTACAAAGGAATGTCGCAAGTGTTGAACGATCTTAGAGCGGGCCATATCGATGCTTCGATTGTCAGTCCTGCAACCATTGAACCGCTGGCCAAGGATGGCGCAGTCAAAGTATTGGCTGTTTTAGACAAAAGGCGCAGTGCCCTGATGCCCAATGTACCCTGCAGCGCTGATTTGGGGCATCCTAAGTTAATTGTGATGAATTGGTGGGGCATTGCTGCGCCTGCCAATTTGTCCATAGAAGCAAGCACTTCTTTGTTGAAAAACATGTCGCTTGTTTTGTCTGATCAAAATTTCCTGGAGGGTCTCAAAGCCAAGGGTTTTGATCCAGCTGTGCTCTTGGGCGAGCAGTTCGCTCAATTCGTATCAGCCGATTTGAAAATGTGGCGAACCATCGCCACCCAGGCCAACATTGAGTTGGACATTTGATCGGCTAGCGACTTCGCGGCTGGTTTTTTATAAGCGATTTGTTTTGAGTGATCAAGGTGGAATTCAAGCCCTCTCGAGCTTGGATTCACACACGCAGAGCAACGCGGCTCAAGTGCTCTTTAATTCTTGCCAACTTCGCCGTGGATCCCAAACCAAGAATCCCTGGGTGCAGAGTCAAAGGAGTTGAAGTTGCAAACCGCAAGGCTGATGGGGTTTAAGGTGTTTGTAGTTTTACGCCAGGGGCTGCGAACTCTTTGGGCCAAACGACCACCCACTTGCCATTTTGGACTTGTTTGACTTTGTAGAGATCTGTTCCATTGATGAAGTTATTGGGTCCATCCCAGCGCATGCGGCCAATGATTGTGTCGACCTGGCTCTTTTTGATCCAGGCCGCTAAAACTTTATCATCCAGGCTTTTGGTGGCATTGACTGCCGCCTCCAGCACTTGCCATGTTGAATAAGCAACCGATGCCATCAGGTCAACGGATGGATCAGCAAGGCCGGCTTTTTGCCCACGTTCGTGAAACGTTTTTACAAATGTTGATGCAACCGCATTGTTGGTGAATGGCGCGTGGTCTTCAAAAACCGTCAGCGCCAAAACGTTTTCTCCGTTGGGGGACTTGGTCATCAAGCTTGGTGCAGGAAATGCAACAAAGGACACCGGGGGTGAATAGTCAAGTTTTTTCATGGCATCGATCAAAAGGTTGCCTTCAATGCCCACGCCACCGACCCATAAAAAATCTGGGTTGGCTTCCTTGATTCTTGCTGCAATGGCCCCAAAATCTCTGTTGCCAAACTCCCAATCCAAATACAAGTTTTCTTTGAGTCCTCGTTTTTTTACCTCTTCCCGAGCGCCCTCCGTCACAAAGTAGACTGAAGGAAATTTGCTGGTCACGATGGCAATATTTTTTGGAGGCTTGCTGCTCGCGGCAACAGAATCGAGCACAAGTTTGGGCCACACGCTCTCGATGGCATACGCGCCTCCAGACACAGAAAACTGCATGTCATACTTTGCTTGAGCCGGAAGTCCAAATGTGTTGTGAAGCAAGACTTTGTTGTTTCTCTGAGCGACGCCCATGGCAGAGAGAATTGCACCCGTTGCGTAGGGTCCAATGATCAGATCCACTTTGTCCTCGGCAATTAACTTTTCATACAAGGTCCGTGTGATCTCTGGTTTTGATTGATCGTCTTTTAAAACCCATTCGACTTGTCGACCCAATAAGCCACCTCTTTTGTTGAGTTGCTCAACAAAAATCTCGCCTGATAATTTTTGCATCGCTGCTGTCGCAGCAAAAGGGCCCGTGAGCGCCAAGGTGCTTCCAATTCGAATGGGTGCTTGTTGGGCTTGAGAAGCATTCAGGATGCAGCACAGCAAGCCAAGAATAGAAATACATACTGTTTTGAACAAACGCATCAAATCACTCCAAATAAATGTCAATTGAACCAATACAAGAATGGATATTAAAATTATCTGAGACGCTTCTGTTAGTGGTATACCCTCAACGCATTGCCTCTCGCCCTAGGCCTCAGGCGGCGGTGCATGTCACTTTTTGTGTCCCAATATCAAACATTCCATATGGGTGTGATGGGATGTGCTTTACAAATTTGATAGGACAAGGACAAGGGCAAAGAGGCTGGAGCCCTTGCATCGGAGTGTGCAAGGCTGGGCATTCAAAACATTGAGCGCATTGAGTGCCTAAAGCCAACAGACAATTTCTTGGCTTTTCAGTCTAGCGCAGGGGCTGCTCTATTTGATTTAGGCGCTCACGGTTTCATTTTTGGGCGATATTTTCAATTCTTTGATGGGCAAGTTGATGAGGGCAGCAAACAGTGACAAGGCCATGTCTGCGTACCACATCCACTGATAATCCCCAAATTCAATGATGGCCAATCCGCCCAGGTAGGCGCCTAAAAAACCACCAATTTGATGCGATAAAAGGGTCAGTCCAAAAAGAGTGCCCAGGTACCTGACGCCAAAAAGTTTTCCCACCAAGGTGGCTGTTGGGGGAACGGTGGCCAGCCACGTAAAGCCCAGGCCCGCTGCAAAGAGGTAGAAGGTGATGTCGGTCTTGGGCGCAATCAGGTACAGGGCGATCAGCAAAGAGCGTGAGCCATACATCAAGGCGAGAACCATCTTGCTGCGGTATTTGCCCACGCTCGAGCCCGCCACGATGCTGCCGGCAATATTGGCCAGTCCAATGATGGCCAAGGACCAACTCGCAACCGACGCGGTCAGGCCGCACAGGCCCACCTCTGTGGGCAAATGCGTGATCAAAAATGCAATGTGAAAGCCGCAGGTAAAGAAGCCCATGTGCAGAAAAATATAACTCGGATCCTTCAACGCGTCTTTGATGGCCTGACCCAGTCCCAGGTCTTTTTGTGCATGCACTTGGGGTTGTGCTTGGATGCTCGTGAGTTTGCTCGCCAAGGGGATGGCCATCAAGGTGATCAGGGCCAAAGACCACATGGCGCCCATCCAGCCCAAGGCTTGTATGAGCCTTTGGGTGATGGGGGCAAAAACAAATTGCCCAAAGGAGCCCCCCGCGTTGATAAAGCCCGAGACACTGCCGCGAGTTTGAGCGGGAATTCTTTGGGACGCCACACCAATCAAGACGGAAAAACTGCAGGAGCCAGAGCCCATGGCCGCCATCAAACCGATGGAGAACATGAGACCAAATCCCGTGCCCATGAAGGGCGTGAGGGCGCTGCCGCCCGCCAATATCAACAAGCCACCAATCAGCACGGGTCTTGGGCCATAGCGGTCAGCCAGTGCGCCAGAGATGGGTTGCACCGCACCCCAGACGAATTGACCAATGGCCATGGCCAAAGAAATCGTTCCAATGCCAAGACCTGTGCTGGTGTTCAATGGACCTAAAAAAAGCCCCAAGGTTTGTCTTGTGCCCATGGTCACCATCATAATGGTGGCACATAAAAAAGTGACGATCAAGACGCCTGGGTGTTGAAATGCTTTGAACATGTTGAAGGCCAAAAAAAGTGAAGGAGTGCTCAGCCGCGGCCGACAAAGGGCATGCTGGTGGCCATGATGGTGGTAAAGAGCACATTGGCAGACAGGGGCAAGTGCGCCATGTTCATCACCGTGTCCACCACCCCTTGCATCTCCATGCGGGCTTCTGTCTTGACGCTTCCGTCGGCTTGGGTGATGCCTTGCGCCATGGCTTGTGTCATGTCGCTTGCAACGTTGCCTATGTCAATCTGACCCACCGCAATGTTGTGAGCGCGTCCATCCAAGTTGGCCGCTTTGGTCAGACCCGTGATGGCGTGTTTGGTGGTGGTGTAAGCGATGGAAGCAGGGCGGGGGGCATGCGCTGAAATCGAGCCATTGTTGATGATGCGCCCACCCATGGGGGTCTGGCGCTTCATCAAAGAAAAGGCTGCTGAGAGGCAATAAAAGGCCCCGTTGATGTTGACGTCTACGGCTGTTCTCCAGGCCTCGCCGCTCACTTCTTCGGGCAGCTTGCCGGTTGGGAAAATGCCCGCATTGTTAAAGAGCAAATCAAGCCTGCCCCAGTGGGTCTCAATGCGTGTGAAGGCACGCTTGACGTCCTCTTCTTTGGAGATGTCAGCGCTTAAAACAAGTGCCCTGTCAGCGTCGATGGCGTGCTCTTTGAGCCAAGGGCCAAAGCCGTCGGCCCTTCGGGCCAAGAGGGCCACATGCCAACCTTTTTGAAGGAGTGCCAAGGCACATGCCTCACCAATGCCAGAGCTGGCACCCGTCACGAGAGCGTATTGAGGTTTCATAAGCAATTAAATGATGAATAGGGTTGGTCACATGGCGTTGGATGGACCACCAAGACGCTATTATCCTGTGAAATCAGACCCCGCGTTTTAGAGCCCTGCGTTTTAATGCGGATAATCCCCTGGCTTGTCTTAGAATCATTTGATAACGATTGAACCCAACCCCTTCATCAAGGCTTGTCGCATGAGTGAACTGTTCACAAAAACCATTCTCTACACCGCTCAGAGCGGTCACGCTCTCTTTAAAACCGAGGAAGTGGCGCTGAACGAAGGCAAGCCCGAGGCCAGGCTGTCAGCGCTCAAGCCCAGTGCAGGCTACCAACTCAGGAAAAGCCCCGTGGGCTTTAAGAGCGAGTTTCATTGCACGGGTGCGCCTCAGTGGGTTTTTATCTTGAGTGGTGAGATGCACATTGGTCTGCAATCGGGTGAGGGCAAGACCTTCAAAGCGGGCGAGCATTTTTATTCGGCCGACACGTTGCCCGCTGGGGCCACGTTCGATCCCAAAATTCACGGTCATTGGAGTTGCCAGGTGGGCAGCGAGCCCTTGGTGACCTTGTTCTTAAGGGATGAGCCCCAAGCCCAAGGGCTGAGCAGTCCCTAGGCGCTTGGGGCTTGAGCGACTCACTTGACCAGCGCGGCGGCTGTTTTGGCGACCACTTCGTCTTGGGAACCTGTGCCCCCAGAGCAGCCAATGGCGCCGATCAGTTTGCCCGATTCCACCAAAGGAATGCCCCCTCTTGAGGCAATCACATCGTCAAGTGTTGCAAGGTAGGGGTTGTTGGCAATCCCCAGCTCAAAGAGTTTCGTCTCGCGCCTGTATTTGGCTGCCGTACGGGCTTTGTGAATGGCGATGTCGATGGAGGCAATTTGTGCATGGTCCATGCGCTTCATGGCCACCATTTGGCCGTAGGGGTCTGAGACCGAGCAGACCAATTTCCAATCGCGCTTGAGGGCCTCAGAGACAGCCGCCGACAAGACTTGATCGGCTTTTTCTAATTTGATGGGCGTGCCAAAGGGCAGATCAAAGGGCATTTTGTCAGGGATCACATCCGCGGGATTGGCAGGTGCTTGCGCACTGGCCCATTGAGTTCCCAAGGCGAGCAAGCAGCAGACGGTGATTCGTGTGCATTTGAGTAAAAGTGGCTTCATGTGTTGTGGTCTCCAGTGTTGGTTGTTTGTAAGATGCCCCCTAGCAATATCTGACGAACCTCAGGTCTATGCATTCGGTGTTAACCCTTGATGTGGGTGGAAATTACCCTTGATCAGGCGCATGGAGATCAAGATCGAGCGGGTGTCGACATAAAATGCCTTTGCTCTTAAAGGGGCTGCTTCAAGCCCTGGGTTCGTCCCATTTTGAGCATCAGATTTTTTTTAAACCTCCCTTGCAGGTGGACTCAAGTGCCTCCCGCCTGAGCGCAAGAAGCGCCACTGCAATGAAAGAAACGACTTGACCGATACCGCCATGAAAACATCTTTATTTGATACATACTTGCTAAAAAGTGCTCATCGTTTCCAACGCCTCAAGGCCCTCACAACGCAGTCGTCTAGGGGTCTGCAGGGCAGCAAAGCCTTGTTGTTGGTTGGTCTTTTGTCCTTGCTGGGTGTTGCGACTGCTCACGCACAGAGTTACCCTTCAAGACCCATTTCTATCGTGGTGCCTTTTCCCCCAGGAGGCCCGACCGACTCCAGCGCCAGATTGATGGCCAGATTTTTAAGCACTCACTTCAAGCAGTCTGTGGTGGTGGAGAACAAACCCGGCGCCGGTGGCACCACAGGCAGCACCTTGGTGGCCAAGTCAAACCCAGATGGTTACACCTTGCTGTGGGGCAGCACCAGCAGCCTTGGCGTGGCACCCGCTTTGTACCCCAAACTGAACTACCAGCCCTTGAACTCTTTTGCGCCCTTGGCCATGGTGGCCAGGTCGCCCGTGATTTTTGCCTCCCGAGCCGGCTTGAAGGCGAACACCTTGAAAGAATTCATCGCCTTGTCCAAAGAGCAAAGCTTGAGCTACGGTTCAGCGGGCAATGGCTCTCTCAATCACCTGGTGGGGGAGTGGCTCAAGAGTGAAGCGCATTTTGAGATGCTGCATGTGCCCTACAAGGGGGGCACACCTGCATTGAACGATCTCCTGGGCGGTCAAGTGGACATGACCATGGAGACCATTCCCTCGGTCATGCCGTTTGTGAAATCGGACCGACTCAAAATTTTGGCCACAGGCGGGCGCGCGCGCGCGCCTCAGTTGCCCAATGTGCCCACGGTGCGTGAGGTGATTGGAGGCGACTATGAGGCCTACTCTTGGGTGGGTTTGGTCGCACCCATTCAAACCCCAGGAGAGGTGTTGAAGGTGCTCTCAGGCGCCATCCTCGCCTCAGAAAATGACCCAGCATTTCAAGCCGAAATGGCTCAAACGGGTCTCGATCCCGTTAAAAGCTCTCCAGAAAAGTTTAAACTCGACATTGAGAATGAACTCAAAAAATGGGGCAAACTCATCAAAGAATTCAAACCCGAGGCCGATTGATCGGCCTTCATGCCTTGGCTTGAATCCGCATCTCCATTCAGCCAAGGAGTTCAAACCCTGTTGGCCCCTGGATGGACGGCCCGAGCATCTGACCTTAGAAGACTTACATGTTTGAATTGAATGCAACCCATGACCCGCAAAGGCGTTCTTGGCTCCCCTCGGCCAACGCCAGCGATACGCCTTTTCCGATTCAAAATTTGCCCTTGGGCGTGTTTTTAAGACAGGGGCAACGCCATGTGGGTGTGGCCATTGGGCAGCACATCTTTGACCTCACGGCCTCTCAACACTTTCATCTTTTTACGGGGGATGCAGCGATTGCATTGAAATCTCTGGCAAGTGGTCAATTGAATGCCTTGATGGCTTTGCCCGAGTCCTTCAGCAGCGCTTTGAGAGAACAACTGAGCGGACATTTGGCGGTGGGCGCAAGCTCGCAGAGCATGGTCTCGGCCTTGTCAAGCACCTTGTTGCCCGAGTTGTCCCAAGTTGAGATGTGTTTGCCTGCAAGCATTGGGGACTACACGGACTTTTTGACTTCTGAATACCACACCGAGCGCCATGGTCGCTTCAAAGGCTTGAAGGATCCTTTGCCCGCCGCATTCAAATCCTTGCCCATTGCTTACCATGGGCGTGCCTCCTCGATTCGCGTCAGTGGCTCGCCCGTGGTGCGCCCTCGCGGTCAATTCAAGGACGCAACGGGTGCGATCAAATTTGGTCCTGCTCAGATGATGGATTTTGAGCTGGAATTGGCGGCCTTCATCGGTCAAGGCAATGCCCTGTCCGAGCCCATTGCCATGAAGGACGCTCAAAGGCATTTGTTTGGCTACTGTTTGCTCAACGATTGGTCGGCCAAAAGCATTCAGTGGTGGGAGCAGGTCTTGGGGCCTTTTCTGGGTAAAAGCTTCATGTCCTCCATTTCTCCTTGGGTGGTGAGCAGCGAGGCCTTGCGACCCTTTCGATCAAAACCACAAGCGCGAGGAGCCAAGGATCCAGTGCTCTTGCCTTATTTGAGCGACCCCATGGACCAAGAGCACGGGGGCTTGGCGATTGAAGTGCAAGCCTTCATTCGTTCTGAAACACAAAGGGCCGAGCACTTGCAAGCTCAACGCATCACGACCTCGCACTTGAAACATTTGTACTGGACCTTTGCTCAAATGTTGGCCCACCACAGCAGCAACGGCTGCAATATGAACCCGGGCGACTTGATCGGCAGTGGGACCATTTCTGGGCCCACAGACGATTCACGCGCCTGCATCACCGAGATCACCGAAGCGGGCAAGAAGCCCTTGAAGCTGAGTTCAGGCGAGCGCAGAACAGCCCTAGAAGACGGCGACCAAATCATCCTCAGCGCTTGGGCCAAAAAAGAGGGCCATGTCTCGATTGGATTTGGCGATTGTGTGGGGACCATTCAACCCAGTGTGGGCGGCACGGCGTTGGATGTCTAAAACAAACCGCAAGCGCCTAGCAACCTCGATCAATTCATCAATCCGCACCATGAACCTTAAACGCCCCTCCTTGACCCTCATTGCTTCATTGGCCCTTGAATGTTTTGCTAGCCTTGCTTGCGCGCAAACCGCCAAGGATGCCTACCCAAACCACCCCGTGAAGATTGTGGTGCCCAGTCAAGCAGGAGGGGGCACGGACATTGTGGGCAGATTGATTGCGCAACATTTGAGCACCGATTTGGGCCAATCCTTCTTTGTCGAGAACAAGGCGGGTGCGGGCAACATGATTGGGATCAATGCGGTGGCGAAATCCCCTTCCGATGGCTACACCTTGCTGTTTGTGCCGAGCACCTTGGTGCTCAATACGGTGCTCTACAAGAACATCAGCTTTGATCCCATCAAAGACTTTGCGCCCATCTCTGTGGCGGCGACCGTGCCCAATATTTTGATAGTGAACATCCATTTGCCAGCCACGACCCTCAACGAATATTTGAATTTGGCGAGGCAAAAAAATTCGACCTTGAATTATGGCAGTGCGGGGATTGGGACTTCGCCGCACATGTCCATGGAGTTGCTCAAATCCATGGCGAACATACAAATTCAGCACATCCCCTACAAGGGCACATCGCCCGCGGTCTCCGATTTGTTGGCGGGCCAAGTCTCTGGGGTCTTCACCAACGCTTTGGAGGCCATGCCCTTGATACAAGCGGGCAAGGTGCGCGCATTGGCCGTGTCGGGTCAAAGGCGCATTGAGAGTCTGCCACAGGTGCCCACAGTGAGCGAAGCCGGGGTGGCCAATTACCTCTCCATTCAGTGGTATGGCTTGTTGGCCCCAGCGGGCACGCCTTTGGCCATCATCGAGAAGTTGCATCAAAGCGTTGTGAAAGGACTCAAGACCAAGAGCTTAAAAGACAAGTTGGTCCAAGATGGGGCCGAAGCGGTGGGCAACTCGCCACAAGAGTTTGCGCAATTGATCAAAAGCGAAATGGACAAATGGGCCAAGGTGGCCAAAGCCGCTGGCATTGAACCAGAATAAAGGTTTGCTCGACAGGGACTGCGGCACCTTTCTTTTTTTGGGAGCGTTTAGCCATGAGAAATCGTCGCCGTTTTTTCTATGCCCTTGCGAAAGCCGCGGCGCTGGTGCTTGGTGTTGTGCGCACCAAGCCCTTGATGGCGCAAAGCCCAGCGCCCACCAAAATGGCCAAATTTATGGTGGGCTTTCCTGCAGGCGGTGCGACGGATCTGTTGGCGCGTGCATTGGCAGACAAACTCAAAGCGCATTACCCGACAGGTCTCGTGGTAGAGAACCGTGTCGGTGCGGGCAGTCGCTTGGCGTCGCAATACGTGAAGGACAGTGCCCCGGATGCAATGACCATGCTCTTCACGGTGGATTTTGCGTTGACCATTTTTCCGCACAGTTTCAAAGCCCTTTCTTACGATCCCATTCAAGACTTCACACCTGTGGCCATGTGTTCCAAGTCTGCGCTGGTGTTGTGTGTGGGCCCCAAGGTGCCAGAGCGGGTGCAGTCGGTCGCAGATTTTTTGGTGTGGTGCAAAGCACACCCCGAGGAGGCTGCTTTTGCATCCACTTCCGCTGGCGCTTCACCTCACTTTGCGGGCCTCTTGTTCTCCAAAGCCACACACACCCCCTTGCTCCATGTGCCTTATAAAGGGGGTGCCCCCGCGCTCCAAGACTTGATGGGCGGACAAATCGCCTCAAGCTTCAATCCTTTGGGTGAGGTGATGCCGCATTTGAAGTCCGCTCGCCTTCGTCCCTTGGCCATCACGGCCCAGGTGCGAAGTCGTTTTCTTCCCCAAACGCCCACGCTCTTTGAGCTTGGATACAAAGACGTGGTGATCGAGAGTTGGTTGGGTGTTTTGTGTCCTAAAAATACCCCCAGTGCTCTAGTTCATAAAACCTGCGCGTGGATCAACGAGGTCTTGAACAACGAGGCCATGAAGGAGGCGCTGGACAAGATGGGCATGGCGCCTGTGCAAAGCACCCCAGAGCAGTTTGCAAAGGCGATCAAGGCCGACTTGGACATGTGGGGGCCCATCATCAAGGCGTCGGGCTTCAGCGCTGAGGAAACTTGAAGGCATCGCCCTCTTGGCGTCCTTGCGTCTAAGAGGGCATGGCCCCTTGATCACATTTTTTTGAAGTCAATGTCTTTGAGCAGTTTGCCCCAACGCGCAAAGTCGCCATTGATGGTGTCGGCAAAGAATTGTGGGGGCTCGGTGTGGGTGTCCAGGCCGAGCTTTTTCATGCGCTCGATCACATCGGCTTGGGACATGGCAATGTTGAACTCTTTGTTGAGCAAATTGATGGCCTCACTTGGTGTGCCCGCAGGTGCAATCATGCCAAACCAACCGCCCGAGGTGAAGCCGGGGACGGTCTCTGAAATGGTGGGCACCGCTGGGTGGTCACTCAAGCGCTGCGATCTGGCGATCGCAATGAGTTTGAGCTTGCCCGCGTCCGTCAAGGGTTGAGATGCGATGTAGGAGGACAAGGTGGCATCGACTTGGCCGCTGAACATGCCGTTGAAGACCTCGGGCATGCTCTTGAATGGCACGTGCAAGTATTTGATGCCCGACTGCAAACTGAACTGCTCCGTGGCCATGTGAAGAAACGCGCCTTCTCCGTTGGTGCCAAAGGTGACCTTGCCAGGGTTCTTTTTGGCGTAAGCAATGAACTCCTCAGTGGTCTTGATCGGGAAGGTGGGGCTCACCACAAGCGCCAAGAAGTTGGAGGCCAAAAGGGCAATGGGCGCAAAGTCCTTCTTGGTGTCGTACATCACCTTTTGATAAGCCAAAGGCACAATCACCATGTTGCCCCCCTGGCCACACCCGATGGTGTAACCATCCGCTGGGGCTTGCTTGATGAGGCTCAATCCCAGTTGGCCCGATGAGCCCGGACGGTTGTCGATCACGATGGGTTGCCCCAACTTTTCAGAGACCTTGGGCCCTAAGATGCGCACCAAGGTGTCACAGCTGTCACCGGGGCCTGCAGGGATGATCACTTTGATGGGCTTGTTGGGGTAGCTTTGTGCGTGCACGAAAAGTGCAGCCGTGCCAATCAACAATCCCATGAAATAGCGCTTGGTAAGCGCGCAGGCACGGTGCGGATGGGTCTGGTTCATTGCGTTGTCTCCCTTGCTGTGTTTCTTATGGTTTTTTCAATGCGCGCAGGGCCTTTGACGGCCTTGGTTCTGTTGCTCAGTGCTTGTTTTCAATGTCCTTGATGAAGTCCGTGATGCGAGTGGCCATGGCCGCTTCATGATCGGCCCAAGCGGAGAAGGGCAAGACGGCCACATCTTGGTCTTCAATGGGCAGTTGAAACAAGAGGCTGCCTGGAATCAAGGCCTGGGTCGCCCGTCCACCGGAGGAGTCGTGGGTTTTGTCGTTGCCAGGAATGACCAATGTGGGCACCTTGATGGCTTTCAGTTGGGCCTCTGGCATGCCAAGCACTGGTGCGATGGGGCCGGATTTGAAGATGCTCAACCAGTGCTCCATCGTGGCGATGTAGTCTTTGGGATCCATGGCCATCAAACGCTTTAAATTGTCTGGGTTGGCGGTGATGCGTTCTTGGTACTGTTCGGTTGCACAGACGGCGGCCATGCCGCCGGTTTGTGCGGCCTTGATGAATTGACCGTAGTAGTTGTCGGGCAAGCGTCCAGCTGCAAACGCGCCCCCTGTGATGCGCATGAGGACCAATCCTTTGACAATCTCAGGATGGCGGTTGTAGACCAACATGGACAGACGTGCACCAGAGGAGGTGCCCCCAATGTAAGCGGGTGTGGCCTTGAGCGACTTCAGCAGCAAGGCCAAATCGTCGGCCCAAATTTCTTCCTCGCCGTCTTGGCCGGCAATCATCACATCGGAGGCGCCAGTGTTTCTTCTGTCGTGCAAGAGCACTTGAAAGCCCTTGTCGGCAATCTTTTGAGCAAAGGCATTGAACTCGGTGAAACCTCTGCGTCCCCCCGTGATCAAGGTGAGCCAGGGGCCTTGGTCTCCAACGACTTTGTAGTTGATGTTGACGTCGCGTATTTTGATGATCGGCACGGAAGGCTCCTTGGAAATGAATAAAAAAAATAAAAAAATGAACCAACGGTCTGCACGCAGTGTTTTTCAGCTTTCTCTCGAACGCCAATCCAATGTGGGTGGGTTTGAGGCACAGGTGAAATAAACCGTCCTGCACAGGGTTTGAAACAGACTGGTTTTTACTGGACACCGCCTGGAATGGTGGCCGCGATGGCCTTGAGTTTTTCTGTTTCTTGGCGAATATCGGCGACGAGTTCTTCTGGGGAACTTCCAATTAAATTGAGTCCCATGTTGTTGAGTTTGAGCTGAACTTGTGGGTCGGCCACCGCAATTTTAACGGCAGCGTTGAGTTTCATTTGAATCTCTTTGGGCAATCCCTTTGGACCAAAGAGGCCAATCCAATAGGTCAGGTCGTAGCCTGCCAGTCCAGCCTCTGCCAAGGTGGGCATGTGTGGGTATCTTGGATCACGCTTGGCACTGGTGGTGCCGATGAGTTTGACTTTGCCAGCATCAACAAAGGGCTTGGCGCCGCCATCAAAAATCACTTGGCAAGTGCCCGCGATGACATCTTGCATGCCTGGACCCGACCCCTTGTAGGGGATGTGAACCATGTCGACGTTGGCCATGGATTTGAAGAGTTCGCCAGCAAAGTGAAGACCACTGCCCACACCCGAGGTGGCGTAATTCAATTTGCCCGGATTCTTTTTAACGTGCTCAATGAACTCGCTCAGGTTCTTGGCAGGCACGCTTGGGTTGACCACCATCAAAAGGCCGTAGGAGCCAACAAGAGAAATCGGGGTGAAGTCTTTGATGGGGTCGTAGGAGAGGTTTTTCTCGGTGACGGCCATATAGGTATGGGTGCCGTTGGTGGTGAGGAGCAAGTCATGTCCGTCAGGGGGCAGTTTGGTGATGGCTTCAGCGCCTATTCTGCCTCCTCCCCCGGCTTTGGCCTCGATGATCAAGGCTTGCCCCAGTGTTTTGCCAAGACTTTCAGCCAAGATGCGACTGATTTGATCGGTGTAGCCGCCAGCGGCGTAGGGCAAGATGACCCGAATGGGTCTGGAAGGATACGTCTGCGCAAGCAAAGTGCCGCAGACCAGCACGCTTGCACAAAACACCATCAAACGCATGAACCCGAGCGCCCGTGCACTTTGCAAAAGGGGAGCGAGAAACGCTTGGACGGTGCTCTTTTCTGGGTGCATGGCAGCAGTGAATAGGGTTTGAGAAAAAAGGGAAAGGGTCATTCAAACAATGAAAAAGGCCCTGGCATGGGGACCCCAGCCCAGCACCTTTCTGTACTGCAGGCTTCACCCCCATTGAGAGCTCTTTTTTTTAAAACTTTGACTAATGTGTCACAAGCTGCACGGCAAGCGTTAAAGGGTTTTTCCTGATGTGTGCATAACGTAGAATCGTTCTTCAGGCTTAACAACCCCAAGCAGGTAGGTTTGAAGTTGGGGCGTTTGAGATATCCCATTTTTTTGAAGGTCAAATGTTATGCGTCTTGGTTACTTCACCATGCCACTTCACCCCTTGGATCGAGATCTGACGCAGACACTCCAAGAAGACAGGCAAACGATCATCTATGCGGATCAATTGGGTTTTTATGATGCCTTTGTGGGCGAGCATTTGACCGACAAAGCAGAGAATGTGACCAACAGTCTTTTGTTTTTGGCCACCCTCATCTCGGAGACCCAAAACATCCTCCTGGGCTCTGGGACATCCAACTTGTCTCACTCACATCCCACCTTGATTGCCTCTCAAGCGGCGATGTTTGACCATTTGGCCAAAGGGCGTTTTATTCTGGGCATCAGCCCAGGCGCTTTGTCCTCCGATGCGGAAGCCTTGGGCATTTTGGATCAAGACAGAAACAAACTCTTTGCTGAAGCCATTGATGTGATTTTGGCGATTTGGGAGCGCGAGCCTCCTTACAACATTGATTTTGAAAACAACCGCTTCAAGGTCTCGACGAAAAACACCATGGTGGCAGAGATTGGTCGGGGCATTTTGATGAAGCCTTATCAATCCCCTCGCCCTGAGATCGTGGGCACGGTGGTGGCACCTTTCTCCAAAGGTGTCATTGCCATGGGACAACGTGATTTCCATCCCATGTCGGCCAACTTTTTGTTGGCCCATTGGTTGCCCAGCCATTGGAGTCACTACCAAGAGGGGAAAGCAAAAGTGGGCCATGTGGCACAAGCGCATGAATGGCGCGTGGCCAGAACCATTTTTGTGAGCGACGACGCCTCCACCGCCAAAGCGTATGGTGGCGACGACGCCAACAGTCCTTACCGTTACTATTACCGTCAAATGCTCACAAAAATGAAGATGTCCAATCGGCATGTGATCTTTAAAAAACACGATGGTGAGGACGACAGTTTGGTCACCTTGGATCGCTTGCTTGACGAATTGGTGATCAAAGGCACGGTCAATGAGGTGGTCGATCAAATTTTGGCTTTGAGAGAGCAAGCCGGTGACTTTGGTGAAATCGTTTACGCGGGCATGGACTTGGTGGATCCGAAGTTGGGTCGACGCTCCATGGAGCTCATGGCCCATGAGGTGATGCCCAGGGTCAATGCAGCCTTGGGCCTGGGCAGAGAGACCAACCAATTGGTAAAACCAGTCGCGGCCTAAAGCGGGCCCGAACAAAAGACGCAGAAAAGACGCGCAGCACTGGCACCTGCCACAGGTGCCTCATTCGCCCAAAGACCCAAGCTCGGCGTCAGCCCCTTTTTCTTATAGAGAGAAAGGGGCTTTTTGATGTGGCCCTGGGGTCAGGTGCCTAGCACGATCGATCGAAAAGGTCTTTAAAAGCACTGTTTTTTTAGATCAAAAGCGCGCAGCCAGGGGTCCATCATGGAGCCATGTCCAAGGCTGCATCACCCCCCCCGAAGCCACTGCAAACATCGGCCACGCAAAGCGCTGCGATGAAGCCCAGTGGACCCCGTGTTTTTAGTGAGCTGATTGTTGAGGCCCGCGTACAAGCCAGTCGCTGGTTTTTGGTCTCGCTTGTGCAATTCATCTTGATCACCGTTTTGGTTGGGGCGATCGCCTTCATGACCCCCTTGGTCAAAACCATTCCTTACATGGTCAAAGTCGATAGCGATTCGGGCCAAGTGGTGGCCAAGCCCGTTCAAATGGATGAGTTCAAGGTCGAGACCAAAATGATTGCCGCAGAGGCGCGTTATTTTGTGCGCAACTTGATGTCAATTGACCCCTTCTTGAGCAGAAGAGATTTGGAGCGGGCCGCGTCTCGTGTGGTGGGCAAAGCCAGTGCCGAGCTCAAAGAGTATTTAAGCACAGAGAGGCCTTTTGAGCGAATGGCAAAAACGCCTGGACTGGTTCGCACCACGGAGATCAACAGCGCCGATGCTTCGCAAAAGAACATCGTCTTTGTCTTTGCACAAACCAGTGAGCGCATTTCTTCTGGCGCACCGATCATGACAAAGTGGCGCTTCACGATTCATTACGTGATCGAGCCCGCATTGACAGAAAAGAGCTTGCAAGACAATCCGCTGGGCTTTGTCATCACACACTTTGAACGCTTACAAGACAATATTCAATGAAGCGAAGCACCTTCTTGCAATCTCTTGTGTCCAGTCTCTTGGGTCTTGGGGCAGGACGTTCACTGGCCCAAGACACTCAAGATGCTCAAGGCACTCAAGGCGGTTTGTCGGTAGATCCCAGGCTTGTGAGTTTTGAATTCGATCAAGACCAAAGCTATTTGATTCTCACGCGCCCCAAATCCGTGACCTTGATTCAGATGGCTCCCAATGAGTCGATTGCCACCGCTGTGGCGGGGGACACGGTGAACTTTTCGGTGGTGGTGAGTGTGAGTCGCAATTATGTGATGGTGCGCCCCAAGTACGAAGGGCTTCTCACGAGCTTGACCTTGATCACCAATGAGCGCAATTATCCCTTGACGCTGCGTTCAACCAAGGAGGCGCTGGGCAAATGGTACCAAAGGGTGCAGTGGACCTATCCCATGGGCATTCAAGAGGAGGTGCTGGTGAGCAAGTTGCCTGTGCAAACCAAGGCATCGGCACGACCCATGGAGCCCAAAACTGAGAGCGAGGAGGAGCGCGTGGGCACCTCGCACGGGGAGCGTTCCTCAAGCGCCAACCCAACACGCATTGACATCGAGCACTTGAACACGGCTTATCGCTTGGATGGTGAGGCTGAGTTTCGACCCCTCTTGGTCTTTGACGACGGCGTCAGAACGTATTTGAAAATGCCCACAGACGTGCAATCCTTGCCTGCACTTTTTGCGCTTGAACAAGGGGTCTCCCAACTGGTCAATTATTCCGTTCAGAACCAACACATGGTGGTCCAAGGGCTTCACAGCGGGTTTGTCTTGAAGCTGGCCGACACCGAGGTCAAGGTCTTTAAAGTTCAAGCTGCTCGGGGTGGGTTTTGGGGGAGATTCAGGCCGTGACACACCCAGAACTATTGATCAATTCAGTGCCCAAGCCCAAAGGAGTGCCAAGCAAGCACTTGTTGCGAGTCGCATCGGTGGTGATTTTTGTGGTGGTGCTTTTGGTGTGGCTGTTCACCTCAGACGGCGAGCCGCTCAAAGCCGCCGATGTGGTGGCCCGGGACTTGGCCGCCACGCTCACGCCAGTCGAGCGTGCAAGGGTGGATCAAAATCACCAACTCATTGAAGAGGCTTTCAAGGCCAGTGGGCTGCCTAGCGAGTTGCCCTTGTTTGCATTGACAGGCGCGGATGAGCCCAGTTTCGCGCGCAACGCGCCTTGGAGCAAGAGCGCCATTTTGCCCCCGTCCAGCGAGAGCCATGGGGTCATGAGAGAAGCGAGCAAAGCACAAGGCTTGGACAGCAAACAAGCGGCCCGAGTTGGCAATGCCGTCCAGGCCCCCCTCAGTTCAAGCGCGCCTCCTTCGCTCCCCAGTGGGCCCATGCCAACCGCTCATCAAACGCTGGGACTGGATTTGAACAACGCGGTGACAGTGGCTCAAGAAAGCGAGGTGATGAATTCGAAAATAGTGGTGGTCGATTTTGACGACCTGCGCGGAAAAAAAGACCTCTCCAATGCACCCGACTTGCTTCGAATGGGTCCGTCCGTTTTCAATGGCTTGTCGGCGTCTGCGCTTCAAACGCCTTCCATGCCAAGTGCTCGCGAGACGCATTTAAAAAATCTCTCGGCCTCTCTTCGTGAGCTCGATCAGGGCATGCGCGTGAACCAAAGAATGGACAATTCGCCAAGTGCGCCAAGCGGGTCAAATGCGCCAAGTGCCGCACCCTTGAGTGAGAGCACGCCGGGCCTAGAGGCGATGATGCAGGCCTTCGGCAAAGACACTGCACAGGCCAAAACAAGCTCGCCGCGTGCCCAAGACACGGAGTTTTTAAAGGAGGCCTCCGCCATCAGCACCCTCAAAGCCAGTTTGAAGCCCGTTCGTTTGGAGAGTGTGCATGCCCTTCTTGAAGGCACGGTGATTCCTGCTGTGCTCACGCGCGACATCGTCTCAGATTTGCCTGGCACCCTCACGGCCCAAGTCACACAAACCGTTTATGACTCCATCACGTCAAAGACCGCCCTGATCTGCAAGGGAGCGAAGTTGATTGGTCGCTACAGCAACGACATCAGAACGGGACAGTCAAGGCTGCTCTTTGCCTTTACCCGTTTGATTTTACTCAATGGACAGTCCTTCAATTTGACTGGATTTGAGGGCTCTGATGCGCTGGGTCAAGCGGGCATTGGGGGAGAGGTGGACAATCATTTTCTGAAAATTTATGGCGCGTCCTTGGCCATCGGTGCCTTGTCGGATCAAGTCACCCGTCAACAAGCCGTGCCGCAAGGGGCTTTTGCTTCAAGCAGTGCAACCGGTCAAATCATGGTTCAAACCACACGCGAGATCTTGCAAAGGGGGCGGGAGAGTGCACCCACGATCACGGTGGCCAGGGGGTCTCTGATCAATGTGGAAGTTCGACAAGACTTGGTCTTTCATGCTGGGAGTCTTCAAAGATGTGTTTGAGTGCAGAATGGCCTCTACGAGCTTTGGGCCTTGGGCGCAGTGTGGTGTGCTCATCGATTCATTCCGCGTGCCAGAAAACCCTTTTTGCCAACGATCTTTTTTGCTGCACTTTGCTCCTATGGGCTTTGAGCGCGAATGCGCAAGCATTCACTGCACAAGAAGACTTCAAGCAAAGTTTGAACCTTGAATTCTTGCCGGCCAAGCGAGACCTCACGCCAGCCTCTGCACAAGCGCTCAAAGGCCTGTTCTCTCGGTTTTCTCAGGTGCAGGAGCTGACGATCTTTCTTGAGGAGGATGGGTCTTATTTGGAGGCCCTTTGCGAGGCACGCGCATCTGCATTGCTCGCACGGGTGATCCAAATGGGCGCGCCGCGCACTCAAACGCTGGTGTCTTGTCCAGCACCCAAAGTGCCAAGTGCTGCGTCTGGCGCATTCCCGTCTTCTGTGCTGAATGCGCGGGGGGTGGCCACCCAGAGGGCCGGTGCTTGGCTTAAAGAGGAGACGGGTTCAAGGGGCCGTAAAAAAGATGCGCCAAAGACGGCCCAGAGCTTGGCTGCTCTGGAGGACCCTCTGGGCTTAAAGCCCGCCATAGCAAAGCAATCTGTGTCGCCAAAGGAGCGTCAAAGGCAGGGTGCTTTGGCGGAGCACGCGAGCCAGGCAAGTCTCTCTTTGTCCAAGTCTGCCCTCAGTGGGGGAGAGACCTTGGGCGCTGAAAAACAAGAATTGGATGAGCCCGGTTTGAAAGAAAAGAAAGTGCCAATGTCAACTCAAGACATGAAGCGCATTGCCAAGGGCCATTTGCTTCACACTGCGCTCCAAGGTTTGGCTGAGTCACAGGGCTGGACCTTGATTTGGTATCCCAACGTCACTTGGCGGGCCATCGCTGACATTGATTTGACGCTTTACCCCAATGCTCAAACCGCTGTCACACAGTTGGTGGGTCTGCTTCGATTGGAGGGCAAGCCCATTCAACTGCGTGTGAGTGAGGGCAACAAAGTGATGGAGATTTTGTCCACGCAGGTCAACAGTGAGTAAGTCCCCCTTGAATGCTTTATGTCCTCTTGTGGTCCTTTTGATCCTTTCTTGTCTTCAGGCCTGTGCCTTTTTAGAGCAAGACAAAAAAGTCATCGACTTCAATGCCAAAGCCACTGAGCTCATGGCAAGCAACGACTTCTCCACTGCCAGTGCAAACTTGCTCAGAACCAAAAACCCAAGAATTGCTGGTGAGATGGTGTATTTAAAGCACACAGCATTGCCCGAGCGTTTGATGGCGCCACTGAGTTTCGTGAGTCGCGGCAATGAGAGTTTGCTGAGCGTTTTGGAGGACCTCTCCAAGCTCATGGGTCTGCCCATCAAAACCACTGAAATCGGTTCATCCTTGGGATCGAGCTCAAACACGAACCTCAGCAGAATGCTTGGGGGGGTGAGCAACAACTCACTCGGCTACCCCGGTGCAATGGCGCCCACTTGGGGCTCGCTTTCTGACAGCAGCAGTGGGGCCTTGAACTTTGAGCACAAGGGCAGCGGCAAAGCGCTGCTCGATGAGTTGGCTGCCAAAGCGCACGTGTCTTGGCGTTTCAATCCTGTGAGCCAAAGCATTGAATTTTTTCGGTTTGAGACAAAAACATTCTCGGTTTTTTTGCCTGCGGGTTTGAAGTCTGTGAGTGCAGGCATTTCGCTCGCGGGTGTGAGCGCCACAGGAGGCTCAACTGGACTGTCGGGGGGCACGCTCAGCAGCACGCAAGGTGCCTCAGGGGCGGGCAACGTCTCGGTTTCACAAGCCCTCAGCATCAACCCCTGGGGTTCGATCATGGAGGGGGTGAAAGCCATTTTGAACGAGGGCAATGCCTCTTCGGGTTTGAGTGCCAACACCCCCAAT
>CANBTT010000023.1 GCA_947372465.1 Burkholderiales bacterium | reverse complement strand
GGGGCTAAATTTTTTCATCAAAATAGCTTTTTGGGGGAAATCAATGATCTTGAATTTTCAAGAAGTTTTTTTGATATTTGGTTTTCAAATCAAACATCAGCCCCCGAACTAAAGAAAAAATTGTTTCAAGAAATCACGTGAATTTTTTTGAATTTAAAAATCAGTTAATTTCTTCACTGGTTTCCTGTGCGACTCCAGCTGAATTGGAGATTTTTTGGGCGCTTTTGCCTATTCCCGCTCATTGACTGTTTATGAGAATGTTTCTTTGCTTCTTTCTTCTTCGGCACATGAACAGTATTTTTCATAAACGAATAGAACTTACCCCATGTCAGACAATCCTCAAGGTGTGAGTGCTATTCAGAAATTCACCATTGAGCACTGGACTTCAATTGTTTGCTCTTTCTGACGCGTTCCTTGAAATCAATGGGTTTGGTTTTGATCCAAGCGATGAATTTTGCAAGACCTTCGTGAGCTTTTAAAGATTCAATGGTGTTGAAGTGATTGGCAAGCTCGGTCTCTGAGAGCATGGCATGGATTTGTTTGTGGCAAACGCTGTGCAGAAATGCGGTCACTTTCCCACCCTTGGACTTAGGGATCAGGTGATGGGCCTCCAAATGTTGACGAGGAATGATCCTGTCGCACACGGGGCAAACGTGGGGGGGCTTGTCTGCTGCAAGTGGGATGGCCAAGAGGGCTTTTCTTTTGATTTTTCCCAATGGAATGGCCCTCTACTTGTATCGAATCATTGAAAGGAGGCCGCGTGCGGTTGAAAGCAGTTGATCAACTCTTGGGGCATCTCTGGCGCTTTGCTCGTGATGTACGCTCGAATAAAGGGCGCTGCCTTCCAGGGCAAAGTATAGCCACTCCACACCGCATGCTCGACAATCGAGATGCTTTGATCTGTTCTTTTAAGGAGCACGACCGCAGGAAGCAAGTCATCGAATTCAAGCTCAACCAAGATCCATGGATCTAAAGTCCAAGCACTTGCGACATGCGTCATTCTCGACTGAGGAGGGCTATAGGCTTTGATTTTTTCTACAGCGAATTTGTAAATCCCATTCTCTGGCTCGAGTTGGACGACTTTTGTGCAGGATGTGGTCAAGCTGTTCCACTTTTCAGACAGTTCACCCAGAACATCAAACTCTTTCTCATCGACCACCAAAAGCGAGCCGTTTTCAGTTCTTTTCCAAGCTAAATGCTCAAAGATGACCGCCGCCAGGACCATGAAGAGAACCATTACAAAAACATGTCTATTTTTGGTGCTGGCTTCAATCTTTTTCATCAGTGGCTAAAATGAGTGTCTTGGATGTGCTGGTTAAAATGAAAGCCCCTTTGCTTTCAAAGCCCACACGGCGCTTGCTCATATTTTAAAGAAAGCTTGAGCGCCCTGTTTGCACCGCCCCTTAAAAGTGCCGAAATTGCCCAGGGCATTGAAATCACCCCTTTCTGCTTTTTTTCCTTTGAATGCGTGAAAAAAGTAGTTTTTTGACTCTCTTTTTTATAGTTTGACGGTATGCCAAAGCAATCAGACATTTCAGCCCCCGAGCTCACAACTGCAGACATCTCTGAAGTCATCAAAATGGCTTGGGAGGACAGGACCACCTTTGAAACCATTAAGGAGCGCATCGGTGTGCGTGAGGCTCAAGTGATCCGGATCATGCGCTCAGCACTCACGGCGAGTTCTTTCAAGATGTGGAGAGAGCGTGTGAGAGGGCGAAAAACCAAGCACCGTTTGTTGAGAAATCCTGAGATGAAGTTCAGTGACCGAACTGTCGCCGATCACAGGCGTGCCAATTGCTAAGTCAAAGGCTTCGGAATGCTTTAACCCCTTGATGCGCCTACAACAGGTGCATCCATCAAAAAACGTCCTCGCTCAAAGGACCCAACCCCGATGAACCCCTTGATGTGTGAAGCGGCCATGAACGAACCTCATTCAAACGCGTTGCTCTTTGAGCATCCTTATTCGGCACTGGTGATCGGTGCGAGTGGATCCATTGGTTCTGCTTTTGTCGAGGCTTTTCAAAAGGATCCCTTGTGTCAACACGTTCAAGCCTTGTCCCGCAAGCAAGGACTCGGGTTTGATTTATCAAGCGAAAACGCCATCCAAGACGCTGCTGGCGCTTGTCAAGCCTTTGGGCCTTTTAAAGTCATTGTGGACGCAACGGGCGTTTTGAGTGTGGATGACAAGGGGCCAGAGAAGTCATTGTCTGCCCTTGATGCACAACACTTGCACAAATTGTTTCAAATCAACACGATTGGACCCGCTTTGCTGTTGAAACATTTCTCAAGCCTCTTGGCGCCGGGGGCCAGCATCTACGCCAAACTGTCTGCTCGTGTTGGGAGCATCTCTGACAACCAAAAGGGGGGCTGGTACGGTTACCGAGCCTCAAAGGCGGCCCTCAACATGGTGCTTCAAACGGCCGCGCTAGAGTTGCAGCGCAAAAATCCCGAGCTTCGCGTTGTGGCCTTGCAGCCAGGGACTGTCAAGTCCAAGTTGTCTGAGCCTTTTGTGGCAGGACTCAGCACCCTTTTGCAGCCCAGTGACTCAGTGGCGGGCCTCCTCAACGCCATGAAATCCCTTGCATCAAAATCAGGGGCTCATTTCATCGATTACAAGGGTCAAGACATTCCTTGGTGAATCAGACCGAAAAAAAAGATCTCGTCTAAGGCTTGGCAATTTCTTGCATGATTTCGTTTCGTCTGAACATCGGCAAAGTCCAAGGCGGGTCGTACCTAGAGAGTTGGGGGGCGCCCAATGCTTGCAGGCCCTTGTCTTTTAACCAATGCAGGACGTCGTTCATTTTTGACTGAACTTTGGCTTGTGTGTTGAACCCACTGTAGGACAGCACCGCATAATACTTGTCGGGCACTTCAATCAATTCAACAGCACTGTTTCTGGGCTTGGGAATGGTGCTCATCGTGTACTTGGAGGGCATCACAAAGCTCACCCGCCAGCGATTTGTAGAATCAATGTCGCCGCTCACGGCCTGAGGCTCGAGCGTGACGGGTGCGGTCATCTCTATTTTGACGGCTTTTTTTTCGGCCGCTGTGTTTGTGCCCAGGGGTGAGGAGGGGGAGATCGTGAGCTCTCCCTCACGACCCATGACGGGGATGTTGTTGCCAAATATAAAATCTGCGATCAATCTAAAGCCCCTGTTGGAAGCCTGGTCCATGTCGCCGTCGACCATCACCTGGGCCATGAGCATGGGCCGGTAATGCCGGACCTCAAAGGGTGCTTCGTTCACAAGTTGCTCGTAACTGGGCTCTTCAATCGCCATGGCGTGCTCCATTCTTAAAATAAAAGCCATCAGAATGCACAAGGCTTGGAGGTGTTTATTCATTGTGGGTCCTTTGGTGTGCTTTGGCTTGTTGCACAATGTCCTCTACATCGGATGCTGTCAGTCGGTTGACGTTTTTGATTTGCATCAGCATGCGTGGGTTCTTGGCCAAGGTTTCTTTGTGGGTGATCAAGTAATTCCAGTACAAGGTCGTAAAAGGGCAGGCCTCAGGGCCAGTGGATTGAGAGGGATCAAATTTGCAGCCTTTGCACTGGTTGCTCATGCGGTCGATGTATTTTCCACTGGCCACATAGGGTTTGCTTGCCATGAGTCCCCCATCGGCAAATTGACTCATTCCCAGGGTGTTTGGTAACTCAACCCATTCAACGGCATCCACATACACCCCCAAGTACCATTCATGGACCTCTTTGGGTTTCACACCCAAGAGCAAGGCATACAGACCCGTCACCATGAGTCTTTGTATATGGTGGGCGTACCCATGTTCCAGTGTTTGCCCAATGGCGTCCTTCAGGCAGTCCATCTCGGTCTCGCCTGTCCAGTAAAAGCTTGGCAAGGCCGCGTTTGCATTGGATGTATTGAGGTGCACATATTCGGGCATCTGCGTCCAGTAAATGCCTCGAACATATTCTCTCCAGCCTAAGATCTGCCTGACAAAGCCCTCAACCGCGGCCAAAGGGGCATGCCCATTGTTGTAGGCCTCTTGGGCGGCGTTGAGCACCTCCAAAGGATGGAGAAGCTTGAGGTTCAAGGCCGATGCGATGTGTGAATGGTAGAGCCAGACTTCGCCACGCCACATGGCATCTTGATACAGGCCAAATTCAGGCAATCGGTGAACAATGAAGTTGCTCAAGGCTTGCAGGGCTTGTGCACGGGTCACGGGCCACTTAAAACTCTCGTTGCGACCAGGGTGGTGGGCAAAACGTGTGTTCACCAACGCCATCACCTCTTTTGTGATCTGATCGGGCTCAAAACGACTGGGGGCTGGGATATTTTGTGGGCCTGTTTTCCCAAAACTGCCTCGGTTGTCATGGTCAAAGTTCCACTGTCCACCCACAGGTTTCTTGCCCTCCATCAAAATGCCAGTTTTTAGCCGCATTTCTCTGTAGAAGTATTCGAGTCTCAATTGTTTTCTGTTGTGTGCATGGGCTTTGAATTCTCTGACCGTGCACAGGAAATGACTGTCGTCCAAAAGAACCAGTTCAAGCCCCAGTCTTTCAGCGCAAGCACGAATATTTTGCAAAACCGTCCAATCCCCAGGTGCTGTGATCAACATTTTTTGTGGTGTGAACAACTTTAGGGTATTTTCGAGCTCTCCTACCAAAGTCCCCGAGTTGCCTGGATCGTCAATTTTGCTGTACAAAAGGGGCCAAGCTCTGTCTTTGAGCATTTGCGCAAAGTGCCGCATGGCGCTTAAAAAAAGTGTCGTGCGCTGCTTGGAAGACACGATGCGGGTGGACTCCTCGTCCACCTCTGCCATCCAAATGGCGTCTTGCTCGGGATCAAAATCCTTCAAGGCCAAAGCATCCACACTGAGTTGGTCCCCTAGCACAAGCACCAAATGTCTGAGCGCTTTTGTCATGCTGCTTTGGCCTTTAGACGCTCTGGCGTGTCTTTGTTGCGTCGACATTTCTCAGAGCAGTAAAGGACATCGGCCCAGTTTTTGGCCCAGGCCTTTCTCCAAGTCATGGTGCGTGCACATGTCTTGCATACTTTTTCTGGCAAGTCTTGCTTGTTGCCTTTGAATGCATTTTTCATCTTGAGAGGTCAATGGCTTGTCACCTGAGTAAAGAGATTTTGCACCCATTTTGACAGGTCTGTCAAAATGGGTGAAAAGAAGGCCCATTTGCGATTTGTAGACCGCCGAGGGTTGAACTCGATGCTCTCGCTTTGAGACCCAGATCTCAAACAAAGGAGTGCAATCCAATGGCATTGCCCTCTGTGTCTTCGATGATCGCGATAAAACCTTCTTTCCCAATCGACCATTTGGCCCTGTGAACCTGCCCACCATGGTCAAGGGCTTTCGCGGACCGAACAGCGCAATCGTCACAATGGAAATACACCAGGGTCCCATCCTTGGAGGGTTTCCTCATGGGGTGATGCATCAAAGAGCCGATCGCACCACTGCCCGGCATGGCGCCTGGGAAACGGTAGGCTTGAAAACTTCCATCTGTCGCTTCAGCACTCAGTTCATGGCCAAAAACAGCTTCATAAAAGGTTTTTGCTCTTTGTAGATCCGTGACATAAATCTCAAACCAAGTCACAGGATTGGTGTGCATCGTCTTCATTCATTGTCCTTGTGTTCAACGTTAATAAAGGAGTCCCAACTCTAAAAGAACGCGCACTTGTGTGCTGGCGCTGTCGCTCAATGCCGTTTCTTGCAAGCGACTGCTTCTCCTCGCTTTCAACCAAGACCACTCGGTCCTCGCAAAATAAATACCCGATTGAAGGGTGGGTGTGAAGGTCAACGACAGGGCGTCGCTCTTGGGTCCGAACACCAGCTCTTGAGCATCCAAGGATCTGTAGTCATTGGCCTTGATGTATTCAAAGCGCAGGGGCAGGCTCAAGGTTGCAGCGCGAGACGTGAAGCCAGGCCAAGGGCTTGAGCCTTGGTGGTTGATGATCAATGCATAACCCTCTGTGTAGGCGGCACTTGCGAGTCCCGAGCTCTCGCTCTTGGGAACTCTGGTGTATTGGTAGTAGGGTGTCAAAGACCAAGCACCCATTTTGTAGGCATGCACAAGATTGAGAATTTGCGAGTTGTTTTGCAATCTAGGCGTGAGGTCTGTGTTCACGTTTGAAGACCGATAGGCGCCACCCAGCATCAAATTGCTGCTGTGATTGGCATTGAACTTGTAGCTGCCGCCCAAGCCAAGCCATTTCAACTGGCCAGAATAAAAACCATCATTGAGGGACCAAAAGAGCGTGCTGCGCTCACCCGTGTAATTGAGCTGTATGCCCTGACTGATGGTGTTGTTTTGATTCTCCAGCACGCCTCTTTGAATGTTTTGATTTTGGTAGGTGAAGGGGTTTTCATAACCGGGCATGGACAGGAGTTTGCCCACCGCAATGGACCAGTTCTCATTGGGGTTCAAGGAGACGTAAGCATGAGGCATCGCACCAAAGCTGTTTTTCTCAGTGCTTGAAGCACCGTTTGTTTTGGCGCCCAGGGTGTTGATTGCATAGTGACCCGCTTGCGCAAAGAACTGGATCATTCCAGTGTTCTTTTGGACAATGAAAAATGCGTTGGAGGTCTCCCAAGCGCTTTGCGACAGGTTCAAGGAATGCCCAGCTTCTCGCGAAATCAGCCCGGAGAGGGCGCCAGAGACTTGGAGTGTCGAGGCGTCCGCCTTGGGCAGCCCCTCCTCAGGCCCTCCAAAGGATAGGGTTTCATTCATGGATGTGACGGTTTTGACTTGGGCGTGACCGAGTCTGCCCAAGCTCACACACAAGAAAGAGGCCAAGAACAGGCAGCAAAGGTGCTTGCTAAATTGGTGACTGCGCTCAAGCAGGTGCCGCCGGGCACGACCCGAAGCTTCAGGGATGACCCTTTTTGCTGCAGTTTGGGGCAAAGGCCACATGACAAACATCACCTCAATGCTGAAGTCTTTCAGGCAGGGGCGGCTTGAACGCTCACGTGCTTTCGGCAAAAAAATCCTTCATCAACAGGTAGGATTTTCTTGTCAACTGCTCACTGTAGCCCTTGTTGGTGGGATCGGTAAAGGAGTGAGGTGCTCCGCCAAACATCATGACTTGCCAATCGATCTTGCTTTGGGTCAGCTCTTGGCTCAATGCATCAATTTTCTCCACTGGGGTCACCGGATCTTTGGAGCCATGCACCACCAAGACACGTCCTTTGTACTGGTTGGCCGTGCCAGCGATCACCGGGTTGGGGTTGGTCACATGAAAAACCACCAGGCCCTTGAAATTGGCCCCAGCTCTTGCGTGTTCGAGCAGAAAGCCCCCTCCGGCACAGTAGCCCGCGGCCCAGACCTTGGAGGTGTCTGCAATGTCTTGGACTTTGACCGCACTCAACAGGCTATCGAGTGCCTTGGCGCTGCAAGCGACGGTAAAGGCGGGGTCTTTGTAGATCGCATTCATGTTTGCGCCCAACTCTTGAACACTTTTTTGCTTGCTGCCGTAGCCCAAGCCATACATATCCGCCATGAGCACAATGAAATCCTTGCCTGCAATCAAGCGCGCAGTTTGAAGGGTGTCTTCGTCAATGCCTTTCCAGTCGGGCTGCATAAAGAGCACAGGGCGCTTGGTTTTGATGGTCTCGTCATACACAATTTGCCCTTCAAATTTGCGCCCATTGACCTCGTACGCGACGGCGCGGTTGATGGGCGCGGCGTGTGCCGAAGAGCTCGAGGCCATTTCGCGCGCAATCAGAGCGCAGGCCAAAAGGCCAGAGGATTTCAGGAGTTGACGTTTTTGTGGTTGAAATGCATTCATGGTTGATTTGAAGAGTTAGTGTTGGAGAGAGATGGCTGAAGTGTGAGTCAATTTAGAATTGAAAGAAGGCTTTAGGTGAAGGGGTGTTTACTTTTCAATCAGGGCGCGAAGTTCTTCGTTCTTGTTTCGCAGTCTTGCGGCCAGATCTTTGGAGATTTGTCTGATCATCAGTGCTTGAAGATGTGGGTGGTCCTTGCAAAGGGCTTCGAAGGCCTCTTTGTCAAGGACGATCAAATCCGAGTCCTTGCTGGCCGTCGTTTGCGCTGAGTGCTTTTGTGCATCGATGAAAGAGATTTCTCCAAGAATTTGACCCCGTCCAAGCGTTGAGATGTGCATGCGTTGCTTGTCAGAGACTGTCAGATCAATCTTCACCTCGCCTTCGGCAATGAGCACCAATTGTGAGTTCACCTGGTTCTCGGCAAAGACCACCTCGCCCAATTTGTAGTGGCGTTCGGTGGCAATGTCTTTGATCATTTGGATCTCTTTTGCATCCAGGCCTGAAAAAAGCTCAAAGTCCTCCAAATTCAGGCGCTCCTCAACAGGGTGACGAAGCCCATTCTTTTCGATCACACGGTCCTCAATCCATTCCAGTCCAGCACTGATGTCGTCAACAATCAGGGTGTGCTTGGATCGTTTGAGCCCCATGTGATCGACATAGGTTTTGATATCTCGACCGGTCACAGTTTGTTCAGGCATGCGGCTCAAAATGAAATAAGCCCCTTTGGATTCCAGTAACTTTTGTATGCGCTCGATCATGTGCCCGGCCGTAAAGTCCAAGGACTCGACTCGGTAAAAGTCAAGCAAGACAAATTTGGCCTTTTCGATTTCCCCTTCGATGGCCAAAAAGAGTTGATCGGTGGTGCCAAAGAACAAACTTCCCTGTAACTCAAAAATGACGGTTCTTTCTCCATTCTTGATCAAAATAGCGCGTTCCTCATGGGTGCGAAGACGCTTTGAAAAGGACTGATCGCCGTGTGAGATGCGTCTGATGTTGGAGGAGTGAATTTGTTCGCGGATGAAAAGCAAAATGGCCATCGCCACGCCAAAGCCTGAGGCTGCAATGAGGCTCAAGGTGTTGGCAACCAAGACCACGGAGACGATCACAAGAAAGTCAAGGAGGGTGTCTTTGGATCGCGCCAATTTAAAGCTGTGCCAATCGATCATTTTGTAGCCAATGACGATCAAAAGCGCCCCAAGGCAAGCGGTGGGTACCCAAGCGATCAAGGGCGTGAGGACCGCGATGGCCAGCAAAGACCAAACGCCTTGAAAGACCCCCGAGAGGTAGGAGTTGCCTCCACTTGCTTTGTTCACCAAGGTCGCACCCATGGTGCCCGCCCCTGGCGCGCCACCAATCAGGGTGGAGGTGAAGTTGCCCAGTCCTTGGCCAATGAGCTCTTTGTTGGAGTTGTGTCGGGTCCCCGTGATGGCGTCCAGCACCAAACAGGTCTTTAAGGTGTCGATGGACAACAACACGGCCAAGGTGATGGCCGGCACCAAAATGAGCTCCAGGTGAGGCAGCTTTTCAACGCCAATACTCACCCAAGGGTCGGTCATCGATTTAAAGATACCGCTGACATCGGCTTGCAAGTGCCCAATCACGTAGTTGTTTTGATCCAATGTGAGCAACTCAGGGTAGACACCCAATGCCAAGAGCCAATAACAGATCACGCCAGCGGCCAAGCCAAGAATCACCGCTGGGACACGGGTGCTTATCTTGGGGCCCGCCAGCGTAAAGAACATGGTGCACAAACCAATCATCACGCTAGGTAAGTGCCAAAGCTCGGGGGAGAAAAGACTTTGAAACCAATTGTTGCCTTTTGGCGTGGCCAGCCATTTTGGAATTTGGCTGAAAATCACGATCAAGCCTACGCCACTCAAATACCCACTCACCACGGTGTAGGGCATGAATCGCATGATTCGTCCAATGCGCAAGACGCCAAACAGGATCTGAAAAATACTGGAGCAAAAGGCGACCAAAAAGAGGCTCAAGACCACAAAACCTGGCGAGGAGCCCGATTGCATCATTTGAATGGACAAGGCGGAGAGCACCGCAGCCGCTGGTGCACATGGTGCGGAAATCAGTCTCTGTGTGCCCCCAAAGGTGGCCGCCACCAAGCCCAGTGCAGCAACACCCAGCATGCCGGCCAAGGCCCCTTTGGCGCCAAATTCACCACCCAAGGGCGAGAAGATGGTGACACCAAAGGCAATGGCCGATGGCAGGGCGACAAGCATGGCGGCAAATCCACCCCACAGGTCACCAATGAGATCTCTTTGAGCTGTTGTTGAAGTCATGTCTTCTTTTAAATCAATGCCCTCAGTATGACACAATCCGTGCATGCCCAAAAGACGTTTGCGACTCCAAGGCGGTGCGTCGCGCTTGGGTGTAAACCCTAGATTTTTGCGTTCTAAAATCGAGGCCTTCATGCGGGTGATTATTCTGCTCGCCCTTTGTCAATGGCATCTTGCGGCTTGATAAAAAAAGCGGCTTGCACTTTAAAGGCTTCCATGTCGTCAACGACCCCACAAGACAGCAAGGGCTTGGTGCCTCAGCCCAAGGCCTGGGTGCTCACATCCCTCTTGAACACCGCACACGGAGTGGATCACCTGTTTTTACTCATTTTTGCATCCGCCGTTTCCACGATTGCTTTGGATTTTGGTTTTACGGCCTGGGAGGATTTGATGCCCTACGGGGCTTGGGCCTTTTTGATGTTTGGCTTGGGCTCCATACCTTGTGGCCGTTTGGGAGACTTGTGGGGCAGGCGACAGATGATGTTGGTGTTCTTTTTTGGCATGTCCTTGGCCGCCATGGTGTGTGCCAGTGCTCAAAGCATTTGGCAACTCGCTTTGGGGTTGATCTTGCTTGGCAGTTTTGCCTCCATCTACCACCCGGTAGGCATTCCCATGCTGTTAGAAAAAACAAACAATCCGGGGGCCACCATTGGCTTGAATGGCTTGGTGGGCAATTTGGGAGTTGCCATGGCGGCCTTGTTGACCGGATTTTTGATCAAACACTTGGGTTGGCGTGCCGCATTTGTGGTTCCAGCGCTGATGTCTGGCGTGTGCGGCATGGTGTTTATGTATGTTTGCCCCAAAGAGCAAGAGCCCCCCGCCAAGCGCAAAGGGGGCGCAAAGGTGCAGTTGTCGCCCGGCATGCTCGCAAAAGCATTGGCCGTGATGACTGCGGCGGCAGCCTCCAGCAATGTGCTGTTCAATGTCAGCACCAATGGCAACGCACAGTTGCTCACAGAGCGTTTTCTGGGCGTGGTAGAAGACCCGTCCACACTGGGTTTGCTCCTGGCCTTGGTCTACACCGTGTCTTCCGTGGCCCAAGTGGTTGTGGGTCACTTGATTGCCAAATTTGAATTGAAGCCCTTCTTTCTGTTCATGGTCGCCGCTCAAATTCCGATGTTGATTTTGGCGTCTTTGGCTCAAGGCTGGTGGCTCTTGCTGTCTTTGTTGGGTTTGATGATTTTTATTTTCGGTGCCGTGCCCTTTACGGATGTCCTCATCTCTAGGTATGTGGACGACCGCTTGCGCTCCAGAGTGGCCGGCATGCGACTGGGCGTCTCACTGGCTTTGAGTTCTCTGGGAGTTTGGGCCTTGGGTCCTGTGGTCAAGTCCTTGGGGTTTGAAAACGGACTTTTGATCTTGGCCTTGTTTTCTGCAACCACCGCCTCAATTCTCACCCTTTTGCCCAGTGCCAAAGATGAGTTGAGTGGGGTCTGAGCATCGAGTTCAGCTGTTGTTCTTCAACCAAGACTGAAGCGTTTTAAAGTTGGTATTGCCCGAATAAGCCTTTTGCACCCCCGTTTTGTCAATTGTCACGGTGTATGGGATTTCACCAGACCATTTTGAATCGATCTCAAAGCGCAAGAATTCATCAAACTTTGAGCGAACAAAGAAATTCTGCGCTTTGTCAATCTTCATCTTCTTGGCCAAGTTGCGGGTGATCTCTTGGGAGACATCGTCAACTTGAACAAAGAGGACACGGCCATGGTCTTTGGCCACCCATTGACCCCATTGCGGCATTTCGCTCAAACATGGCCCGCAGGTGACCCCCCAAAAGTGGACCACCAAAGGGCCCGTGCCCCTGGTCTCCAAGAGTTTTTTCCAGTCCCCTTGAGCGTAAGGACTCAAGGGCATGGTCTGCGCAACACACACATTCAAAAGGCTCACAGTCAGGCACAAACACGCGCTCAAAAGCATTCGCCTTGGGGCCGGTAAATGGATCAAAAAATGTTTCATCTTCATGAGTTTAATCCAATCAACTGAAAGCCCTCCATGCGCGTTAACCATGACAAGTAAACCCGGCCTTGGTGTTTGATGAGCAAGGGGTGGTCAGAGAACCCGGCGGTTTGCGCCACGCGCATCTCTTGACCCCAGGTGAGTCCATCGTCTTTGGAGTTTCTCACCATCACGCTTGAATGCACACCGTCAAAACGCTTCCAAACCATCCAGGCCTCTCGCCCTTGGGCCAACACAAAGGGGCGACTCTCTTGGCTGTTCACGTCTCCCATGGCCATGGGGGCACTGAAATGGCGCCCATGGCCATCCGAACGTGCATAAAAAAGTCCCTTCCTGTGTTCACCTTGCGTGAACCACACGGTGTGAAGGGTTTGGTTTTCGCCAACCGCCACAGCGGGTCCATGGTGCGGACAGACATCTGTCTGCCAGTGATCAATGGCCACCCGTTGCACGGCGTGTGCTATGAGGGCTTTTGTGGGGCCCTGTGCACTGAACATCTGTAGCGCTGAATCTCGAACACCCTTGTCAAAAATGGCTCGGTACGCCAAGACAAGGTGCTCAGCTGAGCTCACATCCATCCCAATCCTGCAGCACTCACAGCTTTGTGGATTCACCAGGGTTTCTGCCTTGAAGCTTTGTGCCCAGTCTTCGGTGTAGGTGATTGCGATCGAGCCCCCCAAGGTGTTCACCCCTTTTGCACGCTGCTGATGGACCCAGCGTTTGTCCACCCAGGCGACAAACACGCGGCGCTCTTGGTCGATCCCAAGACTTGGAAAACGCTCACTCACGCCGTTTTTAATCAAGGCCTTTGGCTCGCTGAAGTGCAAGCCCGCGTCCGTGGAGGTCAAGACATTGATTTGTGCATTCCATTGCCGATCTTTGAAAAATGCGTAGGCAATCAAGACACGCCCCGTGTCGTCACCGATGATTTGCGCTCTAGCGTCTGCACCCGTGTCGAGCATCTTGCCATGCCGCGCCAACTCCACACTGGCTGAGAATGTTTTCCCAAGATCTGTTGATTTGGCAAGCATCACCGAGCCATTGGCTGTCCACACCAAAAGCAAGCTTCCATCCGCTTGAATCAATGGCGTTGCTGCATTGGCACAGGCGATCTCTGTGGACAAGCAAGGGAGCTTGTTCTGTGCAGGCATGTGCATCTCGTGTGTACTTTGCAGGCTTGGCTTGCTTTGCACAAGCTGTGGACTGGGGGCCTGAGTTTGAGCAGCAACGAGCGCTGGAACCCAAACAATCCACTTCAACCAAGGGATCAAACAGCGATTGCTTATGAGTAAAAAATGACCAACTGTGTGCAAAAGTGTAGAACGTGTCATCGTGTTTGGGGTGTTCATGGTTTCTTGTTGGAAGGGGGATTGCGCGATATAGAGATCAAGCTCAGCAATGGCTTAAAAGCGAGTTCTGAACCCCAAGCGCAGCGTTTGGGGCTCAGACAGGGTTGCTGACCAAGCTTGGTTGTAGGCATAGGCATTCTCGGAATAGACCCGGTTGAACACATTGCTGAGCGAGGCTGTGAGATCGGTGTCTTTGTTCAATTGGTGCCGCAAGCTCGCGTTCATCACCGTCACAGCCCCTTGCTCATACACTTGACCCAGTGTTGACGTGGTGTCGATGGGCATTTTGCCCACATAGTGGGCTTGCACAAAGAGGCGAGTCTTGGTGTTCACTTGCCAATCCAGTGCCACATTGGCCATCTGCCAAGGCAGTCCCGCCAGTTGTACCCCCAAGGGCGCAGTGGAGACCTGGTTTTTGGTGAGCACCGAGCTCGTTCTTGTGAGTGAGGCATCGAGTTTGAGACTGGCGCTCAGCGCCCATTGGGCACCGAGCTCAAACCCTTGGGACTGCCCGTCTTGGGCGTTGGAGTAAAAGGACGCCTTGCCACCACATGCGCTTAAAGTGGGGCCAGAACAAATGCTTTGCACCAAGGTGGGAACAAAGGGGCTGTTGTTGGCATTGTTGACACCCACATATTGGTAGTTGCTCGTGGCGATCATGTTTTTGATGTCTTGCACAAAGTAAGTCGCCCTCACATTCAGCCCCGTGGCGCTGTAATCCAAACCCAACTCTTTGCCAAACAAGGTCTCTGGACCCAAGTCCGGGTTGGCGATGGTGGGGGTTGGTGCGCCGTAAGTTCTGAGCGTGTTGTTGAAGCCGGGTGCTCGAAAGGATTTATAGCTCGCCGCTCTGAGGGACCAGTTGTCGCTAAGGGTGTACAAAGCGGCCAGACTCGGGTTCAGCGCCGTTTTGCTGGTGTCGTCTTGTTTGCCCCCAGTGGTGCTCGAGCCCGTGCTGGTTCGTGTGATCACTCTTTGGGTGTTGCTGTAAGTGTCCCAGCGTGCACTCATTGTCAGCTCCAAATTCGACAGGTTTTGGAATGGCGTGACATGGCTTTGAGCGAAAAGACCCGCAAAGCTTTGTTGCCCCGAGCCCGTGGTCGTGCTGCTCAAGTTTTGCAGCGATGAAAGGCTAAGTGGTGCTGCGTAAAACCATTCTTGGTCGCGGGCCTTCAACTGTCGAAGGTCAAGACCGAGTTGAAGGTCTCGGATCGTTTGGTTCAAGCCTTGAGTGTAAATTGCCGAGGCTCCCTGTTCAGAATAGTTTTGCAGGCCATACTGCGTGTAGTACTGGGTCACCGTGTTGTTGATCTGCGAGGGTGTCAAAGCCGAAGAACTTGGACACTTGGTGCTTGCTGCACTTTGCCAGTAGCAGCTCGCGCCGTTGTACTTGCTGAAGTCCACCGTTTGCTGCCACAGTTGGGTGGCGAGGGTGCTCAAAGGGTCCAAGGTTTTTACCAGGCTCAATGAGACATCGGGACTCTTTTGCGTGTTTTGTCCAAAGTTGTAACTGATGGCCTGCTCTTGCACATGGGCGCCCACTCGCAGATGGCCTTTGAGATCTGCGAAGGGTCTCAAGAAGGCCGTGACTTGAACATTGCTGTCTTTCGCGTCAAGGGTGTTCTTTTGTGGGAAACGCCATGATTGGTCTTGAGGGTTCATGGTGTAGCCAGTGGCGTTCAATTGCTCAACAAAGAAATGCAGTCCCAAGATCTCAGACACCCGCAGATTTTTTGAGATCGCAATCTCACTTGATCCGCGGGAACCGACAGAGGCATCGACTTGGGCCGCGTTGTCTGTGACCCGTTTGCTGACCACATTGACCACACCTGCGACGGCCATGTTTCCCCAAAGGGAGGAGTTGCCTCCACGAATGATTTCGACGCGCTCGATGTTGGCCAAGGGTATTTTGAACCACTGGGTGGTCAGGTAAAAGGGATCCATCACAGGTATCCCATCCAAAAGCACCAGCACTTTGGCGTTGCCAAGACCCCTCATTTTGGTGGATTGACCCGTTGGGTCCGTTTGAGTGTTGGGCACAGCCGTGAAATTAAAACCGGGCACATTTTTTAACAGCTGGTCCAAGGTGCTGGCCGCAGAAACCTGAATCTCTTTTTGTGTGAGAACGGTGGTGAACAAAGGCAGGTCTTGGAGCTTGGCGTCGCTTCGCAACGCGGTGACCAAAATAGTTTGATCGCTCTGTAAAGAGCTTGTTTCGACAGTTGGGTTCTCAGGAGATGCAATCTGTCCCATGGCACAAGAGGCAAAGAGCAAGAAGCAAAGGGTGAGCAGTTTGGGCTCGTGGCATTTTTTTGCGCGCCTAAAGAAGGAAGAAGTCAAGTTCATGGTGCATGTGAGTTTTTGGGTGCTCAAGCCCTGGACCCCATTTGTCTTTGCATCTCGCTTGTGATCCTTGAGAACCATGGGCTTTCTTAACAAAAGCACACAACGCAGGGCGCAGGTCTGTCCATGGATGGATGGACGAGAACGCGCACGCGCACGAGAAAAAGAGATGCTGTTGGGCCTAGGTGCTGAGCTGAATCAAATGGATGGGCAGATAGAACTTCAATGAATGAAGTCAGTTGCCCAAGATGAGGGGGTTCAATTCAAGACCTGGGCGGACCTGTGGCAGGCGCATGTAGGCCAAGAGAAAGTGACGCACGCGGCGCTGAGACCCATGGCAACACCAAGTGGTCTGGCTTGATCTCAGGCAAGACGGCGACAAGAGCCGAACCCGTGGGCGCATGGAGGTTAAAGACGCAGCACTCGTGAGCGCTTGAGAACTGGGTGGAGTTGTCAGCTGGGCTTTTGTGAGCATCCGGGCTGCTTTCAAGGACCACCGTCCTCATGCCCAAAGTCGTACAGACCTCTTGCGTCAAGGCACCGGTTTTGGACATGTGCGCATAGGCAAATAGCGGCAAAAACAATTGCCAAACTGCCACCAAAAGCAACAAGCCAACACGGCGTGATCGAAGTGCGAACATGGTCTTGATTATCGCACCTTTTTAAAGCAGGGCTTCTTGTGCAAGCCCCTTGTCTAAACGGGTGTGACTGCGATGGGCCGTCACACTCGAATCAAACGGTCTCAAGGCTGAGGACGTGCGCGCTTAAAGCGCAAAAGGTAGAGCCCAAAGCCCAAGACCAACAAAAGCAAAGGCACCAAAGCGATGTTGATCAATTTGGCCCAAAATTGCAAAGCTTCACTCTCTGCTCTGAGGTCCTTTCTGAGATTTTTAAGCTCAAGACGCGTCTCGGCCGCGGTTTTCTTGAAGTTGTCCACCTGCGCTTGTTGCTCAGGCGTCAAGATCTGTGCGTTGTCCGTTGGTGATTTGTTCTTTTGCATCTCACCCAAAGACTCGCGGGTCTTTTGCAAGTTCTCTTCTAGGGCTTTGATCTTTCCGACATAGGCTTGCTGAGCGCGGGTCTCCATCTCTTTGATGACCGTGAAAGGATGAGAGGCGCTTTGACGTGTTCTGAGCGACACCAGGGCTGCGTCACCAGCGAACTGGTCCACCAAGGATTGCAAAAAAGCCAAATTGCCATTGGTGGGGTAAACCACGCGCTGGCCGAAGATCTCTTGAATTTGGACGGCCACGTTGTCATTGATGAAGTCGCTGTCAGCGATCAAGACCACCGAGTTGTTGGACTTGGACTCTTTGAGGACCTCGGGGGCGGGCGCTGCCGCTTCTACGGCAGCGGCGGGGTCTTTGGGCTTTTCCGTGGTTTTCTGAGCCGCGGGCTTGACGCCAGCAGACTCTTTGGCCTTGTCTTTGGGGTCAAGCTTGATCTCAGGTGCGCCGTCAGGAAACGCTGTTTTGAATTTGCCTTCCAAGCGGATGGCAATGGGGTACTGCTCACCGGTGGGCTTCACGCCCTTGGCCATTTTCTCACCTTGCTCCATGGCGACGGTGTTGTCCACCATCTCTGCGTAGGTAGAACTTTTGATCAAGACGTCTTGTTTCAGGCCTTCTGCGGGCTTGCCACTGAAGGCCCCTGTGAACGCAAACAAGGTGTCACCCAGTTGAGCGGTGGCAATGTCAGATGCACTGTAAGCGCTGTCGTTCAAGGTGAGGAGAGTGGGCAGTCCTCGGTTGCCTTGGCCGGTCATGTACTTCATGTCGGCCACCATTTTGCCGCCCTGTAAGCTCAGACCCCAAGCCTTGGTCAAATGCTCCAAGTCTGAGGCCGTGCCACCAGGCTGCATGCCTTGTTGTGAGGGCACCAAATCAAAGTAGGCATAGGAGTCCAGCAAAGCGATGACTTTGCCGCCACGCAAAATGAATTGATCGATGGCGAACTCGGCGCTTTCGCTCAAGCCTTTGGGGTGGACGACCAGCAGAACCTTCAAGTCGTCGTTGATTTGTTTGACATCGGTGGAAATGCGTTGAACATCAAAGTCGCGTTCCAGTTCCGACACAAAGGTCTGTTTCGGTGAGGGTGGCATGCCCATCATGGCGAATCCTGGGCTGCCAAAGACAGGCATTGAGCTCAGGATGCCAATCTTTGGTTTTTTCGTGTTCGCTGAACGCGTGATGGCACGGACAATGTCGTACTCAAGCAATCTTTCTCGCTGCATCACGATGGAGGAAATGGAGGATTTTTGCTCGCCACGTTTGACCGCCAAGCCAAAGTAAAAACGCTCGCCCCCGGTCAAGCTTTGCGCTTGAACGCCATCCAACACGGCCGCATCTTCTGCGTCCGAGTCGGGTTGCGGGTCGAGCTTTTCAATGATCAGCTTGCCCTTGGAGGCGGCCTTGAATTCGGTCAGCAAATCTTCAACACGCCTGGCATAGCCTTTGAGGGGCAAGGGCATGCTGTCATCGCTTTGAGAGAGGTAAAAGCGAACCGTGACGGGTGCGTCCAAGTTCTTCAAAATGTCTTTGGTGCCATCGGACAAGGTGTAGACCCGACCTTGGGTCAAATCGATTCTAGAAAATTCGAGGCCACCCAGCCAGTTGATTGCAAAAAGAGCAACAACGGACAGGGCAACCGCAATCCAGGTGGAGTTGGTTTTTTTAGACATGTGTTGGATCCTTAACGCGTGCGCGCGTTCTTAACGGCAATGTTGTTCAAGTAGAGCGAGAAAACCATCACCGATACAAAATAAATCAAATCTCTGGAGTCCAGGATGCCTCTTTGAAAGCCATCAAAGTGGGACAAGACCGAGAAATTGGCAATGCCCTCAATGGATTGTGGACTCAACCAGCGAGCCAACAAATCGGTCACAGGAGAAAAGCCAATCAGATTCAATATCAAACAGGCCATCACCGACAAGATAAAAGCAATGACTTGATTTTTTGTCAAGGCCGATGTCAAGCATACGATGGACAAATAGGTGCCTGCAAGGAGAAAGCAGCCGACGTAGCCCGCCACAATCGCGCCATTGTCGGGCGAGCCCAAGACGTTGATGGTGATCACCATCGGAAAGCTGAGCACAATGGCCACAATCAAAAAGATCCATGAGGCAATGAATTTGCCCACCACCGCTTGAATGGGGGTGATGGGCAGGGTCAACAAGAACTCAATGGTTCCCAGTCGTCTTTCCTCGGACCACAATCGCATGCCCATGGCGGGCACCAGAAAAATCAGCAACCAAGGCATCCAGTTGAAAAAGATGCCCAGGGATGCGTCGTTTCTCTCAAAAAAGCCCCCCAAGGTGAAGGTCAAGATGCCCGCCAACAAAAGGTAGGCGATCAAGAACACATAGGCAACGGCCGAGCCCATGTAGACGCCAAGTTCGCGCTGGGTGATGATTTTGATGGTCTTTAAGTTGTTCATGCGCTGGCTCCTCTTGCGGCTGTTCTTTGTGCATCACTGCGGGTGATGGCTCTGAAGAAATCGTCCAGTCGTCCGGACGGTGTCCTGCTCTTGAGCTCTTGGGGGGTGCCATTGGCCACAATCAAGCCCTCATTCACCACAATGGCTCGGGTGCAGACACTTTCGACTTCTTCCAAAATGTGGGTGGAGAAGATGATCGCTTTGGATTGCCCAAGGGAGGTGATCAAGCTTCTGATCTCGTGCTTTTGATTGGGGTCGAGTCCATCGGTGGGTTCGTCCAAAATCAACACCTCGGGGTCGTGCACCAAAGCTTGGGCCAGGCCCACGCGTTGTCTAAAGCCCTTGGAGAGGTTCTCAATGGATTCGGACAAGACGGGCGCGAGGTGACACAAATCAATCACGCGATCAATGGCTTGTTTTTTATGCGAACCACTCAAAGCACGAATGTCGGCGGTGAAGTTCAAGAAATCCTGCACGCGCATGTCTTGATAGCTCGCAGCAGACTCGGCCAAGTAACCCATGCGCTCTTTGGCCAAAACAGGGTCAGAGGCCATGTCGTGGCCACAAATGCTCACCTCACCCGAGTCGGGTTCTAAAAACCCTGTGATGATGCGCATGGTGGTCGATTTGCCCGCACCGTTTGGGCCCAGGAAACCGAGCACCTCGCCTTTGGCGACGTCAAAGGAAATGCCGTGCAAAACGGTTCTTCCTAAAAAGGATTTGTAGAGGTTTTCAACTTTGATCATGGGGATGTTTGAATAAAATCAATGGTAAGAAAATCAAAAAAAACTCGCCCAAAAGGGCGCTCATTGGCATTGCATCAGCTTGTAAATATTGGCGACTTTTTGTTTTTCAAGTCCCCATGGGCGAGCCATCTGGACATTTGCCTACAAACCAAGGGTTTGTGCTAGGGCTAAAAGAGCACCTCTTTGGGTTGGCGCTAATATAGCAGATCTCGGCGCGTGTGTTTTCCCTTGGCCCAGGGCCTCAAACACCCGTGCCTGTCGGCTTTTGGGGATCGGGGATTTCGACATGCCAAAGGAAGTTGCCAAGGACTTGGGCACAGCTGGGATGCGAGTGGCCTGTCAAGCGCCCTAAGAGGCTTGCAAAGGCTGCGTTGGATGCAGCATGTACGGCGATGAGCTTTGCGGGTCCCATGGCAATGGCAAGCCTGTGGTGGGATGGCTTTCAAGGACTGTGTCTCAGCGGCCCATGATGAAGGGATTTTCAGGCACATCTCGCTTTTTGAAGTTTAAGAAGTGGGTTTTTAAAAAGCCCCTCAGGTCATCTGCATGCTGGAGGAAGATTTCTTCATCGTCCAGGAAAAAGGTGAAGGTTTGATCAAACAAAAAACGGTGTCTTTGGACCTTGATTTGAAAAAAGCCTTCAATGAACTCCATGCAGCTTCGAGCGCTGCATTTGTCTTTCTTCAAGGCTTCAAAGAAGTCCGTGTACTTGTAGGCTTGTTTGACGAACTCAAACTCTCGCTCAATTTGAACAATCAAATCGGCGATGCAGACCACATGCCCCAGCAAGCGAAGAGCGGCATTGAATTTTTCTGCTGGGGCCCTCCAGTTGGAAAGCAGCAATTTTTTTGCATAGGCTTTGGCCGGTGTGTTGTTGCCATAAATGCCCTGAAAATAAGCCTTTTCAAGCCGCTCTTTGATCGCTGTGGAGTCCTTGTACAGGCCCTTTTTGTGCAATTCGGCTTGGTAAGCCTGGGCCAATTCAGGGCCGAACTTGGAGAGCCGTTCATGCTCATGAGCGATCAAGGGAAAGTGCTCACTTGCGAGTTGCCATTCGAGCTCAAGTGTGTTGTCGCGCTTTAAGCTTTCGCTCAACTCATTGGGGGAGGAGCCGAGCGTTGAAGCACGTTTTTTAGCTTCCTGCAAAAGAGCCAAGTCGTAGTCCATTTTTAAGGCCTTGTTGGACAACACGGTATAGGCCTTCTCAATTTCCTCCAAGCGAGCGTTGAAGGTGTCTTCACTTTCAAAGCTGCTTTTGAGCTTGAACAGGTCTGACTTGGACTTGTTGTAGCCCGCCGAAATCAGGGCTTGTTCAAGCTCAGCGATGTTGAGAATTTTGTAGTGATTCTTCATAGGGCTTTTTGCGCGCTCATTTGTATTTGAGGTCATGGCTGAAGCCAAGGGGGGAGTCTCTCCCTTCATGGCAAGCGCGATGACCTTAGACTGCATGGCTCTCAAGCCATAACCTAGCGCGTTCAAACTCTCGACCCGTCGATTGCTGCAAGACCTCTTGTGCAATGGCGTAAGCAGTGTGGTGCTGACCAATCTCCCAAAGGTCTTCGGCCAACTTCACGCGGTCGTCCTCCAAAATGGGTCCCATGGTGTTGTGATCGTCCTTGTTGTGTACCTGTTGCGCCATGAGGTCTTGTGCACTCAGATGCGAAGGAGAGCGAGCATGTTCTTGGCTGCTCGCATGAGCACCGTCTAGAGGTCTCTCGCCTTGGGTCTTCAAGCTGTGATCAAAAGGGTCGCCAAAAACAGGTGAGGTCTTGACGGTGTTGTCCTCATCTCGCCAACTTGGGGGTTCAAAGGAGTCTTTGGCGTTAGGAGCCGGGTCACTTTGGCGTTTTCTTTGGAGGCTCCAAATAGAAAACAAAACAAAGAAAGCAAAAACAAGCCCCGTGATCACCGGCGCCAAGGGCCACTGAGCGTAGTTTTGAAGGCCAGGCCACTTCCCATAAACCCATCCACTCGATTGTTGCCACAGCTCCGTGCTGGCATCGAGCACAGCTTGCCAGCCTTTTGCAAACCCAAAGGAGCTGTCCTTTTGAGAGAGCGCTTGGAGCTCTTTGATGTTGTCTTGCATCTCTTTGAGCTTTTGAGCCTGCTCTTTCTCAGCGCGCTCTTTGGAGAGCGCTTCCAGGGAGCCCGCGCTTGGCGCGTTGGGTTTGCTCAAGGTCAATTGATCTTTGTTGGAACTCGAGGATTTTTTGGGCTCGTGCACCAGACCTGTTGAGGCGTTTGCTTGAGCTTTGGGGCCTTTGGCCTTGCTGTTTTTGATTTTCCCTATCAGAGCTTGTCTGTAAAGGTTGAAGTCGTGGTTTTGTGCTTTGACCTGGCTTTGTGCCGCTTCGGTGCTCAAACGCAAGGCCAGGTCTCGCTTGGGGATCTGGAGCGTGCTGCCTGCACGCAAGCGGTTGACGTTCCCGTTGACAAAGGATTTGGGGTTGGTCTGGACCAAAGCCAAGAGCATTTGGTCCAAGGAGATGTCCTCAGCCAGGTAGGGTTTGATCAACTGAGAGGCATTGTCGCCTCGGGTGACCAAGATGATTTTGTCGGTGCTGTCTTGACGTGAGGGGCTGCTGACTTGGGTCTGCAGCGGATCCAAAAGCAGGCCCACTTGTTTGTTGACTTGTCCACTGTTCCAGTGCATCTCAAAAAACAACTCGACAAAGCTTTGCTCAACGGGTTCTTGACCCTGAATGCTGACAAAGAGCCGCCCGTCTTTGGTTGTGGTGAGATAAAGGCCCGTGTTGGCCAGGCTTTTTTCCCAATTCAGGCCCAGGGCTTGGTAGTCCTTTTGCGAGAAGAGTTGGACACCCAGACCCACGAGCTCTTCGGGGGCGGCAGAGTGAATCTCAATGCTCGCTCGCAAAGGCTCACCTTGTTTGGATTGAATGTGGGTGTGACCCAAATTCAGGGCCAGGGACACGGGCACCCAGGCACTCATTGCAGCCAATACAAGCAGGCTGCTCAGTTGCCCAAGCGAGGGACAAGGTAAGCCAGTGGGCGCCTTTTTTTGAACAAAAGGTCTTGGCTTAAAAGTGTTTAGAGGGCCCTTTGCACTCTTGGAGTTGAAACCCATTGTCGAGAACCTTCGAATTGATGAACCTTTTAAATACCTTGAACCCCCATTTAAAGAGGCTTCAGTGCATTTTGTGGACCGCAAGTCCGTAACACAGTAATGGACGTAACGCACGACTTCAGACTGTAAAGCATTCAAATACGAACTGGAAACGGTTTCTCTTTTATGGGGATATTTGAACCTCAAAGGGTTGTGCATGTGCAACGAAAACATTGCAAGGGGGTGCTTTTATGGCTTTTGTAAGAGCCCTGGGCTTTGCATGACGCTTGGATGCCCCCGGTCAAAAAACGGTCCTTGGCACTGGGAGGCCCCTGCGAGCACATCCCTGTCTTGGGACAAAAGGACAAGGCAAGAGGGGCGCTTACCCGCAAATTACTGGATCTGATCAAATTGATTTGCAAAGCCGGACTTTGAAGGCAAAGAGGGAGCGGCCTTTGGTATAGTGTAGCGACTTAAAAAAATACCAATTCTAGAAAAGTAGAGCAATTCATGGACTACACCAATATGTCAGCCTATTACGATGTCATCATGACCTCAGGCTACTATGACTACCCAGGGATTGTGGACAGTTTGCTGTCTCACCCTCCCATCCAAAATGTGATTGAAATCGGCTGCGGTACGGGGCTCATTCTTGAAGAGATCGCCAAGCGAGAGCCTTCCATGCGCCTAAAAGGGATTGATTTGACCCAAGCCATGTTGGACATTGCGGATGAAAGACTGCATGGCTACCCGAACATCGAGTTGACTCAGCAAAATGTGGTGGACTTTGATTTGAAGGAGCAATTTGATGTCGCCTTCTCCTATGGCGGCGTTTGGTACTTTGTGGTCGATGGCGACAAAGAGCCCTTCATGGTGAGCCACATCGCAGATCACAACTTGAACGTGCAAGGCCTCAAGCAACTCGCACTTCATTTGAAGTCGGGCAGTCAATTGCTCCTCGGTATTCAAGGGCCTCATTTCAATTATGAAAAAACCATCTCCAACGGCATGACCTATGCCCAAGAGATCATCCCGACAGACATTGGCTTCATCAAACATTATTTTTTGCTCGACAAGGCCCAAGAGGTCATGGCCCAAACGGTCAATTACCGCACCTACACCTTCGCGCAAGCAAAAGAGTTGCTCGGTCAGCACGGCATTGAATTTGTGTCCAATGACCCGGGTGGAAAATTTTTAAGATTCAAGAAAACGTGAACGCCAAGCTTTGGGGCATTTGCCACCCCCTTGGCTCCTTTTTGTAGGACCAAGCTCGGATTCTCTGAAGTGCTTTGACACCCGCAAGAGGACACGCCCTCTCGTCCATTTTTTATATTGACATCAGATCATGACACTTCCTCGCATTCTTTTCATCGGTGTTGGCAACATGGGCAACCCCATGGCCGTCAATCTCATCAAGGCCGGCTACGCGTTGACCGTGCACGATTTGGACGCCTCAAAAGCTGACAATTTGGTCGCTTTGGGTGCCACTTGGGCCAAAGACCTCGAAGCCTCGGCCAAGGTCTGCGATGTGCTCATGACCTCTTTGCCAGGACCCCAGCAAGTGCGTGGCTTGATGCTGGGCTCAGAACGACAAAAAGGACTTTTGGATTTGCTTGCATCGGGTGCTTATGTGATCGACACCTCCACCAGTGCGCCTGATTTGGTGGTCCAACTGCACAGCCACTGCGCTCATCGCGGGGTGCATTTCCTAGAAGCACCTGTGACCAACGCGGTCGACTTTGCAGCACTTGGCAAACTCTCCTTGTTCGTGGGCGGCGACGCGTTGGCCTTTGCGCATTGCAAGCCCATTTTCGATGTGGTGGGTGAGAAGATTTTTCATGTGGGCCAGCCCGGCAACGGCGCCACGGTGAAACTTTTGACCAATTTGCTTTGGTTTGTGAGTGCGGCCACCATTGGCGAAGCCCTGATGCTGGGCGGTAAAGCCGGTGTCCCCCTAGAGACCGTTTGGGAGGCGATCAAGTCCAGTGCTGGCAACTCCTGGGTGGCCGAGCACGACGTGCCCAGCATCTTTGCTGGTCACTATGACCCGAGCTTTTCCTTGGCCTTGTGCGTCAAGGACCTCACCTTGATCAACGACATCGCCAAGTCCCAGGGCTACACCTTGCCCATGGGGGAGATGGCCAAATCGCTTTTTGTGCAAGCCGCCAAAACCTATGGTGACGCCGCCGCGGAGTTGCATGTGGTGAAACTGCTCGAGGAGAGAGTGGGTTTCTTTTTGCGCCCACCTTTAGGTCTAAAGGTGGCCCAACCCCAAGCGGCAAGAAATGAAGTCAAGGTGCAGGCCAGCGTTTTGGTGAAAGGCGATGCGTCGGCCCCAACGCTCAGACAGCCGGGGGTGATGTCTCAGGCCCATGTGCACATGCCCCAAGGGGTGGCGGAGAATTACCGCTATTGGGGCGATGAGCGAACGGTGTTTGTGAAGGACGCCAAAGGCTGCCAAATCACCGATGTGGACGGCAAAGTGTATGTCGATTTCCGCCTGGGCTATGGCCCCATCATTTTGGGCTACAGAGACCCGCGTGTGGACCAAGCCGTTGTGCGTCAAATTCAAGAGGTCGGCACCCTCACGGGCTTTGCCACAGAGCTCGATACCCAAGTGGTGCAACAAATCAAAGCGCTTTGCCCTCAAATCGACATGGTGAGGTTTGCCAACTCCGGCACAGAAGCCGTCATGGGGGCGGTTCGAACGGCGCGAGGCTTTACCAAAAGGGACCGCATCGCCATCGTTGAAGGGGGCTTTCATGGTCTGTACGATGAGATGATGTGGAAGAGCGACATCGAGAGCTGGGATCCTTTGGGTGCAGCGCAACCTCACGTCATTGCCTTTGGGGGCGGGATTCCTGAGCGCAGCAGGGATTTGGTCGACATCATTGGCCTCAATGACTTTGAGGCCTTGGAGCACTTGTTCAAATCGCGCGCAGAGAGCTTGGCCTGTGTGGTCCTTGAGCCCATCATCGGCAACGCGGGCAGCATTGCGGCCACGCCCGAGTGGCTCCAGCGCTTGCGGGACTTGTGTGATCAAAATGGCTCTTTGCTGATCATCGACGAGGTCAAGTCTGGTTTTCGGGTGGCCAAAGGCGGCGCACAGTCACTGTACGGCATCTACGCCGATCTCTCCACCTATGCCAAAGCCATGGGCAACGGCTATCCAGTGGCCGCCTTTGGGGGTCGCCAAGAGGTGATGCAAGTGGTGGGGTCTCACAAAGGTGGGGTGGTCCACGGCGGCACCTACACGGCCAATTTGGTGGCCCTCAGTGCGGCCCATGCAACGCTGGATATTTTGAGCAACACCGATGCCCTTGAGACAGCCCACAAAGCCGGGGCCGCGATTCAAGCTGTGCTCTCCCGTGTGTTCTCCCGGGCTGGCATTGAGCACGCGTTTGCGGGACCTGACGCCATGTTTGGGATTCACTTCACGCAAAAGGTGCCGCAAACCTACCGCGACTGGCGCAAAACAAACAGCGAGCTTTACAGAAAATTCGCTTGGCGTCTGATCGATCACGGCTTGATGCTCGAGCCCGACTCCAGAGAGCCGTGGTTCATTTGCGAAGCGCACCAACACCTTGACTTGTCTTGGTTGGAGGACGTGGCCAACCAATCCTTGATGTACGCACTGAATGCATAAGAGAAGGGGCCTTGGGGCCCCTTGCGTCATTTAAAAAAAGGGTCCTCGGCATCGGTGTGCAAGGACCCCTTCGAGGTGGGTGCTTCAGGCGGAAGTCTGATCCGGGCTAAGATGAGGGCCCCAACTCAGCTTGTGCAAACACCAGACCCTGCTTGGGTCTTACTTCCAGTGATTGGGATCAAAGGTGTAGCCCACGCTGAAGATGATTTCATTGGATCTCAAGTTTTGTGAGGCGCTGCCTTGGAAGACGGGCACGTTGCTCATGTTGGTGAAGATTTGTTTGTTGGTCCACTCAAGATAAAAGGGCTTCATGAACACGTACCTCATCCCAAGCTCAAGGCCTGTTGAGGTGCCCACGATGCGCCACCAACCGCTGTTGAATCCCAAAGGATTGGTCAAGGTTTTTTTGCCCATTTGGTACTCGGTGCCATTGATGACGCTGAAAGGGTGAACGATGGCCAAACCCGTGCCCACTTTACCAATGAAGGTGAGGTTGGAGGTCTCGTCCAACTCGCCCAGCAAGGGTTTTCTGTAGGAGAGGTTGACCATCACATGGTTCAAACCGTTGTGCAGCATGTAGGAGAAGAAGTCGGTGCTGAGGATCTGGTTGCCAACCCCTCCGCTGTTCTTGCCCGTGACCACAGCCACTTGGCCAATGGTGCTCGTGAATTTGGTGTGGTCAAGACTCAGATCCAGGCCATAGGTCTTGCCTTCGTCCAAGTAGCGACCCAGTCTCAAATTGTCTGGGCTGCAGCAAACCACGTGAGAAAACTCATCATGGCCTTGGACACCATTGACTGTGAAGTTGTTGCCCAGTGAGGGTTGACTCACATTGATGTTGGACTTGGAGTAGTGCGTTTTGTTGTAACCCCAAGAGAAGAACCAGTCGTCGCTTTTGAAAAATCCCTTTTCTTGGCCGTCCTTGCTGGGTTGCGCCGCCGAAGAACTGGGCTGAAGGCCTGTCGCGGCATTTTGAGCAAATGTTGGGCTCACAAAGGCCCCAATTGACAGGTTCAAAAGGAGGGCTAATTTGGCGTATTTCATGGTGCTTTGGGGTGTAGGAATTCTTTCCCTATTGTATAGGCACGCGGGTGCAAACCCTTCTTGCCCAGCCCCAGGCTTTTGAAGCTTGAGTGTAAAAGGCCCCTAAATGTTGGGTTTTCATTGAAGCGCAAAAAAAATGTGGAACCCAAACGCTCAAGCACGGCAAGCGGTTTCTAAGATCTTGACCCCAAGTGTTGAAAATAAGTCATCAACTGCAGAGCTTGTTGCTCAGGCGATTGCGCCGCGACAAGGGCTCGAACCACTGCAATGGAGCCCACACCACAAGAGAGCACGTTGGTGAACTGCGTCTCGTCAATGCCGCCGATGGCCACCAATGCATAAGGACTCATCAATTGGGCATAGGCTCTGAGTCGGCCCAAACCTTGGGGCAGGGTTTGCATGCGTTTGAGCGTGGTCGGGAACACAGCGCCCAAGGCCATGTAACTGGGCCGCAATGCGTGTGCTTTGAGCATTTCAGTGTAGCCGTGGGTTGAGATGCCCAGTCGACAGTGCGCGTTTTCAATCTCTTTGAGGGACGCATCCTCTAAGTCCTCTTGCCCCAAATGGATACCGAAAGCACCGTGTTCGATGGCTTGCTGCCAATGGTCGTTGATGAAGAGTTGGGTCTCGGTGCCCTTGACCGCTTGAACCGCGGCTTTGATCTCGCGTTGGATGGCCACGGGGTCCTCAGATTTGAACCTGAGTTGAACGGTTGGAACCCCCACTTGTGCCATGCGGTCCACCCACTGCGCATCGGGCAAGACGGCATACAGGCCCAAGTCTTCACACGGTTCAAAATGAAAAGCACTGGGCGTCTCTTTGTGGACAAAGTCCTTGATGCGGGTGGGCCACTTCACCGGATCAAAATGGCCTTCGCGCACACTTTGGTGCATCCAGGCGCGGGCCAAGACCTGGGACTCCTCTTGGGTGAACTCCAGTGTTCTGGCCATCGTGAACAAGGCCTTCAAGAGTTGTGTCATGCTGAGGGAGGAGGGGTCCGCATGGTCGCGCACAAAGTCTTTGTTGAGCTCGGCAAAGAGTGCTTGATCGTGCTCACTTTGTTGGGCCGCGAGTTGGTCGAGCCAGGCATCCTTTGTCGGCTCCAAAGGGGCGATTTGCGAATGGCTTTGCGCGTACTGCTCCAGGCCCACGCGAATGGGCATCATGTGGGCGTGAAGACTTGCCAAAGTCAAGCTCAACACATCGGGGTGCCAAGTAAGAGTGCTCATGAGATCCTCTGTTTTAAGGGGTGGGGCTTGCTCGCTCGCAAGCGCTCAATGAAAGGGTCAAGGCTTTGAGTGGCCCCATTTAGCTTTGATGCCAAAACGGGGTGCCGATCAATGGGGTGCTGGCTTGTGCTTTGTCTTGGGCTTGCATCGCACCGCTTTGATAGGCCAAGCGGCCGGCTTTCACCGCCTTGGCAAAGCCGTGCGCCATGCCGAGCGGGTTTTGCGCCAAGGCGACGGCGGTGTTCAACAGCACACCATCAAACCCCCACTCCATGACTTGGCAAGCGTGTGAGGGCACGCCCAGACCTGCGTCCACGATCAGCGGCACTTTTAATCGCTCTCTGAGGGACTGCAAGGCGTAAGGATTGATGGGGCCTTTGCCCGTTCCAATGGGGGCAGCCCAAGGCATGACGGCTTGGCAGCCGACGTCCATAAGTCGTTGGCAAAGCACCAAATCTTCGGTGCAATAGGGCAAAACCTTGAAGCCCAAATCAATCAGGGATTTGGCCGCTTGGGGCAGCTCCAAGGTGTCGGGTTGTAGGGTGTAATCGTCCCCAATGAGTTCGAGCTTGATCCAATCGGTCTCAAACACCTCCCTGGCCATTTGGGCCGTGGCGATGACTTCCTTGACACTGTGGCAACCTGCGGTATTGGGCAGAAGTGGGGTTTGGGTCTGCTTTAACAAGGACCAAAAGGTGTTGCCTTGGGGCTCCATGCTGCTTTGCTGAGGCATTTGACGACGAAGGGAGACGGTGAGAAAGGCCGGTTGGATCTCTTTGACACATTGCAGCATGATCTCTGGAGAGGGGTATCTGGAGGTGCCCAGCATCATTCGAGACGCAAAATGCTCACCATAAAGAATCAAGGGATCGTTCGTGTTCATGACGGCAGGCAAAGAGGTTGATGGGTGAAGATTGAAAAAAACAGCAGCCAATGGCGCAGAGATCCTTGAGGACGCTCAAGGACCCCACCTGGGCTCCATTATCCACCAGTGATGGGGGTGATGAGCTCGATTTGGTCCCCGTTTTGAAGGATGGTGCTGGCGTAGCGTGCCTTGGGGACAAATTCCAAGTTGACCGCTGCGGCAAAAGGCCCCTTGAGCCCAAAGGTCTCAATGGCCAAAGCCAATGTGCAGGCTTCAGGCAAGGTGTAGGGGGCTGCGTTGATCAAGATGTCAATGGTCATGGCTCAAAAGTTGTGAATGTTGAGGTCAAAGATGAGCAAAAAACGCTGAGCATCTCTGTGGACTCTCTTCAAGGTGCATCTGAATCTTGGGGGCAAGCCCAAGGGGGACTTATTGAATCACCCTCAGGCCAAAGGCCTGTGCGAGTTGAAGACTTTGTGCATCAACCCACTCCAGCGCACAGTCGAGCATGGCAGGTGCGATCAAAAAACCATGGCGATACAAGCCATTGAGTTTCATGATCGAGGGGCTAGAGAGATCGATACAAGGCAAATTATCGGTCAAGGTGGGCCTGTTTTGTGTGTTCATTTGAACAATTCTCCCCTCCGCAAATGCGGGGTGCAAACTGTAGGCGGCCGTTAGCAGCTCAAGCGTTGAGCGAACGCTTGCCTCAGAGGTGTCCTCCACCTCAATCTCAGTGGCCCCGATCACATAGAGGTCGTTCTCTTTGGGGGCGATGTACAAAGGGTATCTGGGGTGAATCAAACGGGTCGGGCGCGAGAGCTCGACGCCTGGCGCATGCAGTCGAATGACCTCACCACGCACCCCCCTGAGGCCTGGCCACTGCGCTTTGGCGCCAAGTCCTCGGCAGTCAAAGAGTTTGATGGGGTCTGCGCTTTGGGCGCTCTCGAGCTGAAAGTCTTCCAGTGCTTTGCGCTCATGCCAGTGCAGTTGAAGGCGGCCCTGGGCCTCAAAGCGATAAAGCTCGTGCTCAAGTGCGATCAAAAGTTGTTGGTTGTCCAGTTGGCCTTCGGAGGGCAGGAACAGGCCCCTTTGAAAGCGATGAGCGAGTGTGGGCTCCAGGGCTTGAATGCCCTCGGCATTGAGGACCTGCGCTTTCTGAAGGGCGGGCTCCTTGGCATGTGTTTGATCCATCAATTGGTGAAAGCGCTGTGCTTCATGGGCATCTGCCGCATGCCACACAATCAAGGTGCCTTTGTGCTGCAAAAACACATGCTCTTGCAAGTCCTTGATGATTTCAGGCCAACGATGCAGTCCGTGTCGGCCCATTTGGACGACCCCCATCTCGGTGATGGCAGACTCTGCCATGGGGGCCAGCATCGCAGCGGCCACGAGCGCGGCTGAACCAGAGGCGTTTGCGCCTTGGGCGTCATACAGATCCACGCGTCGGCCGCGCTTGAGCAAGGCCAAGGACAAGAGGCGTCCCATGAGACCTGCACCCAAGACGATGGCGTTTGAAGGATTTGACATGGGAGACATTGGGCGGCTGTTGGGCTTTGAGAGATTGAAGAGTTTCATGGGCGCGTGAAACACCCAATGATGCGGAACGGGGCTTGTAAAAATGGGGCTGGGCTCTGCGCTTAAAATGGGGGCTTGCCCAGGGCAGTGCCCTTTGTTGGCGGTGTTGGAGGGCTTGCCCTTTTATGTCATCTGATCCTTTACTCTCAATCAAGACCTCTATGTTATCTGAAACTTTTGCCATGACCCACACCTACCCAAGAGTTTTAAGCATTGCGGGCTCAGACAGCGGGGGAGGTGCAGGCGTTCAGGCGGACTTGAAAACGTTTTGCGCGATCGGTGTGTATGGCATGACGGCCCTCACGGCACTGACGGCGCAAAATACCCAAGGCGTTCAAGCCATCCATGCCATACCCAGTGCTTTTTTGAAAGCACAGCTCGAGTCCATTGGGGATGACATTGGGGTCGATGCGGTCAAAATTGGCATGCTGCATACACCGCAAATGGTGGAAGTGGTGGCCTGGGCGATTGATCACTTTCAGTGGCAAAAAGTCATTCTGGATCCCGTGATGGTGGCCACCAGTGGGGACCGCTTGATCAACGAGGAAACGAGTGACACCATCATCAAAGATCTTTTTCCAAGGGTCAGTTTGATCACCCCCAATTTGGATGAGGCAGCGGTGTTGTTGGGCATGTCACCTCGAGACGAGGAGGCGTTGATCAAGGCCGCATGGCAACTCCAAGCCATGGGCGCAAAGGGTGTCTTGGTCAAAGGCGGGCATTTAGAGGGCCCAGAGGTGATGGATGTGTATCTGAGCGCAGAAAAAGAAGTCCAGGTCTTCAAAAGCCCTCGAATTCAAAGCCTCAATGTTCACGGAACGGGTTGCACCCTGTCCTCGGCCATTGCCGCCTTTGTCGCCAAGGGCGTCTCCTTGGAGCATGCCATCGAGAAGGGCAAAGCCTTCATTGCACAAGCCATCGAACACGGCAAAGACGTCAAAACGGGAGGCCTTGGCGGCACCTATGCCCATGGGCCTTTGAACCATGGCTTTGCGCCAATGAAGATGGATAAAAAAGCCAACTGACTTTGGAACTCAAGGGGTGAATGCGCCCTTGCTTGCCCCTGGATCAAGACCGCTGGTGACAAAGGAAATGGATCCGTGATGCGCTCACACTGAAGGCGACTTCACGCCCAGTCTAGACTGAAGAAGGGCTGAGGCACTTGTGTATTCAAATGGAATGCGATCTTTTTGAAACACCCATTTGGCAATGCCAAAAGAGGCCAATGCCGCCTCGTGAAAACCACTCAAGATCAATTTCTTTTTGCCGTGGTAAGTGATGACGTCCCCAATGGCAAATAAGCCGGGAACGCTGGTGCTGAAATCCTCGGGGTTGATGGTGATTTGTTTTTTATGCATTTGAGCGCCCCACTCAGCAATGGGGCCCAGTTGTGGGCTGAGCCCAAGATTGACCAAGACCATGTCCACCTCGCTCAAATGCATATGACCGGTTTCGTCCACCCACTTCAGCGCCTTCAAAGGTGTCCTGTTGGGTGTTTGAGCCCCCGCCGGTGGTTCATTTTGAGCGTCTTCTAGGCTTTGTAAGAGTTGCACAATTTGTCCGTGCTTGAACTGCAAAGTGCTGCGAGTCTCATCCCCTTGAGCCCCTCTTTGAGAGGCACTGGACCCACTTTCACTCAGGGCGTCATGCCAACGGCTCAGCACCTCGGGCTCTATGTCCAAATGGGTTCTTCGGTGGATCAGGGTGATGTCCAAATGCTTGAAATCCAAGAAACCACTCAAAGCATTGTGCACCGCTTGATCGTCTCCGCCCACCACCCAGATGTTCGTTCTAAGAGAGCCGGGCTTGTTGTCTTGACCTTGTTTGGCCTTGAATTCACCCAGTGCGGTCCTCAAGTCGCCATGAAAGAGCGCTTGGCCCAAATACTGAGCCTGTTCAGGCGCATTCAAAGGCCTTGGCAGAAAGGCGCCCACACCATTGGCCAAAACGACCGCTTGGGCCTCAAAGCGCAAGCCCTTTTGTGTTTGAACGGTAAAGCCGCGAGCGTCTTTCTTGGCGTCAAGGCTTTGTACAAGTTCGCCAAAATGAAAAATGGGGGCAAAGGGTTTGATTTGAGTCAACAAGCGATCGATCAACTCACGACCCGTACAGACGGGCAATGCCGGAATGTCGTAGATGGCCTTGTCTGCATACAGCTCAATGCATTGTCCCCCGGCAAAGGGCAAGGGATCGATCACGTGGGCCTTGATCCCCAAGAGCCCCAACTCAAAAACTTGAAAAAGGCCTGCGGGACCCGCCCCCACAATGAGCACATCGGTCTGGAGGGTGCTTGTGTTTTGATCAAAGGCAAGGGCATCGGGATTCAAAGCAAACAGTCTTTCATTCAAGCTGGGATGCATCAATGGGCTTGAACGATGGGGCCGCCCAAGGCATTGCGGTCAAATTTGAACCGTGCTGACTCCAACACCGTCCAAAACGCTCAACGCTTGCCTTCAGAGGCTTTGCTCAGCGTTGCAACTCAGAGAGTTTACTGGTCTTGTCTTTCCAGTCATCGGCATCGGCCAAGGGAGCCTTGCGTTTGGTGATGCTTGGCCAGCCGATTTGAGACAACTCCGCATTCAAAGCCGTCATGTGCTCCTGGCCCTCAGGCACATCTTCTTCTGCATAAATGGCATTGACCGGACACTCAGGAATACAAACGGCGCAATCGATGCACTCATCGGGATCGATGGTCAGGAAATTGGGGCCTTCACGAAAACAGTCGACGGGACAGACATCTACACAGTCGGTGTATTTACAGCGGATACAGGCTTCGGTGACAACGTGGGTCATGACAATACAGGAGTGAAGTGTTGATCGGATCTGAGCGTTCTAAAAAAAACACCCAAAACACCATTTTAGATGAGAAATCTGGGTTTTCAAGATTTGAGGGTTTATCCCTTGAGCAAAATCGCGCCCGAGGTTTTGTGGCTTGCCGCATCGACCAAAATCATCGAACCCATCAAGCGGCAGCGCTCGTAGCTTTGAATCGGCAAGGCTTCCTTGACGTTCAGTTTCACCACGCCAATGGCATTGGCTTCAAGTTGCTGAGCGGCTTCAGGGGCCAGCGTCAAAATGTTCAATCGGTGAACGATCTCTGAGACCTGGGCCTTGACCCACTGATGGCCCTGCAAGGCCAAATAGGTTCGACCTTTGACAAGCGGTTCATCGTCGAGCCAACAAATGGTGGCCTCCAAGGTTTTTGCGCTGGCAATGCGCTCTGGGTGCGCGCCCTCGGCCGAGGTGTCTTCTAGCAGCCAGTCGCCCCGCGAGACGTCGACTTCCTTGTCCAAAATCACCCCCACCGATTGACCCGCCATGCCCAGCAGTTTGTCCTCGGTTTCACGCGTGCAGTTGAGCACCTGGGCCACTTTGGCACTTTGTCCACTGGGGTGGACCTTGACACTTTGCCCCGCCTTTAAGTGTCCACTCGCCACTCGGCCCCAAAAAACGCGGCGTCCCTGGTCGGTCCTGGCGCTGTCGTGCTGTTTTTCAACCCATTGAATGCAAACACTCAATGGTGCATCCAAGTCCGGTGGTGTGCTGGGCAAGGCTTCCAAGAGTTGCAAAAGACTGGGGCCCGTGTAGCCACACCACTGCGATTTCGCATCCACCACGTTCCAGCCTTTCAAGGCGGAAATCGGCACGATGGCCTTGTACGCAATGCGGCCTTCTTGTGCGTATTTTTTCAAGGCCATCTGAATGTGTTGGAACGCCAAAGTGGGATCCTCAACGGCGTCGAGCTTGTTCACCACAAACACGATCGAGGGCACTCTAAGAAGTTGAGCCAATAGGGTGTGGCGCCTGGTTTGGGGCAACAGTTCGAGGTCGGCCTTTTGCCATTTGAGCTTGGTGGCATCGACCAAGACCACTGCGCAATCGGCACTGGAGGCGGCCGTCACCATGTTGCGGGTGTACTGCTCGTGTCCGGGCGCATCCCCAATGATGAACTTGCGTTGCTCGGTTGAGAAGTATCGGTAAGCGACATCGATCGTGATGCCTTGCTCACGCTCAGCCGACAGCCCGTCTGTTAAAAGGGCCAGATCGGTTTCGCCTTTTCTTTGAACGCCGGCCAAATGGTCTTCAAGCACGGCTTGGCTGTCGACAAGAAGGCGCCCAATCAAGGTGCTCTTGCCATCATCGACCGAGCCACAGGTGATGAATTTGAGAGCGGTGTCTCTTAAGTTGTCAATTTGATCTTTGCTGAGGGTGGCTTGCATAGGAGGCGTTCGCTTATCGTTCAAGAGGTTCAAAGGGGTGGCACACGTGTGGCTGATGGGTGGGTCTTTACAAAGAGACAAAGCGGCGGTTTTAGAAGTAACCGTCCTTCTTTCTCTTCTCCATGGACGCCTCAGACGTTTGGTCATCCATGCGGGTCGCACCTCGCTCACTCACGTGCGCGCTCAGGGTCTCGATCACGATCTCCTCAGGGGTCGCTGCGGTGCTCTGCACGGGACATGTACACGTGATGTCGCCAACCGTTCTGAAGCGCACATCTCTTGTTTGTATCTCTTCACCTGCTCTGGGTGGGGTCAATTCGGTCACCGGCACCAATAGACCACGGCGATCAATCACCTCTCGCTTGTGGGTGTAGTAAATGGAGGGCAACTCAATGCGCTCTCTGGAGATGTATTGCCACACGTCCAACTCGGTCCAGTTTGAGATCGGAAACACGCGGAAATGCTCACCCGGGTGAATTCTTGTGTTGAACAAGGTCCACAACTCAGGCCGTTGGGACTTGGGTTGCCAAGTCCCAAAACTGTCTCTGTGAGAGAAGATGCGCTCCTTGGCGCGGGCTTTTTCCTCGTCGCGTCTTGCGCCTCCAATCAAGGCGTCAAACTTGAACTCCTCAATGGCCTCTAAGAGGGTCACCGATTGATGCACATTTCTGGATTCATCGGGTCGAGAGAGCCTGACCGTCCCGCGGGCCATGGAGTCCTCTACCGAGCGCACAATCAACTCTGCACCGAGTTGCTTGGCTCTGTAGTCTCTGAAGTCTGTGACTTCGGTAAAATTGTGTCCCGTGTCGATCATCAGCAAGGGGTAGGGAATGCGTCCAGCACCAAAAGCTTTCTCAGCGCAGCGAAGCATCACAAGAGAGTCTTTGCCGCCAGAGAACAACAAAGCCGGGCGCTCAAAGGCGGCAGCGACCTCTCTCAGAATGAAGATGGTTTCTTGTTCCAATCCGTCCAAATGCGATTGGCTCAGGGTGTGAAGGCCAGGACTGACTTGAGGGGTTGGGGCTTCTGATGTGGGTTGCGTCATGGTGTGCGTGTCTTGGGTGCGAAGAAATGTTTTGATGTTGTCGTGGACGAGGCCAGAGGGGCGATCGTTACGTTGAGGCTTTGCTCACATGAAGGCCGCACTCTTTTGCGCTTTCATCTTCCCACCACCACCTGCCAGCCCTGAACTCCTCGCCCAGGCTGATGGCACGGGTGCAAGGTGCACATCCGATGCTGGGATAAAACTCATCGTGCAAGGGGTTGTAGTCCACTTGGTGGACTTCTATGTAGTGCCACACATCGCTCCAGGTCCAATTGACCAGTGGATTGACTTTGGTCCAGCCTTTGGTTTTGAGTTCTGAGTCATCGATCAGACCCACATCCGAGCGTGCACTTGATTGTTCGCGTCTGAGACCTGTGATCCAAGCCCTTTGGCCGGTGAGTGCTTTTGCCAAAGGCTTTAGTTTCCTCAAATCGCAACAGGCTTTGCGGTCTTCAATGGACTTGTAAATCGCGCCTTGACCTTTTTCTTTCACAAAATGGATCACATCCTCATGCGCGGGTCGGTAGACCTCTATGGGCAATGTGGAGTGGGCCTGCGTCCTTTCTAAAAGGGCCAAGGTTGGGTGGTGCAAGGCACCGGTTTCCAGCACAAAAACGGGAATGGACAGCCCCAAGGACTCGATCATGTGCGTGATCACCACATCTTCTGCACCCAAGCTGGAGGCTTGCTTGATGGGGGTGAGCTCTTTTGCGACTTGCTCGAGGAGAGCCAAGCTCTCCTTCAAATGGACTTGGAAGAGCTCGCTTGGCTTGGCCCAGCGCTCAAAGGCCATGGGCCTGGCGCTTGCACTTGGGGCGGTCGATGTGAAGGATTGCATAGGGGGGCTGGCTGTGTAGGGGAGCGGCTTATCGTGAGAAATGAGGTTGCACGTCAAGCGCATCGCCTTGGTAAAAGGCTTTAAAGCGCTTGAGGGTGTCGGTTGCGACTTGTAAGTTTTGATCCGCTCGAAGCACTGCGCTGGTAAAACCCGTTCTTTGCATTTGCAAGACTTGGTCAACCAGCACGTCACCAAGGGCTCGGATATCGGCTTTGAAGCCCCTGCGTCTTCTGAGCATGACCGCCTGGGTGTAAGCGCGACCATCGGTGAATTTGGGGAAATTGAGCTCGATGCGTTCAATGCCTTCAAGGTTGAGGGCGCTCAAATCCGCATCGTTGCTCAAGTGCAGTGTTTTGACCCCATCTGAGTCGATGAAGGGGGTGCTTGAGGTCGCGACATCGCGGCCAGGGGCTTGGGTAGGGGTAAGCAATTGCATAGGAGGAGGTGTTCGGTGGCTTAAGACGTTGATGAGGCAGGGGCTTCAGTGGCGCGAACGTAACGCGCTTGGTTGGCCGCGGTTTTGAAGGCCTCAAAGCCCACGCGTTCAAGGCAAGCGATGAAGCTTTCTTTGGCGTGACGTGCGTGCACATAGTGGCTCAAAACGGATTCGATCACCCCCAAGACTTCGTGTGCAGAAAACGAGGGCCCAACCACTTTGCCAGGCTTGGCCTTGCCACTCAAATCGGAACCATCTGAGCCGCCCAAGGTGACTTGGTACCATTCTTGGCCGTCCTTGTCGACGCCCAGAATGCCAATGTGCCCACTGTGGTGGTGGCCGCAAGAGTTGATGCACCCAGAGATGTGCAGATCGATGGGCCCCAAGTCTTCGAGTTCATCCAAGTCTTGAAAACGCTCGGTGATGGCATTGGCCAAGGGAATCGAGCGTGCATTGGCCAAGGCGCAGTAGTCGCCCCCAGGGCAAGCAATCATGTCGCTGAGTAAGCCCACATTGCCTTGTGCCAAGCCAAGGGCTTGTGCTTCCACATACAAAGCGGGCAAGTCCTCTGCATGAACCCAAGGCAAGAGCAAGTTTTGGCTGTGGGTCACGCGCGCTTCTGCGCCTGAGTATTTGTCCATCAAATCCGCCGCGCGCTCGAGTTGCTCGGGCAGGGCGTCTCCTGGTGCGAGGCCCAGGCGTTTAAAGGACAAGGTCACGGCCCGCAGTTGTGGGTTTTTATGAGGGGCAACATTGCGCGACAACCATTGTTGGTAGCGGGCTTGCGTTGTGAGGTCGCTCGGCACCGCGGGCTTGTTGGTGGCGGGTGTGTTTTGAGGCGGCACAAAGCATGCGCGCACGCGCTCGAGCTCTTCAAGTGTGATGGTGTGGGGCGCCTTGTCGTCTTTTAAGATGAGCGCAAACTCCTCGTTCACCTCTTGAGTGAATTTCTCCGCCTCGGCTTTCAACAAGATCTTGATCCTGGCCTTGTAGATGTTGTCACGTCGGCCAAATCGGTTGTACACACGCACAATGGCTTCGAGATAGTTGATGATTTGGTTCCATGGCAAGAAGTCCTTGACCACGGTGCCCGTGATGGGGGTGCGGCCCATGCCGCCGCCCACCATCACCTTGAAGCCCAGTTCGCCTTGCGCATTGTGTTCTAAAAAGAGGCCCACATCGTGCCACGCCGTGGCTGCACGGTCCTCTTTGGCGCCGCTGATGGCGATCTTGAATTTGCGCGGCAAAAAAGCGAACTCAGGGTGCAAGGTGCTCCACTGTCTGAGGATTTCGCCAAAGGCACGCGGGTCTGCCGTCTCATCGATGGCAACCCCAGCGAGCTCATCGCTTGTGATGTTTCTGATGCAGTTGCCACTGGTTTGAATGCCGTGCATGTCAACGCTTGCCAAGAGGTCCATCACATCCGCACTGTCGCTCAGTTTGATCCAATTGAATTGAACGTTTTGGCGCGTTGTGAAGTGCGCGTATCCTTTGGTGAGAGGCGGAGAGGTGACGGGTTTGATGCCGGGCTTGGTGGGGTTCAAGGGGTCGATGGCGTTTTGAGTGTCCTGCGCCTTGGTGAACAGGGCCTCATCTGGCAGGTCGTATTCGCGGGCAATTTTTGCAAGCACACGAACTTGTCTAGAGGAGAGCTCACCATAGGGTACCGCCACACGCAACATGGGCGCGTAGCGTTGGATGTACCAGCCGTTTTGAAGGCGCAGGGGTCTGAAGTCCTCATCGCTCAAGGTGCCATTTAAATTGCGCTCGAGTTGATCGCGGAACTGGTGTGCGCGTGAGATGACAAATTCGCGGTCAAAGGGGGTGTATTGATACATTGAATTAACTTAAAACTAATTTACTTCCAGCCCATGTGAGCAAGACGCTCAACAACAGCCGTATGACTCTTTCTGGTGTTTTGGTGACCAGGTGTGCGCCAAGCAGGATGCCAGGCACAGAACCCAAGATCAATTTGGCCAACAAAGGCCAATCGACAGAACCAATGGAGGCGTGACCCAAGCCCGCCACCAAAGTGAGGGGGACCGCGTAGGCAATGTCCGCCGCAATGATTCTGGGCAAGGGCAGGCGTGGATACAAGATCATCAAAACGGTCACGCCAATTGCACCTGCACCAACCGATGTCAATGTGACCAAGCTGCCTATGACCACGCCAAAAGCGACGGTCAACAGGGGGTGCTTGGCCAAACTGGGATCGCGCTCATATTGTAAGTCATCCGCTTGCCGCGACGCTGGGTCTCCCATTTCTGTTTTTTGGGGGCTTTCCTCTGAGACTTGAGCCATCAGGGCGGCTTGTGCGCCGATGCTGATGGAGGCTTTTTTGGGCGATTTCAAGGCTTTGTAAAGGAGGGACAAAGCGGTGAACAAAAGCGCAACACCCAGGGTGTGGGTGATGAAGTGCTGCGTCTCTTGGGTGTCTGTGCCCACTTCATTCAACACGTACAGGGTGATCAAAGCGGCCGGCACACTGCCCATGCACAGTGTCAGCACCACGCGCCAGGGCACCAATTTTTTGCGCCAAAGTGAGTAGGTGCCACTCGACTTGGTGACAGCGGCAAACAACAAGTCGGTGCCAACCGCCAAATGGGGTTTGACCCCAAGAAAAAAAATCAAAATGGGGGTCATGAGCGAGCCCCCACCGACACCGGTGAGCCCCACCACGGTGCCCACAAAAAAACCTGCTAAAACAAAATAAAGATCATTCATTGCCCTATTTTCCGGGTTTCCGCTCATAACTCCTAATATCTTTTAGTCCTTTGCTTATAACCTGAAGGAATAAACTCAAGGAGACTTCAAGCGTTGACCCTCCTGTTCCTTCAAAAATCTTTGGGTGCCGATGGCTTGAATCAGTCGCTTCGGTAGGGGACTGGGTTCTCCTGTGATCAAAGCGCAAAGATGTCTTGAGAGCATGGTCCCCATGCTCAAACCCCGAGATCCCAGTGCCGTGCAGACCAACAAACCCGGCAATTTGGCGCTCAAAGGGCCCACAATGGGCAAGCGATCGTGACAGGTCGATCGGACCCCACTCCAGTCAAAAAGAGGGGTCTGACTTGGCATCTCAAGGGTGGGCAACAAGGCCTTGAATTTGTGTGCGTTGCTCAGTCGACTCTCAGTCGTGTTCTCAACCCAGTGACGGTCTCGTTCGTAACTGGCACCGATGCAAAAAAGTGCACTGGGAAAGGGTGAACTTGAAGTCTCCAAGCCCGGTGGCCCAAAGAGGCTCGTCTGCGTGGGCAATGGCCCCATCCAACTCGATTGACCATTGACCGCGAACTGGGGCAGGGTGGTGTGCTTGGCAGACAAGGCCTTCATGTCGCCCAAGTTCAATTGACCCTTGATGGCTTGCAGGGGCCAAGATTCAAGGGTTTGATGGATCTCATCTTGAATGCCGTTTGCCTTTGGCCCCCTGATTCTCAAAGCCTCCAGTAAGAGTTGAGAGCTTGCGACCGCGTTGGCCAAGATCACATGGTTTGTGCGGTAGCCATCCAGGCCTTGCTTTGAAGAAGACGTCGTGTGCACGCGCCATTGAGCCAGGCCTGAGTCGATTTCGGACACAGACTTGTCGGATGTTTCACATTCAATTCGTGTGACTTCTTCCTGTGCCTTGAGCGTGATCAAGGGGTGCTTTAAAAGGGCTTGCAAAAAAGCTTGGACATTGACCCAGCCGGCTTTTTCATGAAAAAGTGCCTGGCTTGTATCCGCCGCGCCTGAGGAGAGGCCTAAAAAGGCCACTTCATTGTCCAGGGCTTGCCGACTCCAGTGGTTCAACCACGCGGTTTGAAGGGAGAGGTGAAGGGGGGTCCCCTCATGATGGGCCCTCGATTTGCTGGGTTTCTTCTTTTCTAAAACACCACAGACCTTGAAATCTTGACCGGCTTGAAGCCCCAGTTCGCTGCTCAGGGTGTCAAGCAAGACACGAATGCCTGAGCGGGTCATCTTGGACTGTAAATTGTCATCGCGAGAGTTCATCGGATGAAAGAGTCCAAAGGGCAGGCCATGGGCACCCCTCTTCAAAGCCCTTGGAGACGCATTCAGCGAGTCCTTCATCAAATCTGTGCTTGGCAGATCTTGCATCTCCAGCACCAAGACCTTGAGGCCCCTCATGGCCAAGGCGTGGGCCGCTGTGGCACCCGCTAGACCTGCTCCAACGATCACCACATCGGGGTCTTGCGTTGGTGCCGCGGCCAGTGGGGGCGCCTGCTCGGGCAAACCGAGCTCATGCCGACAAGGCCCTTGGAGGGCCAAGACACGGGGTCGAGCACCGTGAAGGTGTGCTTGCCATGCTGGAGAAAACGTGGCACTCAGCACTTCTTCTTCG
>CANBTT010000022.1 GCA_947372465.1 Burkholderiales bacterium | reverse complement strand
GTCACAGGCAACAAAGCCTTGGACAAAGTCTATTACCGTCACTCAGGTTTCCCTGGCGGCATTTACGGAACCAATTTCCGTGACATGCAAGCCAAGCACCCTGGTCGTGCACTCGAGAAAGCCGTCAAGGGCATGTTGCCCAAAGGCCCATTGGGTTATGCCATGATCAAAAAACTCAAGGTCTATGGCGGTGCCGAGCATCCACATAGTGCTCAGCAACCCAAAGAGTTAACGATTTAAGGAGCCACAGATGATTGGTGAATGGAACAATGGCACGGGACGTAGAAAATCCAGTGTCGCCAGAGTCTTCTTAAAGAAGGGTTCAGGCAAAATTACGATCAATGGTAAAGACATCACCGAGTATTTCGGTCGTCAAACCTCTATCATGATTGCAAAGCAGCCGTTGGTGTTGACCAACCACGTTGAGTATTTTGACATTCAAGTCAATTTGCATGGCGGTGGTGAGTCGGGTCAAGCCGGCGCTGTGCGTCATGGCATCACGCGTGCTTTGATCGACTACGATCAAAATCTCAAACCCGTTCTCTCACAAGCCGGTTACGTGACCCGTGACGCGCGTGAAGTGGAGCGTAAAAAGGTTGGCTTGCACTCTGCTCGCCGTCGCAAGCAGTTCAGCAAACGCTGATTGTCTGCGTCCTTGGGGTGCTTCAAGCACCTCCCATCAAAACACCCCTTGGCAGCGATGTGCAAGGGGTTTTTTGTTGTTGGGGCGCAATGCTTTCTGCCTTGCTTGCAAAAAAGGCAGCCAAAGAGGGCCTTGGAGTGTTGTTTTCATTAACCATGCCACAGGTGGTGTTGAAGATTTTTTGGTACAGTTCGTCACTAAGAGCTAAAACGCTGTTCTTTTCATATTGATTGTTTGGAGACTCGAATGAGTGCCGTTGCTGAAAACATTGAAACCGTGATGCCAGAACCCATCGTCTTTACAGACAGTGCCGCTGCCAAGGTGGCTGACTTGATTGCTGAAGAAGGCAATCCAGATTTAAAGCTTCGCGTCTTTGTGCAAGGGGGAGGCTGCTCTGGGTTTCAGTATGGCTTCACCTTTGATGAAATCACCAATGAAGACGACACCACGATGAGCAAGAACGGGGTTTCTTTGTTGATTGATGCCATGAGTTACCAGTACCTTTTGGGTGCAGAAATCGATTACAAAGAGGACTTGCAAGGTTCACAGTTTGTGATCAAGAACCCCAATGCAACCACCACATGTGGATGTGGGTCTTCTTTCTCGGTGTAAATCAATCCAAGCCTGAGGGCCTGCTGTCCTCAAGCTTCAGGCCACACAGATCAAAAGGGTGCACATGGCGCCCTTTTTTTTTGGGGGGCTCAAGCTTTGACCCAAGAACCCAAGATCCTAGGCCCTTTGGCCCCAGTGACTGGGGGGAGGTTGCCCGCAAGACCCAAGATGCGCTGCCTGGCCAGCCATGCAAAGGCGAAGGCTTCGACTTGTTGGGCTGGGCAACCCAGGGCATCCGAGTCCAGGAGGCGCATGTGTGCAAGCGCTGTAAAAAGCCCTGCCCTGGACCTCAAGTCATTCATCAAGGTGGCATTCAAGGCCCCGCCGCCACACACCACGAGCTCTAGGGGGGTTGCTGGCGCAAAGCAGGGGGTGGACTCTCTTAAGCATGCATCAATCGATTGGAGGATGCTGTGCGCGGTCAAGGCGCACAGCGTGGCTTGAACATCTTGTGCGCTCAGTGGGTCAAACCGGGGCGTCAACTGGGCCTCAAGCCAAGAGGCATTGAACAAATCGCGTCCCGTGCTTTTAGGTGGTTTTAAGTGAAAAAAGGGCTCGGTTAAAAACTGGGCAAGGAGCGCGTCATTGACGTGCCCGCCGCGCGCCCACTGACCGCCTTCGTCGAAGGATTGGCCCGTGTGTTTGAGGCACCACAAATCCATGAGCACATTGCCTGGGCCGCAATCAAATCCAGTGACGGCAAGCTTGATGGCGGACTGGGAGGGCGAAGAGGATGCGGTGCTCAAGGGCGGGAGGATGCTGACATTGGACATGCCGCCCACGTTCAAAATCACTCGAAGCGTTTGTTCGCTTGTGAAGAGGTGTTGGTGAAAGGCGGGCACCAATGGGGCACCTTGACCGCCCGCAAAGATGTCTCTGGATCTGAAGTCATGAATCACATCGATGCCCGTGAGCTCAGCCAGCAAATGCCCCGATAACAATTGGCTGCTGTAGCCCCACGCGTCATGGGCTTGAGGTTGGTGGCGTATGGTTTGACCATGGGCGCCAAGGGCTTGAATGCGCTGAGTGGGGATCTTTAAATGGGCGAGTAAATCATTGCACGTTTGCGCGTAAAGGCTTGATAGCGCATTGCTCGCCAAGGCCGCTCGGTGCAATTCGTTGTGACTCACTTTGTTCAGCTCGAGCAACTCCTTTTTGAACGCTTGTCCAAAAGGGGTGAAGGCGTGGCCCAGGGTGCGCGGTGTGGCACTGAAGTCGACGAGCACCGCATCCACGCCGTCCAAGGAGGTGCCAGACATGAGGCCCATGAAGAGGTTCGAGTCTCTTGGGCGGTTCATGGGGCGTGTGGGGGCATGGAAGTAGAAAAGGGCGCTAAAAGGCGATCAATGGCGCTGATGGCACCGTGCGACTTGGCCGCGGCGCATCAGTCGATGTCCACCGTCTCAAGAGTGCTCAAACCCGACAAGACGGTTTGCGCCAACTGGGCTTGCTTTTGAAAAAGGGGCCTGAACTCGTTGGCCAAAGGAATGGGCGTGTTTTGTTTGGCCAAGGTCATGGGGTCTTGGTGTTGACCGTTCAGGCGAAACTCAAAGTGCAGATGGGGGCCCGTGGCCCAGCCGGTTTGTCCAACAGCACCAATGACCTCCCCTTGTGTGACGCTTTGTCCCCTTTTGACATCGATGCGAGACAAGTGTGCATAGACCGTCATGGGACCTTGTGGGTGTTTGATAAAGACCACATTGCCAAATCCGTTTTGATGGCCAGCGCTTTCAACAAAGCCGCTGCCCACCGTTCTAACAGGTGCTCCAGTGGGCGCTGCATAGTCAACACCCAGGTGCGCTTTCCAAGTCTGAAGAATGGGATGCATGCGCATGCTAAAGCCGCTGGTCACACGAGAAAAAGCCAATGGCGCGGCAAGGAAGGTTCTCCTGAGATTCATCCCGTCCATGGCGTAGTAATCCCCTTTGGCATTGTTGGGCTCAGAGAACCAAACGGCTTGATAAGATTTGCCACGATTGATGAATTCGGCGTTCAAGATTTTGCCGGTTTTCAACACCTCTCCATCGGCAAGAAGCAGCTCATACATCAATGAAAACCGATCGCCTTGTCGCAAAGCCCTGTGAAAATCAATGTCCCCAGAAAAGATTTCAGCCAATTGATTGGCCACGGCATCAGGGATCCGGGCTTGGTCTGTGGCCTGAAAGAGCGATGAGCGGATGCGCCCGCCCGCCACTTGGAGTTGGGTTTGGTAGCTCGCTTTAGAGGTCTGCACTTCAAAGCCAGACGCATTTTTCTTGAGTGTCAAACGGTTGAAGGACTTTGGGTCCTCGTCAGCCCACCTCACGCTCAGCTCTATCAACTGATGCGTGTGATCCGTGCTGGCGCTGAAAAGCCGTGGGTTCTTGCCCACCAGCAACTGACGCGTGCTGGGGGTTGAGAGAATGAAGTTCAGGGCATTCGCATCAAAGACGCCGAGTCTGGCCAAAAGGCTTTGTGCACTTTCGTTGCCGCGTGACCACTGGGTGGCATAAAAATCGTTGGTGCGTGTTGTTGCGCTGGCCGCAGGGGGCTCGCTTGCTTGGCCAGGCGTCAAATTTTCAAAGCCAATCTTTGTCAAGCTGTCTCCTGCCACGTCACCGCTCAATGCACTCGATGTGGAGGGCTTGGACGCGCCCAAGCTGAGCGGCTGGAGCTCAAGCTCTTTGAGCACCAGGCTGGGGCTGAGCTTGGAGGCATCAGGTCCTAGCGTGACCACGGCATAAGAGGCGCCAGAGGCAATGATCACCAAGCCAAGCGTCAAATAAACGCAGGTCTTCAAGACCTTCAGTTGTTGGGTGAGAAGGTGGTGGGCAAGACTGCGTGCACGCGCCACAAGCCCGTGCCCGATGTCCAGCGCCAACACCAATCCAGAAAAGAGCAACTTTAACAAAACAAAATCTCCAACCTTGTTGGCGCTGGTTCAAAGGTCGTTCAAGCGAACCCCTAGGGCGTCACAAAGTAAAACGTCACAGCGCAAAGGGCGCCACAGTCCTTGCTCTACAAGGCTTGGCGTTTCACGCGAAATGAAAACATTCAATTCAAATCAAGGACCCATGACCGCAAAGCCATGGATCAGGCTAAAATAAAGAATTGAATATAGAACTATTGATCTAATTCTAGTATATCTTGATTTGCGCGTGTTGTTTAATGTGCTCGATGAGCTTTGTCTCTTGATGCCTTCAAAAGAAGGGGTTTTTTGCTAAAAAGCGACCCTTTTTTCATGGCGGGCCCTTTCCCGACAGCGTTTGAACCCCTTTAAGACGGCCATTTGATCCTATGAACGACTCAACGACAGACCAAGAACACTTAAGTCCCCGCGTGCAAGAGGCTTTGGAGATCACGCTCAAGGGGTGTGAGGAGTTGCTGCCCCGTGCGGAATGGATTAAAAAATTAAAAGCCTGGGACCAAACAGGTCGCCCCTTGAGGATCAAGTTGGGGCTGGACCCAACCTCACCAGACATTCACATTGGGCACACGGTGGTGCTCAACAAGATGCGCCAGTTGCAGGACTTGGGGCACCAGGTGATTTTTTTGATTGGTGACTTCACCACCATGATTGGAGATCCATCCGGTCGAAACAACACCAGGCCGGCTTTGAACAAAGAGCAAATCCAAGAAAACGCCAAGACCTATTACAAGCAAGCCAGTTTGGTGCTGGACCCGTCTCGCACGGAGATTCGCTACAACAGCGAGTGGAGTGACCCCTTGGGCGCCAGAGGCATGATTGAGTTGGCCGCCAAGTACACGGTGGCCAGAATGATGGAGAGAGATGACTTCACCAAGCGCTTTAAGTCCGGACAGTCGATCAGCGTGCATGAATTCTTGTACCCATTGATGCAAGGCTATGATTCCGTGGCTTTAAAGAGCGACTTGGAGTTGGGCGGGACGGATCAAAAATTCAATCTGCTGATGGGGCGCCACTTGCAGCAAGAGCACGGGCAAGAGCCGCAATGCATTTTGACCATGCCTTTGCTCGTGGGCCTGGATGGCGCAGACAAGATGTCCAAGAGCAAAAACAACTACATCGGCATCACCGAGGACGCCAACACCATGTTTGCCAAAGTGCTCTCCATCAGCGATGATTTGATGTGGACTTGGTACCCACTTTTGAGCTTCAAGAGCAGCAAAGAGATCCAAGCGAGCCGCTTGGAGGTCCACAATGGCCTCAACCCGAAAGTGCTCAAAGTGGCCCTGGCCAAGGAGATCACGGCGCGCTTTCATGGCCACGCCTTGGCCGATGCCGCGGAGCAAGATTTCGCACTCAGAAGCAAGGGTGGCGTGCCGGACGATGTGCCAGAGATCGCGCTCAGCGGCGCCCCTCTTGGCATAGGGGCCTTGCTCAAGGCCGCGGGCCTTGCCCCTTCTGCGAGTGAGGCCAATCGTTTGATCGAGGGCTCAGGCGTTAAAGTCGATGGCGTGGGCATCAGCGACAAGGGCTTGAAGATGGATGTCGGCGTCTACCTTTTACAAGTGGGCAAAAGGCGTTTTGCCAAGGTGACTTTGAGCTGAGGCTTTTTGGAGGGGGGATCTTTCACCGGGTCTCGCATGCTGGCCTTGATTGGGCGGGCAAGTCTTTTGTTTTGCATTTAAAGAAAAATTTCATTGAACAAACATCTCAAAGCCCATTGGCTGACCCCTGAGGGCTTGTTGAAAGCCTCGGTCCTTGTGGCCTTGATCACCATTGCACTCAAAACGGGGGCTTGGTGGTTGACCGATTCTGTGGGGCTTTTGTCCGATGCACTGGAGTCGCTGGTGAATTTGGCGAGTGCCATTTTTGGGTTGATGATGGTGACGGTTGCGCAAAGACCGGCCGATGAGGACCACCCTTATGGGCACCACAAGGCAGAGTACTTCTCCTCTGGCTTTGAGGGCATTTTGATCATGGTGGCCGCACTGGGCATCTTGTGGGTGGCCGCTCATCGCTTGTTCAACCCCGAGCCCTTGGATCAAGTGGGTTGGGGTTTGGTTTTGTCGGTGGTGAGCTCGGCCTTGAATGGGTTTTTGGCATGGGTCATGTTTGGTGCCGCCAAAGAGCATCGCTCCATTGCCTTGAAGTCCGACGCCAAGCACTTGATCACGGATGTTTGGACCTCCTTTGGTGTGGTGGTGGGTGTGGGCTTGGTGGTGCTCAGTGGCTGGATGTGGCTGGACTCGTTGGTGGCGGCCCTTGTGGCCTTGGTGATCATGAAGGAAGGATTTTCATTGTTGTGGGAGTCTTCGCAAGGCTTGATGGATGAGGCGTTGGAGCCCGAGGTGATGGAGAAAATTCACACCACACTCGCGGGGTTTTCCCACACCTCTGAGCGCGCGCAAATCATTCGCTTTGATCACTTGGTCACAAGAAAGGCGGGTCAACGCCGATACGTCGACATGCACATGCACATGCCCTTTAACTGGTCTTTGGGGCGCGCTGCAACACTGCGGGTGTCGGTTGAGCAAGCGTTGATGAGTGAAGTGCCAGGACTCAGGGCCTCCATCCAATTGCTGCCAAGCGACATGGAATCGCATTACGAGGGTGCAGAGGACAAGTATTTGTAAGCTTTGCGTGGCCTATAGGAGAGCGCTTGCGTGCGCATTGAGTGTGCGCTTGCGGCTTGTCAAGGGGGCCCTTTGAACGATCCTTTAAGTCGCGTAGGGGTTGGGCACCTTGAACGCTTTCAAAAGTTCAATTTCTAAGGCTTCCATGATGCGCGCCTCTTTTTTGCTCACCTCATGATCAAAGCCCAAGGCATGCAAGGCGCCATGAATCAGCAAATGCCGGTAATGGTCCTTCAGGGGCAAATTGAGTGCTTTCGACTCTTTTAAGATGACCGGCGCACACAGCACCAAATCGGCCATGGCGATGGGGTCGCTCTCGTAGGAGAAGGTCAAGACATTGGTGGCATAGGCGCGCTCTCGGTAAGACCGATTCAAAGCCTTGCCCTCTTTGAGGCCGACCACTCGAACCGTGAAAGCGGCTTGACGCTTCAAGTGCTCAAGACAAGCGCTCAAGCTTTTCGTGACAAAGTAGCGGCTCAAGATGCGCTTGTGCTCAGTGGCCCCCAAATCTTTGCCAAATTGAAGGGACAGCTCAAGAACGGGTTCAGGGGGCGTGTGCATAGAGGTCTTGGTGAATGTTCAGGCGTAAGGGGGAAGGGGCCATCAAGCGCTCAAACGCTGCTTGGCACTGCGGTTTTTATCATAGGCATCCACAATTCTAGCGACCAAGGGGTGGCGCACCACGTCTGCAGAGGTGAACGTGGAAAAAGCAATGCCGTCAACGCCTTTGAGCACCTTTTGAGCATCGACCAAACCGCTTTGTTGGCCTTTGGGCAAGTCAATTTGGCTGATGTCGCCCGTGATCACTGCCTTGGAGCCAAAGCCCAGCCGGGTCAAAAACATTTTCATCTGCTCAGGCGTGGTGTTTTGGGCCTCATCCAAGATGACAAAGGCATGGTTCAGTGTGCGCCCTCTCATGAACGCCAAAGGTGCAATCTCCAAGGCTTGGCGCTCGAAGGTTTTTTGCACGCGTTCAAAGCCCATCAAGTCATAAAGCGCATCATAAAGAGGTCGCAAATAGGGGTCCACCTTTTGGCCCAGGTCCCCTGGCAGAAAGCCCAATTTTTCGCCCGCTTCGACCGCTGGCCTGGTGAGCACAATGCGTTGAACCGCTTGGCGCTCAAGGGCGTCAATGGCCATGGCAACGGCCAAATACGTTTTGCCCGTGCCCGCGGGCCCAATGCCAAAGGTGATGTCGTGCACGTTGATGCGGTCCATGTAGTGCCCTTGATTGGGGCTTCTGGGCCTTAGGTCACCTCTTTTGGTCAACAAAGGCGTGGGTTGGTCCAAGGCATTAAGATCAGGGGGTGAGGTGCTGAGCATCAATTGAAGGGTGGCTGGCTCAATGCTGCGCCGGGCTTGTTCGTACAGGGACTGTAATATTTGCAGGGCGTGACTGGCTTTGGCTTTGGGGCCTTCAACTTTGAAGTGTCCTTGGCGACGCGTGATGGTGACACCCAAGTGCTCTTCAATGCTTCTTAGGTGCGTCTCCATGGGGCCGCACAGGTGCGACAAGCGGGTGTTGTTCAAGGGGGTGAAGGTGTGTTTCAAAATCAAGTCGATAATCCTTAGATTGGAAAAAAAGGTGCAAGCATGATTGGACGGCTAACGGGCGTGGTGGGGGAGAAAGCGCCGCCTCAAATTTTGATCGATTGTCATGGTGTGGGTTATGAGGTTTGGGTGCCGATGAGCACTTTTTATCATTTGCCCGCGGTTGGAGAAACAGCGTCGCTCTTGACCCATTTTGTGGTGAGAGAAGATGCTCAAATTCTATTTGGCTTTTTAAGTGCGAGTGAACGAGAAGCGTTCAGACAACTCATTAAAATTTCAGGGGTCGGTCCAAGGACCGCTTTGGGTATTTTAAGTGGTTTGAGTGTGGCTGATTTGGCCAAGGCCATTCAAGAACAAGAGGCCCACTTTCTGGTCAAAATTCCTGGCATTGGTAAAAAAACAGCGGAAAGACTTTTGTTGGAGCTCAAGGGTAAACTAGAGCTTTTGAGCGAGCCCGCGCTCTTGGATCCAATGGGCCAGGGCGGTGAGCACGCAGATGTGCTGCAAGCCTTGGTGGCGCTTGGGTACAGTGAAAAGGAGGCGAAACTGGCCTTGAAAAACCTGCCCTCAGCGCTCAGTGTGAGTGAGGGCATCAAGTGGGCACTGAAGAACCTGTCCACGTGAGGCGCGCACAAGAGTCCCCTAGGGGTCAAGAAGAGCATTTAAACGACGACAAAAGCCCAAGCAACATGAGTGTTCAAACGGATGACATCACCCCTTTGCCCAAAGGTTCTCCCAAATCGACCCGCACGCAGGACCTGGACGTGCGCAAAAGCTTGGTGGGTCAACACCAGCGCGAGCCTTTGTCTGTGGGCAAAGCAGGTCTTGGCTCAGAGATGGAGGAGCGCGTGGTGGATGCGCGCGTGAGCTCGGTCACGGAGGAGGCGATCGAGCGCGCTTTGCGCCCCAAGACGCTTGAAGACTATGTGGGCCAAGTCAAGGTGCGCGAGCAGTTGAGCATCTTTATCCAAGCGGCCAAACAGCGGGGGGAGTCCTTGGATCACGTGCTGTTGTTTGGACCTCCCGGTCTTGGTAAAACAACCCTGAGCCAAATCATCGCCCACGAGCTCGGGGTCAATTTGCGCCAAACCAGCGGACCGGTTCTTGAAAAGCCCAAAGACCTGGCTGCACTCTTGACCGGTTTGGAGAAAAACGATGTGCTCTTTATCGATGAGATCCACCGCCTCTCACCCGTGGTTGAAGAGATCTTGTACCCGGCTTTAGAGGACTTCAAGATCGACATCATGATTGGTGAAGGGCCGGCCGCGCGAAGCATCAAGCTGGATTTACAACCCTTTACCTTGGTGGGTGCGACCACGCGTGCGGGCATGCTCACCAACCCATTGCGGGACCGTTTTGGCATTGTTTCTCGGCTTGAGTTCTACACGGTGGACGAGCTCAACCGCATCGTGATGAGGTCTGCGCAACTTTTGAAGACCCAAATGGAGCCCCAAGGGGCGATGGAATTGGCCAAACGCTCGCGTGGGACACCTCGAATTGCCAACCGCTTGCTCAGGCGGGTGCGTGACTACGCACAGGTCAAGGGCACGGGAGAGATCACGCAAGCCTTGGCCAACCAAGCCTTGGAGATGCTGGACGTGGACCAGTTGGGCTTGGATGTGATGGACAGGAAGTTCTTGGAGACGATGATCTTGCGCTTTGATGGCGGTCCTGTGGGGCTGGACAACATGGCGGCAAGCATCGGTGAGGAGCGCGACACGATTGAAGATGTGATCGAGCCGTATTTGTTGCAGCAAGGGTATTTGCAAAGAACACCCCGCGGGCGTGTGGCCAGTGCGGCGGCGTATGCGCATTTGGGGCTCAAGCCCCCTCAGGCTCAAGGCAGTTGAACCGACCCGACCCAAGCGTCTCGGCGTCTTCTTAGAAAAAGGCCTTGGAAGGCTCTGCGTGCGGGGCTTGTTCCAAATGGCCGTTGTCCCCCCAGCCCACCAAATGGAGGCCTTCTTGCGACCAAAGCAGTCGATTGATGAAGGTGTTGCCGAGACTCCATGTTCTTGGGCTTTGATCGAACTGATGCGTTGCAAGCCTGTACAAGATGTCGAGCACGCCGCCATGGGTCACAATGGCAATTTGTTGTCCTTTGTGTTGGGCGGCCAATCGGCTCACGGCGCTCACGATCCGATGCCTCAGCATGTCAAGGCTTTCCCCTTCAGGCGGGGTCCAGTTCGGTTCGCGTGACTTCCATGCAAGGGCTTCGCTTGGGTGGCGCTCTTCGAGTTCGCGCCAAGTCAGTCCCTCATAAATACCAAAGTGTCTCTCCCTTAAGTCTTGCTCGATGTGCAGGGGCAGGTTCAAGACCTCGGAGAAGGCCTGAGCGGTTCTTTGGGCGCGGGAGAGGTCGCTTGTGTACACCTGGGCAATCTCTTCATGTGCCAAGCCCAAATGCAACTGGGCCGCTTGCCAAAGACCGGTTGTGTTCAAGTCAATGTCCCTGTGTCCTTGAATGCGCGTTTGCACGTTCCAGTCGGTCTCGCCGTGTCGGATGGCAATGATGCGTGTGGCGTTCATGTCGGGGCACTCCAAGGGTTGCGGTGTATTTTTTGAGGCACAGGCAGTTTAACTGAAAGTGTTGCCTGGCATTTGTGCTGCAGGCCAACAGGTGTGCACCCCTTGAGCTTTTTCGTTTGCCATGGGTTTGAACGCATAGGTGAATGGATGAATTTAGGTCAAAATCTGCGTCTTGCCGCCCGATGTTTTGCTCAGCCCCCAGGGGGGTTCATTTTTTGAGGCTTGGATGCGCGCGATGCGTTGGCTGACCAAATGGACCCCAAGCAGACCCAACAAATCAATGAAAAGAAGGTTCTATGCCAAGTTATAACGCACCCCTAGAGGACATGGTTTTTGTGCTGGATGAAGTGTTGGGACTCACAGAGAAATTAAAAGATTGGCCCAAGCACCATGGGTTTGATGTGCAGACTTTGCAAGAGATTCTCAACCAAGCTGCGCGTTTTGCCTCGCAGGTGATTCAGCCCCTGAACCAAGTGGGGGACATTGAAGGCTGTCAGCTCGATCCCTTGACGCACGAGGTGAGCACGCCCAAGGGCTTTAGAGAGGCCTACCAGACCTTTGTGGACGGGGCCTGGACCTCGATCAGTTGTGATCCCGAGTACGGCGGACAAGGCTTGCCGATGGTGGTGAACCAGTGTGTTTATGAAATGCTCAATTCGGCCAATCAAGCCTGGACCATGTACGCGGGTTTGACCCATGGGGCCTACGAGTGTTTGCACGCGCATGGCAGTGAGTGGCAAAAAAAGACCTTCCTGCCCAAACTCACGAGCGGCGAGTGGAGCGGCACGATGTGCTTGACCGAGCCCCAATGCGGCACGGACTTGGGGTTGATCACCACCCAGGCGGTGCCTCAGGAGGACGGGCAATATGCACTGAGTGGCCAAAAGATTTTTATCAGTGCGGGCGAACACGACATGAGCGCCAACATCGTGCACCTGGTCTTGGCGAGACGGCCTGACGCCCCGAAAGGAAGCAAGGGCATCAGTTTGTTCCTTGTGCCAAAATTTTTGGTCAATGAGGACGCCTCTTTGGGCGAACGCAACGGCATCTTTTGCTCGGCCCTTGAGCACAAAATGGGCATCAAAGGGAGTGCCACGTGCCAGATGGTGCTTGATGGCGCGAGAGGCACATTGGTCGGGGAGCCAGGCCGGGGTCTGGCGGCCATGTTTGTGATGATGAATGCGGCGCGCATTGGGGTCGGGATGCAGTCGCTGGGTTTGACCGAGGTGGCCTATCAAAACGCACGGCGCTATGCGCAGGAAAGAATTCAATCCAGGAGTTTGCTGGGCCCAAAAGATTTGACGAAAGCGGCCGATCCGATTCTTGTGCATCCGGATGTCAGGCGCATGCTGTTGACGGCCAAGGCCTATGCCGAAGGGGGGCGTGCCCTGTCCTTGCACAGTGCCTTGTTGATCGATGAAAGTGTGAACGCGAGCCGTCTCGAAGCCCGAGAGGAGGCGCAGCAAGACTTGGCCTTGCTCACCCCCATTGGGAAGGCATTTCTAACGGACAATGCTTGGCTTTCAACCTCTTTGTGTTTGCAAGTTTTGGGGGGGCACGGCTACATTCGCGACTGGGGCATGGAGCAGTTTGTGCGCGACAGTCGCATCAACATGATTTATGAAGGCACCAATGCGATACAAAGTTTGGACCTTTTGGGGCGAAAGGTCTTGGCCAATGAGGGGCGCAGCTTGAAGCGTTTTGGCGCTCAGGTGCAGGCCTTTGTTGAGCTCGTGCAAGGCAGTGAGCACGCACAAGAGATGCAGCCGCTCACAAAGGCACTGCGCAGCATGTCACAGCGCATCGAGCAAGTCACGGGAGAGCTTGGCTTTAAGGCCTTGCAAAATGCTGAAGAGGTGGGTGCGGCTGCCGTGGACTACTTGCGTGTCTTGGGGCACTTTGTGATGGGCTACTTTTGGGCGAAGATGGCCTTTGTGGCTTATGCTCGGCGTCAAGGATCGGGGCGTGAGGTGTTTTACGATGGAAAAATTCAATTGGCCCATTTCTACTTTGCCAAGCTTTTTCCCGAGACCCTTTCCTTGCTCGAGCAAATCAAATCGGGAGCACAAAGTGTCATGGACACCCAGGCCGCTTTGGAGCAGCGCGCATGAGTTGGGCAGGGTGGCGCGTGGGTCATCACCACGTGCCCTGCATGGTGCTGCTTGCTTTGGTGTGTCGCCTTGGGGGCTTGGGTGTGTCTGTTGCGTTTCAAAGTGCGCACGCTCAGGACTTGGGTGCCCAAAGCATCACGGGGATTTGGATCACCCACGACGATCAGACGCATGAACCCCGTGCGCACATCAACATCACGCAAGACAATGGCTTCTTATCAGGGCGCATTGTAAAAACGCTGGACCCCGATGCCTTGCCCGATGAACGGTGCACTCGCTGCAAGGGAGAGCGAAAAAATCAAGCCATGGTGGGCTTGGAGATCATTCGAGGTGGACAAAAAAATGACAAAGAGTGGGTGTGGGAGGGAGGAAAAATTTTAGACCCAGAAAGTGGGGATGAATACCGCTTTAAAATGCGCTTGCTCGATCAAGGCCGCACCCTGCAAGTCAGGGGCTATTTGGGGCCCTTTTGGCGCACGCAATTGTGGACGCGCCAGTAGGCCGTTTAGGCCGTTTAGGCCGTTGCGGCGCGCACGCAGGACCTTTCGGGGCCGTCTTGATGGCCCCTCATGTTCTATCCATCCTTTACAAAGAGACTTCATGAACGACGTTTTGATCCATACAGAGCATGCGGTGCTCACCTTGACCTTGAACCGGGAGAGCAAAAAAAATGCCTTTACCCAAGAGATGTACACCTGCCTTAAAGACGCGTTGAAGCGAGCGCAAGACGATGCCCAGATTCGCGTGGTGATCATCCAAGGGCACGAGACCTTCTTTAGCGCAGGCAACGACATAGCCGACTTTTTAAGGCCAGAGGGTTTTGGTCTGAATTCGCCGGTGATGGAGTTTTTGCAAACCTTGGCCAGTTTTACCAAGCCAGTGCTCGCCAGTGTCTGTGGTCCAGCGGTCGGTATTGGCTCGAGTTTGCTCTTGCATTGTGATTTGGTGGTGGCGGGAGACAATGCTGCTTTTTCCTTGCCCTTTGTCAATTTGGGGCTGTGTCCTGAGGCGGCGTCTTCTCTTTTGCTGCCGCAATTGATGGGCTACCACAGGGCGGCCGAGGCCTTGCTCTTGGGCGAGCCCTTCATGGCGGAGGCCGCGTTGGAGGTGGGTTGGGTCAACAAAGTCGTGGTGCCCTCTGAGGCCAATGTGGTGGCCAAACGGTGGGCGGACAAGTTGGCGGCCAAACCGGTGAGTGCCGTGATGCAGACCAAAGCCTTGATGAAGTCATCAAGCGCTCAAAGCGTCAAAGAGGTGATGGAGAGAGAAGCCATGGTGTTTGCGCGCATGCTCCAAGAGGGGCCGGCCAAGGAAGCCTTGAGTGCCTTCACCGAGCACAGAAAACCCGACTTCAGCAAAGCGCAGCACCCTTGATGGCCCCGAGGGGGCCCGTTCGCGCTCACTTGATCGCAGGCCGCTCAATGGGTCTGGGTTGGCCTGCCGCATCGATGGCCACATAGGTCAAGCTCGCCTCGGTCACTTTCAAGTAGCCCTCGTGGGTGCCCAAGATGCGCTCAGCAAACACCTCGACACGAACGGTCATGGAGGTGTGCCCCATGTGCGTGACTTTGGAGAAAAAGCTGAGCAAGTCACCGACTTTCACCGCTTGCTTGAAAATGAACTGGTTCACGGCCACCGTTGCAAAGCGCCCCCGAACGGCTCTTGCGGGCAGGACCGAGCCGGCCAAGTCCACCTGCGCCATGACCCAGCCGCCAAAAATATCGCCATTGGCATTGCAGTCTGCGGGCATGGGGATGACTTTGAGGACCAGTTCTTGATCGGTGGGCAGTTGGGGCACGGTGTGCGCGTGTGCCGTTTGCGCCGCTTGCGCCGCCTGACTTCGCGCTGGAGAAATTTCTGGGGTCTTCATGTTTTGGGCTCAATGAAAGGCACAATGCATGCATTGTATATTTTCCTGCGAACGAGTCTCTGTCTTGTCCTTTATGCGTTCATTTGCTGCACACCCCAAGCCCGCACCCACAAGCCCTTCTGAGCCCAGCACGTCGGGGAAGTCAGATGTGGATGTTTTAAAGCGTTTGCTGCCTTATTTGTGGGCCTACAAAGTCCGGGTGATCTTGGCCTTGTCCTTCATGGTGTGTGCCAAATTGGCCAATGTGGGCGTGCCCTTGGTGTTGAAAGAATTGATCGACGCGTTGACGCCCCTTGCGAGCAACTTAAGCGCGCAAAGCACAGCCGGCGTTCAAGCGGCAAGCCTTCCCTTGCTGATGGTGCCTTTTGCGCTTCTCTTGGCCTATGGTTTATTGAGGCTTTCGGTCTCTGGTTTTACGGAGCTCAGAGAGTTGGTCTTTGCCAAGGCCACGCAAGGCGCGGCCCGGCAAATCGCTTTGCAAACCTTTGAGCACCTGCACGGCTTGAGTTTGCGCTTTCACCTCGAGCGTCAAACGGGGGGCATGACAAGGGACATCGAAAGAGGTGTGCGGGGCATCGAGTCTTTGATCTCCTACTCCTTGTACAGCATTGTCCCGACCTTGATTGAAGTGGTGTTGGTCTTGTCCATCTTGTCCTACCGCTACGATGCTTGGTTTGCTGTGATCACCCTGTTTGCGCTGGTGTTTTATATCGTGTTCACCGTCAAAGTCACACAGTGGAGAACGCACTTTAGAAAACAAGTCAATGAGTTGGACTCCATGGCACACACCCGTGCAGTGGACTCGTTGCTCAATTACGAGACGGTGAAATACTTCAACAACGAAGCCTTTGAATCCAATCGCTACGACCAAAGCTTGAACCAGTTGAGAATGGCAAGATTGAAGGCTCAAACGTCTTTGAGTCTGCTCAACACGGGGCAGCAACTGATCATTGCCGTGGCCTTGGTCGGGGTGCTCTACAGGGCCACACAAGGGGTGGTGGATGGGCGCATGACGCTTGGAGACTTGGTGATGATCAATGCCTTCATGATTCAGCTCTACATTCCTTTGAATTTCTTGGGCGTGATTTACCGAGAGATCAAGCAAAGCCTCACCGATTTGGACAAGATGTTCACTTTGCTAGAGCGCGAAAGAGAGGTCTCCGATGCCCAACTTGCCACTGAATTGACCTTGCAAACGCCCCCCAGGGTCAGTTTCAAAGACGTTCATTTTGCCTACGACCCCAGCCGTGAGATTTTGAAGGGCATCAGTTTTGAGATCCCTCCCGGTCAAACCGTGGCGGTGGTCGGTGCCTCGGGTTCAGGCAAGTCCACGCTTGCAAGGCTCTTGTACAGGTTTTATGACGTTCAAAGTGGGCACATTGAAATCAACGGCGTGGATGTGCGAGCGCTCAAGCAAGCCAGTCTTCGCCGCCACATCGGAATTGTGCCCCAGGACACGGTGCTCTTCAATGACAGCATTCGCTACAACATTGCGTATGGGCAAGTTCAGGCCTCGAGCGAGCAAGTCATTCAGGCGGCCAAAAGCGCGCACATTCACGACTTCATCGCGCAGACAGCGCTTGGCTATGAGACACAGGTCGGCGAGAGGGGGCTGAAGTTGTCGGGCGGAGAAAAGCAGCGTGTGGCCATTGCCAGAACGCTTTTAAAAAACCCGCCGATTTTGATTTTTGATGAGGCCACCTCTGCCCTTGACAGCGCCAATGAAAGAACCATTCAGGCCGAACTCAGAGGGGTTGCACAAAACAAAACCACCTTGGTCATTGCGCACCGCTTGTCCACCATTGTCTCGGCACATGAAATTTTGGTGATGGCCCACGGTGAGATCGTTGAGCGCGGCAGCCACGACAAACTCCTTGCCTTGAACGGCAAGTACGCGAGCATGTGGGCTTTGCAGCAAAGTGGCGCCGACGCCAGCGCAGATGGCAACGAGGGGTTGAGGGATTTGCCCCAGTAAGGTTTCTCCATGGGAGAAGGGCGAAAAGTGCCTCAAAGTGCCTGACAGCGCCTCACAGCGGTCAGGCAAATCCAAGCAAGCTTCAAGGCAAATCGGGGTTGGGGTCCACCCGGTCGGCCTCACTTTTACGAGGGCCCACTTTGGGCAGTCGAGCTTTGATGGATTGCGCCTGTGTGGTGAACATGGCCGCATACAGAGTGCTGTTGCTGATGACTTTTTTGACATAGTCACGCGTCTCGTTGAAGGGAATGTTCTCAACCCAAATGGCCGCTTCCAATTCGGGTCCTTCGCGCCAACGTCTTGACCGTGAGGGGCCGGCGTTGTACGCGGCCGCGGTCAAGGGGTAGGAGGACTCAAAGCTATCGAGGACCAGTCGCATATAGCCAGTGCCAATCGCCACATTGGTCTCTTTGTCTTTGAGCATATCGGGCGAAAAGGGCGAGAGGCCTATTTTTTTGGCGGTCCATTTGGCGGTTTGAGGCATGACTTGCATGAGGCCAGATGCGCCGACTTGGGATTTGATGTCGGTGACAAAGCGACTTTCTTGGCGCATCAAGCCGTAAATAAAGGCGGGGTCCAAGTCGTTGCTTTTTGCATAAGAGAAAATCAAGTCTTTGTGGGGCGTGGGAAAGAGGTACTCGGGCTCCCAGATCTCGCGAGCGCGCTCGCTTGTGAAGATGCAGCGGTCGTAGACCTGGTGGCTGCAAGCGAGTTGGGAGGCGGCCATCATTTCAGCGTCACTCATGCGACCGGCCTCTCCATGTGCATTGACCAAACTCGTGGCGTAATTCCACTCCCTCACCCCTTCTGATCTGAGGCCCAGAGAAATGGCATAGAGCGCCCGCTTTAAACCCACGTGATTGGCAATGGTCTGGCTGTCTTGCGCGCTTGGCGCAGGCGGTTTGGGGGGCAGGGCTATTTTTTTACCCAATTCTTCCAAGGCCAATTGTTCATAAAAACCTTTGACCGATGCAATGGATTCAAGCAAAGCGAGGGCCTCTGCTTTGCTTCGACTTTGAGCGCTGAAATGTGAATTGGGGGCTTGGGCCAAGAGTGCGCGTGCAAGCCAATACGACCAAACAGGCTCTTTTTTTGCCTCGGCTGTCATGGCTTTGATCGCCTCTTCCACTTTGGCCCACTGGGGACCTTGGGGCTGCTTTAAAAGGGTGCGAACGTACCAAGCCAGCATGTCGTCGTTCATGTCGCTGATTTTTTTGGAGCGCTCAAAATAGCCCATCGCCTGGGGATCAAATTTGAGGGCGGCTTGCATGCCCATGACGCCCCAAAGCCAGTGGCGTTGTTCGCTGCTCAAGTAAGGCTCCCATTTGTCCTTGAGCAAGTCGCTCGCCTGCGAAGGGTCTGCTGTTGCGGCCCGCACCAGGGCCAAGACGATCAGCTCTTGGCGGGTTTTTTGAGGGGCCGCAAACCGGTCTTTTAAAAAGCGGTGAGGTTGAGTCCAGGCGGCATTCAAAGCGCTCAGCGCATCGGCGTCAACCATTTGGATCAAGTCACGGGTCAATTTGAGGCGATTGTTTTGTGCGCCAATGCGCGCCTTTTGCCACAACTCCAGTGCAGTGATTTTTTTGTTGTCGTACAAATGATCGATCGCCCATTTGCAGCCGTCGTCGGCCACGGCTTGTTTGGACCAAAGGGCCTTGATGTCGTTTTCAATGCCTGATCTGGGGTTGGGACCTAAATAGTCAACCAACAAGCCATAGCAAAGGAGTTCGCGGTCATCGCGCATGCGGTAATTGGGGAATTCGCTGGCAAAGGTGGTCCAGTCTCTTCGAGAGCCCAAAAGGAGGAGCCAGTCGACTCGAAGGCGGTCTTCTTGGTAGGTGTTGGCGTAGGTTTTAAAGAAATCTTTGACCTCTTGAGTGCTGGCGCTATCTAAACGTGCTCTGAGCTCCCAGTAGGCGGCCCAAGGCGCCAAAGGGCTTTGCAGTGCAAGGGGCAAGAGCGCGCTCAATTTGCTGCGGTCTAGGCGTTTGTAGGCCTGCGCCATATCGATCACGGCTTGATCTGCGCTGGTGGGGATGCCTGTGAAAGAACCACTTGAAGGAAAGGCGGCACTCAGCGCCGAGCTGTTTGCTGAGCTGCTCGATGCGGGCGTGGCATTGTTGCTGCTGCCCGTGTTGCCTGAAGCGCTTGCAGCAGCTTTGTCTTTTTTCGCTTTAGAAGTGGGCGCGCTGTGCGTCATGGCCAAAAGGAGCGTCTCGCGCTCAAAAGGCTTGGCCAAGGACAGGTCCACCTCGTGCGAGGCGCTTTTTGCTGGCGTGTTGAGCGCTGCCTCATTGGCAAAAGGGTCATGGCCCCATGGGGCGGCAAACAAGGTGTCGCACCCAAGGCCCCAAAACAAAGCGCACAGACCCAGTTGAGCACCCTGTCGTGCAAGAGCGGCTGATCGAGACAAAAAGCAAGGCGAAAACATGTGCATAAGTTGGCTCAGGAGGCTTGATGTTTTCAAGCAATGAAAGCACCGAGTGTATGCGAGGAGATCAATTGTAGTGAAGTCCTGTCAAAAAGTGCGTCCAAGGCCAGGGCCTCCATGTGAGGAGCTTCAACCGCGGGACAATCGCCCTTGTGGGGGGCCGTGGGCCTGCAATTGAGCCTGATGGGCGCTTGAACGGCGCATGAAGAGCTAGCAAGGGGTGTTGCCAGACGTGTTTGGCGCCATAATGAGGTGGACGTGAAGCTTAGAGCTTCGGGGGAGGGGCCATTTGTGCAAAAATAGGCGCAACAGCCCCGAGCTTGGTGGACGCATCCACTCGACATCTGGGCTTTTTTCGGCCTCCAAGTCTTTAGGGGATCTTGTTTTTTTATGGCCAATCAATCAAAACAAAATTTACGCCAACAGTTGCTCGCCTCTCGCATGGACATGCCCGATCGATTGGAGCGCGCAGAGTTGCTGCAGCGTGCCATGCGCATTTGGCTGCTGGGAAGAGAGGATGTGGTCATTGGCGCGTATTGGCCCATCAAGGGAGAGTTTGATCCCTTGCCCGCTTTGCACCGATGGAAAGAGGACGGCGAGTTGCTCGATCAGCCGCTCAGACGTCGCATTGGTTTGCCCGTGGTCGATCCACAGACCAAGACTTTGAGCTTTCATGTGTGGTACCCCGGTTGCCCCATGCAAGAGGACGCCTACAACATCCCCAAGCCCAAAGACACAGAAGAGATTTTTCCAACCCTTTTGTTCGTGCCGTGCTTGGGCTATGCGCCTGGGGGCTACCGACTGGGGTATGGGGGCGGTTTTTATGACCGAACCTTGGCCAGTCTCACACCCAGGCCAGACACCGTGGGTGTCGGTTTTGCGCAAGGGTATTTGGATGACTTTGAGCCCGATGAGTTTGATTTGCCACTGGACAATTTGCTCAATGAGCATGGGGTGGTGTGGCCCATTGCGCCCATGACACAAAGATCCAATTAAAGAAACCAAAACGCGCCGGCCCAGTTGAATGGTGCAAAGGCCAGAGAATTTGGGCGGGCCTAGTGGGCCTTTATGAGCTTCAAGACCACGCCTTCATAGTATTTCAGCTTCGCACGAGCTTTGGCGCGCTGTTCGGGTGTGGTCGTGTTGTGAAAAGCCGCCACCGCTTCGCAGTTCACTTTAAGCCGGCGATCACTGTACTCGAGCAGTTCGGGGTCTTTGATTTGAGCGGCGCGGTTGAGCCATTCGCGAACGATGAGCTCGCTTTCTTTTAAAAGCGACTCCGGGCCCAAATCGGCCTTGGTTTTGAGCTGGTTCAATTTTTCCAGTGCTTTGATGGTTTCGTCTTGGCGGTAGAGTTTGATGGCCAAGGTTTTTTGGGGCTCAAAGCCCGCGTTTTGAGCCAAATTTTGAACCGTCCACTTTTGTGCGTTTGAGAGGCGGCCATACAAGTCGCGCGCTTGCTCCAGACCCTTGTCCGTTTGGTGTTCGAGTCTTTCGCTGGGCGTGCCACTCATCCACTCACGGATCCACTCTTTGTTCTTTTTATCAAAACTCGATTGCAAGGTTTTGATTTGCTCGGCGCTGAAGCTTGGGGCCACCCTTGCTATGCTTGGGGCCAGCCGTGCAATGAGCTCGGGCAGGGTTTGGAGGACTCTTTTTTCCACCCCGCAGGTCTGTTCGCTGGAGAGTTCAAGATGCGACACGGGCATCAACTCCTGGATCAGACCAAGGGCCTGGGGCAACTGGGTCTCGCGGTGCCACTTTTGCAGGGCTTTGAGCTCCTCTTTGACCGTTGAGGTTTGGTCGCTCCTGAAGTCCAAATAGCTGTCGAGCCACCAAAATAGGAGTTGCGGGCTGTTCTCGTACAAGGATTCCAAAAGACTGCAAGCGCTCAGACTCAGCACGCAAAACAATCCCAAGACCGCTTTGCGGGCATAATTCATTGCGCGAGCACTTCTTGAGCCGTTCAGTGTGTCGATAATAAGCATGGTGCTGAAGGGACGCGATTGGCGCGTTGAAGAGTTAAATAAAGTGATGTTGAACAAAGAAAACAAGACATGCAGCTAAGACAGACTCAAAATCCACCAAGCCCCTTGGATGTGGTGATTATGGCAGGCGGCAAGGGCACGCGCATGAAAAGTCATCTCCCCAAGGTCTTGCACACCCTTGGGGGTCAAACCCTGATCGCACACGTGATCAAGGTGGCCCAAGCCTTGGGGGCAAGAAGCAAGGTCGTGGTGGTTGGGCACGGTGCTCAGCAGGTGAAGGATGCGCTGGCAGACACCAACGGACTTCAATTTGCGCTGCAAGAGCCCCAATTGGGCACGGGCCATGCGCTGCAGACCGCTGCCCCCCTCTTGGCCGATGACGGTCTGACGCTTGTGTTGTCAGGCGATGTGCCTTTGATCGAGTTGGAGACCTTGAGGCAACTGATCACCGCCTCAGAAGGCAAGCACTTGGCGCTTTTGACTTTGCACATTGAAGAACCCCAGGGCTACGGCCGCATTGTGAGGGGCGAGACAAGGCCAGGGTCTGAACGGGGTGAGATCCGGGCCATCGTTGAAGAAAAAGATGCAAGCCCTCAAGAAAAGGCCATCCAGGAAGTCTATTCGGGCGTGATGGTGGTGCCCAATCGGCTTTTGAAGCCCTGGCTCAAACGACTTGAGCCCAACAATGCACAACAGGAATACTATTTGACCGATTTGGTCAAATTCGCCCATGCCGATGCACTCGCCATCAAAAGCCATCTCACCTTGAATGCTTTGGAGCTCAGTGGTGTGAACGATCCGCTTCAGTTGGCGCAGATGGAGCGAGCCTACCAGCAACAATTGGCAGGTGCCTTGATGCGCTCAGGTGTGCGGCTCATGGACCCACAGAGGATTGACATCCGTGGTGAATTGGTTTGTGGCAGCGATGTGCACATTGATGTCAATTGTGTGTTCATCGGCCAAGTGGTTTTAGACAGCGGTGTGCACATTGAGGCCAACTGCGTCATTGCGCACGCGCACATCAAAGCGGGTGCGCGCATCTTGGCCTTCACCCACATTGAGGGCAGCGCACAAGATGAGCGCGCGCGCGTGGTGGTGGGCGAAGGTGCATGGGTTGGCCCCTTTTCTCGGCTCAGACCGGGTGCCCAGTTGGGCCCTGAGGTGCATGTGGGCAACTTTGTAGAAATCAAAAATGCACATCTTGCAAAGGGGGCCAAAGCCAATCACTTGGCCTACATTGGGGACGCGTCAATTGGCGAGCGGGTCAATTATGGGGCCGGCAGCATCACGGCCAATTATGATGGCGCGAACAAGCACCACACCACGATCGAGTCGGATGTGCATGTGGGCTCCAACTGTGTGTTGGTCGCGCCTTTGACGCTGGGTGCGGGGGGGACCATTGGGGCGGGTTCAACCGTCACCAAAGACACGGCGAAAGGGGCCTTGACGGTGGTCAGGGCCAAAGTGGTGAGCATCATGAATTGGGTGCGACCCACCAAAGTAAAAAAATAGGTCATTGACCTTCAACGGTGATGAGGAGCTGAGGTATGTGTGGAATCGTGGCTGGCGTGTCGGCGCAAAATGTGGTGCCCGTCTTGGTGCAGGGCTTGGCCCGGTTGGAGTACCGCGGGTATGACTCTTGTGGTGTCGCTGTGCTTTCCTCCAAGGCGCAGCTCCAGCAATTGCCGGGCCTGCAAAGGGCCAGAAGCACCTCGCGAGTCAACGAGCTTGCCGAGCAAGTGTTCCCCACGCAACCAGGCAATGGACTCTCGGGCCACCTAGGGATTGCACACACGCGTTGGGCCACCCATGGTGCGCCTCACGTGGACAATGCACACCCGCACTTCAGCGTGAGTGCCAAGCTTCAGGTGGGTTTGGTGCACAACGGCATCATTGAAAATTATGAGACCTTGCGAGATGAGCTCAAGCAAAAGGGCTATGTGTTTGAGAGCCAAACCGACACCGAGGTTGTTGCGCATTTGATTCACTCTTTGTACCAAGGCGACTTGTACCGAGCCTTTCAAAATGCTTTGCTCCAATTGAAAGGCGCTTACGCTTTGGCGGTGATTTGTAATTTAGAGCCGGGTCGATTGGTGGGTGCAAGGGCGGGCTCACCCCTGGTGTTTGGTGTCAGTCACAAGAAGGAGACGCAAGGGCATTATTTGGCGAGCGACGCGATGGCGCTGGCTGGGGTGGTCGATGCCTTTGTGTTTCTTGAGGAGGGAGACACCATCGATGTTCGTTTGGATGGCTTTCAGGTGATCAGTGCCTTGGGGGCTCGCATCACGCGTGTGATGCGGCCCTTGCCCGCCTTTGGGCAAGCGGCGCAATTGGGCCCCTATCAGCATTACATGCAAAAGGAAATCTTTGAACAACCTCAAGCGATTTCTGACACATTGGAGGGTGTACAAAGCATCGTGCCCGAGTTGTTTGATTTGAAGGAGATCGATCAAGCACAAAAAGAGGCGAGACCGCGTGCACAAACGGTGTTTGAAGAGGTTGATCGTGTGCTGCTGCTGGCCTGTGGAACGAGTTACTACAGTGCAAGCACGGCCAAGTATTGGCTCGAGAGCATTGCCAAAATACCGACCCAAGTTGAGATCGCCAGTGAGTACCGCTACAGAGAGTCTGTGCCGCATCCGAACACCTTGGTGGTGTGTATTTCACAGTCTGGAGAGACGGCCGACACCTTGGCGGCCTTGAAGCATGCGCAAAGTTTGGGCATGACGCACACCTTGAGCATTTGCAATGTGTCGACCTCGGCCATGGTGCGCGAATGTGCGCTCTCTTACGTCACGCGTGCGGGTGTTGAAGTGGGCGTCGCTTCCACCAAGGCCTTCACCACACAATTGGCCGCGCTCTTTTTGCTCACCTTGGTGCTGGCCAAAACAAAGGGGCATTTGAGTGCAAAAGAGGAGTCGCGCCATTTGCATGCGATGCGCCATTTGCCCGCTGCCCTTCAGGCGGTCTTGGCCTTGGAGCCACAAATCATGGCGTGGGCGCAAGCGTTCAAGCTCAAAGAAAACGCTCTCTTTCTTGGGCGAGGACTTCATTATCCGATCGCGCTTGAGGGCGCCTTGAAGCTCAAAGAGATCAGCTACATCCATGCGGAGGCCTATCCGGCGGGAGAGTTAAAGCACGGCCCCTTGGCCTTGGTGACGGATGCCATGCCGGTCGTGACCGTGGCCCCCAACGACGCGTTGCTTGAAAAGCTCAAAAGCAATATGCAAGAGGTTCGAGCCAGGGGGGGCGTGCTCTATGTGTTGGCCGATGCGGACACACACATCGAGTCCAGTGAGGGGCTCAACGTGATCCGAATGCCGGAGCATTACGGCGAGTTGTCCCCCATTTTGCATGTCGTGCCTTTGCAGTTGTTGGCCTACCACACAGCGCTTGCAAGGGGCTCAGATGTCGACAAACCAAGGAACTTGGCCAAGTCGGTGACGGTGGAATAATTGTCCCTAAACATCGGTTTGGACGGATTTCGGCCTTGAATTTGTTGTGAACCTTGTCACACGAACCTAGGGCTCGAGTTTTCTCTATGGGGCTAGAGGCAACAGATGGTGACCCATAGAAAAACTTTGTAACGATGTTCATGTACCAATTTTGAAATTTATAACTGGTTGTTCCATGAAAAAGCTCTTGTTACTGATAACTTTTTTAATTGATCTCTCATGTGCTCATGCTGCGGATATCTACGATCCGAAAACGAATCAACTCAAGATTGAGTCGGTCTTGCTTGGCCAAACCACATATTCAAATGTCGTTATAAATGTTGGCAATGTAGTAAGTGTTGGATCTGGTGTTGCAAATGGAACCGTTGACCTGTACAACTCGTTAAACAATCAATTGATCATCCCTTCAGTTAACTCCAGCATTGGGAACTACACAAATGTTGTTGTTACTGTTGGTTCTGTTGTAAGTGTTGGTGGAGCAAGCAATGTTAAATTACCGCTTGCCAACGGATTCACAGTATCTTTGTGGAGTTATAGAAGTCATGGCGAAACGGTGAACAGTTTAACTGCCATGAAAAATTTAACCGGAGCAAATTCTATTGTTGTAGATTTTCAACTTATGACTTCAAGTCTGACTGGAAACGATATCAGGATTTATCAATCATTGACTCAATTAACCGATGTGCTTCAAACGGCTAAATCACTGGGGTTTGACGTATGGTTTAAACCCTTGGTGATGGTGGGTGATGTCAATGGACTGAATTGGCAACAGCTCGCGCCCACGGATCCACAATTGTGGTTCAATAATTACACTTCAGTCTTGAATCAAATTGCTCCAATTTTACAAACTCAAGGCGTGAGTAATTTTTTGATCACCAATGAATTAAGTTCAATGACGACCCATCCTGCTTATACAAATTATTGGGCCAATTTAATAGCTGCATTGAAGAAAAATTTCACCGGTAAAATTGGATTCAACGCGGGTGGACTTTTAGGAGGTAATTCATCTGATAATGAATTCTTGAATATTCCCAAAGCAACACTCTCGCTGCTAGACTTCATGGGAATAAGTGCGTATCCAAGATTAATGTCGGCGCAAACCTATACGGTGGATTCGGTTTTAGCAGCTTGGAGGCAGGACTACTTTAAAAACAACGATGAGGCATTGGTGAGGAGTTTTTCTACCTCTAATCCCAGTATCCCTTTGTATTTTACGGAGCTTGGCAACAATGCATATTATGGAGGAAATCTGTCGGCAACGAGTTCGCCAGATCCCATTTCGAACAAAGCATTTGTTCAGGGTTCATTAAAAGAAATTACGACCAATCTGCCTAAAATCAATGGCACCTTTTTCTATAACTGGACATTGAATACGACACAAGGGGCGGTAACAACGGGCGGACCGTTCAATGTTTATTCATGGGATTATTACTGTAAACCAGAGATGTATTCTGTCTTTAATTCATTTTGGACAAATGTACTTTATCGACAATGATTTGTTTTGCAACACAATGATGTTGATACAAGTCATCTTCTTGGACCAGTGGCAAGAGCCGTCAGATCGGGTCTTTCACGCTTTTTAATTTGCAAGCTGTCATGTGCACCAATTTTTCATCCACAAGTCAAGGGGAATGGTTTGAGCGCAAGCTAAAAAAACAAGTCCCTAAAAACCATCCCCAAGAAGCCTATCCAGGTTTTGAGGCGCCGATTCTGAAGGCCAAAGCGGGCCAAATTGAAGAGGCCATTTCTTTGGCGCAATTTGGGCTGATTCCCGCTTGGGCCAAGGATGAAAAAATTGCTCGCCACACCTACAACGCCCGGTCTGAAACGATTCAAGACAAGCCCAGCTTTCAAGGTGCGTACCGCGAGAGACGCTTTGCGGTGGTGCTCCTGGATGATTTTTTTGAGCCCTGCTATGAAACCGGACAGATCGTTCGACATCGCATCCAACTCAAAAGCCGTGAGCCTTTTGGCGTGGCCTGTCTTTGGGAGCGTTGGCACAGCCAAGGCAAAGACGCCAGTCCTCAAGGCATTGACTCCTTCACCATGCTCACCTTGAACGCGGATGCGCATCCGGTGATGAACAAAATGCACGCGCCTGGAGAGGAAAAAAGAAGCCCTTTGGTGCTCACCGTGGATCAGTTTGATCTTTGGCTCACCGCAACACATGCGAAAGCCCAGGCGCTTTTAACGGGTGCCTACATGCCAGAATTGATCAGTTCACCCGCACCCAAAGAAAGACGTGTGAAGGCGCCAAGCGAGCCGGGTGCCCTGGATGCATCAAGCGCACAGGGTTCACTTTTTTAAAGAAAAGAAAAGGAAAGGAAAGGAAAGGCAAGTGCGCTCTATCCCAAAAGAGCGCGTTCAACTTTCATTGATCAGTCCGCTCACCACATGACCAGAGGGGACATGCTTAGAGGCCGACTCGATGTGGCCCGTTTGGTCGTCAAAGAAAAAATCGGGTTCAAACTCTCGTAAAAAGCCACTCTTGTCCAAGCCGCCCAAGAACATGGCTTCATCGACTTCGATGTTCCAGTTCATGAGCGTGCGGATGGCGCGCTCATGCGCGGGCGCACTTCTGGCGGTGACCAGGGCTGTTCGAATTCTCATCTCGCTCGTGCCAGAGGTCTGCAAGCGATGAAGGGCTTGGAGCAAAGGCTTGAAGGGCCCAGCACTCATGGGTTCAGAGGCGAGGTCCTTTTCATGCTGCTGAAACGCGTTGAGGCCATGCGCTTGAAAAACGCGCTCCGCTTCATCAGAGAACAGCACCGCATCGCCATCAAACGCAATGCGCACTTCCGTGGGGTGTGCATCGGAGGCATGGGCCGAGTGCGGATAGACCTGTGCCGCAGGGACTTGCGCTTGGAGGGCGGCGCGCACATCGCTCGTGTGGGTGGACAAGAACAAATTGGCTGACAAGGGTTTGAGATAGCGCCAAGGCGGCTGCCCTCGCGTGAAGCTGCCGCGCTCAATGGCCAAGCCGTAGTGCTGAGCGGAGCGAAACACCCGCATGCCACTCACCGGATCGTTTCTTGAGAGGATCACCACTTCTGTGCTTTGTTTGGCGTGTTTGTTGAACGCCAAGAGTTTTTTGACCAAAGAAAATGCAACCCCAGGTTTCGCTGGGGTGTCCAAGCGTTCGAGCTGAAGTTGCATGTAGGCTTTGTCATTGGTTTGCTCGAAAACCAAATTCTCTTCTTCAAAATCAAAGAGGGCGCGAGAAGAGATGGCCACCACCAAGCGGCCTTCTAGAGAAATGCTCATGGGGTGGCCTCGTGTCTTTTGACAATGTTCTTCATGGCTTATTTGACCAATTGATTGAGTTCGATGATGGGCAGCATGATGGACAAAACAATCAGCATGACCATGCCGCCCATGAGCACAATCAACAAGGGCTCGAGAATGGTGGCCAATTGCAGCGCGCGTCGTTGAACCTCTTGGGCCAGTTGTTCGCTCGCTTTTTCAAGCATGTGGGCCAATTGACCCGTTTGCTCTCCGAGCCTTGCGAACATGGGCAAGAGGCCTGGCAAACGCCCCTTTTGTGACAAGGCGACCCCAAGGGATGCGCCCTCGCGCACCGAAATCAAGGCGTCCAACATGTCGTCCTTCATGGCCTGATTGGACAAGCTCTGGGCGGCAGCTTGCAGGGCCTTCAAGATGGGCACGCCAGCGGAGACCAAGGTCGCCAAGGTGTTGGCAAAGCGAGCCGCGTTGTAGCCGCGAATCAGTGTGCCAAAGATGGGCAGCTTCAAGGTCCAGGCATCAAAACTTGATTGGAGGGCGGGTCGTTTCATCGATTCTTTGAAAAGAAAATAGGCCCCCAGTCCCATCACGATCAACATCCAGCCATGGGTTTGCAAGCCGCGAGAAAGAGACAACATCACAACGGTCAGCGTGGGCAAAGCTTTGTGGCTGTTGGTGAACACATGGGCCACTTGGGGGACCACATAGGTGAGCAAAAAAATCACGATAAAAAAAGCAATCAAGCTCACCAATGCGGGGTAAAGCAGGGCTTGAAGCACCTTGCTTTGGAGTTGGTGCTCGGCTTCCAAATCTCGTGCAAGTCTTGCGAGAATCAGGCCCAGCTCGCCACTTTGTTCGCCAGAGGAAATGGACGCCAGGTAAATGCTGGAAAACTCCTTCGGATGCATCTGCAAGGCCTTTGCAAATGTCGAGCCCGCATTGACTTCGGATCGAATGCTCGCCACCAAGTCGCGAGCTTTTTCGTTTTCCGCTTCTGAGCTCAAGGCGCTCAACGCGCGCTCAAGGGTCAGGCCGGCGTTGATCAATTCGGACAATTGACGCGTCCACAAGGCCAGGTCAGATTTCGAAAACACGCGCGTGTGCCAAAGCTCACGCTGCCAAACAGATGGGTTGACGCTTGCCACCAAGGCCACATGCAAGGGAATCAGGGCACGCTTGCGAAGCGTTTGACGCACGGCCCGCTCCGAGTCCCCCTCAAGCACACCGCTTTGGGTTTGACCGGAGGGGTCCATGGCTTGGTAGGTAAAAGCGGGCATTGTGCGTGTCGTGATGAAGAATGGGCGGGCGACTTGTTAAAAGTTTTTTGATCAGTCTCGGGTCACGCGGATGAGTTCTTCCAAGGACGTGATCCCCTCTTGAACCAAGCGCATGCCGTCGTCTCGCATGAGTTGCATGCCTGCTTGTTGGGCGCTTTCGCGAATATCGGCCTCAGACGCCTTGTTGTGGATCAGTTCACGAAGACCGGTGTCGGTGCTGAGCAGCTCAAAGATGCCTGTGCGGCCTTGGTAGCCCGTTTGGTGGCAGTGCTCACACCCCGCGCCATGGCAGTGGGTGCAAAGTTTTCTGACCAAGCGTTGCGCCAAAACGCCCAGCAAAGAAGAGCTCAAAAGGAAGGGCTCAACGCCCATGTCCATGAGACGTGTGATGGCGCTGGGCGCATCATTCGTGTGCAAGGTCGCCAAGACCAAGTGGCCTGTGAGGGACGCTTGGATGGCAATTTGTGCGGTCTCAAAATCGCGAATTTCACCAATCATGATGACGTCCGGGTCTTGCCGCAAAATGGCTCTAAGGGCTTTGGCGAACGTCAAATCAATTTTGGCATTGACTTGCGTCTGGCCCACGCCAGAGAGCTCGTATTCGATGGGGTCTTCAACGGTCAAAATGTTTCTGGTGCTCGCATCGAGTTGCTGCAAGGCGGCGTACAAGGTGGTGGTCTTGCCACTGCCCGTGGGGCCTGTGACCAAGACGATGCCGTGGGGCTGCTCAATCAATTTGGACAGCCGTGTTAAGTTCTCACCGGTCATTCCTACAGAGCTCAAATTCAGTCTCGTCTCGCTTTTGTCAAGCAACCTGAGCACGGCGCGCTCACCGTGAGCGCCGGGCAAAGTGGACACGCGCACATCAATGGCCTTTTGACCCAGTCGCAAAGAGATGCGGCCATCTTGGGGCAAACGCTTTTCTGCAATGTCCAAGTCGGCCATGATTTTCAGTCTCGAGATCAGGGCCGCGTGCAGCGCGCGGTGCGTTTGAACCACTTCTCTGAGTCCACCATCAATGCGAAAACGCACGCAGGAGTATTTCTCATAAGGCTCGATGTGGATATCACTTGCACCCTCTTTGGCCGCTTGGGTCAAGAGCGCGTTCAACAAGCGAATGATGGGGGCGTCATCGGCCGATTCCAGCAAGTCCTCAACCGCAGGGAGCTCTTGCATCATGCGAGTCAGGTCCACATCGCTTTGAACCTCGTTGGCCACGGTGGCGGCAGAGGATTCGCCTTGGGCGTAGACCGCACTGATCTTTTGCTTCAAGGCTTGTTTTTCAATAGGGTGCCAATGCGAAATGCTTCTTGGCGCAATGTGACGAAGAAGCTCGGACCAGGCGCTTGCATCGGGCGCTGCACTGAACCACAAAGACAAGGCTTGCTCGCGCTCTTCAAGCAGCAAATCGTGTGCTCTGGCAAACGCATAGGGCAAGGGGTAACTCATGCGTCCGCCTTTGATGCGCTCAAGGGTGTGGGTGAAAACAGGGCTCGCAACATCAAGGTTTTTTGCTCCCCAAGGGTGCGGGGGGCAACACAATGTTGTTCTCAATGGGCATCACCGCACTCGGCGCGACTTGGCTCGCACTTTGAGCGCCCATCATTTGTTGATACCTGCCACTCGAGAAGAGATCGGTGGCGTTGGCGTCTCTTAAGACCACAGGCCGCAAAAAGACCATCAGGTTGGTTTTCTTTCTCGTGCGCGATTCATTTCTAAAGAGCGCGCCAATGTAGGGGATGTCGCCAAAACCTGGGACTTGGGCTTTGTTGCCATCGTACTCATCTGAGAGCAAGCCGCCCAAGACCACCACCGAGCCGTCCTCGACCAAAATGTTGGATTCAATCGATCTTTTGTTCGTGATCAAGCCTGAGACCGAACCCACAGAGGTGGCGTCCACACTCGAGACCTCTTGGTAAATGGTCAATTTAACGGTGCCCGTCTCGCTGATTTGAGGCTTGACCTTCAAAGTCAAGCCCACATCTTTTCTCTCAATGGTTTGAAAGGGGTTGACGGAGCCGTTCACGGTGTTGTTGGACGTGTATTGGCCGGTCACAAAGGGCACATTTTGACCGACCACAATTTTGGCTTCCTCGTTGTCAAGGGTGAGCAAGGTGGGCGTGGACAAGATATTGTTGTCGCCATTTTGTTGAAGAAAATTGGCCAGCGCTGACAGCACATAGACGCCGTTGACTTGTTTGAAGCTGCCGATGTTCAGCCCCGCGCCTGGCGTTGTGGCGCCGCTGGAGCTGTTGGCAGACAGGGCCAAATTCAGCAAGTTGGTGCCGCCAGAGCCAAAATTGGTGCCAATCACGCCCACATTGCCGCCCTTGGAGCCCAGAATGTTTTGCCATTGAATGCCAAACTGAGAGGTTTTGCTGGCGTCGACCTCGGCGATCAAAGACTCCACCATCACTTGTGCTCGGCGGCCATCGAGTTGGTCAATGACGGCTCGGATTTGACGAAATTGGGGTTCAGGTGCGGTGATGATCAGGGAGTTGGTGGAGGTGTCGGCTTGAATTTGTCCGCCCGTTTGCGCGCCTTGGGCGCTGGCATTGCCGCCCATGCTGCCAGGTGCTGTTGAGGGCATGGGGCTAGAGACGGGGGCACTGGCAACGACACCGCCCACACCGCTCAGTGGGCTTTTGGGCTCGCTTGCAATCGCGGCCCGAAGGGTGGCCGCGAGTTTTGTGGCGTCGGCATTTTTTAAATACACCACATGAATGTCGCCACTGGCTTGAGCGCTGTTTGGGCGATCGAGTTTTTCGATCAAGGCGCGGGCTTGGGCAGCCCGTGCAGGGTTGGCCGCACGCAAAATGACCGAGTTGCTTCTGGGCTCAGCGATCAAGGTGGTTTTGTAGGTGCTGTCGACTTGTCCTGTGGCGCCCGCTCCTGGCGCGCCAAAGGCGTTGCCAGACTCGATCAGACGCGTCACCAAGGGCGCCATATCCAAAGCGATGGCGTGGTTCAGTGCAATCACTTCCACATCACTGGCGTTGGGCACGTCCAAGGTGCTGATGATGCGAGCCAAGCGTTGCAAGTTATCGGTGTAATCGGTGATGATCAGAGCATTGGAGCCGGGGCTCACATTGATGGTGTTGTTGGGACTGATCAAGGGCCGAAGAACGGCCAATAAATTGTTGGGGTTCTCGTGCTGCAAGCGAAAGACTTGGGTCAGCACTTGACCCATGTTGGCGGGCTGTGTTGGCGCAACGGCGGGCAAACCGTTTTGTGCGTTCAATGAAACGCTGCCCCCTTGTAATTTGGCATCCGCTTCGGGCAAAATTTTGTACAGCCCGTTGACTTCAACAACGCTGAAAGACTGCAAGCGAAGGGCTGCCAAAAAGAGGTTCCAAGCTTGTGCGGTGCTCAAGGGTTTGTCGGTGTTCAGACTGATGCTGCCTTTGACTTTGGGGTCCACGACGATGGTTTTGTCCATCAAGCTGCCAAGGGTTCTGGCGACGGCTTCAATTTCTGCGTTCACAAAGTTCAAGCTCAAGCCTTGACTTGATTTTTGAATGCCTGCGCTCAAACTCGGCTCGTTTGAGGCGGCGGCCTTGGTGCTGGGCGGCGACGAGCTCAAAGGAAACTGTGCAGGCAAAGGCGCTTGCAGGGGCGTGCTGGGTGCCGCTGTATTGAGCACAGGCGCGCCAGTGATGCCGACAGATGGGCTTGCCAGGTTGCTGCTGCTTGCAGGGGTTTGAGCCAGGGCGCAAAGGTCAAGACCGAGGCCCAAACCGAGACCGAGACCGAGGCCTAGGCCTAGCCTTCCAAGCAGGCTTAAAACTGATTTATCTGTGTTCATAAAAGATCCAAACATTTTTCATCTGTCGTCGCACATCGTTTGTACAGTTGTCCGTGGTGTCCAAATTCATGGGTTCAGTCAATTTTTAAGCTGGCTTGGTGTCCATTTCTTTGACCCAAGACGTTCAATAAATTCGATAGGGTTTCTTCGTCCGCTGGAGCCGTGTCGGCCAGTCCTTCAAAATGCAGTCGGCCCCCCGTCCATTGTCCTTGGCCTTTGAGGATCAGTCGACTCTCAGCCAGTGAGCTTAACTCAATTTGTGGGCTGCTTTGTGCATTGAACAACACCCGGTAAGAACCCAGGGGTTTGACGGTGGAGAGTCTAGAGGATAACTGATCTATTTTGAGCTCTAAAACACCCTTTGCTGTCACGGCATGGTGATCGAGCAAGACCTGAACGTTGTGGGTTTGAAGGCTCAAGAGTCCTTTGGGTTGCAAGGTGTTCCAAGGGGCGCCCAAACCCTCGAGCCAATGGGCTGGCAATTTGATCTCTGCGTTTTGTGGTGTGATCGCAAGCCCCAAGCCTTCGGGTTTGAGGGTGAGCGAAAAACTTTGCTCAAGGCAACAAGGGGCTTGCAATTCAAGCAAAAGCGTCAAAGGGTCTGTTTTCAAATGTGAAAGCACCCCTGCGTTTTGATCGCCTGCACCCAGCCACAAAGGCGAGATGTTCCATTCAATTCGGGTGGGCAGCCCCAAGGCCTGTTGGCTTTTGGGGCCAGAGGACAAGGCGAGTTGAGCAGAGCCCATCCATACGGTGCCCAAGGGCCTGAGCAAGAGCACTTGTTCGTGCGTGATCAAGCGCAGTGCAAGGCTGAGCAAAAAGGCAGGCGCCAAGCTCACCAGTGCAAACAAGAGTCCCACCAAGGCGCCCGAAATCGCCCAGGACAACGCCCGGCCTTGGGTGTGGTGCAAGTGGCGTGAATCGGTTTGGCGCATGGCGAGCTAGTGCGGCAAGCCCACGATCACGCGGCCTTGCCACAAGACGCTTTCCTTTGCATTGGAAGAGGGGGGGGCTGCATTGCTGGCGCGCGTCAAGTCAGCTTGAACCACGGTGCATTGGGCCGATTCGCGCAGATCCATCAACCACCTTGCAAGAACACTGGGCGAGACCGATGAAAAACTGATCTGCACCGTGTCTTCGCTCGCCGTCATCTGGGCCTGTGGCAAAAGACTTTTGGTGATTTTTTCTAAAACTTTGGCGGCCTCTTGCGTGCTGATGCGGGTCTGAGCGCGGATGGCTTGAGCTTGTGCTTGCAGTCGCTTCATCTCTTGGAGTTGGAGCTCGAGTTGAGCCAATGCCTGGGGGGGCTTGAACCAGGTTTGCTCAGCCGGTCGCCAAACGCTCAGCACACTGAGCCACAAGATCAGCAGACCGAGGATGACTTTGAGCCCCAATTGTTCTCTTGGTTTTAAACTTGAATACGTGTTGAGCAACCAGCCCAACCAATCCTTTTGAGTGGGTGCGTGCTTCATGGCTGCGCGCTCCAGCGCAAATGGGTTTGCGCGCCTTGGCTAAAGACCTCGTAGCCTTGCGCCTTGAGATCGGCTGGCATCTTCAAGGAGGCAGAGGGAATGGACGAGGCCTGGCTTTTCCAGACAAGGATGAGCTCATTGGCATTGAAGCGCAGTTGTTGGATTTGTGCCAGATCAAGGGCGGGGTTGGCAGCGCTGAGTGTTGAGAAGGCGCTCAACAGGTGCTCAAAGTCAGCGCGACTCGGTGTAGCTGTTTTTTGTTTGAGCGCTTCCAAGCCGCGCCTCATTTGTGCCAAGGGGTCCACGACCACCTGAACTTCTGAGAAGGTGGTTTTGAGGATGGTTGAGAGCTCGTCCTTTTTGGCGTTGAGGTTTGCTTGTTCGTGCCAAGTCCATGCGTTCAAGCCCAAGACATTGAGCAGCACCAGCAAGGCCAGTCCAAGACGGGCCAGTTGCCAATCCTTGTGGTTTAAAAACTGCCGCCAAGCCTTTTGTACAAGTTTTGGATAGCGCCTGAAGGCGCTTTGTCCCCACTCTCCACGAGCAAAGTCCCATGAACTTTGGCTCGCCTCGATCAGCCGTTGTGCGCGAGTTTGCAATTGCGTGCCGCCTTCAAACAAAGGGCTGACTTGGTCGGACACCGAGGGCTCAAAGTGAACTTGAAAGGGTTGTGAGAGGGCGGCTGTAAAGGCCGACAGTGCCAATCTTGGAAAGCCCATGACCCCAGTGGATTGTGTCAACACAAACTCCAAACCCATGGGCGCGTCCAGTGCGTACAAGTGAACGCTCTGCATCGAGGGTTCAAACTCAGGCACCAAGCGGTGAACAGACAAGCCGTGTTCTTCCAAGGCCGACAACACCCCTTGAAGCCAGGCTTTGTCGCAACACGCAACCCACAGCGGGGCCTGAGCGGTGTTCAAGCTCGCGTCTTCACTGGAGGCGGTGAGGACTTTGCCCCCGATCCAGTGCAGCGCAGACAAGTCATCAAGCAACTGCTCTTCAAGCAAGCCTTGCAGGAGTTGCTCGGCTTTGCTTTTGTAAGAGGAAGCGTTGAGAAAGTTGTTTTGTGCAGAGAGAAGAAGTTTTACAGCATCGTGCGGCACTTGGATCAAGTGCCAAGACACGCGTTGCCATGGCAACACGCCCACGACCTCGTCCTCGCCTTGTGGCAACAAGGACATGGGCGCCTGAAGGCTTTGGGTGACCATTGCCTTGGCCGAGGTTTGAACAAAGAAAACCTCAGACTTGGGCGAGTGGGGCAAGGACAAAACTAGCATAGTTGCGTATTGTAGGGCTCAAGGCGGGAAGGGGTTTGCTTGAAAACGTTGGCTTTCATGAATTTGTCACAAGAATGAGAACATTGATCAAGGTGCAGTGCCGTCTAAAAAACGAAGCGCAGCCCCTCTGTCACGCCAAATGATCTGAACAGTTGAGTTGTCTCTAAGAAGCAATGATTTTTCAACAAGGGTGGTGGTGCCCATGCGCAGTTGCCCTTTGACTTCAAACAAGCGTGAACTCAATTGCTGGTTGCTCTCGTTGAGCGCAATGGATTTGTTCTGAGCGCTCAAGACTTGTTTGAATTGATCCATGTTTTGCCAAGGCTTGCTCTCGCGGGCTTTGACCAAGCGCTGTGCATCTGAGAAGTCAATGCCCGTGAGGCTTGCATATAAAACTTCTGCGCTTGCGGTGTTGAGGTTGACGGCGCTTGCAAAAGGCACCCATGTGGCGTGAGGCAACAGCTGTCGGATGCTCGACTCAGAAAGGCCGAGCCAGGACAACTGTTCAAATCGCTGCGGCATGAGCGATGTGGTGGCCTGTGTGCCTAGACTTGCGGACACATTGTTTGTTGTCGGGTTCGCATTTTGAGATTGAGCGAGGGTTTTGAGTTGTGCGTTCACCGTTTCTAGCTCACTCACTGGCAACTGGAGCACTTGAAAGAGGCGAATAAAACTGAGGGTGGTGCTTTGAGGGCTGGTGGCAGGAGGTGCGCTGTTTGTGTTGGTGGCCCCAAGATTAAAAGCGCTTGAGGTGTTTGAGGTGTTTGAAGTGTTTGAAGGGCTGGCGTTGACGGGATTTGAATTGCCAGCAGCAGAATTCGCGGTCAAAAATAAATTGTAAAAATTCAATTTTGATTGCACATCTGTGATCTGACCGGATAAAAAAACTTGCGCCGTGAGGTCTTCGTCTTGTGCGTTTTCGCTGGCCGTTTGTCCGGACGCATTGGATTGTGCTCGGATGAAGCTTGAGAGTTTGGCCTCTTGAAGTGGCACAGCCCAAGGCTCCACCAGGGTGTCTGTTGAACTGGAGCGAGCGTCCTCTCTTAAGATGACGCGAGACCAATCCAGCGCGCCGGTCAAAAGCCACAGGGCTTGATTTCTTTGTCTGAGGGCCGACTCCACCTCAAATTGCTTGGATTGCAGCCAAAGCGCACTGCTGGCCAGCACCGTGACGACCAACACAGTGATCATGGCCGCCAGCAGCGCCATTCCCGCTTGATGGCGGCTTGGCGCTGGGTGTCTGCTGTTCTTTGACTTTTTGCGGTCGTGTTTAGCGAGCATTGGAAAAATTGGGTCGAACCCAATCCATGGTCAAAGAGGGATCTTGCGTTTGTGCCAAACTGCTTTCTTGTCCCGTGCTGGATGCGCCCAGCTTTGTTTGCGGGCTCAAGGTGAGTTTCAAACGGATGCCGTCTGGCGTGCTTGATGAGCTGAGGGCGTTGTTCACGTTCGGGTTGCCCGTGTTGCCTGTGTTGGTGGCGTTGCTGATGAGCTCAGCGCTAGAGAGGGGGTTGCTCCACGTGTTCAGGCGGTAATAAAAAAGCTGCCAGTTTTGCAGGGGAAACAGCAGGGTTTCAAAGGCTCTCGTGTCCTGGCTCGCATTTTTTCCCCAGCTGGCGGCGGTTTGCCAATGGCGACTTAAATCGTTTTGGGTTTTGAAGCTGGGCGACTGCCACCGCAGCCAATACAGACCCGGCAAGCGTTGCCCCGCATCTTGGCCGGCCAGCTCTTCGCTGGAGACCATTTTGGCCGACCATGCGACCACCCAAAGCCCAGGATCGCCCTGTGGCCCCCAAGGCTCACTGCTTTTGCGAACCATTTTGAGCGTTTGCCCGTCCCAGTCTATGCCGGGAATTTGGGCGCTTGCGTCCGCACTCAGGGCCTGATCGAGATCGGTTTGCCACTGGGCCAAGGCGGTTTGGACCACCGAGAGGTCGGCCACGCTTGACAAACTTTGTTCTCTGACCCGCACCATGGCGTCAATCGATTGCCAACTCATGAGCGCCATGATGGACATGATCCACAAAGTCAGGAGCACTTCAATCAAGGTGAAGCCCGTCTCTGCGCGGGTCTTCTTGGCTTGATCAAGATGGCCTTTGGGGAGGGAGCGGGTGCTTTCTTTCATAAAAGGCCCAACACCGTGCTCACCGTTAAGATGGGCGTGTCGCGCTGAAAGGCTTGGATGTCCAAGCGTCTAAAGCTTGGGTTCGGCGTGGTGTTGATCTGAGCCCGCAAGGTGATGCTTTGTGAGGCCTGTTGGCAAACACTCAACTGCTCTCCCGTGCCAGGGAGTTGCTTGCTTAGGCGTATGCCGATCAAATAATTGTCAATGCACAACTGTGCCAAGAGTGTGCTTTGTTGGCGTTCAGCACTTTGCATGAGTGTGCTGGACGCTTTGACGCCGGTGATCAGGGTGAGTGCCACAATGAACAAGGCCACCAGCACCTCGATCAAGGTAAAACCTTGACTAAGTTGTGAATCTGGGCAAGGGGCGTGATTGGGGCGACTCATGGCTTAAAAAAAGTGTTCAACGCACAATGGCAAAGGGTTCGAGCCCATGGGTACCCACCTTGATGCGAAGGCCGTTTTGTTGACGCATGCCCAGTTCAATCGATTGGGGGCTCAAAATCGGCTCTGGCCCAAGCACCAGTGCATTGACCGGAGAGAGCAATTGGGTGCCGCTTTCGAGCCAGGGAATGCTTGCCTTGGGCAAGCTCGAGGGCCCCGTGCTTGAAAACACATAGCCTTGATCGTTGGCAGTCAAAAGGACGCGCTGACCTTGTGTGTTGGACTGTATGCGAGCAAGCTCCAACCAATAAATCAGCCTTTGAGCCTCGCGCTCCAAAGCCTGCTCGGGTGACTGGCGCATTGACAAAGCAACGCCAGCCGAACCCAGGGCCATGATCAGGAGCACGACCAAGAGTTCGAGCAAGGTAAAGCCCAAGTCGAGTCTTGGAGGAGGATCAAAATGGCCCTTGTTCATGGAGCGCCTCGTTTATTGCCAACTCCCTAGATCGGCATTCTTGCCTTCACCCCCACTTTGACCATCAGCGCCCAAAGACATCACATCGACCTCGCCCTTGATGCCTGGTACCAAATATTGATAGGGGCGACCCCAGGGGTCTGTGGGCAATTTGTCAATGTAAGGCTTCCAGTTCAAGGGCACGGCCCCAACGCTTGGTTTGACGACCAGGGCTTGCAGGCCTTGATCCGCTCCAGGAAAGCGCTGATTGTCCAGTTTGTAGAGTTTGAGCGCTTGCGAGATGTTGTTGATGTCTGTTTTGGCGGCAGTGACCCGCGCATCGTCGGCTCGGTCGATCACATTGGGCACGATGAGAGCGGCCAAGACGCCAATGATGACCAAGACCACCATCAACTCAATCAAGGTGAATCCCTTTTGACAAGCGATGATGAGCCTGCGCTTGTGCATGCGTTTTGAAGGGGCTGCATTGCAGTCAAATTCTTTTGAAATGGTGGGCATGGTGGTCATAAGGATAGAGATAAAAAAAAGGCAGTGAAAAATAAAAAATTCACGTGTGCATCTCAGGCGGTGACCTTGGCAGATCAATCGGCGAGGCAGTCCTTTGCCACAAGACGTTCAAGAAGGTCGAGGGGCGTGTCTGCTTGGATTATCCTACCAATTTTATGGCCTGTGTGTCCAAGCGCACACAAGCTCAATCTAGCGCAATCAAGCGAAAGTGGGCCTCATCGTCGGATGATTTTTTGGGGTTTGTCATGCAAGCGTCAAATTCATTGTCTTGAAAATCAAAAGCATGTCTAAAATGGTGTCACACGCCCACAACGCGTCACAACGACATCCATTGACTTGACTGCTTTTTAAATGAATTACGCCAAAGCCGATCAGCCCCTGTCTAAAAGCGCCCTTTGGGCCCTGACGTTTTGTGCTTGGGCGGTGCTTTTTTACAGCGCTGTTTATTGGGGCTTTAAGTGGCAGGCCTCCCAGCAAGACGAGGTGCCCGCGAAGAGCGTGGGTCGTTTGTCTGAGGACCTTCAGGTCCCCACTGTCGGTGAACTTCGCGCGGCGCTTGGAGACGCACCTGGCGCTCAAATCGCCCCTTTGAGTGCGCAGGAGTTGCAGGCGCAAGAACTCGGTTTGCTCAATTCGCGCGTTCGTTTGCTGGGCGTGGTCTACGCACAGGGCTCGCAGCTTGGAATGGCCCTCTTGAGCTTGGATCAGCAATTGGCCAAACCCTACAAAGTTGGTGACGAGGTGGAGCCGGGTTTGTTTTTGCTCGCCTTGGCCTCCAAGGGCGCCAAACTGGGCCCAAGTCCTACTGGGCCAGTCACACTTGTTCTGAACTTGCCCGTCTTAAAGGGTGTCTAGGCCAGTCGCGAGCAGGCAAGAGATCTCTCAGAGCAGCACTGCGCGCTCATTTCTTTAAGAACAATTGATAGACAGGGTTGAGCGTTTCTTCGATGCAGGGGTAGCCCAGAACTTTTAAAAATGTTTTGAACTGTTTGTCCTCTGCTTTGGGCACTTGCAAACCCACCAAGATGCGCCCATGGTCTGCCCCTTGGTTTCTGTAGTGAAAGAGACTGATGTTCCAATTGGGCTGCATGGTGCTCAAAAATTTCATCAAGGCACCTGGGCGCTCTGGAAAAATGAACCGCAAAAGCCGCTCGTCTTTGGCCACCGAGCTGGCACCCCCCACCATGTGGCGGATGTGCTCTTTGGCCAAATCATCGTGCGTGAGGTCCAAGGACTTGAAGCCGTGTTGGTTCAAGTGGCGAGTGATTTGTTTGCTCTCCATCGCCTTGGTGGTGGTCAGCCCCACAAACACATGGGCCAAAGCACTGTCGTTCATGCGGTAATTGAATTCGGTGACTTGTCTTGGAGAGGCGCTTGCTCCAAAAGACGGCAAGGCGCCGAGCAATTCACAAAACTGTTTAAAGCTGCCCCTGGCTTCTGGAATGGTCACGGCAAACAAGGCCTCTCTGTGCTCTCCCACTTCGGCGCGTTCTGCCACAAAACGCAGTCGATCAAAATTCATGTTTGCACCACACAAAATCGCGGCAAAGGTGTGTCCTTTGGACCTGTGAAGGGCGGTGTATTTTTTGATCGCAGCCACGGCCAATGCACCCGCTGGTTCCACGATGCTTCTGGTATCGATAAAAATATCTTTGATGGCTGCACACACTTCGTCCGTGTCAACCGTCATGTACTCGTCCACCAGATGGCGACTCACACGAAAGGTTTCTTGGCCCACGAGTTTGACAGCCGTGCCGTCAGAAAAGAGTCCCACATCGCTCAGATTGACTCGGTGTCCGGCCTGAACCGACTGCATCATCGCATTGGAGTCGTTCATCTGTACACCAATGACCCGAACATCGGGGCGCACGGCCTTGCAGTAGTTGGCAACACCTGAGATCAGGCCGCCCCCCCCAATGGCCACAAAAATGGCGTCCAAGGGGCCCGGGCACTGCCTTAAAATTTCCATCGCGATGGTGCCTTGGCCCGCAATCACATCCGGGTCATCAAAGGGGTGAACAAAGGTGAGCCCCTTTTTCTTTTCTAAGCGCAAGGCGTGCTCGTAAGCATCCGAATAACTCTCGCCGTGCAGCACCACCTCGCCTCCAAGTGCTTTGACGGCACTGATCTTGACCTCTGGGGTGGTGATGGGCATGACGATGATGGCCTTAGAGCCCAAGGTCTTGGCGCCCAGGGCGACGCCTTGTGCGTGGTTGCCAGCAGAGGCGCAGATCACGCCCTTTTTGAGCTGCGCGGCGCTCAAATGCGCCATTTTGTTGTAGGCCCCTCTGAGCTTGAAGCTGAACACGGCTTGTTGATCTTCGCGCTTTAAAAGCACGTGGTTGCCCAGCCGAGCACTCAAGGTTTTGGCAAGCGTCAACTCCGACTCGTGTGCCACGTCGTAGACCTTGGCATTCAAAATTCTTTTTAGATAATCTGCCGGCGTCAAATCCTTGGGTTTTGATGCGGATGGTTTTTTGGGGCTGCTTGGGCGCGATCGGGGTGTGGTGTTGCTCATGGGCTTGATTTTAAGCGTGCGCACACTTGGATCTGAGCGTTAAAAGCAAAGCGCTTGACACCAAAGCCAGTCTTCGGTGCGAAAATACATCAATTCCTTGGGATGGGTCAAGAAGACTTGTCTCAAAAAAAAGCCCCGAACCCATGGGGTTCGGGGATAAATCCACCTGTAGCAGGTGGAGGAGACAATCGGTGCAACACAGCAATGCATTGAACACGTCTCCAATATATCAATGAATGTGTTGCACTGCAACATAAATTTTGTAAAACCCTGATGAAAAGGTGGATGAAATGGAATGCACAGTGAGTTGGACGGGGGGAACCGGGGCGAAATCGTCCATGGGTTTTTTGGCAGAGACGGGCAGTGGTCATGCGTTCATGATGGATGGCGCGCCGGATCTGGACAAGCCTCAAAACGGCGGCCAAAATTTGGCGCCCAGGCCCATGGAGACCGTGCTTGCGGGCACGGGTGGGTGCACGGCTTACGATGTGGTGCTCATCTTAAAACGGGGCCGGCACCTTGTCACAGGCTGCAGCGTGAAGCTTGAAAGCACGCGTGCTGAGGTGGATCCCAAGGTGTTCACCAGGGTCCACATGCACTTTACCTTGACGGGGCATCAACTGAGTCCGGCAGCCGTTGAGCGTGCCATCGCCATGAGCCACGACAAATACTGCTCTGCGAGCATCATGCTTGCAAAAACGGCGGAAATCACCACGAGTTTTGAGATTCTAGAGAGCCAGCCAAGCGTTTAAAGCGCTGGGTGTTTGGGGCCTTCTTCAGGCTGGTATGGGTGCTTTGAATGCCTTCAGGCGGCGGGAGACTTGAGCGCCGACTTTAAATGTGGTGCGCCAGCGTGGTCATGACTTTGGCGCTCATTTTCATAAAAAACTTGAAGGGCATTGGGAGCTCAACGCCCCCTGCACGCATGGCGTCTCTGGCATGCACCGCTTCGTCGGTCTTCATTTGTTCAACAATGGCTTTGGATTTTTGATCTGCGACGGGCAGCAAATCCAAGTGAGAAGACAAATGAGCCTCCACTTGTTTCTCGGTCTCCATCACAAACCCCAGGCTCACCGCATCTTTGCCGGCCTTGCCAACGGCCAGCCCCAACGCAAAGGCGCCGGCGTACCACAGTGGATTGAGGTAACTGGGGTGACTGCCCAATGCCTTGAGACGATCGTGTGTCCAAGCCAGGTGGTCGCTCTCTTCAATGCTGGCGCGCTTGAACTGGGCTGCAATTTTGGGGTCATGGGTGGCCAAGGCTTGAGAGCTGTAAAGGGCCTGGGCGCAAATTTCTCCCACATGGTTGACGCGCATGAGCGCCGCAGAGCGTTTTTTTTCTTCAGCTGTGAGCGGCGCCTCCGCTTCTTTGTCAGCGGGGTTCGCGCGCGAAGGATGCTGCTGGGCAAAAACAGTTCTGAGTGCGTCGTCAATGGCAATTAAAAGATGATCAGTGGCGGTGTTCATGAAGGGCAATGCTGTGGTCAAAGGCAGGGGGGTGCAACCTAGGGTTTTTACTGTTAGTAGATTAACTTATACGCAGGGACTCGTGGTCGTCTTTTGAGTGTCAAAAGGCATAAAGTGTTGTCTGGTGCCAACGCAATAACCCTTTTTGATTCGAAAAGCTTTGCGCACCCGCTCTGACTCTGGTTCAATAACGACAACTTCCCAATAAAGGGGGTTGGCTGAGGCTTCGGACGATGACATTTTGTTTGAAAAAGTCGCTTATCAGCTCTTTAATAAACCTTGGAGAACCTTGACATGAAAAAAACACTCGTTGCTTTGGCATCGTTAGCAGCTTTGGGCACTTCTTTTGCTCAATCTTCCATGACCATTTATGGTAACTTGGACCAAACTTTGGTAAATGCTTCACAAGGTGGCAAATCAGCCACTTTCACAAAATCCAACAGCAACTCCACTTCTTACTGGGGAATCACTTC
>CANBTT010000021.1 GCA_947372465.1 Burkholderiales bacterium | reverse complement strand
TTGTAGGTGTTGAAGCTGATCTCAAAGCGTTTGCCCAACTCGGAGTCGATTTCGCTCCAATCGTATTTGGTGGAGGCCACTTGAGCAAAACCTCTGGGCGCCTCGATCGCCTTGGGGCTGGCGGTGAAGCCTTTTGAGGCCATCAAGGCCGACATCATGCCCGCGCGTGCGGCACCTCCTGGGTGAAAGGGCTTGGTCATGGTGCCAAATTGCTCTCTCAAACCAATGGGTTGTGAGGCTGCAATCCCCAAGGCCATTTGCGTTTGATGCACATTGAGCTTTAAAAGCCTGGCGCACGCAGCCGCCGCACCGAGCATGCCCGTGGAGCCCGTGATGTGCCATCCACGGTCATAGTGATCGGGGTACAAACAGTTGCCCACGCGGCAAGACACGTCAATGCCAAGCACCAAGGCGTCAATCACTTCGCGACCACTTGAGTTCAAGTGCTCGGCCAAGGCCATGACGGCGGAGGCGACTGGGCCCGCGGGGTGAATGATGGTTTTGAGGTGCGTGTCGTCAAAATCAAAGGTGTGCGAGGAAATGCCATTGATCAAGGCCGCACTGGCGATGTCAACGCGCTCTTTCAAGCCCGCCAATGTCGCCTGGGGTGCGGGCTCGAGAATGTTGACGGCCGCCAAGGCCGCTTGGGTGGACTCGTGGTGGGCTGCACCCACGGCACAACCCAGCCAGTTCATGAAGGTGCGATGTGCCTCGTGCTCAACGGCCTCGCTCCAGCCTTTGGAGGGGTGATTGACCACAAACTCGGCCAATGTGCGGGTGACTTCCGGGGCGTTGTGATCTGCTAAAACTTGTGTATTGCGTGCCATGGTGATTGATAAATAAAAATGAAAAAAACAAAAACAAAAACAAAAACAAAAACAAAAACAAAAACAAAAAATGCGCTGAGGTGCGCAGGCTGCGGGCCCTAACTGTCCAACTCGATGTGGCGCTCTTTGGCCAAATGGGTCCAACGCTCAAGGTCTCTTTTGATGTAGGCGCCAAATTGCTCACTGCTCATGGGCATGGGTTCGACGGCTTCAATGGAGAGCTTCTCTTTCAAATCAGGTGCTTTCAAGACGCCATTCAAGCTCTCGTTGAGCGTTTTGACAACGTTGCTTGGCATGCCAGCGGGCCCACACACACCGTACCACTGGAGCGCATCAAAGCCCTTAAAGCCCAGCTCCTCCATGGTCGGGATGTCTTTGAGCTGAGGGTGACGGCTCGAACCGGTGATGGCCAGTGGTCTGACACGACCCGATCTGATGTGGGGCAAAGCGGCGGCCAATCCTGGAAACATGGCCTGGGTTTGACCCGCAATCAAGTCGGTAAAAGCGGGTGCAACGCCGCGGTAGGGGATGTGGACCAAAAAGCTTTGCACTTGCATCTTAAAGAGCTCCATGGTCAAGTGCGTGAGGGAGCCTTGACCGGCCGAGCCATAACTCACGCGTCCAGGGTTCTTTTTGATGTAGGCCAAAAATTCAGCAAAATTTTGTGCGGGCAGTTGGGTGTTCATGACGAGCACATTGGGCGTGCCCCCAATCATGCCGATGGGCGTGAAGTCTTTGATGGGGTCGTAGGGCAAGTTCTTGCGAGTGGCAGGAGACGTGCCCAAGGTGGCCACATAGCCTTGCATCAAGGTGTAGCCATCGGCGCTGGCCCTGGCCGTGTTTTGGCAAGCAATCACCCCGCCTCCCCCGCCTTGGTTGTCCACGACAATGGTTTGTCCCAGGGCTTTGCCCCAGCGCTCACACACTGTGCGGCCCACCATATCGCTGCCGCCACCGGCAGAGACGGGCACGATGTACTTGATGGGCTTGTTGGGATAGGCCACTTGCGCATTCAAATGCGTGCCCAAGGACCAACCCAGACCTCCAAGACCAAGGGTTTTGAGCAATTCGCGGCGTGAATTCATGTGTACTTTTCCTTAAAAGTCCCACGTAAAACTCGCAATGTGCATGCTTTTGAGTGTGCACATATTGAGCTTGAGCGGGTGTAAAAGTGGATGGCTCAAGAAGGTGACCTGTCCTTCTAGAGCAAGATCTGAATGTGCCATTTTAACCCGCCTGCGAGGTCCCTTGTGTTTGAGGGGCCTCTAGGGCAGCTCGGTCCTTTGGACCCATGACCTAACCGAGCAAGGCGTCGCAAAACTCTTGGGCCTTGAAGGCCTGCAGGTCTTCAAGTTTTTCACCCACACCCACGAAATACACAGGCAAAGGGCGACCTTTGGTCAAAGCACGCTCCAAGCCCCAAAGGGCGATGGCGGCAATCGCACCGCCTTTGGCCGTGCCGTCGAGTTTGGTCACGATCAGGCCTGTGAGGTCCAAGGCCTCGTCAAACGCTTTGACCTGGGCCAATGCGTTTTGACCCGTGTTGCCATCGATGACCAACAAGGTTTCATGCGGGGCAGAGGCTTGTGCTTTTTGGATCACGCGTTTGATTTTTTGCAGCTCTTGCATGAGATGCAACTGTGTGGGGAGTCGACCGGCCGTGTCGATGAGGACCACATCGCGACCTCGCGATGTGGCTGCGCTCACCGCATCAAAGCTCACGGCCGCAGGGTCGCCTTGCGCTTGGGAGATGATCTCAACGTCGTTGCGGGTGGCCCAACTCTCCAATTGCTCTTTGGCCGCGGCGCGAAAGGTGTCTGCGGCCGCGAGCAGCACCGAGGCACCCGCATCGCTCAAGTGGCGGGTGAGTTTGCCAATTGAGGTGGTTTTGCCCGCACCGTTGACCCCGGCCACCATGATCACAAAAGGTTTTTCTTTTGAGAAGTCCATCTGGGCTTCAAGGGGTTGGAGCAAGGCGCACAAGGATTGTGAGAGCAGGGCTTTGACGGCACTGGGCTCAACAAGGCCTTGTTTTTTGACCCGCGCTTGCAAGTCTTTCAGTAAATAATCGGTGGCTTTCACCCCGGCATCTGCCATCAGCAAGGCCTCTTCAAGTTGCTCAAAGAGGGCGTCATCGATGTGCGCGCCCACAAACACTTGAGCGAGGTTGGAGCTGGTTTTCTTCAGGCCCTGCGCCAAACGCTTGACCCAAGGACGGGGCTGGGCCTCTTGCTCAGCAGGGGTTTGGACTTTTAGGGCCGAAGGGTCTTTTTTCTTGAATAAACTAAACATTGACAATCAGTTTTTACAATAGCGCACAGAGATCGTGAGCACATGCGTGTTAGGCTCTCATCTTAGGCAGTGATCTTAAACCTTTTATTGGATCGGTATAACGTGATACAGGGAAAAAATACATCCGTGCAATGTGCACGCAAGGCTTGGGTGATTTTAGGTCTTGTCCTGGGTCTGGCGGGCATGCTCGGCCAACCCTCCAAGGCGCAAAAATTGGATGTGCCGTCTCTAAAGGCGCATGGCATCCATGTGAGCACCTTGGACAACGGCTTGACCGTTGTCGTCAAGCCCGACTCGAAAGCGCCCACGGCGGTTCACATGCTATGGGTCAAAGTGGGCTCCATGGACGAGGTGGACGGCTACACGGGCATCGCACACATTTTAGAGCACATGATGTTCAAGGGCACCCCCAGTGTGCCCGCTGGCGAGTTCTCGAAAAAAGTGGCGGCTTTGGGCGGGCGTGAAAATGCGTTCACCGACAAAGACTTCACGGGCTATTTCCAACAAATTCCCGCCTCTCAGCTTGAAAGCGTGATGAAGCTCGAGGCCGATCGGTTTGCCAACAACGCATGGGCCGATGAAGAATTCATCAAAGAGCTCGAAGTGGTCAAAGAGGAGCGCCGCATGAGAACCGACGATGCGCCTCGGGCAAAGCTTTATGAGCAACTCGAGGCCACACAGTGGTTGGCCAACCCTTACCGTCGACCGGTGATTGGTTGGATGGAAGATTTGCACGCCATGACCCCCAATGACGCCAGAGATTTTTACCGCGCGTGGTATGCCCCAAACAACGCCGTTTTGGTGGTGGTGGGCGATGTGGATGTCCAAAAGGTGCACGCCTTGGCCAAAACTTATTATGGACATTTGCCCACCAAGGTCTTGCCGGTGAGAAAACCTCGCACAGAGCCAGAACAACACGGCGTGCGCCGTGTGAGCTTGAAGGCCCCCGCAGAGCAAGCCTATGTGCTTTTGTCTTGGCACGCCCCTGGATTTAAAGGTTTTGATGAGCAGCAAAGCAACAAGGATGCACTGGCGTTGACGGTTTTGTCGGCCTTGCTGGACGGGTACGATGGGGCCCGCTTGGACCGAGAGCTCACGCAGGGGCCTCTTGCCTTGGCACAAGAGGCCAGTGCATATTACGATTTTGCAGGTCGCGGGCCGCAGACCTTCATGCTGGAGGCGGTGCCCAAGGCGGGCGTGCCTTTGTCCAAACTCGAAGAGCGTTTGAAAGCGCAGATTCAAAAAATTGCTCGCGAAGGTGTGCGTGACGCTGAACTCAAACGCGTGAAGGCACAGTATGTGGCCCAAGCCGTATACAAACGGGATTCGTTTTTCAATCAAGCGCAAGAGATGGGGGCCTTTTGGGCCAGGGGCTTGCCCCTGGACACCAACGATTTGTTGATCCAAGCCCTTGCACAAGTGGACTCCAAGCAAGTCCAGGACGTGGCCCGCAAATATTTCAGTGACGACACCTTGAGCGTTGCTTACTTGCTGCCAGAGCCCATCGATGCAGCCACTCAAAAACGACAAGAACAAGCCAAGCGCATGGCTGGTGTTGGAAGGTGAATTCAATGCAAACGACTGTTATGAAATTTTTGAAGCGTTCCATCAAGCTTGGGTTGATTGGAGGAGCTCTTTTTGCGAAGCTGTCTTGGGGGGCCTTGCCCATTGAGCATGTGAAGCTTCAAGGCGGACTCGATGTGTATTGGGTCAATGTTCAATCTCTGCCCATGGTGGACATTCAAATTGATTTTGATGCCGGCGCGAGGAGGGACCCAGCGAGCAAAGTTGGCGTCGCCTCGGTGGTTGCGATGATGTTCAACAAAGGCATTTTGGCGCAGGGAAAAAATCCCGCGCTTGATGAAAACGCGATAGGGCAGGCGTGGGCCGATTGGGGCGCCGTCTTTTTGGCAAGCGCTGGAGATGATCGAATGAGCATCTACATCCGCTCCTTGAGCCAAGACGCGGTTCTGAGCCAAGCCACGAAGATGGCGTTTCGTCAAATCACCACGCCCGCTTTCAATGCAAAGGTTTGGTCGCGCGAGAAGACCCGCTTGCTCTCCGATCTCAAGGAGAGCTTGACCCAGCCTGCGCCGCTTGCCGCAAGGGCGTTCAAAGCTGCGGTCATGCAAGACCATCCCTATGCCCGTGCCATGAGCGAGGCCTCGTTAAAGGGCATCCAAGTCAGTGATTTGAAAGCCTTTCATGCCAAATACATCAGTGCCTGCCAAACCAAAATCAGCATGGTGGGTGCTTTAAGCCGTGAGCAAGTGCTTTCTCTTGCCAACGATTTGGCCCTGCAGTTGAAGTCCCGTGCCAGTTGTCCGGATGCGAGCTCTTCAAGCAGCATGGGCGTGGATCAAGGGGGAAGGGCAGCTGCACAATCCTTTGGTGAAGTCAAACCCTTGGCTCACGCTCAGCGCATCAACATCGCATTCAACTCAGCACAGTCCCATGTGTTGATCGGCCAGCCCGGCATTGAGCGTGCCGATCCTCGGTATTTCCCCCTCACGGTTGGCAACTACATTCTTGGAGGCGGGGGCTTTGTGTCTCGACTCACCGAGCAAGTGCGTGAAAAGAGGGGCTTGAGTTACAGTGTTTACAGCTACTTTTCACCCGCTTTGCAAGCCGGCCCATTCACCATTGGACTGCAGACCCGAGGCGACCAAACCGAGGAGGCTTTGAAAGTGGTTCAAAACGTACTGGAGGAGTTTGTGAGCGAGGGGCCAACAGCACAAGAGCTGCAAGCGGCCAAGGACAATTTGATTGGCGGCTTTGCCCTGAGGATCGACAGCAACAAAAAGCTTTTGGACAACGTGGCCAACATCGCTTGGTACCACTTGCCACTTGATTATCTACAGACCTGGACGCAAGAGGTGCAAAAGCTCAGTGTGCAAGACATCCACCACGCTTTCAAGGGGCTCATTGATCCCAAGAAAATGGCAACCGTTGTGGTCGGGGTCAAGCCTTGAATGCGCATGAGTTGAGAATCATTGGCGGTGTTTGGAAGCGCACCAAGATCAAGGTCATGGACCGCGAAGGCCTCAGACCCACCCCAGACCGGGTGCGCGAGACCTTGTTCAATTGGTTGGGTCAAGATTTAACGGGATGGCGCTGTGTCGACGCTTTTGCAGGAACCGGTATTTTGGGGCTGGAGAGCGCCTCCAGGGGGGCAACAGCTGTTCAACTCTTTGAGCTCGACAAATCTCTGTGCCAAGCCATTGAGCAGCACATCGTGCGACTGAAGGCCCAAGGTGTGACCTTGAGCAAAATGGATGCCATCCAAGGCCTGTCCCATTTGGCCAAGGCCTCGGTGGATGTGGTCTTCATTGACCCGCCCTTTCAAAGTGATTTGTTTGGGCCTGCGATCAAGGCGGGTGTCGCGTGCCTGAAGGTTTTGGGCCAGATGTATGTTGAGTCACCCAAGCCCTTGGAGGCCGAGTGGCTCAAGGACTTGGGCTTGGTGTGCGCAAAGTATTTAAAAGCGGGCCAAGTTCATGCCCACTTATTGCATAGAATCCAATAAAAGTGGCGCCTATTGGGGTGAAGTGCTTCTCCCATCGTTCTGGCCCATACAGGTGTTTCAACAGAGTGAGGTCCTTGGATGTCTAAGACTGTCAAAGCCATTTACCCCGGTACATTCGATCCCTTGACCTTGGGTCACGAGAACATCGTTGTTCGCAGCGCGCAGATGTTTGATCATGTTGTTTTGGCGGTCGCTCATGCGCATCACAAAAAGACCTTGTTCACTTTGAGCGAGCGCATGGAGATGGCCAAAGCCGCCCTTCAATCCCATCCCAACGTCCAGGTGATGGCCTTTGACGGATTGGTCAAAGATTTTGCGATACAAGTCGGAGCCAAGGTGATGGTTCGAGGGGTGCGCTCGATGACGGATTTTGATTACGAGAGCCAATTGGCGGGGATGAACAAGCTCTTGTCGCCCGAGTTGGAGACGATTTTTTTGACCCCAGATGCACAGTACCAGTCTTTGTCCAGCACCTTGATACGAGAGATCTCAAGTCTTGGGGGCAATGTGGCTCAATGGGTCTCCAGCCCCATTGAGAAGGCTTTGAGCGAGCGGGGCAAGCGCTAAAAACGCATGGGCAAAGCGTCTCTTGGCAGTTGTTTCGGCAGGAATTTTTTTATGAGCAGTAAAGATAGGCAAGCTTTTCTATGGCTTTGATGATCACCAGTCAATGCATCAACTGTGATGTCTGTGAACCCGAGTGCCCCAACCAAGCCATTTACTTTGGTGAGCAGATCTACGAGATCGACCCGCATAAATGCACGGAATGTGTTGGACATTTTGATGAACCGCAGTGCGTTCAAGTCTGCCCTGTTGACTGCATTCCGGTGAACCCCGATGTGGTGGAGACGAAGGAGGCGTTGCTGAACAAGTACCATCTTTTGATGGGCAGGTCTTCAAGTTCTTTGTCATGAGGCACGAGAGAAAAATGAAATGCCCTTGGTGTGTGGTGTGTTTTTAAAAGCCGCCTAAACAGCTTTGAGCTCATTGCGTGGCGGTTTGGGTCTGGGGGGCTTAGAGGTGTGAATTTTCAGGGTCGCTTTGTTCATGTCTCCACCCACCAGGTCCTCAAATGCACCCAGCGTGCGATCCAAGCATTCATCAATGTCTTGGCGTTGCTCGAGAGAGGGTTTTTTAAGCACCCAGTGAATCACCTCAGACTTCACGCCTGGGTGACCAATGCCCAAGCGCAGTCGCCAGTACTGGTCGCTGCCCAATTGGGCGTGAATGTCTCTGAGGCCGTTGTGCCCTGCGTGGGAGCCACCCAACTTCAATTTGGCTTGCCCGGGCGTGACATCCAGTTCATCGTGCACCACCAAGATTTCTTGTGGGTTGATTTTAAAAAATTTCGCCAATGCTGCAACCGATTGACCCGAGAGGTTCATGAACGTTTGAGGCTCTAAAAGCCACAAAGTTTGGTCCTTCCATTGAACTTTTGCGGCGAGCGCTTTGAAGTTCTTTTCATAATGCAAGGGGGCCTTGAGTTGTTCGCTCAAACGGTCAATCCACCAAAAGCCCGCATTGTGGCGCGTTTGGCTGTATTCGGTCCCTGGGTTACCCAGTCCAACAAAGAGTTTGATCATGGTGCCTCTGATTGTAAAAGTGGACGCCGCCCAGGGATGTAGAAAAACAGATTTCTCGTGCAAAAAAAAGCCCCAGATCAACTGGGGCCTTCTTCTTTGAATTCAAAAACAAGACGCTTTCGAGCTTATTTTTTGCCTTCAGGTTTCTTTGCGTCTGCAGCTGGCGCGGCTTCTGCCTCGGCAGCAACGGACACCACAGAGACCAACACGGGGTTTTTCTTGCCGTGTGTGACCGCTACCACACCATCGGGCAATTTGACGTCTTCCAAGTGCAAAGAAGTGCCCTTCTTCAAGTTGGAGAGATCAACGGCGATGAATTCTGGCAGTTGTGAGGGCAAGCAAGAGACCTCAAGCTCTGTGATCACCAAGTTGACAAGACAGGCATCTGCTTTAACAGCAGGCGAGCTCTCTTGGCCACTGTAGTGCAAGGGCACTTTCATGGTGAGTTTTGTGCTTGCGTCAACGCGTTGAAAGTCAACGTGCAAGACTTGTTGTTTAAAGGGATGGTATTGCACATCGCGAAGCAGCACTTTGCTCTCTTTGCCGTCCAATTCCATGTCAAGGATGGTGGCGTGGAAGGCTTCCTTTTTCAAGGTGTACCACAAAGCGTTGTGATCGAGTTCGATCAGCAAAGGCTCGGCTGTGCCACCGTACACGATACCAGGTGTACGACCCGTAATGCGCAGACGGCGGCTCGCACCCGTCCCATTTTTTACGCGCTCAAAAGCTACAAATTTCATAAATCACTCCAATTGAGTCCACCGCGACCAGTGTGACTCGGTCTTTTAAACAACTGGCACGAAGGTGTGCCAGTCCACTTTTTTGTTCCCCGTTTCTTTGGATTTCAATGTCCTTAGAACAATTGATCCTGATCGGAGAACAAACTCATGACCGACTCTCCTTTGGCGATGCGTTGGATCGTCTCAGCGATCAACGCAGCAACAGAGAGTTGGCGAATCTTTTTGCATTGCTGCGCTTCTTTGCTCAAGGGGATGGTGTTGGTGATCACCACCTCGTCCAAAGCATCTCCCTTGGCAATGCGCTCAATGGCAGGGCCGGAGAAAATGGGGTGCGTGCAATACGCGTAAACTTTGCGAGCGCCTCGCTCCTTGAGGACCTCTGCCGCCTTGACCAAGGTGCCGGCGGTGTCAATCATGTCGTCCATGATGACGCAATTCCTGCCCTCAATGTCTCCAATGACGTTCATCACCTCGGAGACATTGGCCTTGGGACGGCGTTTGTCAATGATGGCCAAATCACAATTGAGTTGTTTGGCCAGGGCACGTGCTCTGACCACACCGCCCACATCGGGGGAGACGACCATTAAATTTTCATAGTTCTTTTGTCTCAAGTCGCCAAGCAACACGGGAGACGCATAAATGTTGTCCACGGGAATGTCAAAAAACCCTTGAATCTGATCGGCATGCAAATCCATGGTGAGCACACGGGCAACACCCACCGTCTCAAGCAGATTGGCCACCATTTTTGCGGAAATCGGCACCCTTGACGATCTGGGTCGACGGTCTTGTCTTGCGTAGCCGTAATAAGGGATGACGGCGCTGATTCTTTCAGCCGATGCTCTCTTGAGCGCATCCACCATGATCAAGAGCTCCATCAAATTTTCATTGGTGGGTGCACAAGTGGATTGGACAACAAACACATCTCTGGCACGCACATTTTGGTGCAATTCGACAGTGACCTCACCGTCAGAGAAGCGGCCAACGGTTGCGCCTCCGAGTTCCGTGCCCAAGTGCGTCGCAATTTCCTGGGCCAATGCAGGGTTTGCATTGCCAGTAAAGACCATGAAATCGGGGCTGGTTTGGTTCGACATAAAGACGCTTGGTGTTAAAAACGATCAGTAGACTGTATCAACAAAGCTCTAAGCGTCTGGGTCTTAAATGAACTAAGACGAAAACTCCAAGGCGATGCCACAAAAAAATGGCAGGGGAGGAAGGACTCGAACCCTCGCATGCCGGAATCAAAATCCGGTGCCTTGACCAACTTGGCGACTCCCCTACTCGACTCCAAGACCGTTGTCTCAAAGCCTTTAATCGTCCAAGGAAATCCATTCAATGAGTGGATGGATTTCCAAATTGCTGCAAATCTTCATCTGCCAGTCCTCTGGTGCTTTGGGCAACACAAAGTTTGGATCGACTTTTGCAAAAACTGCACTGCCTGAACCGGTCATTTTGGGCCTCAGACCCAAGGATTTTATCCAATCCATGGCTCGGTTCATCTCAGGACATAATTTTTCCGCAACAGCTTGCAAATCATTGTGACCAAAGTCCAAGACTGCTTCAGCAAAGTCTGATATTGTAACAGTTTTCGTGGCCCTTTGCAGCAAGGGATCGCTAAAAATCGATTTGGTGTCCAGTCCCGCTTTGGGTTTGAGGACCAAAAAATGTGCCTTGGGAACCACAATGGGCGTTAATTGCTCGCCAATGCCTTGTGCAAAGGCATTGCGGCCCAGCAAAAAAAATGGCACATCGGCGCCCAATTGAAGTCCAAGGGGCAGGAGCGCTTTGACGGGCCAATGAAGGCCCCACAATTGGTTGAGGGCGAGCAAGGTGGATGCGGCGTCTGAGGAGCCCCCGCCCATGCCCGCTTGCGCGGGAATGTGCTTTTCAATGGAAATGGTGGCCCCAAGTGTTGTCTGGGCCGCTTTTTGTAGCAATCGCGCCGCCTTGATGATCAAGTCCTCTTGTGGCAAGCTTGAAGTCAAGTCAATGCGACTGATCTGCGGCGTGTCACTCAGTTCAAAGTGCAAAACGTCACACCAGTCAATCAGGGTGAAGACGGACTCAAGCTCGTGGTAGCCATCGGTGCGCCTTGCAATGATGTGCAAGAACAAATTGAGCTTGGCGGGCGCCAAGACATGGTGAAGCGATCTCTTGGCGTTCGCAGGCATCTTGGGGGTCGTGCTCATGGGCTTGTTTCGTTCAAAATCATTTTGATGCGCACGAAAGGCTCGCCGCTTGAGGTCCTTGCCCTTTCGGCGATCTTTGTGTTTTTGTCGCCGGTTTGGAGTTGCCAGCCAATGACGTCCTCGTCTTGCCCATTCAACCAGCGCAGGATGCTTTGCAAGGGCAAATCCGTTCCAAGCCACTGCTGGGTCAAATTTGATAAATTGGGATACAAACGCGTTGGGGGGCTTAACTCTGCGCTTTGCAGCTGCGCTTGGTGCTCTGTCCAGCTGATCAGTGCCGAGGTGGTCCCCAAGGGGCCAAGCAAGCGCAATTCACCACTCAAGGGGTCTGCGTCAAGCTCAAACGCTGTGCTGATTCTTTTGGCCGGCGTGCTTTCAATCTCGATGAGCAGTCGCCCTTCGAGGTGCAAGGGGTGGCCACTCACAAGGATCGGCGTGTTGCGCTCACGCATGCTGAGTGGCTGGTAAGACCTGGGTGTTTGGCAGGCCGAAAGAGCCAGGGCGCAAAGCATCAAAGTCAGTGAGCGAACATTCATTCGTGTTTGAACCGTTTTGTTCAAATCATGCAAAGTGAGAGGGCAAGGGTTGGCAGCCATGGTGGAGGAACAATAAGCCCAAAGGGACATCAAAAGAGACCCGGGTTCAGAAAAACGATGTTAGCGATCAAAATCCCATGCACCCTTAAATGCCAATTCCTAGACGCTTTAAGGTTTCTTTAAGGACTTCGTTGTCAGGCGATTTGCTCAAAGCCGTTTGCCAGAGTTTACGTGCTTCATCCTTTTGCCCAAGGGTGTACATCACCTCTCCTAGGTGGGCCGCAATGTCTGCATCGGGTTTGAGGGTGTGAGCCTTTTGCAAAATGGCCAAAGATTCTTTGAGCCGCCCCATTCGGAACTCGACCCAGCCCAAGCTGTCCATGACAAAGGGGTCTTCGGGGACCAACTCAAGCGCTTTGACAATGTAGTCCCGTGCTTGTTCAAGGCGCATGTTTCGGTCAGCCCATGAATAACCCAGTGCATTCAAAGCCGCATGGTAGGTGGGATTCCTTCGGATGATGGCCTTGAGTGCCAATTCCATTTCTTCCAAGAGATTGAGCTTTTCATAAGCCATGGCCAATTCATAGACCATGTCATCGTCTTTGGGATTTTCTTTGAACGCTTCTTTTAAAACGTTCAAGGTTTTGGTAAATTCCTTTTGGTCTCTATAAACCTGTGCCAACGCCAATGACTTGCTCCTGCGCTCGGGGGGCGTTTCTTGCGGCAAGCCATTGATGAGTTCAATGGCACTTTGTGACTGTCCCTTTTTATTGAGTATCAAGGCCCGTTGGACGTAGGCGGTGACTTTGGAGGAGCCTTGGGTGATGAGGCTCAGCCACTGTTCGGCTTGCGACAGATCACCCCTTTGATTGGCGATCTGAGCCAGGCCAAAGTAAGCTTGCGAGGCTTCGCGCTCATCCATGGCTTGAGGCTTTGAGGCCTGCACTTCAAGAAATTTTTTGAAGCTGAGCTCTGCATCCAGTGCCCATTCGCTTTCGAGCTGTGCGCTGGCCAAATACAGCCACCCAAGGGAGAAATCTCGGTATTTGCTCGTGAGGACTAGCAGTTGTGCGATGCCGGCCTTGGTTTGCTGATTTTGCAGCAGCACTTTGGCATAGGCAAAGTGCAGGTCAAGGTCAACGGGTGGGGATTTTTGTGAGAAAAAGCGCTGGAGAAAATTCTGCGCTTCCAAGTGCCTGAGCTCCATGAGCCCCAAAGCCAACCATATGGGGTCGGGCGACTTGGGATCAATTTGATAGGCTTTTTGCGCGGCGCCAAAGGCCCCTTCAGCGTCGCTGGCGAGCAGCCTCATGTGCCCAATGGACGCCCAAGCCGCCGCCGATAGCGCTTTGACCGCTTTTGAGCTCTCGAGTGCGCGCTCAACGACCTGTGCGGCAAGCACTTTGTTGCTGACTCTGGCAAACTGCCTGGCAATGGAGCGAATCAGCTCGAGTTTTTCTTCTTTTGGGGTGATCAAGAGCAGGCGACCCAAGGCTTGTTCGGTCTCATTCAATTCATTGAGGGCGATCAAAATTTGAACCACGTACTGGTTGGCACCTTGTGAGCTCGGTAGCGACTCTCTCCAAGCCTTGGCCGCCTCAAGAGCGGCCTCTCCGGAGCGAGACTTCAGGGCAATCTCCACGGCCCGTTCAAAGGCTTTTTCGTCCCCCGATTTCTTCGCCACATCGAGCAGCAAGGCGTAACCGGTAGGCGCCTGTCCTTGCAGAACGTTGATCTCACCCAGGAGGATTTCAAACATCCACTGTGCGCTCAGCGCAGAGTTGCTGATCACGTTGTTGGAGGGGGTTTTGTCGACTTTGCTGCCAAGGCTCTTGGGCTGGGCCCAAGACAGTTGAGAGACCAAAAGAAGGGTCAGCATTCCCCACGATAGGTGGTGGGTCATGGCAGCAGACCTAGGTGGAGGGCGTGTGTTGGAGGCAATGGGCAGCATGGGTCATGTTGATGTTCAATGGGAATTGGACGCCCAAAAGACTTTTCAAAACCAAAAGCAATTGACGTCATTCATTGGTTCCGAGTCCAGGTCGCGTATGGGGCATGTTAATTGAAAAATCGGATGTTTGCGCCAACTCCATTGGGTATAGAGCCCACACACAACACAAATCTTGGCCCCTGAATGATAATACTTGCACTTACAAGCCTATTTTAGCCATGCCTGAATTGCCAGAAGTTGAGGTGACTCGACTGAGTTTTAAAGACCACATCAAAGATGCCGTGATCACCCAAGTGGTGATGGGCAAACCCCTTCGTTGGCCGCTTTCATGTGATCCGGGGATCTTGCTCGGCCAAAGGGTCAAAGGGGTCAGAAGAAGGTCCAAATACCTCTTGATTGATTTGGAGTGTGGTCTGTTGATGCTTCACTTGGGCATGTCGGGCTCACTGCGGTTTTCCAAACACTTGGAGCCGCTTGGCGTACACGACCACTTTGAGTTGCAAACCGATTTGGGCGCCCTCAGACTGCACGATCCTAGGCGCTTTGGTGCAGTGGTCTATGCGTCCTCAGAGGACGACCCTGTCGCACAAAAATTGTTGGCTCACCTGGGCGTGGAGCCCTTGGAGGAGGGGTTCAATGCACTTTTCTTCTCCAAGGCCTTAAAGGCACACACCATGGCCATCAAACCTTTGCTGCTGTCGGGCAAAGTTGTGGTGGGGGTGGGCAATATTTATGCGTCTGAGGCCTTGTTCATGGCGGGCATTCGGCCCACTTTGAGCGCCAAGCGCATATCCAAGCCCAGGGCCGAGAGGCTTTGCTTGGCGATTCGAGAGGTTTTAAGTCGTGCGGTGCAACTTGGGGGGTCGAGCTTGAAAGACTTCTCAAATGCAGATGGACAAAGCGGCTACTTTCAGCTCCAAACCATGGTTTATGATCGACACACAAAGCCTTGCAAGCAGTGTCAAACACCCATCAAAATGATTCGTCAAGCACAGCGTTCCACCTTTTATTGCCCCGCATGCCAAAAGCGATAAAACCCACTGACCCCACAAGCGTTTCAAGCACAGCGATTGAACAACTGGGCTTTGCGAAAACCTTGGTGAAATGGCAGCGTGCACACGGGCGCCATGATCTGCCGTGGCAAAAGAATTTGCACCCTTATCCGGTTTGGTTGTCAGAGGTGATGCTGCAGCAAACGCAAGTGAGCACGGTGCGGGCGTACTTTTCCAAATTCATGGCCCGTTTCCCCACTGTTCAAGACCTGGCTCAGGCGCACGAGGACGAGGTGATGTCTTTGTGGAGTGGTTTGGGTTATTACAGTCGCGGGCGCAATCTTCACGCTTGTGCCAAGCGTGTTGTTCAAGATTTCAATGGGGTGTTTCCAAGCGAGCTCAATGACTTGGTGAGCTTGCCCGGCATTGGGCCCTCCACGGGTGCGGCCATTGCATCCATTTGTTATGCAAAAAAAGAGGCCATCATGGATGGCAACGTTTCTCGTGTTTTGTCACGGTATTTGGGTTATGCGAGGGACTTGTCCCAAGGCGCACATCAGCGCGAGTTGCACGCGTTTGCCAAGGCTTTGTTACCCGAGCGTGTCAAAGACATGCCCGTTTACACCCAAGGCATCATGGATTTGGGTGCCATGGTTTGCACGCCCAAAAGGGTGCTTTGTGAGCAGTGTCCTGTGCAAGGGACTTGCGTGGCCTTTGCACAAAATAAAGTGTTTGAGTTGCCCTTCAAGAGCAAAAAAATCAAGCGAACACAAAAGTCCATTTACTGGCTCATTGCAATGAACGACAGAGCCCAAGTGCTAGGCGCCAGGCGAGGCCTAGATGGCATTTGGGCAGGCATGCATGCCTTTCCAGAGTTTGAGAGCGAGTTGGCGCTTCGCAACGCCTTGCCTGCGGGTGTGGAGGTGAGGCCTTTGAGTGTGATGAAGCACGAGTTGACCCACCAGTCCTTGTCCATCCATGGTTTTGCTTGGCTGTTCAAAGAACAAGGGACTTCTGCACGGGTGCAAAAGAAAGTCCCAAAGCCATGGCAGAGCGCGCTTGAAGGGAGGGGTTTTGAGTGGATGGACATGGCCCATTGGGCGCGTGTTGGCCGACCTAAACCCGTGGCGGATTTTTTAAATCAATTGGACGGCTTGGTGTGAGGTGTTGATGTATGGCACTCAAAAGCTCAAGGCGCCTGGTCCAACTCGCGGTGTCTTTTGAGGGTGACCCAATTGGGGGCAAACAAATGGGCCAATTGTTCAACCAAGTAGACCGAGCGGTGTTGTCCGCCCGTGCACCCAATGGCCACTGAGACGTAGCTCCGGTGGTCTTGGTTCAAAGAGGGCAACCAGTTGGACAAGAACTGGTGCAATTGAGCAAGCATTTTGCCAACGTTTTCATGTGACTGCAGCCACTGTGCGACTTGTGGGTCTTTGCCACTCAGCTGTCTGAGGTTCAAATCATAGTAAGGATTGGGTAGCATCCGAACATCAAAGACGTAATCTGCGTGCACAGGAATTCCGTGTTTAAAGGCAAAGGACTCAAAAATCAAGGTCAGTTGTGCTTGGGGGGCAAAGACCAGTGACTTCACGTAACTTTGCAGTTGTGAGGATTTGAGCTGGCTGGTGTCAATGATGTGCGCTTGATCCCTGAATGGCGCTAAAAGTTCACGCTCTGATTCAATCGATTCGCTCAAATCCCTTTCAATGTCTCCTTGCGCATCGCTGGTTTTTGAGAGGGGGTGACGTCTTCTTGATTCAGAAAACCGCTGAATCAGCGTTTGCGTCTTGGTGTCAAGAAACAGCGTTCTGATGTCGATGCCCTTGCTCTTTAAGGTCAATATTCGATTTGGCACTAGGGGCAAAGAGTTGGCGCTTCTAGAGTCCATGGCGAGAGCGACCCTTTGGGCCCCGCGGGCTTGTTCGAGTTGAACAAATTCAAAAAGCAACTCAGGGGGTAAATTGTCAACGCAGTAGTAACCTGCATCTTCCAGTGCTTTTAAGGCCACCGATTTTCCAGAACCAGACATGCCGGTGATCATGATCAATTCTAGCGCTGGGGGGTGTAGAGAATCGTGCTGGGTGCTCATGAGGTTCATGTGAAAAGGGCAGATATAAACATGGGGGACGCGGGGCTTTGAAGACGCCCTAGGGTGCTTTGGATTTCCTTGCTTTTTCCTTTTTGGCGGGGATGGGCTGACTTTTAGGCGGTTCGATTTTGTTGTTCAGATTGAGCATTTCTTTGGCGTGAGCAAGCGAGGTTTGCGTGGCACTTTCGCCGCCCAGCATTCGGGCAATTTCTTGCTCTCTGTCCAAGCCGTCAATGCAAGTGACTTGGCTAAAGGTGTCGCTTGCCGCCCTGACTTTGCTCACCACCCAGTGTTGGTCTGCACAGGATGCAACTTGTGGCAAATGGGTCACGGCCAAAACTTGACGATCTTGTCCAAGTTGTTTGAGCAGTCGTCCAACGGTGTGGGCCACCGCGCCGCCAACGCCTGAGTCCACCTCATCGAAAATCAAGGTCGGTGTGCTCCCTAGTTTGGACGTGGTTACAGCGATGGCCAAAGCGATGCGTGAGAGCTCGCCGCCAGACGCCACTTTGCTCACCGGTTTTGGGGTGCTGCCTGCGTGCGCTGCCACCAAAAAATTCACCTCTTCAGCGCCGTAACTTGCAAGTTCTGGCAGCTCAGTGAGAGAAACCTCAAACTGTCCACCTTGCATGCCCAACTCTTGCATGGCCGCTGTGATGGCTTTGGCCAAATTGGGCGCGGCTTTTAGGCGTGCCTTGGAGACGCCTTGTGCTTGGGATTGAAGTGCAATCCATCTGTCGCGTGTCTCAAGTTGGAGTTGCTCAATGTCCAGCGCTTGGTTCAAGCGCAACAACTGTTCTCTCCACTCACTCAGCACCACCGGCAAGTCCTCGGGGGCCTTCTTGAACCGTCGGGCCAAAGACATCCACAGGGACATGCGTTGATCTATCTCTTGCAGTGTGCCGGCATCCAAGTCGACATGCTTGAGCCAAGAGTTGATCGAGTGAGAGGCATCCTGCGCTTGTGCCAGGCTGGAGTTCAAGACATCGAGCCAGTCCTTAAAGCCAGGCTCAAACTGCACATTGCCTTGAAGCGCGTTGATGGCTTTGCCCAATTGGGCCAACACCCCGGTGTCGTCGTCTTGCAAACTCGACAGCGTCAGGCTCGCGCTCTCTAAAAGGGTTTGCGCATTGGACAAACGTTGGTGTTGTGCGCTCAACTCCTCCCACTCCAAGGGCTGAGGATCTAGTTTTTCAAGCTCTGTTATTTGCCACAAAAGACGCTCTTGCTCAAGGGTTTGTGAGGCTTGAGAGGAGAGGGCTTCTTGGAGTTTGTGTTGAGCCTCGCGCCACTGCAACCAATGTGTTTTAAATTTCTCCAAAGACAGGCCAGCATAGGCGTCCAAGAGGGCACGGACTTCATTGGCGCGGGTGAGGCTTTGCCATGCATGTTGGCCATGGATGTCCAAGAGTTGTTCGCCCAGTTCTTTGAGCTGGGTTGCAGACACTGGGCTGGCGTTGATCCACGCTTTGCTTTTGCCTTGGGTGTCAATCACACGCTTGATCAACCAGTCTTGAGCCTCCTCAAAGCCATGCTCTTTGAGCCATTCAAGCACCCACGGCTTGGGTGAGAATTCAACACAAATTTCTGCTCGGTGGGCACCTTCTCGAATGAAGCCGGGTTCGGCACGTGCGCCAAAAGCAATTTGCAAAGCATCGATCAAGATCGATTTGCCCGCACCGGTCTCACCCGTGAGCACGGTAAAACCGTTTGAGAATTCAATCTCTAGTTCTTTGACAATGACAAAGTCTCTCAGGTGAATTCGCCCAAGGCTCATGAGTGTCCCTCATTCCAGTGTAATTTTTTTCTTAAAGTGTCAAAGTAACTCCATCCCTTGGGATGCAAGAACTTGACTTGAAGAGAGGACCGTTTGACGGCCACTTTGTCGCCAATGACGAGGCTGGCCAACGACTGCATGTCAAAGTTGACGCTGGCATCGCGCCCGGCGACCAACTCCATGACAATTTCCACGTGCTCGGGCAGCACAATCGGCCGATTGGAAAACGTGTGGGGTGCAATGGGAACCATCAAAAGGCCAGGCAAAGAGGGGTAGAGCAAAGGCCCACCTGCCGACAAGGCGTAGGCTGTGGAGCCTGTGGCGGTGGCAATGATCAAGCCATCTGCACGTTGATTGGCCACAAAGTGACCATCCACATCAACTTTGATCTCAACCATGCCGGAGGTGGCGCCTCGGTTGAGCACGACATCGTTCATGGCCAAGGTATCAAAAACACAGCGGTCATGGCGCCAGACTTGGGCGTTGAGCAAGGTGCGGGCATCTTCTGTGTATTCGCCTTGCAACATGGGGGTGAGGGCTTGCTCGATGCTATTGAGCGCAATGTCCGTGATGAAGCCTAGTCTGCCCTGATTGATCCCAATGAGGGGAACGCCAAAGGGTGCCAATTGTCTACCAAAACCCAACATGGTTCCATCTCCGCCCACGACAATGGCCAAGTCACACCGCTCACCTATTTCTTGTATATTCAGTATCTGGTGGTCTTTTAGGCCACAATTGCTGGCTGTATCGGCTTCAATGTAGACAGCTCGTCCTTCTTTGGACAAGAACTGAGCCACGCGTTCCAAGACCTCTTGGGAGGAGGGTGTTGAGGCGGGTGCATGGGCCGATTGGTGTTTGCCAATCAGTGCAATGTGTTGAAAAGTTGAAGTCATGTGCAAATTAAAACATTAAAATGGCCACTTCAGAAGACAAAGATGGATGATCGTTCAAAGTTACTCTTAAAAGCCTTGGTTGAGCGCTATATCAGCGACGGACAGCCCGTGGGTTCTAGGACGCTGTCCAAGGCCTCGGGCTTGGAGCTGTCGCCCGCAACCATCAGAAACGTCATGGCAGATCTTGAAGATCTGGGCCTCATTGTGAGTCCACACACGTCTTCGGGGCGAATTCCTACAGCCAAGGGATACCGCTTGTTTGTGGACACCATGCTCACTGTGCAGCGAGATGCTTTCAACGCGCCCAGTTTGGCACCAGACCAGCCGCAAAAGGTCTTCGCCAATGCGGCCCATATTTTGTCCGATTTGTCGCATTTTGTTGGGGTCGTCATGGCACCTCGGCGAAGCATGGTTTTTAGGCATTTGGAGTTTTTGAGATTATCAGACAAGAGGTTGTTGGTGATCATTGTGACCCCTGAAGGGGATGTGCAAAATAGGGTTATTTTCCCCGAGGTGGACTACTCTCAGCAGCAGCTTTTAGAGACCTCCAATTACCTCAATGCCCACTTTGCGGGGATGGCGCTTGATGAGGTCAGAACAAAACTCTTGAGCGAGGTGGATCGCTTGAGGGGGGAAATTGCAACCCTCATGAAAGCGGCGGTAGAGGTGAGCACCGATGCCATGGCACAAGATCAAGGGGATGTGGTCATCTCTGGCGAGAGGAATCTTTTGTCGGTCAGTGATTTTTCAAGTGACATGGGGCAGTTAAGAAGAGCTTTCGATCTTTTTGAGCAAAAAGCGCAATTGATGAGGCTCCTGGACGACTCCGCCAAAGCACCTGGGGTGAGAATTTTTATTGGCGGGGAAAGCCAAGTTGTGCCCTTTGAGGAGTTGTCGATTGTGAGTGCCAATTACCACGTCAATGGCGAGGTGGTGGGCACATTGGGGGTGATCGGTCCGACCCGCATGCCCTACGACCGCATGATTCAAATTGTGGACATCACCTCTAAACTGGTCACCAATGCTTTGAGCCACCAATAGTGGCTGAGTTTGTGGCGAAAAACTAAATTTTCCCACCGCTTAAAAGAAGATTCCAAAGTCCTGCCATAATAGGGGTGTGTGGGCCGTTAGCTCAGTTGGTTAGAGCAGAGGACTCATGGCTTTCAGTTGTGCACCAGATGGAGAAATCCGCTGTGTGAATGGTGTCAAATTCGGAGAAACCTAAAGGCTCTTTTTGAAGCCCACGGCAACGCCGAGCCAAGCTTGGTAGAAATACCTTGAAGGTGTAGAGACTAGACGGCACCCGCCTAAAGCATCATGCCAAGGCGAAGGCATAGTCCAGAGAGTAGCGAAAGCTGCACAAATCGGAATCCTTTGGTCCGGGGTTCAAGTCCCTGACGGCCCACCATTTTTCTATAAAAATCAATGACTTAAGTCTTGTTGCTGGCCCTTGTGACCAGCAGGCGCCTTGCCGCGCTTGGCCTGCCTTTTGAAGAACCCATCAAGGTCAATCAACGCCGCCTCTTGCAGTTGTTTTATAAAAATCGCAGCTCAAGCAAATCAGACCAAATTGGCTTTGGCCCCTTGTCTTTGTTTCATGAGCGCCGCCTTTTATTCAGCAAGGTGGAGCCTTAGCGACGCCATGATGAACATCAGTTTTTAAAGGGTGAAACCGCTGAATGGGGGGTGTTCTTTTGTTCCTCCAGTTTTGCTTTGAAAGGATCTGTGCCTGGCACAAAAGGTTTTTCGGGGCTTTGTTGAGGGGGTTGAGCCGACTGTCCTTTGGCATCTAAAAATTCCTTGAAGGGGTCTTTTTTGATGGTTTGAGAAGAGGGTGCTTGAGTTTCCGTGGGGGATTGTGCGCTTAAAGACGGTGTGGTACTGGTCATGGATGAGGTCTCAAGCGCATTTGGCTCGGCGCTCTCCGTGGAGTTGCTGCGCAAATACAAGGCCCACATGATGAGGGAAATGGCGCAAATGATAAAAATTGTTTTTTTGTTGAACGATGGATGCATAAAGACTTTGAAAAGAAATGGGTTGTTGATGTTCATGGGCCTTATGGGCAGGGTCTCGCTCAAATTTTAGTCAAGGCCTGTCCCTTGGCGCAAGTGCGTTCTAGACCCGAGCCCATCAAGTCATTTGTTGTGTTTGATTTTGGCGTGCTATACTATGCGTCTAGTGCGGCTGTAGCTCAGTTGGATAGAGTACTTGGCTACGAACCAAGGGGTCGTGGGTTCGAATCCTGCCAGCCGCACCATTTATTTTAAAGCCTTGATTTCAAACGGCTTTTTCTCCGACCAAGTGATTTTGCTACACGTGTCTGCTACACACGGAGCAAATCTATGCGTCACACACCCAATCTCATTCGTCGATCAGGCATCTTCTACTACCGTGCGAGGGTTCCATCTGATTTGAAGGATCAGTACCAAAGAGCTGAGTTTTGGGTTTCTCTTAAAACTTCAGTTCGCCAAGAGGCAGAGCTAAAGTTGGCAACACTTCATACGCAAAAATTACAAGAGTACTCTGAGATTAGATCCGGAGCATCATGTTCTCAAATTCAGAGTCTGCGCAGTTCAGTCAGCTCATCGTTACAAAAATCTCAAAAATTACCTAAGCTTGATTTAGACACCCTATTAAAGTACTGGTTAAGTCAGTCAGAAAAACGACCTAGAACACTCATGGATGCCAATACTGCGCTGCGCCGACTGAATAGGGTCTGTGAAGCGCATCAGGCAATAAAAGTCGATAAATTCATTGCGGTAGCATTTAAGGATGCTCTTTTGGCTGAAGGATTAGCTTTTGCAACCATATCTAAGAATATGGGGCTGATTAAGTCTATTTTTGAGGTGGCTCTCAATAACGGAAGAATTGACAGCAACCCTTTCAGAGATATCAAGCTTTTAAAACCCTCGAGGCAAGAAAAATCTAGACTACCTTTCTCCCCTGAGGACTTGAAGCGAATATTTGATTCGCCCATCTATCAAATGGGAGTAAGGCCCTTAGGAGGTGGAGGGGAGGCAGCCTATTGGTTGCCGCTCATTGCTTTAATGACAGGCATGAGGCTGGAAGAAATTGGACAGTTAAGAAAAGAAGATATCAAAAAGGTTGGTGAGATTTGGTACTTTGACTTGGTTCATGATCCAGAAAATGGGAAGACTTTAAAAAATAGCTCTTCGTGCAGAAGGGTTCCCATTCATCAACAGCTTATAGATTTTGGTTTATTAAGTTTAATAAATGTTACAGGGCTAAAAAGTCATGATCGACTGTTCCCTCTTTTAGCCTCGTCTGGATCTCGGCAAATAACAGCGAGTTGGTCACAATGGTTTGGTCGCTATTTGAGGCAAGAGATTGGCATAGCAGATCGACGTAAAACATTTCATAGTTTCAGGCACACTTTCAAGGATATTTGCAGGGAAAAAGGTATTCCTAAAGAAATTCACGACCGACTCACGGGACACTCGTCAAGAGACGTTAGCGATGGATATGGCGACGCAAAGTATCCAATTAAGCCCCTTAGTGCGGCAATCAATAGCTTGTCATTTGATGACTATTCTTTTGCGTTTAAACGCAGAAAAACGGCTTTAAAATTTGTTGTAATTTGACGATATGTTTAAACGCACTTGTTCGTAAAAATCGTAAAAAACACTTTAATTTATTGACTGGATTTGATTAAAAGACTTATAGTTGATGCATGGGTATAGATATTGGGCGTGACTGCCTGAGCAAAGATTGAAAGGAACGTCAATCAATGTTGAATAGCTCGAGTTGTTTCGAGAAACGTGACCGCAAGCTAGGGACGCTAAGTAATATTCAGGCGGCGAGCGGACGAACAGCTGACCTGATTTAGCGATAGTAAATAGGCTCGGTAAACCTCTGAGTACTGAAGACCAAGTTCCAAAGCGCAATGCTTTGGAATACCTATTTTGATTACGACTTCTCGTAGCAGGTTCCAAAGCTGAAACATCAAGGATCAGCGATATGCCAAATTTGAACACACCTCAAACACATACATTTCTATTTAATGTTGGAGTAATTAAATCACTTAAGCAATTAAGGGCAGCTTTTAAACACAATAAGCGTGAAATCCAAAGAGAACTCGGTGCTAGTAGCCATATCGATTCTCAAAGGATGCATTTGAATCTATCACTTTTAGATCCAATATCTACTGCTGATTTAATTAGCAATATGAGCGACCGCATAGATGAATATGAAAATAAAATTGGAGAAATTATCAGGAAAAATGCGGTTTTGGCTATTGAATTATTATTTTCCATACCTGCACAAAAAACGGATATTGATATCAAAAATTATTTCAATGACTGTCTTGCTTGGGCAAACTCAGAATTCGCTCCAGCTGTGCCATTGACCGCTGATATCCATCTCGATGAATCTAATCCTCATATGCATATTATTTTTAATTGCATTATTGCTGATAGGCTGGTTGGATCCCGTGTTAAAGGATATAAACAAAAGTACAGAGAAAGAATTGATAGTTTTTTCAAAAATGTAGGTCAAAAGTACGGGCTTGCTAAACCGTCGGAGCGATTACCTAAAGCTTTTAAAGCAGAACTTGCTAAACAGGTATTGAATGAGTTGGAAAAAATCTCTGATCCCGTGACTAAAAGTTCGCTTTACCCTACCTTTAAATTAGAAATAGAGAACAATCCAATTCCGTATGCTGTTACTCTTGGAATGGAGATAAAAGTACCTCAAAGGAAGATGCGAACATCAACTCAAATATTCACATCCACAGGAAAGGGTAAAAGTCGGGAAAATGGAGATGATCTCTATCCTGTGTAGAGGTCACCAAAGAAAATGTTTTCTATTTAAAAATAAGCCATGCAAGTGGCTTATTTCATGGAAAGATTCTCTGTGCGTGTAAAACAGCGATTTTTTGGGCGTATGGCTACCTACCCCTTAGCCGTTCAAGAAAAACGGTTTTTAGCCAGATGGCGGAGCCTCTAAACCACACTGTGAACCATTAACAACCTATTCAGATCGAGCTTTAGCTTTTCTGGATCCATTACCGGAGCAGTTTCGGCTCTTGGCTCAAAAAAGCCACAGGTTTTGCCGAGCAGCTCCAGTGCTTTTATTTTCGTCCCTTCTCTTTTAGCGGATTTGGTGAGTGAAATTAACTCATGCAGAACATACCTTTGTACAAGCGCAGCATCTTCAACCAGCCGCTCCGCAATTGATTCCTCTGCATCCTTGAGGATTTTGTTGATCTGGGGGTGTCTTTTAAGTCTGTACGCACTGACGCTGGCATTGGCTGCGGTGCTTCGATCATTTGGGTAGGCTTGCCTATAGGCTCCGGCGGTGCTTTCACCCCTTATTAACCCGTTTACAAATGCTACCTGCTGGGCGGTTAAAGACCGCCCTTTCATCACCCGTCGGTTGCTTGGCTGAACAATCATTTTGACCCCCAGAAATAGACTTAGACAACACTATATTTATGAGTACTATTCTACTAAATCAACGTGATGAATGAAAGACTTAGAATGGACAAATGACCACTAAACCTTGCCCATTTTGTACCTTACCCGGTGAGAGAGTCATCGATCAGAATGATCATGGCTTGGTAGTTCGTGATGGCTATCCAATTAGCAAGGGGCATACTTTAATCGTCCCCTTAAGGCATACAGGTTCGTTCTTTGATCTAACTGAAACAGAACGATCAGATCTTTTACTTTTGCTTGATAAGGCAAAACTTAATCTTGAAAATGAATTCAAACCCGATGGCTATAACATTGGGATCAATGATGGCCCGGCTGCCGGGCAGACTGTCCCTCATTTACATATTCATTTGATTCCAAGATATGCTGGTGACCGGGCGGATCCTCGTGGCGGAGTTCGTTGGATCATTCCTGAAAAGGCAGATTACTGGAGCAAAACTTGATCAAGCCAGAAGCCCAGCTTGCTTTTCTAGCCAAGATTCAAAGGCTATTTGCCGAAGGGGACTTCACCGCAACCTATAAATTCGCTCTTCTGATCTCTTTGGCTGATCTGGCTGTTGAGCTTGGAAATGATGACGGCGAACCTTTAAGAATACCTCACCGGAGCATTGGTGAGAAATTCATTGAACTTTATTGGCAGCAAGCCACACCTTTTAAGGATGGATTGATTATTCAAAATTATGGAAGGCAGGCTGCGGTCATTTCTGAAATCTTAAAATTCAGGCATGAAAACCCCGCAGAGACATTGCTGACAGCTAGAAAGCTGGCATCGTTTAAAAGGTTATTGAGCAAAATCACAGCTACAGTGGTCGTTATGCCAATTGATCACCTTCAAAATATTGGTGGATCAGACGAAGCATTTTTATATGATCGCCAGAAAGACTTTATCACCCTGCTACCCGGCGTAGGCTTTTGCTTAAGAAGGTTTCAGCCACTGATCCAGCAGTTAGCTCGAAGTGGATGGATTGAACATGTAAAGGGCAATAAGCTAAATCAGCCCCTTTTAGGTCAATCAGATGATCTGGAGGGTTTCCTATTTGAAATGCCCCGCCAAGCATTGACCATCATTGGACATGGGTTAAGAAGGCTTGGAAATGGGAGTTGCTTTTACTGCGGTCGTGTTCTAAAAGAACTAGATGTTGACCACTTTGTTCCCCATTCCCTTTACCCTAGAGACTTGGTTCATAACTTTGTTGCCGCCCATCCATCCTGCAATCGAAGCAAATCAAATACATTGGCTGCTAAAGCTCATTTGTTCAATTGGATGTCGTTCACTGAGAAACACGCAGATGACTTATCAGAAATTGGTCTTAAGGCTGGGGTGCAGTATGACCATGCTGCGGTAAAGTCTGTGGCTCGGTGGGGCTATTCCAATGCCATCGAGAGCCATTCCCATGCTTGGGTAAAGCAAAAGAGCTATGAGCCTATAGACGAAGGATATTTGGAGATATTGGCATGAATGCGTTGTGGAATCGTTTTTGTGATCGATTTAATATTCAAGATAACGCAGTCCCACTGTTTGATGTGGTCAAAGGAGAAGTGCAAACAACGCAGATCGGGAAAAGATCATCGCTGAGACCAGTTCTCAAAAGATCTAGCCAAATGGAGTCGTTAATTTTGGCTGAGACTGGCAAGCTTATATTGGATTGGCAGTCTGGAACCCATCAATATGATGGCTTAATATACATGATGGGCTTTAAAGAGACTGATCAATTCCTGCCCTTGTACATCGGTAAAACCGAAACATTTGGTAAGGGTAAGTCAAATCTATCTGTCAACATCAAAAACCTTCATACAGACAAGTCAAAATTCGCCCGTTGGGGCGATGGCTATGCTTACCATGTGGGTGACCTCAGTGCATGTGTTTTAAACGGTCACAGCGACGCTGCCAAGACTTTAAAGTACCAAGCTTGGGCTGACTGCCTGTTTGATGGGCGAAGCCTCAAAAAGCCTGTTTATTTCTGGGCAATGTCTTGGGATGGTAAGCAAACTGGCATATGGGAGGACTTCGGAGAAACGAACCTTTCATTCCTTGAGTATCTTCTTATTGGCGTTGCCAGCAAAATCTCGCCGGAGCTATTAAATAAAGAAGGAAATGCTCGCCAAAAGTAGGCTTTTTTGATAAAATTCAAACATCATCAAGAGCTGGTTTAACCACGCCAACCTGCCCAACTCGGCAAGGTGGTAAGAGGATGAGGTCTACGGGCAAAAACAGAGTCAAGCCCGTTTTAGACGGGCTTTTTTTATGGCTTGGTCAACCTACTGACTAGGGGGATTTGTTCCAGATTGCTGACCCTGATTTTCCGTCAAAGCAGCTAAACAGGAGAGATATATGAATTGTCAACCGGGTGATTTAGCGGTCATAGTTAATTCAGTGATCGAATCAAATATTGGCGCATTTGTAAGGGTGCAGAAAAAAGCGCCTGAATCAAATAACGCAGATGACCCAATTTGGGTGGTCAAGGCAGCACATCCAATTTGCTTTGATCACGCAGGAATAACATTCCGAAGAAAAATAGCTCCTATCCAAGATTCAAGCTTAAAACCAATTGGTGGTTCTGCTGTGTTAAAGGATCTGGCTGAGGAGGCAAAGCTATACATGCAAGCGCAGATGTTTGACTTTTATGAGGTCAATGAATATGGAACGATCACTGACCCCTGTGGGAAGTATCCAGAAATTAAAGCCGAGGTATTTTCAGTTGATACTAGGTTGATCGATAATAAAAAAGATCTGATCAATGAAATTGAATGCTGCCAGCCTCTGACTTGGCACTTTAACGAATTAGCAAGAGAAAAAATAGAAGACTTGGTTGCACAAGATGAAGAATCTCAGCAAGCACAGGAAATGAAATCTCTCGTCGATCGGGAGGATAGCTGGAAGTACTTATTAGACAATGACTTCAATCTAGAGGCTTACAAAGAGCTGATTGATAAATGGTTAGATTCTCCAATTGATTGGCATGAAAGCGAATACTTCACCTGTAACGATCTAACTCCGCAGGGAATGGCAAAGTCATTCTTTGAGTCAATTGACTTAGATATTGCCGATGATTTAGGTGTGGTGATAGTAGAAGGTGACCATCCGGGCAGCACTTATTTTGCAGCAGAGTTGCGAAAAGGAGTTGATCACGCAAATTATGCGGCAGAGAGACTTGGTTTGGATTTCCGTTTTAAGGAGATTCAATCATGATGCTCAGATGTAAGCCGGGTGATATTGCTATCATCATCAATGACGACATTGAATGCTCGAGAAATATAGGACGATTTGTAAAAGTGCATGACCCGAAAGTTCACATGGGCGTGTATGGGTATTGCTGGACAATTGTTCCTCTTAGTTCAGAAGGGCTATACATCATTGACAAGGGAAAATTAGAACTAACTCCAAACATCCAATTGAATGATAATATTCTTCATCCAGACAAGTGGTTAAAACCAATTAGACCATTTCAAAAACCAATAAAAATACAGAAAACAACCAGTCTAATTACTTGTAGGTAAAGTTGAACTTTCTTCAAAAACGCAGTTCTTAAAATAATAGAAACTTTTAGTATTATTCATTTCAAATATTCAATTACTGCGTCTAGGATTCCAAATTTGTTTGAGTAATCTAGAAAGACCCACTGCCCATTCGCATTGAACTCCAAAAAAATGAAGTTGCCTGAGTTGTCAATCATGAAATCATGCCGTCCCCATGTAACATTCAAATCTAAGTTTAGGCTTTTAATCCTTTTTTTAGTTTGATCATCTAGGGTTAGCGGTTTCCAATCCTCTTTTTTTAGGTCTAAAGATTGTTCTGATCGCCAATCTAAACCATTTAAATTTTCTCTGGATCTAGTAAAAGAAAATAGTTCTTTGTCAACAACTAAACATGTCATGTCGAATTTAGCTGCAACTTTTTCTTGAGTAAACCACGGATAATTTAAATCAATAATCCTACTGGAAATATCAGAAGTAAATAAGACTTTATTACCAGAAAAAAGAGATGAAGATAATGATTTTGCTACTCGATTATTTATCGGTACAGTATCTTCACTACTGCGATTCAAAGTAAAAGCAGTTTTTGGAATATCAAAATACTTACTTGCTAAGTTTAATATTTTAATTTTTCCTAAATGATTATGAAAATCAGGAGGATTACCCTTGCGCTGACAATTATTTAATCCTGAGCTGTAAAGTTCACGCAAAATGTATTTAGCTTCATCTTCAAGAAAGTTTTCAGATTTAGGTGGAGACGCATTAAATGCCTTCCACCAAAAAACATTGCTAACTGTTTTTGAGTTAATCCTAATTCCAGCAGGATTTTCAATTTCCCAAAAGAAAGGTGTTTGATAAATTTTAAAATCAAATATCTGATCAAAGTTGAGTCTAAAAACTTTATCCTTCAAGCGTGAAACAATCAAGTCGCTTGTTCCATCGCCTGAAGATGTTATCAAAAGCAACACGTTTAGCAGCTATCGTTATCGCCATCTCTGTCTGAAGGCTGACCGTTCATTCCAAAAGTTTGTGTGCCGTTGATGGTTGCTGTACACCCATTTTTAACTCCGTCAACAGTCATTTGTATGCTGTGATCGTACTGAGTTGGTGGCAGGTTTATTTCCAATGGCTGGCTAGCCAACATCATTGGTGTGAGAATTTCGATAAGCATGATAAATAACCCTTTAAATTTTTGTGTTCACCTTTACTACTATTTGCTTGTTAGTCTGATCTTTCATTTATTTCATATAAATTCCTTTACAGATGAATTATCGGTTTGTGCAATATTGATAGTTGCTCAACTTATTTTGACCACATTGGTTAAGACAACTTTGACCGTTTGGATTATTTGAAACAATTTGGCTAAGACATAGTAGAGAGCATGAACTCGCCATGTCATCAACATATTTCTCGCAGCGTTCCTTTGGAGTCATTCGAGCTTCAGATTCATTTTGTCTTTGTATCTCTTCCATCGATACGCAGCCGAGCATAAGGAGGCATAAGAATGCAGAGGCAAGTTTCTTCATTTTTATTAAAACTATCTATTTTGGGTATCATATCCCGTGGTACTAAAACCTGCAATAGGCAATGCTCACGCCTATGGCAAAACCTTCGATTTCTCATGCGGGTAAACCCGAATTAGTTGCATTAGGCAGGGCGATCCGAGAGCTAAGAACTGAAAAGGGGTACTCGCAAGAGTCATTTGCAGATGATGTAGGTATTGACCGTAGCTATATTGGCGGTATAGAACGGGGGGAGCATAATCTTGCTCTAGTCAATCTTATAAAAATATCTAAAGCACTTAAGATGAGTGCTTCAGATCTACTTCGGAGATCCAAAATTTAGTATTCAATAGAGCGGATTCAAACGTACGGTACATCAAGGAGTCTCAAATCTAAAATGGGGGGTGGGGGTACGGTGGGTATCTTTAAATCACAAAAAACGCAGCCATCGATGTTTTGAATAGTAAATTATGCAATAACCATTGTTCTTGATGATTTGCGTTTACGTCAATATCTGTAAGCTCTCATGGGTCAGTTATAATTGCTACACATAACTGTTACACATTGTGGGCAATTTGCTTGGATTTGGTGTGGTTTTGGCTGTAGCTCAGTTGGATAGAGTACTTGGCTACGAACCAAGGGGTCGTGGGTTCGAATCCTGCCAGCCGCACCATTTATTTATTTCTCTTTTGCACTCGAATCGTTCTCCGCTTCGAACGCTGCTCAACGAATCTTTTAAGTCGTCTCTTGTTTAAACACACCTGGTTTGAAGATGAGCGTTTAGTTTCACCTCCCATCCTTTGGTTTTGTTCAAATGAATTCAACGCAGTCTATTGAAGACGACGAAGAGGACGGGACGGTTTCAACACCCGTTTCAGTTAAAAATTACATCACGCCCCAAGGCTATGCGCAGTTGCGTGCAGAGTTGTTTGAGCTGATGGACGTTGATCGCCCCAAAATTGTTGAAATCGTGCATTGGGCTGCAAGCAACGGCGACAGATCTGAAAACGGCGACTACATTTATGGCAAAAGACGGCTCAGAGAGATTGATAAGCGCATTCGTTTCTTGACCAAAAGGTTGGAAATAGCTGTGGTGTCAGATCCAAGCATTCATCACGGTGGCGAGCAGATTTTTTTTGGTGCCACGGTGACCTATGTCGATGAGTCAGATCTTGAGACAACCATCACCATACTGGGCATTGATGAGGCGGACAGTTTGAAAAAACAAGTGACTTGGATTTCACCCATCGCAAAAGCCCTGATCAAGGCCAAACTGGGTGATGTGGTCAAGTTGCAAACCCCAATGGGCACTCAGGAGATCGAAATACTGTCGGTCTCATACCCAGCCCAAACGGCTTGAGGCCGATCAGGCCTCTTGATAGCTGTGCTTGGACGCCATGATGCGCATTGCCTCTGTGACGCAAGACGTTCTTCGAAGAGATTTTAAAACCGATTCCAAGTGGCTCAAGTCTCTGACCGCCACAGTGAACTTTAAATCAATGGTGTCCATCGCAACGACTTCTTCAGCCATGTTCACATGTGTGATATCGGCCTCTGCCAAGGAGATGGCAGTGGCCACTTTGGCCAAGACACCAGGTGCATTTTTGACCGTCACGGTCAGTGGTGCGTCAAACATGCGAACGGGTTCATCCGACCACTCCACGTAAATAAACCTTTCGCTGTCCTTGTATTTGAGGCGTTGAGCCACAGCGCACGCTGCTTGGTGGACCACCAGCCCCTCTCCGTGTCCCAAGTAGCCAGAAATCGGGTCCATGGGTATTGGGTGACAACAGCGTGCGTACTGCACAGAGGCGTTTTCGCTTCCGTCCACGATCACATCGCCTTGAGATATGGACTCGGAGGATGCAAAACGCTCTTGGCTGATCAGAAGGGTGTTTGGCTTTTCTCCCATTTCAGCCAAATGGGCCGTCAATCGCTTTGCCACGATACTGGCCACACGCTTGCCTAGACCAATGTCGATCAGCAGCTCATCTTTGTTTTTGTTGCCTGTGAAGCGCAGTATTTTGTCCCAGACGGTGCTTGTGATGGAGGCATCATTGGGCGTTTTTTCAATGCCTTCAGCCCTTAAAGATTGTGTCAGGAGTTTCTCACCCAAATCCAAGGACTCTTTTTGCGCCATTGTTTTAAGGTAATGTCTAATTTTTGAACGGGCACGTCCAGTTCTCACAAAACTCAACCACGCGGGGTTCGGGCTGGGCTCGGTGCTGGTGATGATCTCTACAACGTCCCCGTTTTTGAGCTCGGTTCTTAAGGGGGCCATCTCCCCATTGATTCTTACCCCTTGGGTACGATCCCCCACTTTGCTGTGAACGGCATAGGCAAAATCAACCACCGTTGCACCACGAGGGAGGGCCATGATTTTACTTTTTGGCGTGAAGACATACACCGCATCTGGAAAGAGGTCAACTTTCACATGATCCCAGAACTCTGTGGCATCGTGGGTTTCATTTTGAATGTCCAGCAAGGACTGAAGCCACTGCGCGCCTAGGCGTTCAGCGTTTTCGCTGTTGGGGTCTTCTGACTTGTAAAGCCAATGAGCAGCAACCCCTTTTTCTGCGACCACATGCATCGCCTCTGTTCTCATTTGAAACTCGATGTTGATCCCCGATGGACCCACCAAAGTCGTGTGCAAAGATTGATAACCGTTGACTTTTGAAATGGCAATGTGGTCTTTGAATTTTCCTGGGACGGGCTTGTAGAGTTGGTGCAACAAACCAAGTGCTGTGTAGCAATCCGTGATGCCTGGCAAAATCAATCGCATGCCATAGATATCGGTGACTTGCGCAAAGCTCAAGTGCTTGGAGAGCATTTTTTTATAAATGGAAAAAAGGGTTTTCTCTCTGCCAAAGATCTTGACGGGTAAACCCGCTTTTTCAAAAAGTTGCTCAACTTCGGTTTGCACCTTTTTCATCAGGTCTTTTCGGCGACTTCTCGAGCGTGTTACCGCCTTGTCCAAGACTTGTTGTCTCCAAGGCCTCAAGTGCCGAAAGGACAAATCTTGCAGTTCTCTGTAAGTTTGGTTCAACCCTAAGCGATTGGCAATAGGGGCATAAATTTCAATCGTCTCGCTGGAAATCCTTGCCCATTTCGATCTAGGCATGTCTGCCATCGTGCGCATATTGTGTGTTCGATCTGCAAGTTTGATCAAAATCACACGCACGTCCCGGGCCATGGCCAGCAGCATTTTTCTAAACGACTCAGCTTGTCCCTCTTCGCGGGTTGTGAACTGGAGCTTGTCCAGTTTGGTCAAACCATCAACCAATTCTGCAACCGAAGAGCCAAAGTTCTCCACCAAATCCAATTTGCTGACCCCGCAGTCTTCCATGCTGTCATGCAAAAGTGCTGCCATCAAGGCTTGTGTATCGAGTTTCCACTCCGCACATTGTGTGGCCACGGCTATGGGATGGGTGATGTAGGGCTCACCACTGCTTCTTTTCTGCCCAAGATGGGCTTGATCGGCAAATCTATAAGCCTTTCGTATTAATTCTATTTGATCTGAATTGAGATAGTCCAGTCCTTTGATGAGCGTGGCAAAGCTGGCAGCGGCGGCGTTGACTGCCGCTGCACTGACTTGGTTCATTAAAGGTTTACTGACTGCACTCATAAGTGCTACTTTACACCTAGTCTAGGTCTAAAAGCAAAAAAGACCTCTATAAAGAGGTCTTTTAATTGTTGTGTATTAAAGTAAAAAATTGAACTTTAAACTGTAAGCAGATATCAATTCGGAACTTTTTTGAGCATCTCGATGCCCACTTTACCATCAGCAATTTCTCTTAAAGCGGTAACGCAGGGCTTGTTTTTGCTCTCAACCTTGGCTGTATGGCCTTGGCTGAGCATTCTGGCGCGGTAAGTTGCTGCCAAAACCAATTGAAAGCGGTTAGGGATTTGTTCCAAGCAATCTTCAACAGTAATACGGGCCATGGGGTACTCCAATCAGGGTAAATTCAGGGAATATTGAGAGCGGCAAAGATCTCTGAGCGAGCTCGTCTTTGGGCGGGATATTTAAGCCTTTGTGAATGCACGATCGTTTTGAGATCAAACAAGGCTTTCTCAAACATTTCGTTGATTATAACGAAATCAAAGTCTTGTGCTCTTTTCATTTCAATTTCAGCGTTTTTGATCCTTAAATCAATCACTTCATCGCTGTCTTCGCCACGTCTTTTCAGTCTGGCCCTCAATTCCAGTAGGCTTGGGGGCAAGATAAAGATCAAAACGGCATTGTTGAAGATTTTTTTGATTTGTACAGCCCCTTGGAAATCAATCTCCAAGATCACATCCCCCCCTTGGGCGATGCGGTCTTGGATGGTTTTTTTAGAGGTCCCGTATCGGTGTCCATGTACATGAGCCCACTCCAAAAAAGCATCGGTGCGCACCAGATCGTCAAACGCCAAGTCGTTGACGAACAAATACTCACGACCGTGCTGTTCTTGCCCACGGGGAGCACGGGTCGTGTGAGACACGGAAGGTTGAACTCTAGAGTCCAACTCCATGAGTGCTTTGACCAAGCTGGATTTGCCCGCTCCACTAGGCGCGGCAACAACGAATAGATTACCTGGATAAACAGTCATGTTCTCGTATCATTTAGAGTTGAATGCAAGATGACCCAAGCGCCTGTCATGCAAAAGCTTTGTGTGAAATCTTAAGTCTTCGCATTTTAGCTGAAAAGTGTTGTTGCTTGTTGACACCTGGCGCTGGTTTCCGGGGCCATGCTTTGAAGCGTGATCATGGGAAATGACTCACTCTAAATTTTGAACTTGTTCGCGCATTTGTTCTATCAAGACTTTCATGTCCACAGAAATTTTTGACAATTCCATGGTGGTGGATTTTGAGCCCAAGGTATTGGATTCTCGGTGCAACTCTTGAATCAAAAAGTCCAGGCGTTTACCAACACCTTCTTTGATATTTTTTTGAGTTAGACACGTTTCAATTTCAGTCAGATGAGAGGCCAGCCGCGTCAACTCCTCTGAGACATCAATGCGAATGGCGAATGCCGTTGCCTCAGTCAGCGCCCTGTCTTGTGCTGAATCGGCGTTCACTTGATTGGATCCGATCGATAGGGCTTCATGCCAGCGATCTAAAAACCGTTGACGCTGTTGCTCAATGAGTAGAGGAATCAACGGGCCTGCTTGATGGGTCAATGCTTTGAGTTGTTGAATTCTTTCCAATAGAGAATCGACAAGTCGCTTGCCCTCTGTGGCCCGCGCTTGTATGAGTTGCTCCAAGGCAGAATCGGTTAACGCGATCAAGGTCTCTCTGATTTGAGGAGGTGTTTGACTGCCTTGTGTATTGAGCTTGATCACTTCATGAACGCTCAAAGGGGAGGCCTGGGGCAGGTGGGATTGAATGAGCTCTTGCAGCTTGAAAATTTCTTGCAAAAATTTATCAGAGGGTTGAGCAAGTACGCTTGGGTCTTGATGATCCAAGGACAATTTAGCCTCTACTTTGCCTCGCTTTAAAGCCCGCATGAAGAGCTCACGAAGAGCTGGTTCATGAGACCTCAGGTCGTCGTTCATTTTAAAACTCAAATCCAAAAAACGACTGTTGACTGAGCGTATTTCAATTCCAATTCGAACGCCCTCAAAGCCCAATTGGGAAAGTTGCGCTTGTGCGCTGGCGTAGCCGGTCATGCTCAAAATGCTCATATGAAATAAAGGTGAAAAAGTTAGGGAACTCGGTCAAGAGAGGAGGGAAAACTAATTTTAAATCCGGACAAGACATTATCGATGAAATACCACACGCCAATGCGACAAGCGGTTTTATGTCTAAAGGATGAATTTGTCGCAAAAAAGTGATGTTTTCACTGAGAAATGCCGACAGCACAATCCCAGAAGAGACTTATACTAGTGAACAAGAAAAAGAAAGTTCATATGAGCGACACACTCACCTCTACTAACAGCACTTTTGAATGGTCCGACACCTTTGATTTGGGCTATCAGCCCATGGACAACTCACACCGCGAATTTGTGGATATCGTCAATGAGATGATCCATTGCGCAGATGAAGAATTTGTGGCTGCGATGAATAAATTCAAGATCCATGCAATCTCGCATTTTGGACAAGAGGATCAATGGATGACGGAGACCGAGTTCCCTGCAGGGGATTGCCACATTGGAGAGCATGCAGCGGTCATGGCGTCCTTTGAGGAAGTCTACGCTTTGGCCATCGCTGGAGATACAAAGACAGGTCGAGGTTTTGCCAAAGAGTTGCAAAATTGGTTTCCGGGTCATGCCGATTATCTGGACTCGGCATTGGCCCATTGGATGTTCAAAAGAACGCATGGCGGCAAACCCGTTGTTCTAAGACGCACGATCAAAGAAACCCATCTTGAGTGAGTCAAGCTTCATCGGTACGATCGCAATGAACCCATCAGAACATCTTTTGCATACTTACGATAAAAAAACAATTGTTTTGCATTGGGTTGTGGCCTTTCTGGTGGTGGGACTTTGGATTGCCGGTCAGTGCATTGATCTCTTGCCCCGAGGTTTTCCAAGAATCACATTGAGGAGCTTTCATATCACCTTTGGAGTGGTCTTTGGCTTGTTGTTGATTTATAGAATCTTTTGGCGAAGAAGTGGTGGCGTTCATTTGCCCACGCCGAACAATGGTTGGCTCACTCGATTGGCAAAATATTTCCATGTCTTCCTCTATGCATTGATGCTGTCGATTTTTATAAGCGGTGTCGTTGCTGTTTGGTACAGAGGTGTGAACATGTTTGATCTTTTTAAAATTCCTGCATTTGATGCGGAAAATAAAGAGATGAGAAAATTATTGGTCTTCATTCACGAGTGGATTGCCAATGCAATCATGTTAAGTGTCTCGCTTCATACCTTGGTTGCACTTTGGCACCACTTCAAACTCAAAGATGGATTGCTTCAAAGAATGTGGACTAGCAAAAGTACCAGTCATGAGCAAAAATGATTGATGGCTTGATCTCAATTCCAATCCATACAAATAGATTGATCTAAAAAACCTATGAATGCATTGATGTGGATGAGTGGTGCGCTCTTTTCATTTTGCTTTATGGCCATTTCGGCCAGAGAGCTTTCAGGTGGCATGAACACCTTTGAGGTTTTGTTTGCGAGGGCGGCAATTGGCTTGATATTGGTTTGTTTGATCATTTACAGAACCAGGGATGCATCCTACTTTAAAACCCAGCGGATCAAATTTCATCTGGGTCGAGATCTGACGCATTTGATGGGTCAATATGGGTGGTTTGTGGGTGTGGGCTTGTTGCCTCTCTCACAAGTTTTTGCGCTGGAGTTTACGGCCCCCTTGTGGACCTCAATTTTGGCGATGACCTTCTTAGGGGAAATGTTGAATTTCAGGCGATTTTTCGCTCTCACGCTTGGGTTTTCGGGGGTGTATCTGATTGTCGATCCTGGCGAAGGTATTTTTAATTACAACTCTCTTTATGTAATTGCTGCTGCTTTGTTGTTTTCAATAGGCAACACGTTTTCTAAGTCATTGGTTAAAACAGATCGACCTTTAACGATTTTGTTTTACATGAGTTTGATTCAACTGCCCGTCTCATTTTGTCTGGCCTTTGAGCATTTGATTTTTCCAAGTCTTGTTCAGTTTGGCTGGTTGCTTGTGATTGGTTTGACCTCAATGGCATCGCATTTTTGTATGAGCAAGGCCATGCAAAAAACCGATCTGAGCATTGTCGTGACCCTGGATTTTTTCAGGCTTCCATTGATCACTGTGGTGGGTGTATTGATTTATGCAGAGCCATTTCGCTGGGTAATGGTCATTGGCGCCTTGATGGTTTTTGGTGCAAATTTGATCAATTTGTATAAGCCTAAAAATTACATAAATGCTTAATCGGGCTGTTCCCAATAGGGTTTTTTTGGCGCAGCAGTTTTAACAGTCACTTTATGAAAAAGATAACGATTGTCATGCTTGCGGCGCAAATCCTGACGCTGCTAGGCTTTGCCGCCTATCCGGTTGCGCTCGTCTCGATCCAAAAAGAATGGGCTTTGAACAATTTCCAATCAGGATTGATCGCAAGCGCATTCTTTTTGGGTTATGTTTTGGTCGTGCCTTTTGCAACCACGCTCACCGATCGCATGGATGCAAAGCGGATTTATATGCTGGGTGGCTTTTTGACTGCCCTTGGTGTTTTTTGTTTTGGGTTTTTAGCACGTGATTATTGGCAGGCCAGTCTTTGCATGGTCATCAATGGAGCCGGATTTGCAGCCTCGTACATGCCAGGTTTAAAAATCATATCAGACAGATTGGATGCCCTTGAGTTGTCACGTCCCATCGCTTTTTATACAGCTTTTTTTGGTGTGGGAACAGGGCTTTCCTATTTAATTGCCGGTGGTTTTTTGCACAATTTGGGCTGGAGAATGGTTTTCATCGCTATAGCGTTGGGGCCGTTGTTGGCGCTGACGCTGGTGTATTTTTTTGTTGAAGAAATAGAGCACCCAAGTCTATCTAAAAATATTCAACTCAAATTTGCTGATGTCGTTCCTATTCAGAAGTGGCGAGAGGTTTTAAAAAATAAGCAAGCCTTACACTATATCCTTGGCTATGGTATTCACTGTCTTGAGCTTTTTGCGTCTAGAAATTGGATTGTTGCTTATTTGATTTTTTGCAGTGCTCATGGTCAGGATGATCTCCCTCTCGCCATTCCTGTTCTTGTTGGCTTGATCAATTTTATTGGTGTGCCATCTTCAATTTTAGGCAATGAAATGGCGCATCGCGTGGGTCGTCAAAAGTGGATTCATGGCGTGATGGTGCTGAGTTTTTTCACGGCCATATTTTTATCGCTTTCGTATGATCAGCCTTGGTGGATAATTATCGGATTGGCAATTGTTCATATGGTATTCATCATGGCAGATTCATCGACCTTGACGGCTGGCTTGGTCATGAGTGCAAGAAGCGAGATCAAGGGGGCAGCCATGGGACTGCATTCACTCGTCGGATTTTTGGGGGGATTGGCTGGGCCAGCAGTGTTTGGATATGTGTTGGACTTGTCACAACAAGCACAAATAACGTATGCATGGACATGGGCTTACCTCTCCATCGTTGTGCTGTCCATTGTATTTGCTCTCAGTTCTCTTATAAAAAAGTAGAATAGTTTCTTTGTGGATAGGAGTCAATGACAACAAAGTTGATTGATCCCGTCGATCAATTGATAAATTGGCCAAGTGACAAGTTAATAGGCGCGATCCTATAGATTGATAATTGGATGCTAGGATTTTCTAGTTCAATTGGCTGTATTTTGTAAAAGGCAGTAAGTTGCTATCAATTAATAGCAAATTTATAGGTTTTTTTAAATTGTTTATAATTTTCTAAAATAAATGTCCAACATCGGTTTGGCTTTGTCAAAAGATCTGATAATGTAATGCCTCTTCTACGTGGATATTGATGAGTGCATCAACGGGTAAGCAAGGAAGTTGGAAGTTCCATTGCAAGCCTAAATAACTTTAGCCACATTAAAAAATTAACTACGCCTGTACTTCATGACTTCAACAATAAATCTTAATTCAAATCAAAATTTTGATTTGAATCAAAGTAATGTATATATATTAGGAAATGCTGGAAATGAAATCGTTAATATTTCAAAAAGCATTTCTGGTGTCATTGTAGATGGCAACGTAGAAGCCATTAGTTTTCCTGGTAGTTCATCTGAGTATCAACTCAAAGCAAACAGTACAACTTTGTTTGTTTATCAAGGCTCCTTGTTATTGGCAACTATTCCAATTCAAACGGACAGTGATGGAACTCAAATCACTTTTTATAACAATGGCATTGGTACTTTTACCAACGGAAGTTACAACGGATCCGGAACTTATTCTGCTCGAATTGTAAAAAATCAAATACAAATCAATGGACTAAATATTGGATCAATTATTGCTGGTGATGGTAAATCACAGTTATTAGGGACGCAAGGCGATGATACTTTTGTCCCCTATGGTTTTACACATCAAGAATTAACACTTGGTCCAGGCAATGATGCATACAATTTAGGTAGCGCAGATAACTATCAGTTTTCTCTGGTTCCAGTTGGCTTTACACCCACATCTGGCGCGAGTATAAATTTAACTTCCACGACAGCTACGAACCTAGGCTCAAGCATCAAGCCGTACTCAATTAATGATGGGTATGGATTTACAGACACCTTAAATTTCACGGATCCCCTTAGCAACTATACATTGCTATTTTGGAGTGGCCCGCTGAATGATTACTTAATCACGGACCAATGCAACTTGGTTTGGGATATCACGCCAAACTCTGGAAACGACACCCTTGTTAACAAGGGGGGAAGATTAACAGTTTCTTTTTTTAATTTTTCGAATCAAAAGATCAATATTCCTGGTAGTTCTGGATTAATTCAATTTGATGCGTCATCATCTCTAAATTTTTCTGGCATTTCCGGATGGTATTTTTGGAGTGGTAGCTATGATGTTGCCGCTTCTTCGGCCACGGAGTATTTTGAGTTTTGGAATGCTGACAATCAAAGCAATCATAAAATTCAATTTATCAAGGGCGGCGGCGGCGGTGATACATACGCTTTATCCACAAGTAATCTAATTGTAAATATTTCAGATTATTCACCTAAGGATAAAATCTTACCTTTATTTTTATCGAATTGGGGAGCCAATCAGATCAGTAAAGATCTGATTTCAAATTCGATTAAAGTGACTCCTGATAATTTGGGCACAACCACCATAACCTTTCATAATGTAAATTTAAGCAACAATAGTCTGAATGGTGATTCTTCATTTGTGGTGAATGGTTTCTATAATTCCTTCGTTTTGAATAGCGATAATTCAATAACATTGGTACCCGCGCAGACGACTTACTCTTTGCAAGCAATTGATGCGCTTGTTAATGAAGGTACAACGGCATATTTCTCACTAAAAACAACTGGACTTTCTCCTGGATCCATTGTTCCCTATTCGATTTCTGGTTTAGATTCGACACAAATTAACCCATCAAATCGCAATGGGAACGTAACCATAGATGCGAATGGGTCCGCCACGATCGCTGTGCAAGTTCTGGCAGATGGGATAAGGCAAAGTAAACCGGTTTACATGAATTTGGTGGTTCAAGATAAAACCATTTCAATTCCTGTTAATGATACTTCAAGTCATACTGGCTCTAAGGGTGGATATATCACCAATGTCATAGATTTAAATTATTCAGCCATCAATTCAAATTCTCAAAATCAAAACAACCTAGCGTTTACTTTTGATGCCACACCCACTCTTTTAGCGGCTTGGACAAATGCAAATAATGGTCAGCGAAATAAGTTGGCGACTTTAATTAACTTTAATGGTAAATACGACTTCATTGATGTTGGTCATACTTATGTAAATGGTAATTATTCTTTACAACCCCAGAATTTTCTCAGTGGCCCTGGACTCAATCAAGCTCTAACAAGTACACAATACATTATTTACGACACTTTAAGTGGGAATTTATACTACGATCCCGATGGCAATGGCCCAGCACCAAACGAAGCATTTGCAAATTTAGTCAACGCGAGCAATATTAGTTACTCAAATTTTCAAGTCAGTATGCCCAATACGGTTGATTCTGCGCTTGTTTCCAGTGCGTTGCCATCAAATCCAAATCCCATACCAATCACAACGAATTCAGATACTTACAATTTTGCAACTAATCAACTTACCATTACAAAGGTATTGTATTTGGGTCAAACTTTTTCCAATGTAGTTGTAACAGTTGGCAAAGTTCTTTCTGTTGGTGGAATTGGCCCAGTTACATATTCCAGTGTCGACAGCTTTGATGGTATTTCATTGAGCATACCGTCAGTCACAGTTGGAGCCACGATTTATAACAATGTGAATGTAACCATTGATAAGGTGATTTCTATAAATGGTCAGCTCTATAACCCTGCGCCAGTTAATCCACCGACTACAAGTACAAATACAAGCAATTCAACTATTTCCTTAACCAGTACTTCTCCAGTTAACAAGAGCACGAATATCCAACCAACTACTGACATTGTCTTTAAGTTTTCAGAAAGTATTGTTCCTGTTGCCGGCAATATCACTTTAATCGAACCCAATGGTAAGCAGGATTTTTTTGATATAGCTTTAAATCCCTTAATCAAGATTTCTGGCAGCCAACTAACATTGGTTCATAACAATTTTTATCAAGATTCAGGCAACTATTCGATTTCTATCCCCTCAAATGTCATACACGGAGTTTCAGGCAATAACTTCCTAGGGACTTCTTTAACCATTGGGATTGTTGGAATAGCGGCGCTTTACGCAAGTAACGACGGTGGTGGCGGGGGAGGTGGCGGCGGTGGCGGCGGTGGTGGCGACTAATTTACTGTAATTATTTAGCCAGAACGACTGAGCAACCCTGTAAAAACGCCTCAATGCCTAATGTTAGGTACAGGATGCATGGAGGTATTTCTACTGGCAGACCGACAACCCATTGGTTGAGGACTGAGGAAAGAAAAAAGGAAAAAGAAAAATAATATAACAGAAGTGAAATACTTAATACGTAAAATTGCAGTAACTTTATAAGTCCTATGGATTTTTATGCGAAGATTATTTTTGGTCCTGGGGTTTCTTTTCGCAACAAATTGCGATGCGACAGACTTATATGATGGTAAATCTTTAACTATCCCACAAGTCTTTTACAAAGATACCATTTATACAAATGTTATTGTTAGTCTTGGTAATGTGGTTTCTGTTGGAGGCGGTGAAAATAGCTCTTTGCTAGATTTCTTTGATGAATCGAGTGGTCAACTTTTTATTTCAAGCGTATCATTTTCTGGAAATATTTATAACAACGTGGTTGTTACAATTGCAAATATTCAGTCAATTGGTGGTTCACAATCCAATCAGTCTTTAACCAGAATGATTGTTAATAGCAGCAAAAATTCTTACACAAGATATTTTTCTCAAATAAGAAACCCAAATGTTAAGCTTACAACCTATTTTCAACCTGGCTCAAATCCGCTTTGGCAAAATTGGATTCCTAAGGGCATGAATTTGGTTGCACAAGCTGTTGATTCAACTTTAACTTACGCCAATGGAATGGTTGCATTAGATGAAAATTGGGGCGCTAATATCTTGCAACAGAATTTTAATGTTGCCACCAACACTCAAGCAATAAACATCTTAAATTTTTCCAACCCTTACAAAACTATAAACAACGCACCATTTTTTTTGTCAGTTTGGAATGATACGGTAGCGACACAAACTAACTCTATTGTTAATGATCCTGTTGGAATGCGCCAAACACCTGCGCACGAGGTTTTTCATTCTGTTCAGACTGCTTTGGCAAATGGACCATCCACCGTATCTACAATACCAACATGGTTTAAAGAAGGTCATTGTGTTTACATAGGAACTTATTCATCTGATTATCTTGGCTTCAACTCATATTTAGTAGATGCAAGACCTTGGGCCATTCAAAGAGCTAAATCTGCCGGCACACCGAATTTCCTTCTTTCGCAAATAGTAGGTTATGTAGCCGACTATGATTCATACGGCATTGGAGAAATAGCTACCGAATTCCTAATTGGATTATTTGGTATCGAGAAATCATTCAATATTTACAAAGAAATGGCTAAAGGATTAAATTTTAATGATTCCTTTCAAAAAGCTATTGGTATTAATATAAAAACTTTTTACAGTATCTTTGAAGCCAATAGGCAGACTCTACTTTTGCCAGTGAATTGATGTTCAAAAGGCTTCAATGAACAAATGTTTATCACCCTGTAAGAACGCCACCATGCTTAATGCTAGGTGGGCATTGAAAGTAGTGATTGCAATTTTGGAATGATTACGCTTAATAAAACTTGTATGGCTTTTTACACAAAGCCAGAAGCGATTTTTAAAGCTAAGGAAATTAGAGTGTCACAAGATGACGGGGTCTGATGATAGAGCTGGGCTCTTCATCATTAACGGGGGACAAAGGTATTTATTAAACTAGTTGGTACGAAGAACATGTTTAATAGAGGTAATACCAATGTCCCAAATTGATTCTATATTAGGCCTTGCAGATTTGACAATTCAGCGGGTGGATCGGGGTCGGA
>CANBTT010000020.1 GCA_947372465.1 Burkholderiales bacterium | reverse complement strand
GTAATCTCAACCCTCCGTTTTGCCAGTGAAGTGTTCCAATGGAGTCGTCTCTACCCAATATTCCTGCCAAGCGCTACTTCACCATCGGTGAGGTCAGTGACTTGTGCGGCGTCAAACCCCATGTGCTCAGGTACTGGGAGCAGGAGTTCACACAACTGCGCCCCATGAAGCGAAGAGGCAACAGGCGTTACTACCAGCACCATGAGGTGCTGATGATCAGGCGCATCCGAGATTTGCTTTATGACCAAGGCTTCACGATCAGTGGCGCCAGGAACAAACTTCAAGAGATTGTGCAGATTGAAAAAGACAAGAAACGCTCGGGTGAAATCATGCTCGAAGGGGTTGAGGTCTTTGACGAGGAGATCAGCTTTGATGAGTCCAGCGTGGTCGATACTTGGAACGCGAGCGGTCTTTTATCAGATCCCCCGCAACTTAAAATGCTCATGAAAGAGCTCAGAGAAATACGACAATTATTGGTCTAGCTGGCAGTAGAAGCGCTAAATTTGCCATTAACCTCTGTATAATTAAATCCTTCGGCGTGTAGCGCAGCCTGGTAGCGCACTTGCATGGGGTGCAAGGGGTCGCGAGTTCGAATCCCGCCACGCCGACCAGTAGATACAAGGGCTAGCACTTGAGTGAGTGCTAGCCCTTTTTCGTGGGCGTCCAAAAAAAGGCGGAGATGCTGAGATCGCTGTGCAAAGCCCTGGCGCTTGAAAACGCCAAAATGTGGACTTGGGGGCCCTCCTTCTAGCAGCAGGCAAACGCGAGCCTCAAACCCAGGCCCGTTGAACTTCTTGTCGACCATGTCCTGTCTGTCCCTTGGGTTTCGCCAAGCTCAGCGCCTCACCCCCGGGGACTCTAAAGCCAAACCTTGCCCTCTAAAGTGCAAATACAACTCCAGTTCCATCAACTCTTGTGATCCAAAAGGCAAAATTTCGGCCTTCACGCCCGACAGGCATGCCCTTAATCGTCTTTGTAGCGAGCCCATCTTTTGCCACTCCAGGCGATAGGCGGGATAGGCCTGGGGGTGGCCTTGGCTGATGACTTCACCGCCCAAGCGATCAGAAAAATGTTGTGTGTGACAATGCGCACACGAGAGGTTGTTTTGTCCAATGCGCTTTTCATAAAAGCGTTGACCTCTATCAAAGGACGCGGCGATGCTTTGATCGATGCGTCTCTCAGATGTCATGCCCCTTGAAGCCAAGGTGAGCCAAGACGTCAAAGCCAAGAGCTCATCGCTTTCATAAGCCAAAGCCTTTGCCCCTTGTTTGTTGACCCGGCAGGCATTGATCTGACTCTCTAGATTGATCAGTTGTTTGCTTCGCTTGTCCCACTTTGGATAGTTGAGGGCCACACCTTTCATGCGGGTCTTTGCATCAGAATGGCAAGACTGACAAGACGGCGCGTGGGGTTGAGGCGCTTCAGACCACATCCGTTGCCCCTGATCGACCCAAAGGAAGGAGGGGTTGATGGCATCGTCATTTTGTTGAGCTTGAAGATCCTCGCTCTTAAAGCTCAGTCCCGAGCGGCGCTCATCTTGGCGCAACCAACCAGGGCCCTCGGCATGGACTTGCGCATTGCAAGAGAGTGCGCTGAGGGACAGCAACAAGACCCCAGCAAAGTGTGCGAACCCAACACGCCAATCAAAAGCAATTTGCGAAAAAAACTTCATGCGTTTTTGATGCTGCACAGCGCTCGCTCGGTGCCGCTCACGCCCATGTCGTCCTCCCAACTCAAAACGAACCAGCCACTTTCAAACACTTTGGTTTGAAACTGCAAAAAGGGGTTGGCCGCTGTGCCCGTGCCCAGTTCAGCTTCGAGCAACACTTCAGTGTTGAATTCGAGTTTTAAGTAGCGAATCACATTCTTAGGCACGATTGCTCCTGAAAGCTCGTGTCTAAAACCCGTCTCCATCGGATGCTGAATCAAAATACGAATGTCAATCACATCACCCGATTTGGGAGACGGAGGAATCAAAATTCTCGCGCCCATCAAGAGGCATCCAAACAAGCAGACTCTGTCACCTCAACCTCAGCGCTTTGCCCATACCAAGACAGATCAGACATCTGGGCGTAAACCCAAAGAGATTGAGAGCCATTGAGCCTCACACGGGTGCTCACATTGAGCTTCGTGCTGCGAGGGGAAAAATTCATCTTGGCCACCAAGGGCCTGGGGTTTCTAGGAGACATGATCACCAGGGTTTTAACGTGTGCTTCCTTCGTCATGGGAGAGTCAACACTGATCTTCAAAGGCACGGAGTGTCCATTGTCGGCCAAACGTGGAATGCTCAGTTGAATTTTGCCCCGTTGTATGGGCGCGCCTAGGGTGAGGCTTTCCAGTAGTTTTAGAAACTCTTCGCTTTGCGTGTCCAGGCTTTGTGCGCGTGCACGAAGGGGGACCGAGATGAGCGTGAGCAGTCCCACAACACTTTGAAGCAATGCTCTTCTTTGAGGTGGATGGGTCTTCAATGGAGTGACTTTAGGTAAGCAATGACCTCTTCAAATTCGGAGGCACTGAGCAAGGTTTTCCCAAAGAATTTGGGGTCAACATTGTTCAATCCCTCTGTAGAGAAGTAGGGGGGCATGATGGAGGAGGGGTTGATTTTTCTGGAGTCTTGCAGTCTTGCTCTCAATTGAGCCTCATTGAGTCGCGAGCCCACTCCCTCAAGTGCGGGGCCTAAGTTGCCCATCACCCCTTTGTAGTTCGGGATGCTGTGGCAAAGCGTGCATTGACCCTCTCTGCTTTGAGCGAGCTTGAAGCCCTTGTTTTGCAAGGTCTCAAGGACGGCCTCATTGGGCAGCTGTTGAGCGCCCGCTGAGACCCCAAAAACCACCCCAATGCAAAAGTAAATCGCTTTCATCGCAAGAGAAAAAACTTTCATCTGCTCGGTTTAAAACGTTCGTTTGGCGATCAATGAACAAGATTGACAAATATCTTTCGGATACCGCCTTTGAAAAAATCCCTGAGTTCAAGCATGATTTTAATTCAAAGTTAAATGCTGCGCTGTGCGTGGCGCAGCATGCAAGGGCTTTTGATCAGCCCACCCCCAACTTGACTTTTACAGCAAGGCTTGGGGAGCGGGCTGCTCAGCGCTCTGCGATTGGGTTTTAAACCAACTCCAAGCCTTCGTTCTTCAAAGGCAAAGATCTGACGGGCTTGCCTGTAGCCGTGTAAATGGCGTTCATGATCGCAGGGGCGACCACACAGATGGTGGGCTCACCAACGCCACCCCAGAAGTCAAAGGTGGGTGCGAGAACGGTTTCAATTTTAGGCAATTGAACCATGCGTGCAATCTTGTAACGATCAAAATTGCTCTCCACAATGCGCCCATTCATGACACTTGATTCGCTCAACAAAGAGTCAAAGCCGTAGGCCACAGAGCCCTCAACTTGCGAGGCGACTTGGTCGGGGTTGACCACGTGGCCGCAGTTGGTGGCAAGCACCAATCGCAGGACTTTGACTTTGCCCTCTTTCACGCTGACCTCAGCCACGGCGGCCGTATAACTGCCGTATCCCATGAATTGAGCAATGCCTTGGTGAACACCATTGGGCAGCGCACGACCCCAGCCTGCTTTGTCAGCCACCGCGTTCAAGACACCCAAATGCTTGGGATGCGTCTTTAAAAGGGAGCGTCTGAACTCCAAGGAGTCTTTGCCGCTGGCTTTGGCGACCTCTTCCATGAAGCATTCTAAGTAGATGGCATTTTGGTTGGTGTTGACACCCCTCCATGGGCCAACTGGCACATGGGTGTTGCGCATTGCATATTCCACTTTCAAGTTGGGCACAGAGTAGCCAATTTGAGCGTCTCCAGGCTCAGCCCAAAAGCCTTGCAATTGTCTGCGGTCTTTGCCGTCGATGATGTTGTGAGGTGCCAAGTGCGCGTTGATCGATTGACCTGAGACACGCAAACTCAAGGCGGTCAGATCCCCCTTGGCATCCAGGCCCGCTTGTAATTTGCACAGTCCAATGGGTCTGAAGATGTCGTGTGTCATGTCCTCTTCACGGCTCCAAAGGACTTTGACCGGTCTGCCAGGAAACTCTTTGGCGACGATGGTTGCGTACCTGACATAGTCTTGTGGACCGCCACGACGACCAAATCCGCCACCCAAGGTGTGGTTGTAAGCTTCGCATTTTTCGGCCGGCAAACCACTCGCATCTGCGAGCGCTGCAAGGGCGGCCTCCGCGTTTTGCGTGGGCACCCAAGCCTCGGCCTTCTCCTTTGTGTAGCGCACAGTGCAGTTCATGGGCTCCATGCAGGCATGGGTCACAAAGGGTGTGCTATAGACCGACTCAATTTTTTTGCTGGACTTCTCAAAGGCCTCGGAGAACTTTCCTGTGTTGGTGTCGGCAAACACATTCTTGTCTGAGGTGAGGCCCTCTCTCAAGTGCTCTGCGATGCTGGCGCTGTTGACCTTTGCATTCTCACCCTCTTCCCAAGTGATGGGCATGGCGTCAAGCGCTGTTTTTGCGCGCCACCAGTTGTCTGCAACAACGGCGATGGTGCTGTCGTCAATGCGAACGACTTTTTTGATGCCTCTTCTTTTTAGGGTTTCAGTGGCATCAAAGGATTTGATGGTGCTTTGAAACACGGGAGCGATCTTGATCGCGGCAAATAAAATGTCATCCGGCCTGTAGTCGATCGCATATTTTAGAGCGCCATTGACCTTTTGCGCTGTGTCCAGGCGTTTCAGGGGTTTGCCAGCAATGGTCCATAAATGGGGGGGCTTGAGTGTGATGGTCCCGACATCGGGGGCAGTGAGCGTGGCTGCGGTGGTACACACTTGTCCAAAGCTCAATGTTCGTGAAGTGGGGACGTGCGTGATCACGCCTTTGCTGACCTTGAGGTCGCCTACGGGCACAGCCCATGTTTTTGCCGCAGCTTGCATGAGCATGATGCGTGCAGCCGCGCCCCCTTGGCGAACGTATTCTTGGGATTCACGGATGCCGCGTGAACCGCCTGTTGCCATGTTGCGCCAAACACGTTTTCTGGCCAAATTCTCGCCCGGTGTGATGTGTTGAATCTTCACCTTTTTCCAGTCGCATTCCAGTTCCTCGGCAACCAATTGTGCCAGGCCGGTGCTCGTGCCTTGGCCCATTTCAGCCCTGGCAATTTTAATGATGCAGTCGTCATTGGGTTGAATCACCACCCATGCGTTGACCTCAACGGCAGAGGCTTTGTCGGCAGTTCCTTGGGCTTTGCTTGAGGTGCTCTGTGCCAAAGAGGGGACGTGAAATCCAATGCTCAAAGCGCCTGTCGTGGCGGCAGAGGTGACCAAAAAGGCACGACGTGAGAGGCTTGATTTTGATGGTATGGAGGATTGATTGTTGTTCATGTGGTGTCTCCTATGGGTTAGGCCTTGCCGTGCTCGTTGTTGCAGCATGCATTCATTGCGCAAGCGTCATGGCTTGAAGCGGCATGGTGCCCGTGGTCATGCAACTCGTGTGCATGCGTGGACAGTGCGGCAACGCTCAGTGCGTCAGCGCTGTCGGCTTGGGCCATGTGGATCACTGAAGGAATGCCTTTGCCCGTTTTTGCGGCCTGGTGAATGCCCGCGCGAATGCGGCGATAAGAGCCGCATCGGCAAATATTGGTCATGGCCTCATCAATGTCTTGGTCGCTTGGTTTGGGGTTTCTTTTTAAGAGCGCTGCAGCAGCCAATATTTGCCCCGATTGGCAGTAACCACATTGGGGAACATCCAGCGCTTTCCAGGCCAATTGCACGGGATGCGTGGAGTCTGCGGACAGGCCCTCAATTGTGGTGATGTGTTTGCCCGTGGCAGCCGCAACAGGAAAGGAGCAAGATCTGACCGGTGCACCGTCAATCAAAACCGTGCATGCGCCGCACTGTGCAACGCCACAACCATATTTTGTACCCGTCAATCCAATTTCATCTCGCAATACCCAAAGCAATGGCATCTCTGGTTCGACGTCGACAGCGTTTTTTCGACCATTGATTTGTAAATTAATCATGTTCAGACCCTTAGATTAAAAAGATTCAAAAAAAATGTTGAAAGTCCCTTGGCATGGCAACTGTTGTTGAGGCTTTTAAGAAGTCCTTTGCCGGTCAAAAGACCCAACAAAAAAGGAGCGAAAAGATAAAAGCTTCAGCATTCTCTCTTTTTTAATAACTTTTGCAATTGGGTGAACAACCCATTTTTAGGCTGAACGCGTGAAGGCGGGCAAATAGGGGCTTTTTAGGCCAAAGACCATTCATTACAATGGCCTTTTGGCCTGTTTTTAAAGTGGCCAAGCAATGGTTTCCCCCCAATTGTCTTAAAAAGCTTTCATTTTCTAAGGGTTTTTAGCATGTTAGATCCACAAGCGCATGGTCTTTTAAAGTTGATGCTGGAGTATGCGGTGCCTGCGGTGAACACTCAAACACCAAGAGAGGCCAGGCAGGCCTACCTGAGTCGAAAGGGCTTTTCTCAGCCCGAGCCCATCGACGTTGCACATGTGCAGGACCATGCGGTCAACTTGGGCGCTCGAGAGCTTCGAGTTCGGCAATACCGGCCCGAGGTCATCGCCCCCTCACACCCAGGTCAGATGGACGCCATGGCCGGCGCTTTGCTTTATTTTCACGGCGGCGGCTGGACGATAGGGGACATCGAGACCCATGATGTCTTGTGCCGAGCATTGTGCGCGGGAGCGGGTTGTGCGGTTTTCTCTGTTGACTATCGTCTAGGTCCTGAGGCGCCTTTTCCTGCCGCTTATGAAGATGCGATCGCCGCATTTGAGTGGCTCCATGAGCGCGCCCAAGATCACACCTTTGGTGTTGACCCCAAACGCATTGCTGTGGGAGGTGACAGTGCAGGCGGAAATTTGGCTGCGGCAGTGTGTCTTGGTCTAAAAGAGCGCGCTCACAAGCCCTCTTTTCAGTTGCTCATTTACCCCGCCACAGACATGCATTGCACGCACCCATCCCATGCCAAAAACGGCAAAGGCTACTTGTTGACCAGAGAAGCCATTGAATGGTTCCGTCACAATTATGTGCCTGATGCAAGTGACTATGACGATTGGCGCGCCTCGCCATTGTTGGCAAAAAATCACGAGGGCTTGCCCCCCGCTTTTGTCTTGTTGGCAGGCTACGATCCTTTGCACGATGAGGGCTTGGCCTATGCCAACAAATTGTCGAAAGCGGGGGTGTCCGTCAGGGTCGTGAACTTTGAGCGACAAATCCATGGCTTTGTCACCATGGGCCGAATCCTGGACGAGGCCAATACAGCGGTTGATTTGTGCGTGAGCGTTTTGAAAGCAGCCCTACAAAAGGGCAGTTGATGGCGCATAAAACGCCCTAAAGTTGTGCATTGCGTTCAGTGCAAGTCAATGTGATGGACGGGGAAGACTTTTGAAGCCCTGTCGCTGAAATAGCACTTCAGTGTTTCTTTGACGGTTCTAAAAGCCAAATCATCCCACGGAATGTCGCTTTCAGAAAAGAGCCGAACCTCTTGGGTTTCATGCCCGGGGTTGAATTCAAGGTGCGTGAGCTCTGCTCGGTAGTAAAAGTGAACTTGTCCAACATACACAACGCTTGTGATGGTGTACAAGTCCAGCAGTTTAAAAGCAGCACCGGCCTCTTCGACGGTTTCTCGCGCGGCACCTTGCTCCAGTGTCTCCCCAAGCTCCATGAAACCCGCGGGCAGTGTCCACATGCCAAATCTGGGCTCGATGTTGCGTTTGCATAACAAGACTTGATCTCCCCATGTGGGCAGGGTCCCCACCACATTCAATGGGTTTTCATAATGAACGCTGTTGCAAACATCGCAAATGGCTCTTAACTTATCGTCGCCATCGTTGGGTATTTTGTAGCTGACCTTTTCGCCACAATGTTTGCAGTGTTTGATTGGGGTGTGGTTTTTCATAGGGGTAGTTTAAACCTATTTTTTAATCGATTTTTAAGCCCTTAGAATTCTTGAAAATATTGATTTTTATAAATCACAAGCAACACCAAATTGAAAGCCAACTTAAGCGTTAAAATGCATGCGTGAGCAATCATTTTTGAAGAAAAAATAAAAAAGTTTCAAACTGATATAAACTTCGTACATTGCTAATCAATCTTTCGTGCTGGTGTCGTGTTTAAATCAATGCACTTCTTCGAAGCTGATTTGGATTGCGCTTAATACTCTCAATTGGGAATGATGGTGAATTTAATTGTTGTTTGATCATTGTTCAACCTGTCAGCGCTGCTGCAATGTGACTCCAGGATTTCCCGCTTTGGAGATCACTTTGACTTCACAGGAGCAAAAAAAGCTCGGTAGCATTTGTGTTGAAGTCAACTGTCCTCACTTGGGTGACAAGGGCTGCACTTTAGGCCCTGACAAACCGTTCTCTTGTTACTTGTACCCCTTGGTATACAACCCCATTAAAAAAACCTATCTCTACGACACCGACTGTCCCGTGATGCCTGTCTACATCAAACAATTGAAGGTGGACGGCAGTGAAGCGCAGCAGCATTTGCAAGGCATCAAACAATCCATTCGATCCCTGGAGTTGCAGGACCCCGATTTTTTAACGAATAATTTTGAAATTGATCAGAGCTATTTCGAGATCAAGAAGCTACCTCACCAAAATAAGATTGGGAATGAATGATGGACGGTTCATCTGCAGAAACACACTATTTGATTGAAGATGTTCAAGATGCAGAGGTCAAGCGCCTAGGTTTTCAAAGTTGGACCAAGGACAATTTGTATGTTGAGAGCGATCACAACGACATTTTGTACTACACCAGCCGTTGGGATGCGCTGTGTCCTTACATTGACGTGACCGAAGAGATGCTTGCCGATGCACCCAAACCCTTCATCGTCTATGCGGTCCCCCCAGACAGCCGTTTTGGCGTGCCGATCAATGATCGGTATGGCATGGTTGACGTCACCACCCCTGGCTTTTGGGACGAAGAAAGACGGGCCCGCAAATTCAAAGAAATTCAAAAGCAGTACCGTCGTTTTGAGCACACCATCGAAGTGGTAGCGGGCAAGGACCTCAGCTCGGACGATTTGTTTGAAATGGGCGGGGATCATTTTGCCAATTACTACATCGATGACAAAGAGGTCGAGGGGTTTTTGGATTACATCCAAGACCTGGACTTGCTTGTCATCCAAGTGCACGATGATCAAGGCGAGTTGGTTTTGACAGATGTGTCCGTTTTGCTGCCCAATTACAGCCAGGTGTATGGCAGCTTTTGCCAATGGAACCGTGCCTTTAAGAACCGCTCTCCCGGCATATACGCCTGTTTTTTGGTGTGCAAATGGGCCAGCGAAAATGGCTACCGATACTACAACCTTGGGCCCGTGGATGATTATGGCTACAAGTCGCTGTTTGTGACAGACTTCGAGCCTATTTATGCCGTTGCAGTGACGCCTTTGGATCACCCATTGGCCTTGGACACCACGTCTCCTTTGCACACCGACTTCAAGTCAGAGGATTGGAATCAAATTTACCGCCCCGAGCACATGATGAAAAGGGCAGCGCCTTAAGGGCTCTTTTTCATCTTGCGCCATGAAAAAAAGGACCAAGGGTCCTTTTTTCGTTTGTAAAAGCGACGCACTAATTGAAAATATGCGTCTCACCAAAACTGTGGTCATAGTCCATGGTCACTTCCTCACCTGCTTTGATGGGCTTGATGCAGATGAATGTGCCGTCCTTTTTCATTTTGATGTTCGGCGTCTTTGAGTGATTCAAATAAATGGCCATGTCCATGGTGTTCATCCCCATGATAGGGATTTCAACGGCTTTTTTATCGTAGTAGCAAAAAAGTTTGACTTGCTTTTGTACGCTTTTGGGGAGTTTTTTGATCTCGTCGTGTGAGAATTTGATTTCTATGTTTTTGAGCCAACTTTTTAAGGGGTTGACCCCTTTGGGGATGGCCCTCAGCGCAAAAACACCTATGCCGTGCAAGGGAGAAATTCCCAAACGGCAATAGACTTCTTCTTGAAGATGCTTGAACAGCGCATTCTTGATTTTTTTATTCGAATCAGACAAATTTAACTCCTTGGGTCGGCCAGGCTTCAGTGTGAAGATCTGGCCAAAGTGCTTGGGTGCATGCAAATGATAAAAAAAGAGACTTAAAGGGCCCCTGTTGTTCTTAGATGACTTTGAGGTCGATCGATCCAACCCCTTCAACAAAGCCATGCATCACATCCCCTTTGACCACTGCGTTGACGCCTTCTGGTGTGCCTGTGAAGATCAGATCGCCCGCTTGCAACTCCCAGGCACTGGAGAGGTGCTCGATGGTTTCGGCGATGTTCCAAATGAGCTTGTTGATGTGGCTATTTTGCCGATCTTGCGTGTTGACGCTTAGATAAATTTGAGCCTTTTCAAGGTCGTGTACCGAGGCTTTGGGGACAATGGGCCCCATGGGGGAGCTGTGATCGAAGGACTTTCCAATGTCCCAAGGACGACCTTGTTTTTTCATGTCATTTTGCAAGTCTCTTCGAGTCATATCAAGGCCAACGGCATAGCCATAAATGTGTTTCTCTGCATCTTGGGCCTTGATGTTTTTGCCGCCCACCCCTATTGCCACCACCAATTCAATTTCGTGATGAAAATTTTGTGTCAAGCTCGGGTAAGGCAACTCACCCGTGGTGCCATTTGGAACGTAAATCAAAGAGTCGGTGGGCTTTAAAAAGAAAAAAGGCGCTTCTCGTCCTGTGTAGCCCATCTCCTTGGCGTGCTCTTCATAGTTTCTTCCCACGCAATAGATTCTATGAACAGGAAACAATTGGTCACTGCCCGTGACGGGTACAGCGATGGGGGCTTGTGGGGAATGGGTGAAGTTCATGAAAGCTCAAGTGATGAAGGTCGATTGGAGTGCCAAAATGGAAAAAATCCGTTTGGCCGAACTCGATAGTTTAGCGCTTAAGCAAAAGTTTTCAAAATGGCTCAAGCCAGGATCCAAAAAAAATAGGTAACATGGAGCGCCAACCCTCAAACCTTGCAAACTGTTTCTCTCATGACCCCTCAGCCCTCTTTGCAAACCTCAGAATTTTGGCATCCCCGCTGGGGTTTGGAGCACCTTGGGGTTCGGACCCATTTGAGCTTTCGAGATGGGGGCGTCTCGTCCAAGCCCTTTGATCGCCTTAATTTGGGTTTGCATGTGGGCGATGAGCCGGGCCGGGTCGAACAAAACCGCGCGATTTATCAAAGGCAAATGGGGGCCAAAGCCATCTTCTTTGATCAAAAACATGGCACCGACTGCATTCAAATTGACCATGCAACGCCCAACGGTCTAAGCGCCGATGGGGCCTACACAATGGAGCGCGGTCTGGCTTGTACGATGATGGTGGCCGATTGCATGCCCTTGCTCCTTGCTGATGCAAAGGCCCGCATGGTGGCGGCGGTTCATGTGGGCTGGCGCGGCTTGGTGGGTCTGGGGGACAAGCAGTCCTTGTTGCCCCTGGGTGTGATCGAGCAAGCCCACCAAGAGATGAGCCGAGTGCTCATGCAAGTGTTCAAACACCCAGAGGTGCGACTTTTTGCTTGGTTGGGGCCTTGCATTGGTCCTGAAGCCTTTGAAGTGGGTGAGGAGGTCGTTCATGCCTTTGAGCAAAAAGAGGCCTTGTATGTGCAGGCCTTTAAGCCCCTTGAGCACAAGCCGGGTAAATACTTGGCCGATTTGCCGCTGTTGGTCCGCATGCAACTCAAGCGCCTTGGCGTGCAAGACGTGTGGGGCAACGATGGATCCCAAGCTTGGTGCACGCTCAGTTGCCCCGATCGTTATTTCTCCCACCGACGTGATCGCACCAGTGGTCGCTTTGCAGCAAGCATTTGGCTCGAGCCCTAAAAATCTGGACTTCGCACTCTAATTCGCGTCCCCAAATACTGCGATACTTGAGCACATTGCTCTTGAAAAAATTATTTTGCTCCTTTGGAACGTTCAACATGCCCCAGTCTGACAAACCCACCAAGTCCGCCACTGAGCCTCTCAAACCCTCGGACCCCTTGGCCCAAATGAGAGCGTCTTTTGAGCAGTTCCTGTCAAACTTCAATGCCAAAGATGCGCATCAAGCCTTGCCAGCCATCAAGCCCCTTGAGCTTGATGCGCAAAAGCTCCAAGCACTTCAACGCGACTTCATTGAGCGCGCAACAAAGCTTTGGAACGACAGTTTGAATGACAGCATAGAACTCAAGGATCGACGCTTCAACACAGACGCTTGGGCCAAGCAACCGTCCTCCAAGTTCGTGGCGGCCATGTATCTTTTGAATGGCGAGTTTTTACAAAAGATGGTTGAAGCGGTCAAGGCCGACGAAAAAACCCAAGCGCGCTTGAGTTTCGCCGTTGAGCAGTATGTGGCACTGACTTCGCCCAGTAATTTTTTGCCCCTCAACCCAGAGGCGATGAAAAAAGCGATCGACAGCGATGGACTTTCCATCTCCAAGGGCCTGCAAAATTTGCTGCACGATGTCCAGCAAGGCCACGTGTCAATGACCGATGAAAGTGTGTTTGCGGTGGGCAAGAATGTGGCGCTCACGAGCGGCCAAGTGGTTTTTGAAAATCCTTATTTCCAGCTCATCGAGTTTGCCCCATTGAGCGACAAAGTGTTTGAAAAGCCTTTGTTGCTTGTGCCCCCTTGCATCAACAAATACTATATTTTGGATCTAAAGCCTGAGAACTCTCTCATCCGGCACGCTGTGGCCAATGGGCACCGAACCTTTGTGGTGAGTTGGTGCAATCCAAAGGAGGACATGGCTCATGCGACTTGGGACGACTACATTGAGCACGTCGTGCTCAAGGCGATAGAAGTGACGCAGTCGATTGGGGCGTCCAAGACCATCAATGCACTGGGTTTTTGTGTTGGGGGGACATTGTTGAGCACGGCATTGGGCGTCTTGGCAGCAAAGGGCCAACAGCCTGTGGCAAGTCTCACACTGCTCACCACTTTGGTGGACTTTTCCAACACCGGCGTTTTGGACGTCTTTATCGACGAGAACATGGTCAAGTTCAGAGAGCTCCAATACGCCAATGGTGGCTTGATGTCTGGCAAAGACATGGCGCAGACCTTTAGTTTTTTAAGGCCCAACGACCTGGTGTGGAATTACGTGGTGAACAATTATTTGAAGGGCGAATCCCCTCCGCCCTTTGATCTCTTGTATTGGAACAGCGACGCCACCAATTTACCCGGTCCTTTGTACGCCTGGTACCTCAGGAACATGTACCTTGAGAATTTATTAAAGGAGCCAGGCGCATTGACGGTTTGTGGAGAAGCCTTGGATTTGTCCCAGATCAAAGCACCCTTGTACATCTATGGTTCACGAGAGGATCACATTGTGCCCATTGACGCGGCCTATGCGTCGACCAAGATTTTTAAAGGCAAGAAGCGCTTTGTCATGGGTGCATCCGGTCACATTGCTGGCGTGATCAACCCACCGGCCAGTAAAAAGAGAAGCCATTGGGTCAGCGCCAAGGCCACCTTTCCCCCAGACTTGCAAGACTGGGTGGCCAACGCCAAGGAGATGCCAGGCAGTTGGTGGGATGACTGGATGCATTGGCTCTCTCAGTATGCGGGCAAACCCGTTCAAGCGCCAAAAAAACAGGGCAACAAGGTGCACAAACCCATTGAGCCAGCACCTGGTCGGTATGTGGCTGTGAAGGTCTAGGTATCGGGTATGCGATGAAGCCAAATCGAATTAAATCAATTTTTTTTGATCCAAGGCATGGTAGATTCACTTAAATGTGGTTTAACTTACGGGTTGTGACCATTCAATGTATTAATCAGGGAATTTTGGGAGTAATCAGTTATGAAAGATATCGTCATTGTTTCAGCCGCTAGAACCGGTGTGGGTAAATTTGGGGGCTCCTTGGCCAAGGTGTCTGCGCCCGATTTGGGTGCGGTGGTGATCAAGGAGGTGTTGGCCCGAGCGAAGAATCTGGATCCCGCTTTGATTGGTGAGGTCATTTTGGGACAAGTCTTGGCGGCCGGTTCAGGACAAAATCCAGCTCGCCAAGCCTTGATGAAGTCTGGTATTCCGCAAGAAGTGCCAGCACTGACCATCAACGCGGTTTGTGGCTCAGGCCTCAAAGCGGTGATGCTCGCAGCCCAGTCCATTGCTTGGGGTGACAGTGAAATTGTGATCGCCGGCGGTCAAGAAAACATGAGCGCCTCGCCCCATTTGTTGATGGGCTCCAGAGACGGTCAGCGCATGGGTGACTGGAAAATGGTCGACTCGATGATTGTGGATGGTTTGTGGGATGTTTATCACCAGTATCACATGGGCATTACCGCAGAAAACGTGGCCAAAGCCAATGGGATCACCCGTGAAATGCAAGATGCATTGGCTCTGGCATCCCAACAAAAGGCGGCCGCTGCGCAAGAGGCCGGTCGCTTTGATGCGGAGATTGCTGCGGTCACCATTCCTCAAAGAAAGGGCGACCCCATTGTGTTCAAGAGCGATGAATACATCAACAAAAAGACGAACGCTGAGGCTTTGGCAGGTCTGCGACCCGCTTTTGACAAAGCGGGGTCGGTGACGGCTGGAAATGCCTCTGGGATCAATGACGGTGCAGCGGCCGTGATGGTCATGACGGCTCAAAAGGCCGCAGCCCTTGGGCTCACCCCATTGGCAAGAATTGCCTCCTTTGCTACCAGTGGCCTGGACCCCGCTTTGATGGGCATGGGCCCCGTGCCTGCGTCTCAAAAGGCGTTGGCTCGCGCAGGTTGGAGCGTGGATTCCGTGGATCTCTTTGAGCTCAACGAAGCCTTTGCCGCGCAAGCCTGCGCGGTGAACAAGTCATTGGGGATCGACCCGAGCAAAGTCAATGTCAACGGAGGCGCCATTGCCATTGGTCACCCGATTGGTGCGTCTGGCTGCAGAATCTTGGTATCTTTATTGCATGAGATGCAACGCTCCAATGCCAAGCGTGGTTTGGCCGCCCTGTGCATTGGTGGCGGCATGGGGGTTTCTTTGACCCTTGAGCGTTGAGTTGCACAGATGTGCAACAGTGTCGAGTTTTTTTGAATTCATTAATTAAATAAAGTGAGACAAACATGAGTAAAAAGGTAGCTTACGTCACGGGTGGTATGGGTGGCATTGGAACCGCGATCTGTCAAAGATTGCACAAAGATGGATTCTTGGTGATTGCCGGTTGTGGACCCACTCGCGACTTTGTGAAGTGGATCAACGAACAAAAGGCGCTGGGCTTTGATTTCCACACCTCTGTTGGCAACGTCAGTGAGTGGGAGTCCACCGTTGAGGCCTTCGCCAAAGCAAAAGCCGAGTTTGGCTCGATTGACGTGTTGGTCAACAACGCGGGCATTACCCGGGACAAAATGTTTTTGAAGATGACCCGAGATGATTGGGATGCGGTGATTGACACCAATTTGAACTCCATGTTCAATGTGACCAAACAAGTCGTGGGTGACATGGTTGAAAAGGGTTGGGGTCGCATCATTCAGATCTCCTCGGTCAATGGTGAGAAGGGGCAGTCTGGACAAACCAACTACTCAGCCGCCAAGGCGGGCATGCACGGCTTTACCATGGCCTTGGCCCAAGAGATGGCCAGCAAAGGCGTGACGGTCAACACCGTCAGTCCTGGCTACATTGGCACCGACATGGTCAAGGCCATTCGACAAGATGTGCTCGATAAAATTGTGGCGACCATTCCTGTGAAGCGTTTGGGCACCCCAGATGAAATCGGCTCCATCGTGGGTTGGTTGGCCAGTGCTGAGTCGGGCTTTACCACGGGCGCAGACTTCTCTTGCAATGGTGGTTTGCACATGGGTTGATGCACCCAGGTTTGGGGCTCGCGCGTCCAAGCCTGAGATGCGTCTCTCAAAGAGGCCTTTGGGGTCCCGCAAGGGCTTCAAAGGCTTTTTTTTGGGGACGTTTGTGGTGCGCCCAAGCTGTGCTCGTGCGGGTTCGAGCATTTTAGGGGCGCTTGAGATCAGATTAAAATGCAAGCACGTGATCGCTTTTTGAATGCGTTTGCTTGCCCTTCATTTGTTGCTCTCGATGACTTTAACGCAATGACCTACAACGCCGCCCCAGATTTAAAACTTGATTTAAGTTTTGTTCGACAAGTCGATGTGCCCAAGGCCTTGATTTGGAGAGCTTGGAGCGAGCCCCAGTTGCTCAAACGTTGGTTTTGCCCAAAACCCTGGCTCACCACCGAATGCGAGATGGACTTGCGCCCAGGGGGACTTTTTAAAACGGTGATGCAGTCCCCTGAAGGCGATGAGTTTCCCAACGTGGGGTGCTTCCTGGATGTGCAGGTGAACCATCGATTGGTCTGGACCAATGCATTGCTCCCTGGGTTCAGGCCCAATCGGCCTCACAGTTTGGGGGTGGAGGACAGCAATTTCTTTTTCACCGCCACCATTGAATTGCAGGACCATCTCGGGGGCACCCGTTACTTTGCTGGCGTTCAACATGCAGATGAGCGCGATTGCAACAAACACCGCGACATGGGGTTTGAGCAGGGATGGGGCCTGGCACTTGAGCAAATGGTTGACATGATCAACCAAGGCATTTGAGTCTCAGGATGCACAAGCTTCGACACCTTTTAAGTGTGGCGCCCATGATGGATTGGACCGATCGCCACTGTCGCTTCTTTCATCGCTTGATCACACAAAGAACCCTTTTGTACACGGAGATGGTCACCACAGGGGCCTTGCTGTTTGGCGATCAAGCGAGACATTTGGATTTTGATGCCTGCGAGCATCCGCTTGCACTGCAGTTGGGCGGCTCTGAACCTGAAGATTTGGCCAAGTGCGCAAAATTGGGCCAGGCATGGGGCTACGATGAAATCAATCTCAATTGTGGCTGTCCTTCTGAGCGGGTGCAACGAGGCGCTTTTGGTGCATGCCTGATGAATGAGCCGCAAACGGTGGCGGCGGGCGTCAAAGCCATGCTGGATGTGGTGGATATTCCAGTCACCGTGAAGCACCGCATCGGCATTGATCACAACGAAAGTTACGAGTTTGTCCGTGACTTTGTGGGTGAGGTGAGCTTGGCTGGGTGTGACATATTTATCGTCCATGCCAGAAATGCGGTGCTTAAAGGTCTGAGCCCCAAAGAAAACCGAGACATTCCGCCGCTGCGCTACGGCACCGTGCATCGCTTAAAAAAAGACTTTCCGCATTTGACCTTTGTGTTGAATGGCGGGCTTCAAAACAATGCGCAAATAGCCCTTGAAGGCCCAAAGATCGATGGTGTCATGGTGGGGCGCGCAGCCTACCACACCCCCTTCATGATGCGCTCGTGGGACACTTGGTTCAACGAGGGCAAAATCGGTGCGGACCTTGAGCATGTCTCGGGTGAGCCATCCGAGGCGCTTCGATTTGAGATTGAGCAGCAAATGGCTCAGTACATGAGCATTCAGTGCAAATCAACAGGACAGTCTTGGCTCTCCATGGCTCGCCACATGCTCGGTCTTTGGCATGGCCAAGCAGGCGCCAGGCTTTGGCGTCAAGTGTGGAGTGATTCTCATTTAAAGGATTTGAGTCCACTGGAGGTCATGCAGCGCGCCACATTGGCGCGCAAAGGCGTAAAAAAAGGTGAGAAGGCGCTTGGTGGCGCATAAAAATTCGAATTTGAGCAGTTTTTAATACACAATCTATGAACAATGAGCTCAAAGCCAAGCCTTTGAGAAGACAAGCATTCAAAGAAGGTATGAGCATTGGGAACAACATGACAAAAGACAATCCGCCCTTTAAACCCTCAAATTTGAACGACTGGCAAGAAGCGGCCAAGAAATCCGCTCCTGCAGGAGATGTCAAGGCTTTGAATTGGATCACGCCTGAAGGCATCGAGGTCAAACCTTTGTACACATCCGAGGACACCAAGGACCTGCCCTACACCGATACATTGCCAGGCTTTGAGCCTTACTTGAGAGGCCCTCAAGCCACCATGTATGCCGTGCGACCTTGGACCATTCGACAATATGCGGGCTTCTCAACCGCACAGGAGTCCAATGCCTTTTATCGCAAGTCCTTGGCCGCTGGTGGTCAAGGGGTCTCGGTTGCGTTTGATTTGGCCACGCACCGCGGATACGACTCAGATCACCCCAGAGTGACGGGGGACGTTGGCAAAGCCGGGGTCGCGATTGATTCGGTCGAGGACATGAAAATTCTCTTTGATCAAATCCCTTTGGACAAAGTCTCCGTCTCTATGACGATGAACGGTGCTGTGTTGCCCGTTTTGGCCGGCTACATCGTGGCGGCAGAGGAAAGTGGCGTTCCTCAAGACAAGCTCTCAGGCACCATTCAAAATGATATTTTGAAAGAGTTCATGGTGCGCAACACCTACATCTACCCGCCTGAGCCCTCGATGCGCATCATTGGTGACATCATCGCTTACACGGCGCAAAAGATGCCGAAATTCAACTCGATATCCATTTCTGGCTACCACATGCAAGAAGCGGGTGCGAACCAAGCGCTCGAGTTGGCATTCACCTTGGCCGATGGCGCCGAATATGTGAAACTGGCCTTGGGCAAGGGCCTGAACATCGATGACTTTGCGGGTCGACTGTCCTTCTTTTGGGCGGTGGGAATGAACTTTTATTTGGAGATCGCCAAAATGCGTGCAGCCCGCCTGTTGTGGTGCCGCATCATGAAGGATTTTGGTGCAAAGTTGCCCAAGAGTTTGATGCTGAGGACGCATTCTCAGACCTCTGGTTGGTCATTGACTGAGCAAGATCCCTACAACAATGTGGTGCGAACAACGATTGAGGCCATGGCCGCTGTTTTTGGCGGCACGCAATCCTTGCACACGAACAGCTTTGATGAGGCGATTGCCTTGCCGACAGAGTTCAGTGCTCGAATCGCCCGCAACACACAACTCATCATTCAAGAAGAAACGCACATCACCTCTGTGGTCGATCCCTGGGCGGGCAGTTACATGATGGAGAAGCTGACCCAAGACATGGTGGACAAGGCGTGGGAGATCATTCAAGAGGTTCAAGCCCAAGGCGGCATGACAAAGTGCGTAGACTCAGGGTGGGCCAAATTGCGCATTGAGTCTGCCGCTGCACAAAAGCAAGCTCGCATTGATTCCTCGCAAGATGTGATTGTGGGTGTGAACAAATACCGTTTGAGCCAAGAAGCTGACATTGACATCTTGGACGTAGACAACGTCAGAGTGCGTTTGGAGCAAATTGAGCGCTTGAAGAACATCAAGGGCTCACGAGACACAGGTCTGGTGGAGCAAACGCTTGACGCATTGACGCAAGCTGCGCAAACCGGGGAGGGCAATTTGCTCGAACTCAGCGTGCAAGCAATTCGTGCTCGTGCAACCGTTGGGGAGGTTTCAATGGCGCTAGAGAAAGTTTTTGGAAGGCACCGTGCAGACACGCACAAAGTCAGCGGCGTGTATGCCCAAGCCTATGACAGCGCAGAGGGGTGGGAGCAGTTGAAAACCGAAATCAGTGATTTCGCCACCCAAGAGGGACGACGCCCGCGTGTGCTCATTGCCAAGTTGGGACAAGACGGACACGATCGCGGCTCAAAGGTGGTGGCCAGTGCCTACGCAGATTTGGGTTTCGATGTGGACATTGGTCCCTTGTTTCAAACGCCACAAGAGTGTGTGAGGCAGGCCATTGAAAACGATGTGCATGCCATTGGCGTGTCCACCCTGGCTGCGGGCCATAAAACATTGGTGCCAGAGATCATTGAACAGTTGAGCACGCAAGGCGCACAAGGCATCATCGTGTTTGTGGGGGGCGTGATTCCCAAACAGGATTACGAGTTTTTGTACAACGCCGGCGTCAAAGGCATTTACGGCCCCGGCACACCCATTCCCGCCAGCGCCAAGGATGTCTTGGAGCAAATCAGGAAAGCACTGCATTGACACCCAAAGAATTGGTTCAAGGCCTTTTGAGTGAGATCGATACCACCAAAAGGCGTTCAATGGCCAAGGCCATTACCCTTCTTGAATCCACCAAACCCATTCATCGGCAAGAGGCCGATGAGATGCTGCAGATCTTGCAACTTCACCCCAAGCCCAAAACCACCTTGAGGCTTGGCATCAGTGGGGTGCCTGGTGTGGGGAAAAGCACCTTCATTGAGGTCTTGGGTTTGGCTTTGATTGCCAAAGGTCAACGGGTTGCTGTGTTGGCGGTGGACCCTTCGTCCTCCTTGTCAGGGGGCTCCATCTTGGGGGACAAAACTCGGATGCAAAGTCTCTCGGTCAGTGAACACGCCTTCATTCGACCCAGTCCCAGCAGCGGCAATTTGGGTGGGGTGTGTGAAAAAACCCGTGAATGCATGCTGATCTGTGAATACGCTGGCTTTGATGTGGTGATCGTGGAGACCGTGGGTGTGGGGCAAAGTGAGGTGGCCGTTGCCAACATGACGGATGTCTTTTTGCTCTTGCATTTGCCCAATGCAGGCGATGATTTGCAGGCCATGAAAAAGGGGGTCATGGAGTTTGCCGATTTTGTGGTGATCAACAAAGCAGACTTGGATCCCGATGCCGCCATGCGCGCGCAGTCCATGATGTCAAGTGCGATGCGTTTGGTTTCTCAATCCAAAGGGGGCTCAAGTGCAAGCGGCGCAGCGTCTTATGCCGGCATGACGGCGGCAGAACTGCTCGCCCACGGCCTGTCCCCATCGGCGCCGTCCCCTGAGGCCTTCGGTCCCATGGATCAATACGTGGGTCTCAAGGCCGCGCACGCCTTGCAAATGGATCCGACTTGGCGGGTGTTGCAAATTTCTGCGCTCAAGATGAGTGGCATTGATCTGCTGCTTGAGCGAGTGCTTCAATACCAGGCTGAGCAAATGAAGTCGCACGCCTTTGACCACAAGCGAGCCCAACAAGCCGTCTCTTGGCTTTGGGAGCGGGTGCACGCTGGCTTGAGAAACGCCTTCATGGAGAACCCAAGGGTGCTCCAAGCCTTGCCCGAGCTGCTCGGGCAGGTCACGAAAGGGACGCTGGAGCCCTCGAGTGCGGCCAGGATGCTGATCAAACTCCATCAAGTGTGAAAGAGACGTCCATGTTTTTAGAGCTCATCAAAGAGGTTTGTCGATCATGAGGGTGCCCCTTTTTCCGCTAAGCACAACACTGTTTCCTGAGGGCTTGTTGCCTTTGAGGATTTTCGAGCCACACTATTTACAGATGGTGAAAAAAGCAGTCGAGGAGAAAACCCCCTTTGGCGTGGTGACCTTGCAAGAGGGGGCAGAGACCAGGGTGGCGGGCCAGCAAGTGGCGTTCTCTCAAATTGGTGTTTTGGCGCACATCGAGTCGTTTGAGGCAATCAAGCCCAATTTGTATTTTTTGCTTTGCAAGGGTGTTGAGCGCTTTACCGTCTTGTCCAAAGTGCAAGAGGGCAATGGGCTGTGGATGGCCGAGGTCAGTGTGTTGCCTGCAGATGCACCCAAACCGATTCCAATGGAGTTGCAACAGGCGGCGGATAAATTGGGCAAGGTGATCGTGTCCTTTCAAAAACACCACATCAAGGCGCGTGAGATGCCCTTCATGCAACCTTACCGGCTCGATGACTGTGGCTGGGTGGCCAACCGATGGTCGGAGATGCTGCCCCTCAACGCCTCACAAAAGGAGTTGCTTTTGAGTCAAAACAACCCCAGGTTGAGACTTGATTTGATCAATGACATTTTGGATGAAATTCAAATATCGATTCAATTTCCAGGTGGTTAGTACGGGGTGTATTTTCGATGCTTACCGTGTACATTGGAGAGGGCTTTGGGGCTTTGTAAAACTAATTTTTTTGATGGTTCAATATGACTGATATCAATTTACAACTTGAACAAAAACGAGCCGCAGCACGCCTTGGCGGCGGACAGCGAAGAATCGACGCCCAGCACGGCAAAGGCAAACTCACCGCCCGTGAGCGCATCGAGGTCTTGCTGGATCCCGATACCTTTGAAGAGTGGGACATGTTTGTTGAGCACCGCTGTACGGACTTTGGCATGGATGCGCAAAAGATTCCCGGCGACGGTGTGGTCACCGGCTACGGCATGATCAATGGCCGTTTGGTCTTTGTGTTCAGCCAAGATTTCACGGTTTTTGGCGGCGCACTTTCGGAGTCACACGCTGAGAAAATTTGCAAGATCATGGACCAAGCCATGAAAGTGGGTGCCCCAGTCATTGGCTTGAATGATTCTGGTGGCGCGCGCATTCAAGAGGGGGTGGCCTCCCTTGGGGGTTATGCAGAAGTGTTTCAAAGAAACGCGATGGCCTCAGGCGTCATTCCTCAAATCAGCGTGATCATGGGACCCTCAGCGGGTGGCGCTGTGTACTCGCCCGCCATGACGGATTTTATTTTCATGGTCAAAGACAGCTCTTACATGTTCGTCACCGGCCCCGAGGTCGTCAAGACGGTCACGCACGAAGAGGTGAGCGCCGAGGAGTTGGGCGGCGCGTTGACGCACACAACCAAAAGCGGTGTGGCAGACCGAGCCTTTGAAAACGACGTTGAGGCGCTCTTGATGATGCGTCGCATGTACAACTACCTGCCTTTGAACAACAAAGAGAAGGCGCCCTTCAGGGAGTCCTTGGATCCCAGTGACCGGCTCGAGCACAGCTTGGACACGCTCGTGCCCTCCAACCCCAATCAACCCTACGACATGCATGAGTTGATTTTAAAGATCGTTGACGATGGCGACTTCTTTGAGTTGCAGCCCGAATATGCAAAAAACATGCTGATCGGTTTTGCTCGCATGGGCGGGCAAAGTGTGGGCATCGTGGCCAATCAACCCATGGTCTTGGCCGGTTGCTTGGATATCAAAAGCTCCATCAAGGCTGCAAGGTTTGTGCGCTTTTGCGACGCCTTCAACATCCCCGTGATCACCCTTGTCGATGTGCCCGGTTTCATGCCAGGCACCAGTCAAGAGTTTGGCGGCATCATCAAGCACGGGGCGAAGTTGCTCTACGCCTACGCCGAGTGCACGACCCCCAAAGTCACCTTGATCACGCGAAAGGCGTATGGTGGCGCCTACGATGTGATGGCCTCCAAGCACCTCAGGGGAGATGTGAATTTTGCTTGGCCCAACGCAGAGATTGCAGTGATGGGGGCCAAAGGGGCGGTGGAGATCATTTTCAGAGAAGACAAAAACGATCCTGAAAAGCTGGCCGCCAAGGAGCAAGAATACCGTGCTCGGTTTGCCAACCCCTTTGTGGCGGGTGCGAGAGGATTCATTGACGATGTGATTCAGCCGCAAGAAACGCGCAAACGCATTTGTCGCTCCTTGGTCATGCTCAAAGACAAGAAGGTTGACAACCCATGGCGCAAGCACGGCAATATTCCGCTCTAAAGAGAACAAGTGTCATTTTGAAAAAAGCAACAGAACGACTGAACGACTAGGGAAACACCGACATGTTTACAAAAATACTGATTGCCAACAGAGGCGAGATTGCGTGTAGAGTCATTGCAACGGCCAAAAGAATGGGCATCAAAACGGTGGCTGTTTATTCTGAGGCCGATGCCAATGCACGGCATGTGGAGTTGGCCGATGAAGCGTATCTTTTGGGCCCCGCACCCTCAAAGTCATCCTACCTTGTGGTTGACAAAATACTTGACGTGGCTAGGAAAAGTGGTGCGCAGGCCATCCATCCGGGTTATGGATTTTTGAGCGAGAACGAATCCTTTGCCAAAAGGGTGGAAGAGGAGGGCTTGATTTTCATTGGCCCCAAGCACCACGCCATCAGTGCCATGGGAGACAAGATCGCGTCCAAAAATTTGGCGCAAAAGGCCAATGTCAACACCATTCCGGGGCACAACCAGGCCATTCCCAGTGCCCAAGAGGCGGTTGAAATTGCCAAAAAAATTGGTTTTCCTGTCATGATCAAAGCGTCCGCAGGTGGTGGGGGCAAGGGGCTGCGCGTGGCCTATTCGGACCAAGAGGCGCTGGAGGGTTTTACAGCTTGTCAAAATGAGGCCAGAAACAGTTTTGGCGACGACCGAATCTTTATCGAAAAATTCATAGAAGACCCTCGTCACATCGAGATACAGGTCTTGGGAGATGCGCATGGTCATTTGATTTACCTCAACGAGCGCGAGTGCTCCATTCAAAGGCGGCATCAAAAGGTCATCGAAGAAGCGCCCTCGAGCTTCATCTCTGACAAGACCCGTGCTGCCATGGGTGAGCAGGCCGTGGCTCTCGCCAAAGCGGTCCAGTACCAAAGTGCAGGGACGGTTGAATTTGTGGTGGGTCGCGACCAGGGTTTTTATTTTCTTGAGATGAACACCCGCCTTCAAGTCGAGCACCCTGTGACCGAAGCCATCACGGGGGTTGATTTGGTCGAGTGGATGATCAAAATCGCTGCTGGGGAGCATTTGACCATTGAGCAGTCTCAGGTGAAAAAAGAGGGCTGGTCCTTGGAGTGCCGCATCAATGCGGAGGACCCCTATCGGCAGTTCTTGCCCTCCACGGGCAGGTTGGTGCGATTTGAGCCACCCAAAACGTCGATGCGAGCCGCGCACCCCGATGAGCGTTACGGTGTGCGTGTAGACACGGGCGTGCAAGAAGGCGGTGAGATCCCTGTTTACTACGACTCCATGATCGCAAAATTGATTGTGCACGCGCCCGATCGGCTTCAAGCCATCGACAAAATGCGTGAAGCGCTCAACGCGTTCGTGATTCGAGGCATTCACACGAACATTCCCTTTCAAGCGGCCTTGTTGGCACATCCCAAATTCATTTCGGGTGACTTCAACACGGGTTTCATTGCAGAACATTTTCCATCAGGATTCAAGTCCGAGATGGTCAAGCACCCGGATGCTGGGTTTTTGATCGCGCTTGCCGCCTATGTTCAAAGGAAAACCCGTGAACGAGCAAAAGGCATGAGTGGACAGTTGTCTGGCTACGATATTCAGCACGACAGCGAGCTCACGGTTGTTGAGTTGCTCCAAGGAGGCAAGCATGTTGATCACGCCGTGTCTTATAGAGACGGGGCCTCCAATCCAGCAGATTCGGTGATCGAGGTGGCGGGTCAAACTTATGCCATCCAGAGCAACTCCAATTTGAACGATATCGTGGTTCAAGGTGCCGTCAATGGGGTGCCGTTTGTGGCACAAATTGATCGCAATTTACCTCGCAATCCCTTGGCGCTCCAAATCTCCCATGCGGGCGCTCGGGTCGATTGCTTGGTGCTCTCCAACAGAACGGCCGAGCTTTATCGCTTGATGCCCATCAAAGCGCCGCCTGATCTTTCAAAGTTTTTGATCTCCCCCATGCCGGGTTTGCTCACGCAAGTGCATGTCAGCGTTGGACAAAAAGTCTTGGCGGGTGAAAAACTGGCGGTGATTGAGGCCATGAAAATGGAAAACGTCTTGCTCGCCTCTGCTGATGGGGTTGTGAAATCTGTGAATGCCAAAGTCAGCGAATCCTTGAGTGTGGATCAAGTTATTTTGGAGTTTGTATGACAAAGACCTTGATGGAGCGACCCTTTCGTGTGCTGGGTTTGCAACAAATTGCACTGGGCGCCTTGAACAAAGACCGGCTCAAAGGTTTGTGGGTTGATTTGTTGGGCCTCACCATGAAGGGGCATTTCGAAAGTGCCACAGAGAATGTCTCGGAAGACATCTGCCAATTGGGCTTTGGTGCAGGCCAAGTCGAGGTCGATTTGATGCAACCCTTGGACCCCGAGAAAAAACCTCAAGTGCATGTGCCGCCTTTGAATCACATTGGACTGTGGGTGGATGATTTGCCCGTGTGTGTCAATTGGTTGGCCGAGAAAGGGGTGCGCTTTGCACCAGGGGGCATTCGAACGGGTGCGGCTGGTTTTGATATCTGCTTCATTCACCCCAAGGGCAATGAGGCGTTCCCCCTGTGCGGTGAGGGGGTGCTCATTGAGTTGGTGCAAGCGCCCAAAGAAGTCATTGACGCCTTGAGCCGTGTGCTCGATGCTCCCAGCCCCAGCCCCAGCCGATTGGGTCTTTGAGTCACAAAGGATTTTCATCTCCGTCATGTCTATCGAACGTCAAGAAAAAGTTGATCTTCCCCCCGTTTTGTGCGTGGATGTGTTGGTCGTAGGTGCGGGTCCGACGGGCTTGTTGCTCACCCATTTATTGGCCAAGCAAGGGGTTCGGGCGTGTTTGATGGAGCAGTTGCCCCAGGTGGTGGGTGAGGCCCGTGCGGTGAGCATTGATGATGAGAGCTTGCGCTCCATGGCCGATGCGCTTCAGCTGGAGGCTTTGGCGCCTTTGATCACGCACGCCTATGGGGTTCACTACTACTCTTGGTTGCAAACCTTGTTTGCCAAAGTCGAGCCCCGTGTACAAGACTACGGGCATCCAAAGCGAAATGCATTTCGACAGCAGCAACTGGTTCAAACACTCTTTGACGCATTGAGCGCGTACCCACATGTGCAGGTGTTGATGTCCTCTCGCGTGCTGGGTTTCACGCACGAGCAGCTCCTCGATCCCTCCTCTCAAGACCTGGATGTGCACCCTGTTGCGGTGAGCTTTGAGCAAGGTGAACAGGTCAGGCAATTGCTTTGCAAATGGCTTGTCGGTGCCGATGGTGCGAGAAGCACCATTCGTGAATTGATCGGCACCCGTTTTGATGGTCAAACCCATGCTCAAAGGTGGTTGATTGCCGACCTTGTGGGGAGGAAGGACGCCTTTCGTCACACCAGAACTTACTGCGATCCCAAGCGACCCGCCATCCGATTGCCCGGCCCTCAGTCCACCCTTCGCTACGAGTTCATGTTGTTTGATCATGAAAAGAGTGAAGAGGTTCTTCAAGAGCAGGTCTACCGCTCATGGATCAAAGAGAGAAATGAGGCCGATGCAAACCTGGCTCTCATGCGCAAAGTGGTCTACTCCTTTCACGCTCGAGTGGCCCAAGAGTGGCAAAAGGGCCGTGTCTTTTTGGCTGGCGACGCGGCTCATCTCACCCCTCCCTTTGCCGGTCAGGGCATGAATTCCGGGGTCAGGGATGCGAGCAATTTGGCTTGGAAATTGGCGGACGTGGTGAAGGGTCGTGCCAGCACAGCTTTGCTTGGAACTTACCAACTGGAGCGAAAACCCCACGCCTGGGCCCTCATTCAAATGGCCTTGAAAATTGGTGTGGTGATGCAGCCGCGCTCCATGCTTGGGGCGATCGTTGTGCAAACCTTGCTGAAAATGGCCTGCTGGGTGCCCCGTGTCAAAGATTATTTTTTGAATCTCAAATTCAAACCCAAACCCAGATTTTTCGAAGGTTTCTTTGATCTCGAGTCCAAAGGCCGCGCGCTCATTGCGCCTGGGCAATTGATGGTGCAGCCCCCTTTGGAGAGTGCTCGCTCAGACATTGTGAAAATGGACAGCGTGCTGGGTTCAGGCTTTGCTGTCTTGACTTGGTGGGATGCAAAAGAGGTGGATTGGCCTCAAGCCCTCGATCTGAAGGTCATCAAAATACTCCGTCAAGATGAGGACTTCTTGCACCCGAGTGAACAAGGCGATTGGTACCGCGATGTGGATGGCCACTTGCAGCGGGTGTTGGACAGTGCGCAGGCGTGCGCGGTGATTTTGAGACCCGATCACTACGTCTTGAGTTATGTCTACCCAGACGACGACCGCTCTCTCAGTCGTTTGCAAGCCATTCTTTTTGGTTATTACACCTGAGCGAGGATGAGCCTCAAAGCGCTTTTAAGGGGTGCTCGAAGGGTCTGCTCGAGCGGCCTGTAAGGCTTTTTGTAGCAAGGCCGCTTTATCGATGAAGCCCGCCTTTTGGGCGGGGGAGTTTTTCACAAAACCTGCTGAGGCTTGGGGCTGCTGCTCGTTCAGCGCATGAAGTCGTTTGGCCTGGGTGTGGGTTTTTGGTCCTTTGAGCGCCTTCAGATCCAGCCGTGCTTTGTGCTTGTCGTAGCGAGCTTTGGCTTCTAAGGCTTGCTCTGCCGACCATGCCCGCCAACCACTTTGCTCAGGGGTTGCCTCTTCAAGTTCAATGCAATCAATCGGGCAAACGGGCACACACAATTCACAGCCCGTGCAGTAAGCCTCGATCACGGTGTGCATGCTTTTGTGGGTTCCCACAATGGCATCTGTTGGGCAGGCATCTAGACACAGTGTGCAGCCGATGCACCACTGTTCATCGATGAATGCCATTTTGCGAGTGCCCTCAACGCCGTGCTCCTCATTGAGGGGCAAGGGCGCGCGCTTTGTGAGTTGCGCCAAGCGCTCTATGCCCTCTTGCCCGCCCGGTGGGCATTGGTTGATGGGGGTGTTCTCCAGAGCAATGCTTTGTGCATAGGCCTGGCAGTCCTCAAAGCCACAGCGTTTGCACTGGGTTTGAGGCAAGAGCGCCAAAATGTCTTGCGCAAGTAAGAGGTGAGGAGCTGAATTCATGGTGTTCAGTTGAGCGTGTTGGCGCTAACTTCCTGAGCCCAAGTGGGTCGGCGTCAAGCGGTGGTGCTTTTTTGACGGCCGCGTTTGGCTGGCGTTGAGGCTTTTCTGGGGGTTGAGCGAGTGGCCGCGGGAGAGGCGACCCTTTTGGCTGCTGCGGGTTTGCGCACGGAAGCTTTAAGGGTTTCTGTCACACGGGGTTGATGTGCCAAAATGAAGTCCTTCACAAAGGGGTACACCACCTCTCGCCAACGACGGCCACTGAAGATGCCGTAGTGACCCGCACCGGGCACTTCTAAGTGTCTGTATTCGGAGGCTTTGACGCCGGTGCACAGCCCCTTGGCAGCCTTGGTTTGTCCAGAGCCTGAGATGTCATCGAGCTCGCCCTCAATCGTCAACAGGGCCGTGCCATGGATGTCTTGTGGTCGCACACGTTCGAGCTTGCCACTGATGGACTTGACGTCCCAAGTGCCCTTGACCAAGCTCATGTCTTGAAAGACGACTTTGATCGTTTCAAGATAATAGTCCGCATCCATGTCAAGGACGGCATTGTATTCATCGTAGAAGGTGCGGTGATTGTCGGCGCTGGAGTTGTCGCCTTTGATCAAGTCTTTAAAGAAGTCGTAGTGGCTTTTTAAGTGCCTCTCTGGATTCATGGCGACAAAGCCGGCGTGTTGCAAGAATCCTGGGTACACGCGCCGGCCTGCTCCTGGAAAGTTCACGGGCACACGGTAAATGACATTGTTCTCAAACCAACTGAAGCTCTTGTTCATGGCCAAATTGTTCACGGCTGTTGGGGAACGCGAGGCATCAATGGGTCCACCCATCATGGTCATGGAGTAGGGGGTGAGCTCTCCTCTGGAGGCCATCAAAGAGACCGCAGCCAAAACGGGGACGGTGGGTTGGCACACGCTGATCACGTGACAATTGCCGTACTGTTTTTGCAAGTGCTGCAAAAACTCTTGAACATAGTTGACATAGTCATCCAAGTGGAATTCTCCCTCTGACAAGGGAATCATGCGCGCGTTTTTCCAGTCGGTGATGTAGACCTTGTGGTCGGCCAACAAGTTTTTGACGGTGTCTCTTAGCAGCGTTGAGTAGTGGCCCGATAAGGGCGCCACCACCAATACCACGGGTTGGCTCTTTAAGACCTTGAGCGCCTCAATGTCGCTTGTGTAGCGCTTGAATCGCCTGAGTTCGCAAAAGGGTTTGTTGATCTCAACGCGCTCTTGGATCGCAACATCGGCGCCAAGGACTTGGACGCTTTGTATGCCAAATTGTGGCTTTTCGTAATCCTTGCCCAATCGATAAATTAGATCGTAGGTTGCAGAAATTCTCTGCGCCAAAGCGGTTTGCGACAATGGAGAGATGGGATTGTTGTAAAGCTTTGCCGCAGCCTGAGCAAACTCAGCAAACGGTTCAAACAAAGAGCGTTGAGTTTCATATACTTGGTACAACATGCGCGTAAACCCCTGATTTCATACAGGGCTCAATATAACAGTTGCCGACCTTGAAATATGGGGGCTAGACTCCAATATGCACCAAAAGTCATCAATTCTGCTTCCAAAAGAGAGATACCGTGAAAAATAGCCACACTTGCCCTTTTCCAAACAATGTGCCTGCGCCAACGAACAGACTGCCTGTCATGTTTGTGGGGCATGGCAGTCCCATGAACGCCATTGAGGACACCCCTTTCAGGGCGGAATGGCAAAGAGTGGGCACTTATTTTGGTGAGGGCAAGAGATGGGCCAAGCCGAGTTTGATTTTGTGCATTTCGGCCCATTGGTGCACAAAAGGCACGGCCATCACGGCCATGAAGCGGCCTCAAACCATCCATGACTTTGGCGGCTTTCCTCAAGCCTTGTTTGATCAACAATACCCAGTTGATGGTGATCCGCTGAGGGCACAAGCCTTTGCCAAGCGTTTTTTGCAGGCGAGCAAGTCCGAGGGTTTGCATCTGGATGAGGACCAATGGGGCCTTGATCATGGGACTTGGTCGGTGCTCAAACCCATGTTCCCCCTTGGGGACGTGCCTGTCATGCAGCTGAGCTTGGATGTGTTGGCCACGATGGAGCAGCACGTGGCCTTGGGGGCTCAATTGAATGCACTCAGGGATGAGGGCGTGTTGGTGCTCGCCAGTGGCAACACCGTTCATAACTTGCGCGCCATGCAGCGCAGCATTGAAGACTCGAAAGCACACGCTTGGGCCATTGACTTCGACCAGTGGGTGGCCGACAAAGTTATCCAACGCGATGGCGATGCGTTGTGCATGAAGGGGGTTTCAGCAGAGGTGTTGGATCTTTTTCAATTGGCGCACCCAAGCACCGAACACTACATGCCGCTTTTATATGCTTTGGGTGCGAGCCAAGAAGAAGATCGACTCAGTTTTTTCAATGCGCAATACCAATACGGCGCCATTGCCATGAGGTCCATCCTTTGGGATGCACCCTGAGTTCAGCGCCCAAGGGCCAATTACGCCAATACTTTGGCAATGCTTTGGCAAACGTGGTCGATGTTTTTGCTGTTCAAGGCCGCAACACACATGCGACCCGTGTCGGTGCCAAAGACGCCAAACTCAGTGCGCAAACGCACCATTTGTTCTTTGCTGAGGCCTGAGTAGCTGAACATGCCGACTTGCTGAGTGATGAAGCTCATGTCGGCTTTGACGCCAGCGGCTTTGAGGCCATCGACCAATTTTTGACGCATCAATTTAATGCGCACACGCATCTCACCGAGCTCTTTTTCCCAAACGGCCCTGAGTGCAGGCGTGTTCAACACCTCGGCCACCACTGCGCCACCGTGGATGGGTGGGTTGGAGTAATTGGTGCGAATCATGATTTTGAGTTGAGACAGCACGCGTTGTGCTTCTTGTGCATCGACACAGAGGACCGAGAGCGCACCCACGCGCTCACCATACAGGCTAAAGCTCTTTGAAAAAGAGGTCGAGACCAAGAAGTTGAGCCCTGCTTGCACAAAACGACCCACAATGGCGCCGTCTTCCTCAATGCCTTGACCAAAGCCTTGATAAGCCATGTCCAAGAAGGCGGTTAAATTTTTGGCTTTGACCGTCTCGATCACTTTGCCCCATTGTTCAGGGGTGATGTCATAGCCCGTTGGGTTGTGGCAGCAAGCGTGCAAGACCACAATCGTGCCAGGTGCCGCGTTCTCAAGGCTTGCGATCATGCCTGCGAAGTTGATGCCTCTTTTTTGCGCGTCATAGTAGGCATAGGTGTCGACCTCAAACCCAGCTTGCGAAAACAAAGCGCGGTGGTTTTCCCAGCTGGGGTCACTGATCAGCACTTTTGCAGTGGGCAGCAGTTTTTTAAGAAAATCAGCGCCAATTTTTAAGCCGCCCGTGCCGCCCAAGCCTTGAATGGTGGCCACGCGTGCGCTTTTGACGGGTTCAGACTCTGCGCCAAAGACCAAGGACTTGACCGCGTTGTCATACGCCACGATGCCATCAATGGGCAAGTAGCCCCTGGCCGATGGGGTGGACATGAGCTTTTTCTCGGCCTCTTGAACGCACTGCAAAAGAGGAAGTTTGCCATTGTCATCAAAATAGACGCCCACGCCAAGATTGACCTTTTGGGGGTGTTGGCTTGAGGCGAACTCTTCATTCAAGCCCAAGATGGGGTCTCTTGGGGCCATGGTGACAGCAGTAAACATTGACATCAGGTGTCCTTAAGTGAGGTCTATCGACATGTATAGGTGAAGAAAGCCCAAATTTCATGTAGGCTATAGGGTTAACCTGATATTTTAATCAATCGATACAAAGATTTCTCTGCGAGGGCAGAATTTTTTTGTTTTTTTATGCATTGAGTGTCCCGCGTGTTTTGCAAGTGTGTGCTTGCAAGAATGCATGTTCTGATATTTGAAAGTTGGTATGACCCGAGTTGTTGAAAACAGTGAACATCAAACAGAAGGTGAATTCAAAACCTATCCCAATTCACCTTTTGAGTTGTACCAACCCTATGCACCGGCTGGGGACCAGCCGCAGGCGATTGAGAAACTGATTGAAGGGCTCCGGGATGGCGAGTCTTTTCAAACCCTTTTGGGGGTCACTGGCTCGGGTAAAACATTCACCATGGCCAATGTCATTGCACAAATGGGGCGCCCAGCCATTATTTTTGCACCCAATAAAACCCTTGCCGCCCAGTTGTACAGTGAGTTCAGAGAGTTCTTTCCTAGGAATGCGGTTGAGTATTTTGTGAGCTACTACGATTATTACCAACCGGAAGCGTATGTGCCGCAAAGGGACTTGTTCATTGAAAAAGACAGTGCCATCAATGAGCACATTGAGCAAATGCGTTTGTCTTGTACCAAAAGTATTTTGGAGAGGCGAGACGTGATTGTGGTCGCCACCGTATCGGCAATCTATGGCATCGGCGAGCCCGAGAGTTACCACCGCATGGTGATGACGCTCAGAGCCGGCGACAAGGTCTCACAGCGGGACGTGATTGCCCAATTGGTTCGCATGCAGTATGCTAGAAACGACCAAGACTTTTCACGGGGTTGCTTTCGTGTGAGGGGGGACACGGTGGATGTTTTTCCCGCCGAGCACAGTGAGTTGGCGGTTCGTTTGGAGTTGTTTGACGATGAGCTTGAGAGTTTGCAACTCTTTGACCCACTCACCGGTCGTGTACGGCAAAAGATCCCTCGCTTCACCATTTACCCCTCAAGCCACTATGTGACGCCCCGAGACCGAGTGCTTGCAGCGGTTGAGACCATCAAGGTGGAGTTGAATGAGCGGGTCAAACAGTTTCTTGGAGACGGCAAACTCGTGGAGGCGCAACGCATTGAGCAAAGAACGCGGTTTGATTTGGAAATGCTCAGTGAGGTTGGGCACTGCAAAGGCATTGAGAACTACACCCGACACCTGTCTGGCGCTGAACCCGGCCAACCCCCAAGCACACTCACCGATTATTTGCCCAAAGATGCGCTCATGTTCCTTGATGAAAGTCACGTCTTGATGGGGCAGTTTGGCGGCATGTACAACGGCGACCGCGCAAGAAAAACCACCTTGGTGGAGTACGGTTTTAGATTGCCCAGTGCGCTGGACAACCGTCCACTGAAGCTGGAGGAGCTTGAAAAGAGAATGCGCCAAGTGGTCTTTGTCTCTGCAACGCCGGCTGATTATGAGAAGACGCATTCTGGCCAAGTGGTTGAACAACTGGTTCGGCCCACGGGCTTGGTGGACCCCATTGTGGAAGTCAGGCCCGCCACCCACCAAGTCGATGATGTGCTGCAAGAAATCCGCATTCGAGTTGAGAAGCACGAGCGTGTTTTGATCACGACGCTGACCAAGCGCATGGCCGAACAACTCACCGATTACTTGAGCGACAACGGTGTGAAGGTGCGCTACTTGCACAGTGACATTGACACGGTTGAGCGCGTTGAGATTTTGCGCGATTTGCGTTTGGGGGCATTTGATGTGCTCGTTGGCATCAACTTGCTTCGAGAGGGCATAGATTTACCCGAGGTGTCTTTGGTCGCCATTCTGGATGCGGACAAGGAGGGTTTTCTTCGTTCCGAGCGCAGTTTGATCCAGACCATAGGGCGCGCGGCGAGGAATCAGAATGGTTGCGCCATTTTGTATGCCGATGTCATGACCAAGTCCATGGAGAAAGCCATTGGCGAGACGCAAAGAAGGCGCGCCAAGCAAATTGAACACAATACGCTGCATGGCATCACCCCCAGATCGGTGGTCAAACGCGTGAGAGATCTGATTGACGGTGTCTACAGCGAGAAAGCTGGCAAAGAGCTCGAACGCCTTGAGATGCAGCGCATCAAGATGGAGGACATGAGCGAGAAAGACATTTCTAGGGAAATCAAGCGACTTGAAAAAATGATGATGGAGCACGCCAAGAACTTGGACTTTGAGCGTGCAGCTCAAGTCCGGGACCAGCTCGCTTTGCTTCGTGAGCAGGCTTTTGGCGGACCAGGACATGACAATATTGTCCCCTTTTTGAAAAAGGCCTAGATTTTTATAGGATCCTAAAAGTAAGTGCTTCCTTACATTTTGGATCATATGGTTGAAGCTTCTTTTAAAAATTGAATTGCAAAAGTCTTTGGCAAAAAGGCTTGCTTTTGCGGAGTACCCGAGCAATTTGATGGGTCTTATGGTAAACTTGACCTTTCTAGTCGAGAAAGAGAATTTCTCTCTTCATTGGACCCTGATCCCACAAGGAGCATGTTTATGAGATTAACCACAAAAGGTCGATTTGCGGTCACCGCCATGATTGATTTGGCGTTGCGCCAAAACACGGGCCCAGTCACTTTGGCGGCCATCAGCCAAAGGCAGCAGATCTCTTTGTCTTATCTAGAGCAGCTGTTCGGTAAACTCAGGCGCCACGATTTGGTCGAATCCACCCGTGGACCAGGTGGGGGGTACACCCTTGGTAAGAAACCTCAGGACATCACCGTTGCGGACATCATTGTCTCAGTCGATGAGCCCATCGATGCCACACACTGTGGTGGCAAGGAGAACTGTCTAGGCGATGCGGGTCGCTGCATGACGCATGAGTTGTGGTCCTCCTTGAATCAACGCATGGTGGAGTATTTGGACTCTGTGACTTTGCAAAAGTTGGTGCAAGACCAGTTGGCCAAAGGCGTGCAAATTGAAGACAAGCCCAACATGAAGCGCGCCATCTCGGCCTCACCCGTGTTGAAGCCCATTCGCGTGAATGCGCCCAATTCGGTCTTTGCCTTGGGCAATGTGTTTGCTAAAAACTAAACCCCAATTTTTTTTAAAACTTTCACCGGTACTTGTACATGACACCCCATTTCCCAATCTATATGGACTACGGCGCGACCAATCCAGTCGATCCCAGAGTCGTTGATGCGATGATTCCCTGGTTAAGAGAGCATTTTGGCAATCCAGCGTCCAGAAGTCACGCATGGGGTTGGGAGGCCGAGGAGGCGGTTGAGAATGCGCGCAAGGATGTGGCCGACCTCATTGGCGCCGATCCAAGAGAAATCGTCTGGACCTCGGGCGCGACCGAGTCGAACAACCTGGCCATCAAGGGCGCTGCAAACTTCTATGCCTCCAAAGGCAAGCACCTGATCACGGTCAAGACCGAACACAAGGCGGTGCTCGACACCATGCGTGAGTTGGAGCGTCAAGGCTTTGAGGTGACCTATTTGGACGTGCTGTCTGACGGCATGCTGGACTTGGAGGTGTTCAAGTCGGCCATTCGTCCCGATACCATTTTGGCCAGTGTGATGTTGGTCAACAATGAAATTGGTGTGATCCAAGACATGCAAGCCTTGGGCACCATTTGCCGTGAAAAGGGCGTGATCTTTCACGTGGATGCAGCTCAAGCGACTGGTAAAGTACACATTGATTTGAATGAGTTGCCCATCGATTTGATGAGCTTGGCGTCCCACAAAACATACGGCCCCAAAGGCATTGGTGCTTTGTACGTCAGAAGAAAACCAAGAATTCGACTCGAAGCCCAAATCCATGGCGGCGGACACGAGCGTGGCATGAGAAGTGGCACCTTGCCCACCCATCAAATTGTGGGCATGGGAGAGGCCTACCGCTTGGCCAGGCTTGAGATGACGCAAGACAACCTGAAGGCCGCGGAGTTGCACAAGCGACTGCTAGATGGTTTGAGCGATCTTGAACAAGTCTTTGTCAACGGACACCTTGAAAAGAGAGTGCCCCACAATTTGAACATCAGTTTTAATTTTGTAGAGGGCGAGTCCCTGATCATGGGCATCAAAGGCCTGGCGGTGTCTTCGGGTTCGGCCTGTACATCGGCCTCTTTAGAGCCCAGCTATGTGTTGCGAGCCTTGGGCAGAAGCGATGAGCTGGCCCACAGCAGCTTAAGAATCACCTTGGGTCGGTTTTCAACGGTTGAAGAAATTGACTTCGCCATTCAAACCATTCGTGAGAATGTGAACAAGTTAAGGGATTTGAGCCCTCTTTGGGAAATGTACAAAGACGGCATCGATTTGAGCACAATTAAATGGGCCGCTCATTGAGGCCTGCGCATTTGGAGAAAAAAAATGGCATACAGCGAAAAAGTTATTGATCACTACGAAAACCCCAGAAACGTGGGCTCCTTTGAAAAAGGGGATGATTCGGTCGGCACGGGCATGGTGGGTGCGCCCGCTTGCGGTGACGTCATGAAATTACAAATCAAGGTCAACCCACAAACTGGGGTGATTGAGGATGCCAGGTTCAAGACCTACGGCTGTGGTTCAGCCATTGCATCTTCTTCATTGGTGACCGAATGGGTCAAAGGAAAAACGCTGGATGAGGCAGCGGCTTTGAAAAACAGCCAAATTGCTGAAGAGTTGGCGTTGCCACCGGTCAAGATCCATTGCTCCATTTTGGCCGAAGATGCCATCAAGGCAGCGGTGGATGACTACAAGAAAAAGCACCACGCAGCAGCTTAAATTTCAAAGCCCACCCACTACTAGATAGAGATATTTTTATGGCAGTGACTCTGACCGAATCCGCAGCCCGGCATGTGAGCCGATACATCTCCAAGCGAGGACACGGCGTGGGTGTTCGCTTGGGCGTTAAAACAACGGGTTGCTCTGGATTGGCTTACAAATTGGAATATGTCGACGAGTTGAACGAGGAAGACATGGTCTTTGAGGACCAAGGTGTCAAAGTGCTCATCGATCCGAAAAGCTTGGCTTACTTGGACGGCACTCAACTGGATTTTGTCAAAGAAGGACTGAATGAGGGATTTAAATTCAACAACCCCAACGAGCGCGATCGTTGTGGTTGTGGTGAATCCTTCAGGGTTTGAGCTTCCTGGTTCAACTCAATGAGTGAGATGCTTCTAGACACGGCCAGTCCATTGACGCGGGATGATTTTTCACTCTTTCAATTGCCTCGACTTTTTTCCCTTGATCTCGGCGATTTGGATCAACGCTGGAAGGCCATCCAAAAACAAGTGCATCCCGATCGTTTCTCCATGGCGGGTCCCTCGGCGCAAAGAGTCGCGATGCAGTGGTCCAGCAGGATCAATGAGGCTTACAGACGGCTTAAAAATCCATTGAGCAGAGCCTCCTACCTCTGTGAGCTTTTGGGCGCGCCCATACAAGCAGAAAACAACACTGCCATGCCCAGTGCCTTTTTGATGGAGCAAATGGAGCTCAGAGAAAACTTGGAGGATGCGGTTCATTTGCAGGACTACGAACAGTTGGTGTCAACGGTTCAAAAAAGCATTGCTCAAAGACAGGCCCTGTGTACAAAGTGGCTCGATGAGGTGTCCCCCGCTCAGCCCCATGAGGCCGCACAAGAGGTGCGGGCTTGGATGTTCATGGATCGTTTTTTGCAAGATGTTCAAAGGCGTGTTGCGCAATTGAGTGAGGGCAAGCTTTAACGCAAAATAATGCCAAACAATTGGTTCTTTTGTGATGGACCAAGTTCTCACAGCGCCTTGATGCGCCAATGCATGTCGTACACTCATATTTAGTTATTTTTTATCATGGCTTTACTTCAAATTTCAGAACCCGGGCAAGCGCCTGATCCGCATCAACGACGCATCGCCATTGGGATTGATTTGGGAACAACACACTCTTTGGTGGGCAGCGTCAGAAATGGCGTGCCCGAGTGTTTACCAGACCAGTTGGGTCGAAATATTTTGCCCTCTGCGGTGAGGTACTTGCCCAATTCACGCCGCTCAATTGGGCACGACGCTTTGCTCAGTCAAGCCTTGGATCCCAAAAATACCATCGTCTCCGTCAAGCGGCTCATGGGGCGCGAGCTGGCCGATCTCAAACACATCGGACATTTGCCTTTTGACTTGATTGAGACCCCTGGGATGGTATGCATCGACACGCTGGAAGGTCCCAAAACCCCTGTGCAAGTCAGCGCTGAGATTTTGGCGACCTTGCGCCAGCGAGCCGAGGAAACGTTCGATGACGATGTCTATGGCGCGGTCATCACCGTGCCCGCATATTTTGACGACGCGCAAAGACAAGCGACCAAGGACGCCGCAAAGTTGGCGGGTTTGAATGTGTTGCGTTTGATCAATGAGCCCACGGCAGCCGCCATTGCCTATGGCTTGGATCAAGGCTCACAGGGCATTTACGCCGTCTATGACTTGGGTGGCGGAACATTTGATATTTCCATTCTAAAACTCAGCCAAGGTGTCTTTGAGGTGCTTGCAACTGGCGGAGACTCTGCTCTGGGCGGGGACGATTACGATCAAGCTTTGGCGCAATGGGCCTTGGCTCAAAAGGGCTGGACTTTAAGTTCTGCTGAGGACAAATCCAAGATGCTCCAATCGGCAAGAGCCACCAAGGAAGCCTTGAGTGAGCACACAACGGCGCAGTTTTCTGCTCAACTGTCTCTGGGTGACTTGGTCTTGGAGATCAGTCAAACACAGTTTGAGGGCCTCACAAAAGCGTTGACCCTCAAGACCTGGGCTTGTGCAAAGCAAGCCCTCATGGACGCTCAATTGACTGTACAAGATGTCAAGGGTGTTGTGATGGTGGGGGGCTCAAGTCGCATGCCACAAATTCAGCGACAGGTCCAAGAGTGGTTCAAATCCAAGCCCCTGAACAATCTCAACCCCGATGAGGTGGTGGCGCTGGGGGCGGCCATTCAGGCCAATCAATTGGCAGGCAACAACCCCGATGGAGAGTTGTTGCTCTTGGATGTCATTCCTTTGTCCCTAGGGATTGAAACCATGGGTGGTTTGGTTGAGCGGATCATTCCCAGGAACCAGACGGTTCCGGTGGCCATGGCGCAGGACTTCACCACCTTCAAAGACGGTCAAACCGCTTTGGCTCTTCATGTGGTGCAAGGTGAACGTGATTTGGTCAAGGATTGTCGAAGTCTCGCCCGCTTTGAACTCAGAGGCATACCGCCCATGGCAGCGGGAGGGGCAAGAATCAGGGTCACCTTTACCGTTGACACGGATGGATTGTTGAGCGTGAGCGCCCAAGAAACCAGCACTCAAATTGAATCGAGCATTGTTGTCAAGCCCAGCTACGGCTTGAGCGATGAGCAAATCACCACCATGCTCAAAGAGGGGTTTGAGACAGCACAAGAGGACATGCTGGCCAGGTCCTTGGCAGAAGCTCGACTTGATGCTGAACGACTCTATCAGGCCACACAAAGTGCTTTGGCGCAGGATGCGCAACTTTTGAGCGTTGAAGAGCTGACGTCCATCGAGTCGCTGATGAAGTCCTTGTTGGCGCTCAAGCAATCCGACTCTGCACAGGACATCGAAGAGGGCGTCAAACAATTGGCGCATGCAACTGAATCGTTTGCAGCCAAGAGAATGAACCACGGCATCAGTCAAGCCCTAGCAGGCAAACACATCGAGGACATATGATGGTCAAGATCAAAATCTTACCCCACGCTGAATACTGCCCAGAGGGCCGAGAGTTGATGGCACTTCCCGGTGACACCATTTGTGATGTGTTGCTGGACCATGAGATCAACATTGAACACGCCTGTGACAAGAGTTGCGCATGCACGACTTGCCACGTCATTGTCAAAGAGGGTTTTAGTAGCCTCAATGAAATGGACGAAACCGAGGAAGATTTGCTGGACCGTGCTTGGGGTTTGTCCCCTTATTCAAGGCTCAGTTGTCAAGCCATTATTGGAGACAAGGAATTGGTGCTTGAGATTCCAAAGTACACCATCAACCACGCAAAAGAATTGCATTGAGAGAGCGGCGGTTTATGAATTCCTTTTTAATTGAGGTTTTGCGATGAGACAAGTCGTCCTAGATACAGAAACAACGGGCCTCTCGCCTGAGAATGGGGACAGAATTATAGAGATTGGTTGCGTTGAGTTGATCAACCGCAAATTGACCGGTCACAACTTGCACTTTTACATCAATCCAGAAAGAGACAGCCACGAAGAGGCGCTCAAAGTGCACGGGATCAGCAATGAGTTTTTAAAAGACAAACCAAAGTTTGCACAAATATCTGACGAACTTGTGGCCTATTTAAAAGACGCGCAGGTCATCATCCACAACGCACCCTTTGATATCGGATTTTTGAACAAAGAGTTCGAGAGAGTCTCTTGCTCTAACATGGCGCAGTTGGTCTCTGGTGTAATTGACACCTTGTCCATGGCCAAGGAAATATACCCAGGCAAGCGAAACTCTTTGGATGCTTTGTGTGACCGCTTGGAAGTCGATAATTCAGATCGAACCTTGCATGGTGCGCTTCTGGATGCCGAATTACTGGCCGATGTGTATATCAACATGACCCGCGGGCAAGATGCTTTGTTGATGGAGGTTGAGCAATCCGACGCCTCAACCAGTCATGTCAAGAAAATAGATCTCGCTAGCTTTGAGTTGCCTGTGATTTATGCCACTGAAGATGAACTGTTAAAACATGAAGACGTGATGGTTCAAATTGACAAATCAAGTCAAGGCAAAAGTGTTTGGCGTCAACTACAGACGGGTTGAGTTCGGTGCCTTTGAAAAAAGAGAGCCGCTCGGGTTATAATGCAATGCTAGGGCGATTAACTCAGCGGTAGAGTGCCACCTTCACACGGTGGAAGTCACATGTTCGATCCATGTATCGCCCACCAGTCAATAAAAAATTAAAAGAAATCATTCACTTAGATAGCCTTCCTAATTGAATTTCTGGATTTCTATGTCATGCTTCGCTACGCAAGCATGTTTTTTTACTAGCCAAAAGTTAATACTTATTGCTTGACGTAGATGTAAATTCCAATTGAATTAGGCTACAAAAATATATATGCTCACGCTACGCTGAGCAAACATTTTGCTTTAACGCTCGAATTGGCCTTTACGTGTATAAAAGCGCTTTAGGGTTTTGCAATACCCGCATGCTTTGCTTGGAAGGGCGCTATGCTCTTTGATTATTGGACTGTTAAATTATGATCTAGTAATTGTTAAATTAGGTTGGTCATTTTTTGATGGTATTCAAATACCAAACTCAGGATCACCTTGAGTTTTTATGAAAATTCACCTACTCAATTAATCCTTCAAATTAAAATCAAACAAGAGATTGATTGAATCAGCCTGAGTAGATTTTTGAGAGATACGAGCCACCACAATTGTCATGGGTGAGAATTCGCTTGGTGCGGAAAATTGGATGTTGTCAATTGAATTGCTACTGGTGCCGTAAGCAGTCAACTTAACCTGTTTTTCGTGAAAGTGTGAATTCTGAACAGTTGAGGAATTGGTCAGGGCATCCATCAACATTGACTTAAAGTAGGGCCGCAAGACATTTTTATCTTCCCATCGCCAAGTCAGTGCAATTGGATTCTTTGCATTTGAATTTAAATTTGTAGATATGATTATTTCATTTTGAATTTTCAAAAACAAGCGATCAATCTCTGATTCAAACTCAGCATCACCAATTGCAGACATATAGGCAAACATCTGAACTTGATTTGTTTTTTGGGGATTATATTTAATCAAGAGATCAGCAATATTTAAAAATAAATTAATTGAAATTGCTTTATTGTCACGAATCGACAAATTGGCTCTGTTTTCAGTTAACTCATGAGCGCGAATTTGTGAAAAAAAACAAGCAATTAAGAGTAAAAAATATTTAATCATTTGCAAAAATATTCTGTAGGTTGCGAAGACTTGGATAATGTTTTATTTAAAAACTGAAACTCCCAGCAAGCAGTTTTTCCTTTATTTTGTGTTAGCGCCAAAATCTCCGTCAAAGCAGATCCAGCAATGCTTTTGTATTGAATTTGATATGTGCCACTTGGATTGACCGTTGAATAAGTTGATGAGTTATCCGGTGTTGTATTAAAAGTTGACGCCGACGTAAATTCTAATAAGGTGTAACCACTTGTATTATTGGACGACAAAGTCATATTGCTTACTTTTGGTAGTGGGTCAACAGGTGGTTTTCTTAAAGGGGAATATTTGCTGGCTTGGTTAAGCAAGTCAGGACTCGGAACACCCATCAAGCACGAAAGTATATAAGGTGAAGCATCAGTAACGTGGTAAGCATAGCCACTTGGTGCATTTGAAGTTGTCTTTGTATTGCCACCACATATGGAATCTCTAACCGCAGAATTGCCATCACTGTCGTTGTACCCAAAAATAGCATAGCCATCCAATGCCCATCCCAGTGGATGAGTATCCCAATAATTGGGATTTTGTTGGGACATCAAACAAGTTGGAGCAGCGTGGTAGTGATAATCATCTGCTCTACCAGCATGGCCGTTGCAGATATCTAACTCCCCTAAAACTTTGGTATCACCACCACCATTTGAGTTTTGACAGCCTCCTTGCTTACAAGGATTAAAAATGGGAATGCCGTTGATTGCAACGCCAATAGGTCCGTCAAGGACAGAGGTTGGAGCTGATGCAATTTTGGGATTTAAAGGTATTTTCCAGGCATTCGCACCAATAAAGTTTTGAGCGATAGGAACTTGTAAGTTTGTAGCTGTGATACCCGTCATCATGGTATCTGTGGTCAGCCCTGTAGAGCCTAAGTAAGCAAAGGTACCATCACAACTCACACTTGGCGTTCCACTCTTTGAGGCTTTTGTAGAATTTTTAATCAAATTGCACTGACTGGATTGACCAAACCCACTTGTTCCTGGGGCGTTGTAGCTTAAATCTAATGAGGCGGTAGAAAGAGTGATGGATGAAATTGAATTTAACAAATTGGAACCACTTGGAGGTGTCAAACCCAAAACTGGAGAAGCAGACAAGGCATAGATAGTAAATGTATAGACTTTGACGCCTGGTCCTTGGGAGCATGGTGCTTGATAGCCTAAAAAAGGGCCATCACTCCCTAGCCCTGGCAAACCAATTCCGAAATTGTCTTTATTCAGTGCGTTGATCGACCCTGGAATGGAATACAAAACCCAGTTGTACTTGGTTTCAGTCGGAGCCACCGTCTTCATCAATAGGGCAAACTCCTTTGTTCCACTTGGGGCATTGATCCACTGAAGATCAGGAGAGACGCCCATCCCATCACATGTATTGATAGCAGGCATGGTATTGCCCGTAGAGCTGCTGAGTGTAAAAACACTTGCTTGGCTAGCACTGCCAACGGAAATGACGTCACCAACATGAACAAGCACACTGTTGTAGGTTCTTCCATAGGCTTGGACAGAAGGTATAAAGAGCTCATTGCTGGATGGACTGTAAGTGTCAATGACAGATAAAGATACAGTATTACCTATCGATAAAATATCTTTGATAGTGATTTTGACATTGGTATAAGTAGTGTTGTTAACCTTTACCTGGGGAATCGTCAAATAAGTGCCATCAAACTGATCGGTGGCAAATGTAAATCGAATGAAAAATAGGATAAATAAAAAGATATATTTCTTCATGCTAAATTCAAGGTTTATTGATGAGCCATGCATCAGCAAGTTCACCATTTTTTCTTTGATTGGTTTCGTCTTTTAATAGCCAAGTTCTAATGTACTGTGATTGCACAGATTTTGAGTTAACAGTTACTTTTATAAATCCTGAACTACCAAGAATAGTGCCATTTTTATATCCATAAGAAGAGGCAATGCTGTTGAAGTTTGAAAAATTTATTGCACTTGGTTGTGGGACTTCTTGATAAACGATGCCGTCTAAATCTTGTTCGGCATATAAATGGTCGTGCCCATGAAATACAGCCGTTACAGCATTTTTTACAAAAAGCTGATGCAAAGGCATACTCCATCCAGGTCTTTTTTGACTGAAAACATCTGTGCCATCTAAGTTTTTACCACCCCACTCAAAATAGGGGGCAGCTTCTATACCGCCTCTCATTTCACCGATTAAACCA
>CANBTT010000019.1 GCA_947372465.1 Burkholderiales bacterium | reverse complement strand
CCCGTTTGGCCAAGGCCCACAAGCGCTGGTGTGTTGGGCATGGCGCGCACGATGCGATCAACGCCAAGCCATGCGGAGATGCTTTGCGTGGTGATGCCCGCCGCCACACTCAAGTGCAATTGCCCCGAGCAGTGTTTTGCCATCTGTTGGGACACGTCTTTGAAGATCTGAGGTTTGATGGCCCAAACGACCAAGTCACATTGATCTAAAAAAGTCCCAGCAATGGGCCAAGTGTTGACGGCAAAAACTTCTTCTAGACGATTTCTGGCCAATGCATCGGGTTCAATCACGTGGATGCACTTTGGGGGCATGCCAACTTTCAACAAGCCGCCGATCAAGGCGCTTGCCATGTTGCCGCCGCCAACAAATGCGATGGTGGTGTTGAGTGGGATTGGGCTGGTCATGGGTGTATTTAAGTGCAAAAAGTAAGTGGTGAACGGCGCCTGGATTGCAAAGGCCTGAGCCGTTAAATTTGATGCTGCCTATTATGATGCCTTGCGCGCATGAGGGGGCGAGTGCGCTGGCAGGGATGGGGTGCTTGGGCCACAAGAACGACGGGCGAGCAGGCTTTGCGGGCCAAACTGGAGGGCCCCATGTCGCAAAAAATCCACAAACAAGATCAATTGAAGTGTTTGATGCAGGGTGTTGACAAGCGCGAACAGTTGTGACACAATAGCGGGCTCTGCTTTGAAAAAAGCAAGAACTCTCCCCTAACAGAGTTGTTTTGAACAGTCAAAGCAATGATGGCGGGTCCAAGACTGATCAGGTAAACCTAAGCAATGGTGCTTAATAACCCCTGGTACAAGTTGGGAATTAAAAGAAATGATCCAGACAGAATCTCGATTAGAGGTTGCCGACAACACGGGCGCCAAGTCCGTACTTTGCATCAAGGTGCTTGGTGGTTCCAAGCGCCGTTATGCCAGTGTTGGTGACGTAATTAAAGTAAGCATCAAAGAGGCGGCTCCTCGTGGTCGCGTCAAAAAAGGCGAAATCTACAGTGCAGTGGTGGTTCGTACCGCCAAGGGCATTCGTAGGGGCGACGGCTCTTTGGTGAAATTCGATGGCAACGCAGCAGTGTTGTTGAACAACAAATTAGAGCCCATTGGCACACGTATCTTTGGCCCCGTGACGCGCGAATTGCGCAACGAGCGCTTCATGAAGATCGTGTCATTGGCGCCTGAAGTTTTATAAGGGGAGTGACCATGAACAAGATTCGCAAAGGCGATGAAGTGGTTGTACTCGCGGGACGCGACAAAGGCAAGCGCGGCAAAGTGGTTTTGAGAAAAGACGAAGATCACTTGGTTGTGGATGGGATCAATTTGGTGAAAAAACACACCAAGCCAAACCCAATGGCCGGCACCACGGGCGGTATCGTTGAAAAATCGATGCCTATTCACCAATCCAATGTGGCTATATTTAATGGGCAAACTGGCAAAGCCGATCGCGTGGGCATTAAGTTGCTTGCCGATGGCAAAAAAGTTCGCGTATTTAAATCTAGCGGCGAAGAGATCAAGGCGGCATGAGCATGGCACGTTTACAACAACATTATCGTGAAAAGCTCATTCCTGAGTTGATCGAAAAGTTTGGCTACAAGTCACCTATGCAGGTTCCTCGCTTGACAAAAATCACCTTGAACATGGGTGTGAGCGAAGCGGTTGCTGACAAGAAAGTCATGGACAACGCTGTCAGTGATTTGACAAAGATTGCGGGTCAAAAGCCAGTGGTCACGATCGCTAAAAAGGCGATCGCTGGATTCAAGATCCGCGAAGGTCAGGCAATTGGTTGCATGGTTACATTGCGTGGCGTACAGATGTTCGAATTTTTGGACCGTTTTGTGACGGTTGCTCTTCCAAGGGTGCGTGACTTCCGGGGTATCTCCGGTCGTGCATTCGATGGTCGCGGCAATTACAACATCGGTGTTAAAGAGCAGATCATTTTCCCTGAGATCGAATACGACAAGGTTGATGCCTTGCGCGGTCTCAATATCAGTATCACAACAACGGCCAAGTCAGACGAAGAGTGCAAAGCTCTTTTGACTGGTTTCCGTTTCCCGTTTAAGAACTGAGGTGTCACGTGGCTAAAGTAGCTTTGATCGAGCGAGAGCTCAAGCGTGAAAGATTGGTTGCGAAGTTTGCAAAAAAATATGCCGACTTGAAGGCCATTGTAAACAACGCTAAAAATTCCGACGAAGAACGTATGGCTGCAAGATTGGAACTTCAAAAGTTTCCTCGCAATGCATACCCAACTCGTCAGCGCAACCGTTGCGAAATCACGGGTCGTCCTCGCGGAACATTCCGCCAGTTTGGTTTAGGTCGCGCTAAGGTGCGGGAGATGGCTTTCCAAGGAAACATCCCCGGTATCACCAAAGCGAGTTGGTAACAAGGCAGGAGTAATTCAACATGAGCATGAGTGATCCTATTGCCGACCTTTTGACCCGCATTCGCAATGCGCAAATGGTTGCTAAGCCCTTGGTAACGGTGCCTTCTTCAAAAGTGAAGGTTGCCATTGCACAGGTTTTAAAAGAGGAAGGCTACATTGATAGCTTTCAAGTCAAAACTGTAGACGGCAAGTCTGAACTCGTCATTGAGCTCAAGTACTACGCAGGTCGTCCAGTGATTGAGCGCATCGAACGTGTAAGCCGTCCTGGCTTGCGTGTTTATAAAGGACGTGACGCCATCCCTCAGGTAATGAATGGATTGGGTGTCGCGATTGTGACCACGCCAAAAGGCGTGATGACTGATCGCAAAGCGCGCGCTACCGGTGTCGGTGGTGAAGTGCTTTGCTACGTTGCATAAGGGCGGGAGAATAAGATGTCTCGAGTAGCAAAAATGCCCGTCGCCATACCTCAAGGTGTGGATGTGACGATTCAGGCAGAACAAATTAGCGTCAAAGGCGCCGGTGGCACTTTAACCATTGCCAACAGCGCCGTGGTCAACATCACCAACGACAAAGGGCAGTTGAACTTTGCGCCGGCCAATGAGTCGCGTGAAGCAAATGCCATGAGTGGAACCATGCGCCAATTGGTGAACAACATGGTGGTTGGTGTGACCAAGGGCTTTGAGAAAAAGTTGAGTCTGGTTGGTGTGGGTTACAAAGCCCAAGCCACGGGCACAAAACTCAACCTCGCGGTTGGTTTTTCTCATCCAGTGAACATTGAAATGCCTGCTGGTATCAAGGTGGAAACACCTGCACCAACAGAGATTTTGATCAAGGGCGCAGATCGCCAAAGAGTAGGCCAAATCGCGGCTGAAATTCGTGCAATACGTCCCCCTGAGCCTTACAAAGGCAAAGGCATCCGCTATGTGGATGAAAAGATCACGATCAAAGAGACCAAGAAGAAATAAGGAGCTGCAACATGATGTCCAAAAAAGAGCAGCGTATTCGTCGATCACGTCAAACACGCATTCGTATTGCGATCAAAGGCGTGGCACGTTTAACGGTCAATCGTACCAATCTTCATATCTATGCAAGCGTGATCTCCGGCGACGGTACTCACGTTTTGGCCACCGCTTCAACTGTAGAGGCCGACGTTCGCAAGAGCTTAGGTGCTGCGGGTAAAGGTGGAAACCTTCATGCGGCCCAACTCATCGGTACGCGCATTGCTGAAAAAGCAAAAGCGGCCGGCGTCGAGAAGGTGGCCTTTGACCGTGCAGGTTTTGCCTATCACGGCCGAGTCAAGGCCTTGGCCGAAGCAGCCCGCGAAGCTGGCTTGCAGTTTTAAGCACAAGATCGGATAAATAACATGGCAAAAGTTCAAGCTAAAGTGCAAGACGACAGTCGTGACGACGGCATGCGTGAGAAGATGATTGCGGTCAACCGTGTCACCAAAGTGGTGAAAGGTGGACGCATTCTGGCTTTCGCAGCATTGACTGTGGTTGGTGATGGCGATGGTCGCGTTGGAATGGGCAAGGGTAAATCCAAAGAGGTTCCTGCGGCCGTTCAAAAAGCGATGGAAGAGGCTCGTCGCAACATGCAAAAAGTATCATTGCGCAATGGATCAATTCATCACAATGTGACGGGTCACCATGGCGCGGCCGTTGTGATGATGGCACCAGCACCCAAAGGAACAGGCATTATTGCTGGTGGACCGATGCGTGCGGTGTTTGAGGTCATGGGCATTACAGATATCGTGGCCAAAAGCCATGGCTCTTCCAATCCTTACAACATGGTTCGTGCAACCTTGGATGCGTTAGAGAAATCTACTACGCCTTCAGAGGTGGCGGCCAAGCGTGGTAAGAGTGTTGAAGACATCTTCGTTTAAAGGTGGGAGATAAATCATGACAACGCCTGGAAAAGTTAAAGTGCAACTCGTGCGCAGTCCTATTGGAACCAAAGAGAGCCATCGTGCCACTGTACGTGGTTTGGGCCTTCGTGGTGTCAATAGCGTCAAAGAGTTGGAAGACACGCCCGCTGTTCGCGGCATGATCAACAAGATCAGTTATCTCGTCAGAGTGCTCTAAAGGGTAGAACGATGGAACTCAATAACATTAAGCCAGCCGATGGTGCGAAGCACGCAAAAAGACGTGTTGGTCGCGGCATTGGCTCAGGATTAGGAAAAACAGCAGGACGTGGCCACAAGGGTCAAAAGTCTCGTGCTGGTGGCTATCACAAGGTTGGTTTCGAGGGCGGTCAAATGCCTTTGCAGCGTCGCTTGCCCAAGCGTGGTTTTAAATCACACTTGCTCAAGTACAACGCAGAAATCACCTTGACGACCCTTGAGCGCTTGGGTTTGCCTGAAGTAGATATGTTGGCGCTCAAGCAAGCTGGATTGGTCAGCGAGATGATCAAGGTCGTTAAAGTGATCAAGACAGGTGAATTGACAAAAGCTGTCAAATTGACCGGTATTGGTGCCACGGCTGGTGCTCGTGCAGTGATCGAAGCGGCTGGCGGCTCCATCGCTTAATCTTTAATTCAAATTTATCAGGACACATCAATTGGCTACCTCACCCACTTTGGCAAAAAACGATAAATATGGCGACTTGCGTCGTCGGCTTATCTTTTTGTTCATGGGTTTGGTGGTGTATCGAATTGGTGCACATATTCCTGTGCCGGGCATTGATCCGAACTCTTTGCAGCAGCTCTTCAATGGGCAGCAAGGTGGCATATTGAATTTGTTCAATATGTTCTCCGGCGGTGCGCTGTCAAGGTTCACGGTCTTTGCGCTCGGCATCATGCCTTATATTTCCGCGTCCATCATCATGCAGCTCTTGACCTATGTCTTGCCGACATTGGAACAGTTGAAAAAAGAGGGTGAGTCGGGCCGCAGAAAAATCACTCAGTACACGCGTTATGGTACTTTGGGTTTGGCGCTTTTTCAGTCCATGGGCATTGCCTTGGCACTTGAGTCTTCTCAGGGTTTGGTGCTTGTGCCTGGCATGGGCTTCAGGATCACAGCGATGGTCAGTTTGACGGCTGGCACCATGTTTTTGATGTGGTTGGGTGAGCAAATCACAGAGCGTGGACTTGGTAACGGTATTTCTATTTTGATTTTTGCAGGCATTGCGGCAGGTTTGCCCAATGCGGTGGGTGGATTGTTGGAGCTGGTCAGAACGGGTGCAATGAGCATATTGATTTGTTTGTTCATCGTTGTGCTGATTGGTCTTGTGACGTATTTTGTGGTGTTTGTTGAGCGCGGACAGAGAAAAATCCTGGTCAACTATGCTCGCAGACAAATGGGCAACAAGGTCTATGGTGGTCAATCGTCCCATTTGCCTTTGAAGATCAACATGGCAGGTGTGATTCCTCCTATTTTTGCCTCTTCAATCATTTTGTTGCCCGCAACCATCGCGAGTTGGTTCAGCACGGGTGACAGCATGAGATGGTTAAAGGATATTTCCAGCGCGCTTTCGCCTGGGCAGCCGGTCTACATCATGTTTTACGTGGTTGCGATTGTTTTCTTCTGTTTCTTTTACACCGCGCTCGTTTTCAACAGCCGTGAAACTGCTGACAACTTGAAGAAATCAGGCGCATTTGTACCGGGTATTCGTCCAGGGGACCAGACGGCGAAATACATTGATAAGATTTTGGTGAGATTGACTTTGGTGGGAGCTGTTTACATCTCTTTTGTCTGTTTGCTGCCAGAGTTCTTGATTTTGAAATACAACGTACCGTTTTACTTTGGCGGTACATCATTGATGATCATTGTTGTGGTGACCATGGATTTCATGGCTCAAGTACAAAACTACTTGATGAGTCAACAATACGAGTCTTTGTTGAAAAAAGCCAACTTTAAAACTACTGCGGGTGCTTGAACGACATGGCAAAAGATGATGTCATTCAAATGGCTGGTGAGATTGTTGAGAACTTGCCCAATGCAACTTTCAGAGTGAAGTTGGAAAATGGGCATGTGGTTTTAGGTCATATTTCAGGAAAGATGCGGATGCATTACATTCGTATTTTGCCGGGAGACAAGGTGACAGTTGAAATGACACCTTACGATTTGACAAGAGCAAGGATTGTGTTCAGAGCCAAGTGACTTTGTGCTTTGAAGATGTTTTAGAAAAAAGATGAATTAATTTTTGGGGGCAGTCCTCAAAGGTGACCTCAAAAAGTTTTGTTAGGAGAAAGAGCAATGAGAGTTTCGGCTTCGGTTAAGAAAATTTGCCGCAATTGCAAGATCATTCGCCGCAAGGGTGTGGTTCGTGTAATTTGCACGGATCCCCGTCACAAACAGCGCCAAGGCTGATTGAATAGGATTAAAGAGGACGCATATGGCACGTATCGCTGGCATTAACATACCCCCCCACCAACATTCTGAAGTGGGACTCACGGCAATTTTTGGAATTGGTCGCACACGCGCTCGCAAAATTTGTGAAGCATGTGGCATCGCTTATTCAAAGAAAGTCAAAGATTTGACTGACGCAGATTTGGAAAAAATCCGCGATCAGATCGCTCAATTCACCATTGAGGGAGATCTGCGCAGAGAGACCACCATGAACATCAAGCGTTTGATGGACATTGGTTGTTACCGCGGTTTCCGTCATCGCAGAGGCTTGCCAATGCGTGGTCAAAGAACAAGGACGAATGCACGTACCCGCAAGGGACCACGTAAAGCAGCTCAGTCATTGAAGAAATAAGTTAAGGGAATATCATGGCAAAAGCACCCTCAAATAGCGCTGCACAACGTGTACGCAAGAAAGTCCGCAAAAATGTTGCAGATGGCATTGCACACGTTCATGCGTCTTTTAACAACACCATCATCACAATCACCGACCGCCAAGGCAATGCGCTTTCTTGGGCCTCTTCAGGCGGTCAGGGATTCAAAGGTTCACGTAAATCCACTCCATTTGCGGCACAGGTTGCCTCAGAGGTGGCTGGACGTGCTGCAATTGATCAAGGCATCAAAAATTTGGATGTCGAGATCAAAGGACCTGGACCAGGGCGCGAATCTTCAGTTCGTGCATTGGCCGCGCTTGGCATTCGGATCAATTCGATTGCCGACGTGACGCCTGTTCCTCACAATGGATGCCGCCCTCAAAAGCGTCGTCGCATTTAATTTCAACCAAGCCCACCGCCACGGGTGAAAGACCTGTGGCTAACTGTCTTTAAAAGCAGACAGCAATTACGCAAAAGGAAACAAGCAAGTGGCACGTTATTTAGGGCCTAAGGCCAAACTATCTCGCCGTGAAGGCACCGATTTATTCTTAAAAAGCGCACGTCGCTCGATCAGTGATAAAGCCAAATTTGACACGAAGCCAGGCCAACATGGTCGCACTTCAGGTCAAAGAACGTCTGACTTTGGTTTGCAGCTTCGCGAAAAGCAAAAAGTTAAACGCATGTATGGTGTTTTAGAGCGTCAATTCAGACGTTATTTTGCTGAAGCCGATCGCCGTCGTGGCAACACAGGTTCAAACCTGTTGTTCATTTTAGAGTCACGCTTGGACAATGTTGTGTATCGCATGGGCTTTGGCTCTACGCGTGCAGAGGCTCGTCAGTTGGTGTCTCACAAAGCCATCACGGTCAATGGCGTTCAAGTCAATATCCCATCTTACTTGGTCAAAACCGGTGATGTGATTGCTGTTCGTGAAAAATCTAAGAAACAAGGTCGTGTGACTGAAGCCTTGCAACTCGCGACTCAAGTTGGCATGCCAGCCTGGGTTGAGGTCAATATCGATAAAGCAGAAGGCACCTTCAAGAAGGTTCCTGACCGCGACGAATTTGCTGCTGACATCAACGAATCGTTGATCGTCGAGCTGTATTCGCGTTAATTCTGGTTGATTCATTCAGCCGTTTAAGTCCCCTGTGATAAATACAGGGGTTGAACATTCAGCCTTACCGGTGTAACGAGCCGAGGGTATTGAGAGGAAATCCGAATGCAAACCCAATTGTTGAAACCAAAAGCCATTAATGTAGAACACGTTGGACACAACCGTGCGAAAGTCACGTTGGAGCCCTTTGAGCGTGGTTACGGACACACCCTGGGAAATGCCTTGCGTCGTGTGTTGTTGTCTTCTATGGTCGGCTATGCAGTGACAGAGGTCACCATTGCTGGCGTGTTGCACGAGTATTCATCCATCGATGGCGTTCAAGAAGATGTGGTGAACATTTTGTTGAATTTGAAGGGCGTTGTCTTCAAATTGCACAACCGCGATGAAGTCACCTTGAGTTTGAGAAAAGACGGCGAAGGGGTGGTCAGCGCTGCTGACATTCAAACGCCCCACGACGTTGAGATCATCAATCCTGAGCATGTCATTGCCAATTTGTCACAGGGTGGCAAGATTGACATTCAGCTCAAGGTTGAAAAGGGCCGTGGATACGTGCCTGGTACAGTGCGTCGTTACGGTGAAGAGCCTTCTAAGTCGATTGGTCGAATTGTTTTGGATGCGTCTTTCTCTCCTGTGAGCCGAGTCAGCTACAGCGTTGAGAATGCTCGTGTAGAGCAGCGCACCGATTTGGACCGCTTGGTGGTTGAGATTGAGACGAATGGTGCCATCACGGCAGAAGACGCGGTCCGCGCATCGGCCAAGATTTTGGTTGAACAATTGGCGGTCTTTGCACAATTGGAAGGCAGCGAGTTGGCTGCATTTGACTCACCCTCACCACGCAATGCTCAACAATTTGATCCCATCTTGTTGCGTCCAGTCGATGAGTTGGAGCTCACGGTTCGTTCTGCCAACTGTTTAAAAGCAGAGAACATCTACTACATTGGTGACTTGATCCAAAGAACTGAAAATGAATTGCTCAAGACCCCTAATTTGGGTCGCAAGTCATTGAATGAAATCAAGGAAGTATTGGCCTCACGTGGTTTGACCTTGGGCATGAAGCTCGAGAGCTGGCCACCTGCAGGACTGGACAGCAAGCGTTAAGCACTCAGGGGCTTGGCTCGAGTTGATAAGCGGTGAAGAATGGGGCCTTTCAATCAAGGTCCATTTCCACCAACCTCTTGTACCTCATACGGCAAGCGGTAAAACATAAAACCTTTTAAAGGAGTTGACAAATGCGTCACGGACACGGATTAAGAAAACTAAACAGAACAAGCGAACACCGCTTGGCGATGCTTCGCAACATGATGAACTCACTTTTAGAGCATGAAGTCATCAAGACGACATTGCCCAAAGCAAAAGAGTTGCGTCGTGTGGTCGAGCCCATGATCACTTTGGCCAAAGAGCCTTCTTTGGCAAATCGTCGTTTGGCGTTCAATCGCTTGCGCAACAGAGACAATGTCGTCAAGCTCTTCGCTGAGTTGGGACCACGTTACCAAACCAGACCAGGCGGCTACACACGCATCCTCAAAATGGGTTACCGTGTCGGCGACAATGCGCCAATGGCATTGGTTGAATTGGTTGATCGCCCAGAGATTGAAGAAACTTCCCCTAAAGTGGAAGAATAAGTTATAATAACCCTCTTACCGCGCGATGGAGCAGCCTGGTAGCTCGTTGGGCTCATAACCCAAAGGTCGCAAGTTCAAATCTTGCTCGCGCAACCAAAAAAAGAAGTGAGCAGTGATAAAACATCACTCACTTTGAGAAAAAAGACCCACCCGTTGACTGATGTCTCAGTTTGATGGTTGGGTTTTTTTTCGTTCATGGACCAAGGGCACTCGGTGTCAATGAATCGCAATAAGAGATGAGCATGGAACGTTTTGCAAGCGCAGTGGACTATGAAGACATCAACGCTTGGTCATTGGACGCAAGCGATGAGAGACGCTTGGCGATGGAGCAAGCCATTCGCATCGATTTGGACCTTGAGGGGACCAAACAAGTTTGGCACCGCTTTGGCGAGCCAACGCTTGAGCCATTGGTTCTGATGCATGGCGGTTCAGGCAGTTGGACGCATTGGGTGCGAAATGTGCTCGCGCTTTCTAAAGAGAGGTGTGTCTTTGCCTTGGATTTGCCTGGCATGGGGGACTCTGATTTGCCGCCTGGCGCCAGTGATGCGGACGATATTTCAGAGACCGTGGCATTGGGTGTGCACGCCTTGTTTGGCAAGCAAGCGGTGGATGTGATGGGTTTTTCGTTTGGCGGCTTGACGGCCGGTTTCATGGCGGCCAGGCACCCAGAGACGGTCAAGCGCTTGATCATGGTTGGCATCCCAGGCTTGGGGCTGTTTGGCTCCCCTATGCGGCTCAGGGGCCTGCTGCCTGGCATGGACAAGCAAACTGTTTTGGATGTGATGGAAAACAATTTGCTGGCCATGATGCTCAAGCACGAAGAGAGCATCGACCAAGCCGTTCTTTGTATTCAGGCGCACAATGTGCTTCGAGACCGCCTTCGCAAAAGGCGACTGGCAAGAGGAGACTGTTTGCTGGAGGAGCAAAAAAAATGGCGCTGTCCAGTGCACACCATCTGGGGCGAGTTGGATGTGTTGTACGAAAACACCTTGCACCTGATACCGCAGGCCTTGGCCCATTGCGAGCACGTGTCGCACCATGTGATCAAGGGTTCAGGGCACTGGGTGATGTACGAAAACCCAAGGGCGTTCAACAATGCGGTGTTGGAGATTTTGAGCGACTAAAAAAATCCATAAGAATGCAACTGGACACTGCATTTGGTCATGTTGAAGGGCTGCCATCTGGACTATGATGGGCCATGTGTTCTTCATTCCAATACCAAGACTTGGGCCCTTTATTATGTTGTACAAATTCAAATCTCAGGCCACGGGTGACTTGATCATGTTTGAGGAGCATGCCAAATTGATCTTGGAGATCATTGGAAAGGAGCCCCTTGCGAAAGGCATTTTGGTCTTGGGCGATATGCCCCAGGCCTTGGCTGCGTTGGAGGCGCTCACCCAAGCACGTGAAGGCCTCAAATCCTCCCAAGCAAGTGGTGCTGAGCTTCATGAGGAAGACACCAATTGGGTGAGTCTCAGACAAAGGGTGGCCCCTTTTAAACAAATGATCAAGCAGTGCATGCTCGAGGGGCATCCCATTGTTTGGGGTGTTTGAGCCCTCTCCTATGCAGTCACTGCACCCCTTTGCGCGCTTGACGCCCCATCATGTGATGGATGCGGTTTGTGGCCTGGGCCTGGCGCTGGATGGGCGAATCACATCGCTCAGCTCCTATGAAAACCGTGTCTATTCCTTGCCTCAGGAGGACGATCAAGCCACAGTGGTGGCCAAATTCTATCGACCAACGAGATGGAGTTTTGCGCAAATTCAAGAGGAACATGCCTTTGCGGCTGAATTGATGGCGCATGAGGTGCCCATGGTGGCGCCTCTGGTGCTGAAGGGCGAAACTTTGCATGGCGTGCTCGTCTCGGCGTTGAGCTCAGAGGCGTTGCGCGTCAAAGATGGCGACAGCCATGAAGCCGAGCTCAATTTTTGGTTCAGTGTGAGTCCCGCGCGGGGGGGGCGCATTCCTGAGTTGGACGATTTTGAGGTCTTGGCGTGGTTGGGGCGCTTTATCGCAAGGCTTCACGCCGTGGGGCAAGCCAAAGAATTTGTCACTCGACCCGTTATTGATGTGCAAACACATGGATGGGGCCCCAGGGATTTTTTGTTGAACGATTTTGAAATCACCCCCCAGTACAAAAGACAGTGGAGCGAGCTCACGCAAGAGGCTCTTGAGCGCGTTGAAAAAGCGTTTGCGTTTGATTACCAAAAAATTCGACTCCATGGTGACTGCCATGCGGGCAATGTTTTGTGGACCCCCATTGGACAAAGAGGGCTATGGTGGGCCTCATTTTGTGGACCTCGATGACGCGCGCATGGGCCCCGCCATACAAGACCTGTGGATGCTCTCAGGGGGGTCGCGCCAAGAGCAGCACAGCAGCTTGTCAGCACTTTTGGAGGGCTATGAAAGTGTTCGAACCTTTGACCGCCGGGAACTGGCATTGATCGAGCCTTTGCGCACGCTTAGAATGATTCACTACAGCGCTTGGCTGGCACAAAGGACAGGGGACCCCGCCTTTGAGAGGCATTTTTCTTGGTTTGCAAGCGAGCAGTATTGGCAAGAGCAGCTCCTCGCATTGAAGGATCAAATGGACCGAATGCAAGAGCCTCTTTTGTTTGTGTGATCCCCAACCCCCCTTCATTTTTTTGATATTCACTGTACAGACATGAACACATTACCAACGGCAAGGCTCAACAAACGCATGTCTGAGCTTGGCATTTGCTCAAGAAGAGAGGCCGATGAGTGGATTGAAAAAGGCTGGGTGCATGTGAACGGCCGAGTGGCCATGATGGGCATGCAAGTGAGTGCCGCGGACAAGATTGAGGTCTTGAGGGAGGCGTCAAAAGCGCAGGAGTCACGCGTGACCATTTTGCTGCACAAGCCCATGGGTTTTGTGAGCGCGCAAGCAGAGGATGGACACACGCCAGCGGTTGAATTGATTCAGGCAAGAAACCGCTGGTCAGAGGACAAATCCCCGGTGCGCTTTTCACATGGGCAGTTGAGGGGCTTGGCCCCAGCGGGGCGCCTTGACATCGATTCGGTGGGTTTGTTGGTCTTGACGCAAGACGGCCGCGTTGCCAAGCAGTTGATTGGCGAGGACTCGCAGATTGAGAAAGAGTACTTGGTGCGCGTGCATTATGGTGAGACCACGCAAGCCGCGCAAGCCGTCACGCCGCAAAGCGCCATCGATTTGCTGCGTGTGGGCCTGAGCCTGGATGGCAAACCTTTAAAGCCTGCTGTCGTTCAATGGCAAAACCCAGATCAATTGCGCTTTGTGTTGCGTGAAGGCAAGAAGCGTCAAATCAGGCGCATGTGTGAGCAAGTGGGGCTCAAGGTGGTGGGATTGAAGCGCATTCGGATGGGGCAAGTGACTTTGGGCAACTTGCCCGTTGGGCAGTGGCGATATTTAAGCCCCAAAGAGCATTTTTAATTTTGCGCTGGGTCTTGGGCGTCTTGTCAGACGCCCATCCCATGGGGCCCAAGGGTTCACGATGCAAAAAGCCCCTGGCCTTGGGGAAAATGCAAAAAAAGATGAACACCAAGCCCTTGAAATGGGCGCATTGACCCCCAAATCAATGCTGCTTTTACTGAATTATTAACGTGAAGAGAACAACATGACCAAGCAAACGCATGCCTTTCAGGCAGAAGTCGCACAACTTTTGCATTTAGTGACCCATTCCTTGTATTCCAACAAGGAAATTTTTCTCAGAGAGCTGATCTCCAACGCATCGGATGCCTGTGACAAGCTTCGCTATGAGGCTTTGAACAACAGTGCATTGTATGAAGATGCTCCAAGCTTGGACATTCGGGTGACGTTTGACAAGGCCTTGAGGACCTTGACCATTGCGGACAACGGCATTGGCATGAGCGAGAAAGAGGCGATCGATCATTTGGGCACCATTGCCAAAAGTGGCACCAAGGATTTCATGTCTCGATTAGAAGGCTCACAAAAAGCCGATGCCAAGGAGCAAGGCTCCTTGATTGGGCAGTTTGGCGTGGGCTTTTATTCGGGCTACATCGTGGCTGACAAAATTGTGGTTGAAAGCCGGCGCGCCGGATTGAACGCCGCAGAGGGCGTGCGCTGGAGCAGTCCAGGAACGGGCGAGTTTGAGGTCGAGCAAATTGAAAAAAATGACCGTGGTACCAAGGTCATTTTGCACCTGAGAGAGGATGCCCAGGAGTACCTCAGCCAATGGAAGTTGAAGTCCATCATCTCTAAATACTCGGATCACATCTCTTTGCCCATTTTGATGTTCAAAGAGGAATGGAAAGAGGGCGAGAACGACCAGCCCGGAGAAATGGTGGTGACGACAGAGCTCGAAACCGTGAACAAGGCCAATGCTTTGTGGGCGCGCGCCAAAAAGGATGTCACCAGCGAGGAATACAAAGAGTTCTACAAAGCCATCTCCAGCGACTTTGAGGATCCTTTGACCTGGAGTCACAACCGAGTCGAGGGCAGTACAGAGTACACACAACTGCTCTACATCCCAGCCAAAGCGCCCTTTGATTTGTTCAACCGCGACAAGCGCGCGGGACTCAAGTTGTATGTCAAGCGGGTGTTCATCATGGACGATGCAGAGAGCTTGATGCCCATCTATTTAAGGTTTGTCAAAGGGGTGGTGGATTCGGCCGATTTGCCCTTGAATGTTTCTAGAGAATTGCTGCAAGAGAGCAAGGACGTCAAAGCCATTCGAGAAGGCAACACAAGACGCGTCTTGTCCATGTTGGAGGACTTGGCTGCCAAGGACCAGGCGCCAGAGGGTGCCAGTGAAGAAGACAAGGCGCTTGCGGGTCATTACAGCCAGTTTTATGCGGCGTTTGGGCCCGTCCTCAAAGAGGGCTTGGGGGAAGATTTCAGCAACCAAGAGAAGATTGCCAAGTTGCTGCGTTTTTACAGCACCCACGATGCGTCCTCTTCGGACAAGCAAACCGTCTCTTTGGCTGCTTACAAGTCCAGAATGAAAGAGGGGCAAGCGTCGATTTATTACATCACGGCCGACACCTTGGCGGGCGCCAAAAACAGCCCACAACTTGAGGTGTTCAAGAAAAAAGGCATCGAAGTGCTGTTGATGACGGACCGCGTGGATGAGTGGGCTTTGAGTTTTCTCACCACCTTTGATGGCACAGCGCTTCAAAGTGTGGCCAAGGGTGCGGTTGACTTGGGGTCCTTGCAAGACGAGGAGGAGAAGAAGGCGGCTGAAAAAGCACAAGAGACGTTCAAGCCCATCTTGGCCAAACTCAAAGAAGCGTTAAAAGACAAGGCCGAAGACGTCAGGGTCACGACGCGCTTGGTGGACTCGCCTGCGTGTTTGGTGGTGAAGGACCAGGGGATGTCTTTGCAATTGTCCAGAATGCTCAAACAAGCCGGTCAAGAAGCGCCTGAGGTGAAGCCTGTCTTAGAGGTCAACCCAGAGCACCCCTTGATCAAAAAGCTCGATGATGCAGGTGCTGCGATGCATTTTCATGATTTGGCGCACATTGTGTTTGATCAGGCCTTGCTTGCAGAAGGGGGCCTGCCAGAGGACCCTGCTGCGTATGTCAAACGGGTCAATGCCTTGTTGGTGTAAGCCAAGGTGCAGGCGCGTCGCCCATGGGCAGACGCTGGCCGCCAACAAAGACCACGCTTTGGGTGGTCTTTGTGCTTTTACAGATCGAAAAAGCCACCCGAGAGGCGGGCCTCTTTTGCGGGAGAGTCGCCACTCAGAAAACGAATGAAGTCGTTGGCCAAACTGGGTTGGTGACCTCTTAGGGCGCTTGCTGCGCTGTAAAGCGTATTGAGCTCAAAACGTTTGGGCAGCAAAGAGATCACTTCAACGCCCGCTGTGTAATTGATTTCTGTGACCTGTGTGCAGCCCAAAGCCCCTTGGATGTGATCTTTCGCCATTTGTCCCATGGCGGCCGCGCCGTTTGGGAAATTTTGAATGCGGTCCTTCAAGGGGGTCCACAATTCCAAGGCCATCAATACTTTTTTGAAGTGAATGCCTGCCGTTGACTTTTCTGTGTCGGGTGCATAAATGACGGGTGCATGCAGTAAAGCGTGTTGGAGGTCTTCTTCCTTGGGCAGGGCCTGTATGCTGTCGTCGCCCTCTAGGCGAGCCACGGCCGTGCTCACCCAGCCAATGGGCGTGTAAGAAGCCGGGTCCAAAAGGCCCTCTTTGATCAATTCGTTCAAGAGGGACTCGCTAGAGATCATCACGACACCTGCGAGGTCTTCAGCAGCCAAGGTCAGGACCTCGGCTTTGAAAATATCTTTCATGGCGCCGACGGCTCCAAATGAGTTGTCAAAGGACAGCTGAATGTGGGGCGAGGTGCGCGCAAAGGGTTCTTGTAAATCGGTGATCAAGCCCTTGGCGGCGCCTGCGCTGATGATGCGAAGAGCAGTGTGCTGTGAGTTGGCAGGGGTCATCTTAAAGTTCGTGGAGCTTCTGGGTGGAGGAGGTGGAGGACGTCTGATGGAAAGCCATTGAAAGCGCTTACATGCCTTTGGGGTTCATTTTTTTGACAATCTCGCTCATGTGCTTGATGTCTTCGCTCAAATACCGCTCAAACTCAGGCGCGTCCATGTAGGCCATGGGGGAGCCCGCATTTTGAATGGCCTCAATGACTTTGGGGTCTTGAGCGGCTGCTTTTGCGGCGGCTCGAATTCTTTGCGCAACAGCTTCTGGCGTGGCGCTGGGGAGGAAGAGGCCGGACCACTGCGCATAGTCGGCGTTGATTTTTTGGTCTTTGAGGCTGCTGAGCTCGGGCAAAACGTCCAGTTTGGCGTTGCCCCAGTGGGCCAAGGCGCGCAATTTACCATTTTTGATGTGTTGCACAACGGTGGAAGGTCCCGTGGAGACGGCATCAATTTGACCGCCCAGCAAAGCCACGACAGCGGGCCCTGCGCCTGTGTAGGGGATGTGATTGAGTTGAATGCCGCTTTGTTGAGACAGCATCTCCATGGGCACGTGCATGGTGCCAAAGTTGCCTGAGGAGCCAAAGCTGATGGCCCCCGGGCGTTTCTTGGCGTCTTCAATGAAGTCTTGGGTGGTCTTCCATGGCGAATCGGCTTTGACGGCCAAGACGGTGGGGTCTGCCGTAAAGCGCGCCAAGGCCCTCAAGTCTTTGTGCAAAAACAAGGGGCTTCGTCCAAGAATCTGATCGGCTTGGGGCAACACACTCAAGGAGGAGAGGGCCATCAAGAGGGTGTAGCCGTCTGCCTTTGCATGGGCGGCGTAGCCCATGCCAATGCCGCCTCCCGCGCCCGGTTTGTTTTCAATGATCACGGCCTGCCCCAAGTCACGTCCCATGGCCTCGGCCACGGGTCTGGCCACGATATCGGCCACACCCCCTGGGGGAAAGGGCACGACCATGGTGATGGGTTTGCTAGGAAATGCGGGGGCATTGTTTTGGGCAAAAGGGCTGGAGGACCACGTCAAAGCCAAGGCTGTGAGTGTGAGCCCAAGAAGGGCAACAGGTGAACGAAGGGCGTAGGTCATGACAATCTCTTTCAACGAGCCGAGGGGAAGCGCCAACGCTTCTTTGGTAAAGGCGGGGTGGTTCAATGGGCCAAAATGCAAAGGCAAGGCCCCTTTAAAGTCACATTTTAAAGTCACATTTAAGCATACCTGTTTTTTTGGGCGCGTGTATCGAGGGCTTTCAGGGGGGGTGTTTGCGCTCCAATGGGCTTGACGGTTGCGCCCGTGAACGGATGGTCTGTCCAGGCCCCTAAGGGGCCAATTGCGCAGCGCGAATGCTTTTTTTCAGCGGACATGGGATCTTAAATCGTATAAGATAAGGTTTCTACATAAAAGTGTCATGGCGTGGTGCAAGGGGCATCGCCCGAATAATCGGCTTGTGGGGCTTTTTGGTTAGTCATTATCAAATGGAGACGGCATGAAAACATTTAAAAATATCTTGTTGCTGGGCGCGGCCTTGCTGGGGCTCACCCAAGGCGTGGTGCATGGGGCAGATTTCCCCATCAAGGACAAGCAAATCACCTTGATTGTGCCCTTTGCGGCGGGTGGGCCAACCGACCGTGTCGCGCGGGATTTGTCCGAGGCCTTGAGAAAATCTTTGGGTGTTGCCGTGGTGGTTGAAAACGATGCTGGGGGACCTGGGGGCTTGATTGGCGCGAGCAAATTGGTGCGCTCTGCGCCCGATGGCTACACCTTGCTTGTTCACCACATTGCCATGGGCATTTTCCCAAGTTTGGTCAAGAATTTGCCGTTCAAGATCGACGGCGATTTTGAGTATTTGGGCATGATCAACGATGTACCGATGACCTTGATCGGCAAGCCACAATTGCCAGCAAACACCTACAAAGAGCTCAAGACCTGGGTCACGCAAAACAAGGGACAGGTCAATTTGGCCAATGCGGGCCTGGCCTCAGCGTCTCAGTTGTGTGGCATGCTCTGGCAGGCAACCATCCAAGTGGAATTGGCCACCGTTCCCTACAAAGGCACGGCACCAGCGATGACCGACTTGATTGGTGGGCAAGTGGACTTGATGTGTGACCAAACCACCAGCACGAGCTCACAAATTGAAGCTAAAAAAGTCAAAGCATTTGGTGTGACCACTTTAAAAAGACTCACCACACCGGCTTTGAAAGATTTGGCCACCTTGGATGAGCAAGGTGAAAAGGGCTTCAACGTCACCATTTGGCATGGCCTTTATGGCCCCAAAGGCATGCCCGCAGATGTTGCTTTGAAGATCAACAGTGCACTGAAAACCGCCTTGAAGGATCCAGAATTCATCAAAAAGCAAGAAGGTCTGGGTGCCGTGGTGATCACAGACAAGCGCTCAGAGCCTGCCGAGCACAAGCGCTTTGTTTTATCGGAAGTTGCTCGCTGGGCGCCAGTGATCAAAGGTGCGGCAGTTTACGCAGATTAAGGTTGATATGATTACGTTTGAAGTGATAGAGGCCAACGGGGCCATTCGTGAAGTCCAGGCCAATGAGGGCGAGACTTTGTTGCAAGCCACTTTGAATGCTGGTATTGATGGTTTTGCGGCCGAATGCGGTGGTTGTTGTGTCTGTGCGACATGTCACTGTTACATCGATGATGAGGACTTGGACAAGATGAGTGCGCCCGCATCCGACGAGGCTCAGATGTTGGACTTTACCGCCACAGAGCGTCGTCCAAGCTCACGACTTGCGTGTCAAATCAAGTTGTCGTCGGAGCACATTGGCATCAAGGTGCACTTGCCTGAGCGTCAATATTGAGGCGATCGGCGATCGGCGCTCTGGGCCTCGGGATCCAATCCCAGGCTGCGGCGCTTGGACCGGGCGCACTGAGAAATGGCTTTAAATGGCTTTTTTTTAAAGCGGGTTTGATCGCTGCTCGGGGTCAATAGGTGTAGATGCCCCGTCCCGTTTTGCGTCCCAAGTGACCTGCGGCCACCATCTCTCGCAGGAGCGGTGCGGCCCTGTATTTGCTGTCGCTGAACTGGGTGAAGTACACCTCCATCACGGCCAAGCACACATCCAGGCCAACCATATCGGCCAAGGCCAGGGGGCCAATGGGGTGGTTGCAGCCAAGCTTCATGCCGGTGTCAATGTCTTGTGCACTGGCGACCCCTTCCCCGAGCACAAACAAGGCCTCATTGATCATGGGCACCAAGATGCGGTTGACGACAAAGCCTGGCGCATTCTTCACGGTGATGGGTGACTTGCCCAGTGCTTTGGACAACTCAATCACAGCGGCATGCGTCTCGTCGCTTGTTTGCAGGCCGCGGATCACTTCGACCAAGGCCATCATGGGCACAGGATTGAAGAAATGCATGCCGATGAACTGATCGGGGCGCTGTGTGACTTGAGCGAGTTGGGTGATGGAGATGGAGGAGGTGTTGGAGGCCAAAATCGCCTGCGGCTTCAAGTGCGGCCTTAAGAGCTCGAGGATTTTAATTTTGAGGCTTAGATTTTCTGTGGCCGCTTCGATCACCAGGTCGCAGTCGTCAAAGGCCGTGTACTGCGTGCTGGTTTGAATGAGTGCCAAGGCGCGGGCTTGCTCGTCTGGGGTGATTTTTTCTTTGCTCAGCAGCCGCTCAAGGCTGCTAGCAATGGCTCCTTTGCCTTTGTCCAGGGCCTCTTGGTTGATGTCGACCATTCTGACTTCTATCCCGGACACTGCACACGCTTGTGCGATGCCACTTCCCATGGTGCCAGAGCCCACAACGCCAACGGTTTTTATCTTCATGATAGCAAGACCTTATAAAAGTAGAGGGACCCAGTGGTTTTATTTGAAGCCACTTCAACAAAAGGAGTGATTCTCCATTTTAGTGATGCAAAGCGTGCACGGCGCTGACGAAAGGCCCACCAAGGTGCAAATGTTCAAAATTGTGACAAAATTTTTGTATTTGCCCAAAGCCTGGGGCTTTTGAAGGATCACATCCCAAGTGAAAGCCTTCAAATGCTGAGATAATCAAGAGACTCTGATAAGTTCAATATGAATACGACCTCTTTGCCCAAGCACATTGCCATCATCATGGATGGCAATGGAAGGTGGTCCAAGAAAAGGCTCATGCCCAGAAATGTGGGGCATTTGATGGGGGCTTCCAATTTGCGGGTCATCGTGCGTGCTTGCATAGAAAAGCACATCAAGCACCTGACGGTGTTTGCCTTTAGCACAGAGAATTGGCGTCGCCCCCCAGAGGAAGTGGCCACCTTGTTCGATTTGTTTGTGCGTTACTTGAAGTCCGAAATTGGCGAACTCCAAGCACAAGGGATTCGCTTAAAGGTCATTGGGGATCATTCGGCGTTTCCTAAGGAGTTGCAAGACCAAATCGACTCGGCCTGTGCCTTGACTGCTCAAGGTCAAGTGCTCACCTTGACGGTGGCCATCAACTATGGGGGCAAGTGGGACATTTTGCAAGCCGCGCAAGCCTGGCAAAGAGCGCACCCTTATGAAAACTTGGATCAGTTGAGCCAAGATCAATTGACGCCTTATTTGGTCACCCATCCTTTGCCAGAGCCTGATTTGTTGATCAGAACGGGTGGGGAGTCCAGGCTCAGCAACTTTTTGATTTGGCAGTCGGCCTACACGGAGTTGTATTTCACCGACCTGCTTTGGCCTGACTTTGATGCCAAGGCCTTGCAAGAGGCATTGGCGTCCTATGCCAAGCGCGTGAGGCGCTTTGGCAAGACCGATGAACAAGTTCAGGGCTTGGGCACTGCTAAAAAAGGCGTTGAGTCCGCTTAAGGCGAAGAAGGCCGGCCAGTGCTGGGTCCAAAGGAGCTGAGATTTGTTCACTTTCAATGTGTTGAGGGGGTCTTTTTGCCGTTTAAAGCGCCGGGGTCATGCAAAGAGCGCGCCCAACACTCCCGCGCCCCTAGTAAAATGACCAGATGTTAAAAATCAAAGAACAACTGTTGGGTGCTTTGGCGCAATGTCTTGAGCACATGGGTGAGGGTTTGGGGGCGAAGGCCGCTTTTGAGTCCCCCAAGTTGGCCTCTCATGGCGATTTGGCGGTGACGGCGGCCTTGTCTTTGTCCAAGCTGTTGAAAACCAACCCCAAGGCTTTGGCGCAACAACTCAAGGACGCCTTGTCACAATCGGCGCCTTTTCAGGCGTGGGTGCAAAGCATAGAAATTGCGGGCCCCGGGTTTTTAAACATCACCTTAACGCCCCGCGCCAAGCAAGGCATTGTGCATGAGATCTTGTCGCAATCCACGGCATTTGGCTGTCAGCCCAAAAGGCATGTGCGCGTGTTGGTTGAGTTCGTTTCTGCCAACCCAACGGGGCCGCTTCATGTGGGTCATGCCAGGCAGGCTGCACTTGGGGATGCCCTGTGCAATTTGTTTGAAACCCAGGGCCTTGGCGTGCACCGTGAGTTTTATTACAACGATGCAGGCGTGCAGATTGACACCTTGGCCCATAGCACGAGTTGTCGCATCAAGGGGATTGATCCTGGTCATCCCGATTGGCCCGAGCAGGCCTATCAGGGCGACTACATCAAAGACATTGCTCAGGCCTTCATGGCCAAAGAGACCGTCAAGTCCGATGACCGAGAGGTGACGGCCAGTGGGCAGGCGGACGATTTAGAGGGGATCAGAAATTTTGCAGTGGCCTATTTAAGGCGAGAGCAAGATTTGGATTTGGCGGCCTTTGCGCTTCGCTTTGATGAGTTTTATTTGGAGTCCAGTTTGTACACGTCCTCGCGCGTGGAGGATGCTGTGAGAGACATGGTGAGCTCAGGGCACACCTATGAAAAGGACGGCGCGTTGTGGCTCAAGTCAAGCGACTTTGGCGATGACAAAGACCGTGTCATGAGAAAGACGCAAGGGGGCTACACGTATTTTGTCCCCGATGTGGCCTATCACTTGAGCAAGTGGGAGCGAGGTTACGCGCAAGTGATCAACATTCAAGGCACCGATCACCATGGCACCATTGCCCGCGTTCGTGCGGGCTTGCAAGCCGTTTCACAAGTGCGTGACTTGGGCATTCCTGCGACCTACCCCCAGTATGTTTTGCACACCATGGTGCGTGTGATGAAGGGGGGGGAGGAAGTCAAAATCTCCAAGCGCGCGGGCAGTTATGTGACGCTGAGAGATTTGATCGATTGGACCTCAAGGGATGCGGTGCGCTTTTTCTTGTTGAGCAGAAAGCCCGACACGGAGTATTTGTTTGATGTCGACTTGGCGGTGGCCAAGAACAACGACAATCCTGTTTATTATGTGCAGTATGCGCATGCAAGGATTTGCTCGATTTTGATGAAAGAGGGCTTGATGTCTGCGGCACAGAGCGAGACGGATGTGTTTGATGTCAATTCGTCGCCTGAGCGCATATCAGGGCGACTTGACTTTGAGCGCTTGCTGGCCTTTGATTTGTCGCCCTTGACGAGCGATGTGGCACAGCAATTGATGCTCAGTTTGTCCAAGTACCCAGAGGTGCTTGAGAACGCGGCCAAGGACTTGGCGCCCCACGATTTGACCTTTTACTTGAGAGATTTGGCAGCAAATTACCACAGCTACTATGATCAAGAGCGCATCTTGGTGGAGGAGGTGGATTTGAAGCAGGCCCGTTTGGCCTTGGTGGCCTCTGTGGCGCAAGTGCTTAGAAATGGCTTGAGGCTCTTGGGGGTGTCGGTTCCCCTTAAAATGTAGAAGATTCTTGTGTTGATGTGTGCGGGTGCCAACACCAAAGGTCTGGCGCCATGAGATGCGAGCCCCAAGGGCTGGGCGCATCTCCTCGCTTGGAGGTGTTTGGCTTTGTTGTCCGGTTAAGTTTTTTGTGTGCGAACAGCATGCATCGTTAGAAAAAGAAGTAATTCATGACCAATTCTCTTCACGCCCAAAAAGGTGGAACACTGCTGGGCTTTATTTTCGGCTTGATTGTGGGCTTGGCGGTGGCACTGGCGTTGGCGGTGTATGTGACCAAAGTGCCCATTCCCTTTTTGAACAAAGGGCTGATTCACAGCGCCGAACAAGATGCGAGTGAGGACAAGAAAAACAAGGATTGGGACCCCAATGCACCTTTGTATGGCAAGTCCAACAAGTCCTCGGACAAGGACCGTGCTGAGGACAAAGCAGAAGCGAGCACGGGCAGCGAGAAGGCGGCTGTCTTGCCCAAAGAGGCCGAGAAAAAAGCTGAGTCAAGCAACCCCTTGTCCTCCATTCTTGGGGGTGCCAGTGAGGAGCGCGACCCTTTGGGCGACTTGGCCAAAGCCAAGTCCCAAGAGCGAGACCCGTTCAATTATTTTGTACAAGCGGGTGCCTTTAGAAGCCACGAAGAGGCGGACGTCCAAAAGGCCAAGCTCGCCTTGTCGGGTTTTGATGCGGTGGTGAGTGAGCGAGACCAGGGGGGCAAGTCGGTTTTCCGTGTGCGCTTGGGACCCCTTGCAAGCAAGGACGAGGCCGAAAAACTTCAGCAAAAACTCAGTGGCACCAAAGTGGAGTCGGTGGTGATTCGGGTTCAAAAGTAAACACAAGAAGAGGTATTCCTTATGCAAAGAAGACAATTTCCTTGGGCTTTTGTGGGAGCCGCGAGCGCGCTTGCAAGCGTGGCCACCAGTTCCTTGAGTTTTGCGCAGGGGCCCACAATGGGCGCGAGTGAGGGGATTGATTACTTGTCTTTGGACAAGCGCATTCCAACAGAAAGCGCCAAAGGAAAGATCGAGATCATTGAGTTCTTTTGGTACAGCTGCCCGCACTGCAACGCCTTTGAGCCTAGACTTGAGGCGTGGATCAAGGCGCTGGCCAAGGATGTGGAGGTCAAGCGCGTTCCTGTCAAATTCAGAGATGACTTTGAGCCCCAGCAAAGGATGTATTACGTGCTGGAGGCCTTGGGCAAAGTGGAGACGCACCATGCATTGGTTTTTCGGGCCATTCACACCGAAAGGCTCAACCTCGCTGGCGCCGATGCCTTGGCCAATTGGGCCGATAAAAACGGCATCCCCAAAGCCAAATTCATGGAGCTCTACAACTCCTTTGCGGTGGTGACCAAGGCCAAGAGAGCCGCGCAGTTGCAAGACGCGTTCAAGGTGCAAGGCGTGCCGGCTTTGGGCATCAATGGCCGCTTCTACACCGATGGCTCCTTGGCCGGCTCCATGGAGAAGGCCTTGCAGGTCACGGAATTCTTGCTCACAGAAATTCGCAAAGGCCGCTGAGAGGGCTTTGGCCATCGATCCAAAGGGTGTGGTTTAAAAATTCAAGGCTTCGCAATTAATGCGTGGGACCTCACAAATATGCCCCCATAACCTTTACAATTCAAAGCATGTATTATTCAGCAAGATTCATGCCTTGAAATTCCATTCTTTTCTTGTCTCCCTTTGCGCCCTTTTTTTTGGGGTGAACGCACTCGTTCATGCTGAGCGAGAGGACAAGAACCGGCCGATGAACATTGAGGCCGATGCGTTGGTGCATGACGATTTAAAGCAAGTCACGGTGTTCACAGGGCACGTGATTGTCACCAAAGGCACGATTGTTTTGAAGGGTGAGCGCATTGAGCTCAGAGAAGATCCGCAAGGCTTTCAATTTGGTTTGATCACGCCTGAGCCTGGCGCACGGGCCTTTTATCGCCAAAAACGAGAGGGCTTGAACGAGTTCATGGAAGGTGAGGCCGAGCGCATTGAATACGACGGGCGCCTGGACCGCGTGACCCTCAGTCAAAGAGCGGTCCTCAGGCGTTACCGAGGCAGCACACTGAACGATGAGATGAGCGGTCAACTGATCACCTATGATCATTTGAGTGAAACGTTTCGCATTGATGCAAAGCCCGCGACGCAAAGCGCATTGAAAGCCAATGGGGCATCTGCCGCAGCGAGCGAGAGCGCAAAGTCCATGGGGCTTTTGGCCCCGAAAGCAGACACACGGGTGAGGGCGGTGTTGACCCCTGTGCCCCAAGGGAGCAAGCCTTGAACACGGTGTCCACTTTAGAGGAACAGGCCCTCAGACAGCCTCTGGGTGAGGCTGTAAAAAGCGAGGCCACGTCTTGTCTAGAGGCGCATCATTTACAAAAGGCTTATGGCTCGCGCCGTGTTGTGCACGATGTCTCTTTGTCTGTGAAGCGCGGTGAGGTGGTGGGTCTTCTCGGGCCCAATGGGGCGGGCAAGACCACGTCCTTTTACATGATCGTGGGTTTGGTGCGCGCCGATGCGGGCTGGATCTCTTTGGATGGTCAAAGAATAGAGAAGTTGCCCATTCATCTTCGTTCGCGCATGGGGCTGAGTTATTTGCCCCAAGAGGCCTCTATTTTTAGGAAGCTCAATGTTGCTGAAAACATCATGGCGGTCTTGGAGTTGCAGCGCGACAAGCAAGGCGAGCCCCTGAGTGCGCAGGAGATGGAGAGACGGCTCTCGCAGTTGCTGCACGACTTGCGGGTGGATCATTTGCGGGACGCGCAGTCCACCGCTTTATCTGGGGGTGAGCGTCGGCGGGTGGAAATAGCCAGGGCCTTGGCCACGCAGCCGCAGTTCATCTTGCTCGATGAGCCCTTTGCCGGGATCGATCCCATTGCGGTCATTGAGATTCAGCGCATCATTGGTTTTTTAAAAGCCCGCGGCATTGGGGTGTTGATCACCGACCACAATGTGCGCGAGACCTTGGGCATTTGCGACCACGCATGCATCATCAGCGATGGACGGGTCTTGGCGCAGGGCACGCCGGCTGAGATTGTGAACAATGGAGATGTTCGCCGGGTGTATCTTGGCGAACATTTCCGAATGTAAGGTCAGCGCCATGACCCATCTCAAGCGCACGAAGCCATGAAGCAAGGTCTCTCACTTCGTGTCTCCCAGCATTTGGCGCTCACGCCCCAGTTGCAGCAGTCGATCCGTCTCCTTCAGCTCTCCACTTTGGAGCTCTCGCAGGAAATTGAGCAAATGCTCGATGAGAATCCCTTTTTAGAAAAGGACCACGAAGCGGCCGAGCGCGAGGAGTATGGCTTGGCGCAAGAGGACACGCCGGTTCAGACCGATACCTTGGCCAGTGAGCTTTTGAGCACAAGCGCTGAAGCGGCCGAGTCGAATGAAGGGGCTGCAGACGCGGGCGTGCAGGAGGCCCCAGAGGACGCGTTTGAAAACCTCAATTCGCAAAGCCTCTCAGAGAGCCGACTGGAGTCGAGCACGGCGTCAGACAACACGCCAGAAGCGCAGGCGGAGAATTTGGACAACGCGAGCCTTGAAGGTGTAGCGGAGAGTTGGGAGGGCGACGGCAGTGTGGAGTTCTCAGCCGACGACAGCGAATGGGGCGGGGACGCGCCACCTCGCAACGGCGCGCAGGACAACGACGTGAGCGACGCAACGGAGTTGGCGCGGTCGAATTTGAGTTTGACCGACTTCCTTCATCGCCAAGCCTTGTCTTTAAGGCTTGATGAGGTGGACCGCGCTGCTTTGAGGTTTTTGATTGAGTCTTTGAACGACGACGGCTATTTGGAAGACTCTTTGAAATCTTTGGCCGAGGGCTTGGGCGGCGATGATTTTGAGCAAGTCGAGGAGTTGGAGCACCGCTTTCAGATGGCGCTGCATTTGTTGCACTCTCTAGAACCCACCGGGGTCGGTGCGAGAGATTTGTCGGAGTGTTTGTTGCTGCAGTTAAAGGCAATGGAGTGCCACAGCGAAGAGATGCAAGAGCTCATTGCCGTGGCCATTGGGATGTGCAAGCAGCCTTTGGAGATGCTGGCAAGACGAGATGTCAAAAGACTCGTGATTGCTTTGTCCACCTCAGAGGCCTTGGTAAAAAAAGCCATCGCTTTGATTGCTCGCTTGGAGCCCAAACCAGGACGACGGTTTGTGGATGTGGAGCGGCAAGTGGTGGTGCCCGATGTCTTGGTCACCAAGGCGGGCGTAGACCGAGATGGCCTGCCCAAATACCGTGTTCAACTCAATTCGGATGTGATGCCAAGACTCAGGGTGCATGATATTTATGCGGGTGCTTTGAAATCTTCGGGCAAGGGCGAGGGGCACCTGGGCTTGCAGCAGCGTCTTCAAGAGGCCAGGTGGTTCATCAAAAACATTCAACAGCGCTTTGACACCATTTTGCGCGTGAGCCACGCCATCGCTCAGCGCCAAAGAAACTTCTTCACCCATGGTGAATTGGCCATGAAGCCCATGGTGCTGAGGGAGATTGCCGATGAGTTGGGTCTTCACGAGTCCACCATCTCGCGGGTGACCACGGCCAAATACATGTCAACGCCGAACGGCACCTTTGAGTTGAAATACTTCTTTGGCTCAGGTCTGGGGACAGACAGCGGCAACAACGCGTCAAGCACCGCGGTGCGGGCTTTGATCAAGCAGTTTGTTGCCAGCGAAAACCCCAAAAAGCCTTTGTCCGACAACCAACTCTCAGAGATGCTCAAAGAGCAAGGCATCGATTGCGCCCGAAGAACCGTGGCCAAATACCGAGAGGCTTTGAAGATTGCGCCCACCAATCTGAGAAAGACCTTGTAAATTTTCCCGCCACCCCATCGGTGGCTTATGGCCCTTGTGTGTGTTCTTGAAACGGGTCCCAACTGTTTGATGCTATGAATTCTTTGAATCTTTTTTTGCCCTGCGCTGCTGGTGTTGAGGGCTTTTTACTCGATGAGGTCAAGCGCATTTTGGCGCCTTTGCCCGCGCAGACCACCTCCCAGCGTGGGGGGGTGCAGGTGGTGGCGTCATGGCGCGAGATGATGAAACTCAATTTGCATGCACGACTGCCGCAACGCGTGTTGATCCAATTGCGCCAAGGGCCTTATCAAAATGAGGCCGATATTTATGAGCTCAGCAAATCCATGCCTTGGGAGTTGTGGTTCACCGAGCGGCAAACCTTTAAAATTGAAATCACCGCTCAGTACAGCCCTTTGAAGAGTTTGAATTTCGCGGCCCTGACGGTCAAGGACGCGGTGGCGGATCGGTTTCGTGAGCGAACGGGTGTGCGACCCGATGTGGATGTGAGGTGGCCGCATGTGCGCATCTATGTCCACTTAACACAAGACACCATGACCTTGTCCATCGACACATCGGGTGAGCCCTTGTTCAAACGCGGTTGGCGCATGGACAAAGGAGAGGCGCCTTTGAAGGAGACGCTGGCCGCCGCGATGTTGGCGGCTGTGGGTTGGAGCGAGGAGAGAGAAGGGGGGCCCGCTTGCTTGTACGATCCGTGTTGCGGCAGCGGCACCATAGCGATTGAGGCAGCACAAATTGAGTGCGCCATTGCACCAGGGATCTTGAGGCGTTTTGGTTTTGAGAATTTGCTGCCCCACCAGTCCCACGCCTGGGATGATTTGAAGGCCCAAGCCCGCGCGCGCGAGAGAGCGCCCGAGCGTCGCATTTACGGCTCAGACGTGTCGTTTCGGATGGTGGATTTTGCGCAAAACAACGCCGAACGGGCTGGGGTCTCTGGGGCCATTGAGTTCAGGGGTGGGGATGCACTTCAAAGGATGCCGCCCAGTGAGCTGCCTGGGGTGCTGCTGCTGAACCCACCGTATGACGAGCGCATTCAAATTGCCGGCATTGCGGGCTTTGAGGCCATGGCCAAATCGGGGGCCAGGGAGCGCGCGCAAACGGACAACGACGAAGACTTTTTCAAGCAATTGGCCAGCCATTGGAAGAAGAATTTTTCTTCTTGGACGGGCTGGATCTTGACGCCCAATTTGAAGCTGCCGGGACAAATGAGGCTCAAAGAGACCCGGCGTGTGCCCTTGTGGAACGGCCCCATTGAGTGCAGGCTTTTTCGCTTTGACATGGTCAAAGGCAAATTGAAACCCGATGCTCCTGAAGCCCCACCCAATGGACAGCAAGCCCATTGATACAAAAAAAAGCAAACCCCCTTCGCCAGTGTTTTTCGTGACCGCCTCTTTGCCCAAGTGTGTGGTGATTGATACCAATGTCATCTTGGACTTGTTCTTGTACAAGGACCCAAGGGTTGAGGGCTTGCGCGACGCATTGAAAGCGCGCGAGTTGCACTGGATTGCGACTCGGGTCATGAGAGAGGAGCTCGCGCGCGTCTTGAAGTACGAGCACATTCAAAAGAGATTGATGGGATGGGGCAAAGGCGCGCAGGACCTGCAGCTCGATCAGGGGCGCGCAGAGGCTGGCGGCTTACAGATCTTGTCCGAGATGGACGCACAGGCAAGTTATGTGGACCTTGCGTCTCGGGCGAGCTATGTGTGCAAGGACGTGGATGATCAAAAATTCATCGATTTGGCGCAGGCGCATCAGGCCTTGTTGATCTCCAAAGACAAGGCGGTGTTGAGCATGAAAAACCGAATGGCCCGCGTGGGGGTGCAGATCATGGGTGTTTATACAAAGGATGCTGCGCCCTTGTAAGGCCCGCTCATTGGAGCACCACGTAGCCTCTGCTTTTTAAGCACCTTTGCATGAGAGGGGGCATTTGCTCGTCTGCGTCGCTGACGGCGGCGTTCACCCCAGTGAAGGCACCAATGAGCAAGGTCGCCGTGCGGTCGGCATTGGCAGCAGCACCCAGCGCAAAGCCCAAAAATGCACCTTTCAAAAAGCCGTTGGGCAAAGCCTCTTGGAGTTGAATGTGCTTGTTGGCCCATTGTTTGCAATCGATGAGGTCTTGCGGTTTGACTTTGACCAATCCGCCAAAGGTCTGTATTTGGGGGGTGTATTGAGGTGTGGCACAGCCTGTCACGTACAACAGCATGACCAGTGAGCAGATCAGCAACGCGCCTTTCATGGGGTCTTTTTCAATACGCATAGCCAAGTTGAAACTTGACAATGGGGAAGAATCGAACACGGGAGACGCTTTGGTTGAGTTGTTGACTTTGCGCGCTCAAGTTGTCTTGCAGGCCAGGTAAGTTGCTCATGCCAGGTGTGGTCGATAAATTTGCATTCATTTTGCCAAAATCAAAGCCGACATCTGTGTTGAAACCAAAACCTCTGGCCCTGGACACCTGTTCAAAGCCCCATCCCAGACCCAGATAGGGCATCAAGGTGGGGAATGAAAGGTGGGCATTGAGACCTTGCGTGCCGCTCACGGGGTAGGCTTGGCCGTTCAAGGTGATCACGCCATTGGAGGTCTTCGCGCCAAGTGTGACGTTGGTGGGTTTGATGTTGACGCCAGTGCTGAGGTGAAAGGACGAGTCAAAGGGGTGCCAATCGGCATACAAGGCGGTGGATGCGAGTTGGATCTTGCCCGCGTAATCAATGCCGTCTTGTTGGGTCTGAATGGATTTGCTGAGTGTGCTCATCTCCACGCGAAGGATCAAACCGTTGCGCATTTCTTTGGCCACCCCAAGTCCCAGGCCTGTCGTGCCGGCCGTGCTGTAAAGCAAAAAGTTGTTCGACATGGTTTGAGCATTTGCCAAAGGCAACAAAAACAGCCCAAGCAGTCCCAACACCAAGGGGCCACAGTGTTGGCGCTGGTCCGTCAAGCAAGGCCTGGGGTTCTTGGTCATGAGGACGGCGCAGTCAGTCTGTGATGGAGTTGGGGTGTGCATGGGTGATTTGGTGGAAAAATGACATGGCCAATGCTGCCACCTTAACCAAAAGCACAATGCTTGTAAACACAATCGGGTGTAAGTCCGCTGTAACGCCCTCCCGCCAAGCGCTTGAGGCCCTCGTCCTCGGGAGAGGGCCTCGTCTAGACACACGGTGGATCAGCGCAAAGGTGGGGGCGCGGGTCTGGGCGGCGCAGGGTTGGCGTTAAAGGGGTTGAAGCCCGCAAAGCCTGCAAGGCTTGGGGGAGGTGAATTGAGCCCGGGTTTGGCAGGCACATCGTCACTCAAGGTTTTTAGAAAGGCCACAACATCATTGATCTCGGTGTCCGAGAGGGCGGGTGCATCGTTCAATTTTTTATTGAATGGGGTGCGATCTGAAATGATGTTGGACAGATAAGCGGCGGGCAAATCATTGGGCACGCCTTTGGGGCCGTACCAGCGCTTGGGGTTGGTGTTTCGCGTGGCATAAAAGTCCACGACGTCTTTTAGATTTTTAAAAACCCCGTTGTGCATGAACACTTCTCGAAGGGCCACATTTCTCAAAGAGGGCATTCTGAAGGTGCCGCAAAACTTGTCAATCGAGGTGTTGGCTGGGACGGTGTTGGTCAACGCGGGCTTGGCTCTTTGTGGGCCACACAAACCCAGGTCAAAAAAGGAGGGGTTGGCGTTGCTTGGAATGGCGGTGTTTCTTGGGATGCCTGTCGCGTAGAACGCGAAATCGGTAAAGAGGTTGTCGCTTTGCAATTTCGAAGAGGGGTTCATCAAATGACAAGAAGCGCAATTGCCTTTATCTGGGTTCATGAAGAGGGCCATGCCATTTTTCTCACTGGTGCTGAGTTGAGCATTGCCTTGAACAAAGCGATCGTATTTGGAGTTGAAGGCATTCAAAAATGAACTGGACTCAAAGGCGGCAATTGCTTCGCCAATTTTTTGATAGGCCAAGCTGGGGTTGTTAAAAATGCCAGGGCCGAAGATCGATTTGAATTGATTGGCATAAGCAGATTTTGCAATCTTGGCCACCACCTGCGCGCCGTTGGCATTGTTCATTTCAAGCGTGGACAAGAAGGGGGCCAATGCTTGTTGTTGCAAATTGGCAGCCCGACCGTCCCAAAACAAACCGCCCATGGGGTCGATGTCGCCGTCTTTGACCCTGAAAGTGAATTCAGGCACAAAGGCGCTGTAGGCATTTTGCATGGGGTTTCTCAGGCCAAAGGAATTGGGCAAAGAGCCCAAAGCCACGCCTATTTTTGAGCCATTTAAGCTGGCGAAGCCTTTGCTTGCGTCGTGGCAATTTGCGCAAGCTGTGCCTGGGGGTTCGGAGAGGCTTTTATCGGTGAAGATTTTTTGCCCTAAATTTTGTACCTCGCTCAAGCTTGGCGCTGAAGCGGCGAGCATTGGAGGGGCTGAACTGGGTGCCGGGGCCTGGGCCAAGCCTAAGCCCGCCAAGCCCAGCCCACAAAGCAGCACCCAGCTCGATGGCCCTCTTAAAAGGCGACGCAAGAGCACGTCTTGTTGAGTGAGCCCGCAAGTGAGCTTTGAGAGGGCGGCATTGAGTGCGGCGTTGTGGGAGACGTTCATGGGGGGCACCTTTGATCAAAAGTTAAAGGGGAGCGTGAAAAAATAACAACATAGAAGCGATGGAAAGCGAGTGCAAAAAAAACTTGGGGATTGCATGGGTCATGGATTGCTCGCGGGCTTCAGAGCTCGAACTTGGTTTTGTCCATTGACGATTTCATAGGTCACCTCGATGGGGGTGGTGTTGAGCAATAGATTTCTCAGATCGTTCGGGGGCGGGGGCAAGACGGTGTTGGGCATGATGCGCATGACTTGGAGGCTTTGATTGATCAAAACGCCCAAGTTCAAGCCATCCATGGAGATGGATTGAAGAAGACCGCTCAATTGAATCACCTTGCCCATGTCGGCACCAGGGTTGGGTGCGCAGGTGACCGAGATGGCCATCAACGGTGAGCCTGGGGCGCCCAGTTTGGCAACGATGTCCACGGCAATGGGGGTCTGGGTGGATTGCGCTGGGCAATTGCGGTCCAAGACGCCGGGCGCGTTGGTGCCAAAAATCAAATTGTCACGCACGGAGATGGAACTGGGGTTTGCATGCCAAACAATCGCGCCCTTGAACTGCACGCGGCCTATGAGTTGCGCGTTCAAGGCCGGGGTGTTGCTGGGCAGCTGGACTTGGGTGGCGGTGAGCACGCCCAGGCGGTTGGTGACACTCAGTTGCACCATGCCTTGCGCATTGGCGAGTTGAGCGCTCAAGTCTGGGGGAACCAAGACATTGAGTCCTTGGATTTGAAGTTGATCGTTGCTCAATGCATTGGCGGCTAGGGGCACACTCATGAGCACAGAGTCACCACTGGCCAAAGGCGGGCTGGCGTCGGTGACGCGCAAGGCACTCAGGGTGGGGCCGGGCCAGTCTTTGCTTGTGACCCAGGCGCGAACATAATTGCCGGCTTGAATGGTGTTGCTCAATGGGTTTTGCGCGTGCAAACGCAGGCTTGAAGTGGATTGATTGATCACCAGATCGTTGCCGTTTCTTTGCAGGACCATGCCACTCAAAATGGAGACGGAGACGGGGGCGTTGAGCTTTTCGAGCCGAGACGCTTTGAGCACATAAGCATTTTTCGAGGGCTCAAAGCTCCATGTGCCGTGCACCTCAACGGTTTGGCCTTGAGTGAGCTCGCTCAAGCGGGTCAAGCCCTCGATCACCGTGGCGTTGCCAGCGCTGGAATTCTGGGTGCTGACTTGAACCCATTGTCCCAAGACTTGAAAGTCATTGCCATTGAGGCTTTGCGTGATGTCACCCCGAAGTTGAGGGGTGGTTTGAATGGTGCTTGCCACGCCACTGGTGGACTGGGCCAATAAAACGCGCTGACCGAGCTTGACTTGTGTGATGGACAGCGCCCCCAGTTCGCTCTCAGTTTGTGCCAGTGCATTGGTGTCGTTGTACTCGATGCCGTCCACAATCACGCTGCCAAATCCGGAGACCATGCCTTCGACGAAGCCTGTGCCGCCACTGCCCACACCGCCCGATACATTGACACTGGGCAAGCCAATGCCCCCGCCACCACAAGCGCTCAAAGTCGCACAAAAGAGCACCACTCTGGCCCAAGGGGCTGAGAAAGAGCACGCAGTGAAGGGCCGTTTTTTATTCATGGGGGTCACCAGTTGGAGGGCTTGGGATTTCAGGGGCATCAAAGGCAAAGAGGCCCAATCTAAAACGATGGGGGTCGGCGCATCCCGTGTCTTTTTCACACAAAACGCTGGCGGCTTGAACCACGTCTTTTAAGACCTGTTCCCACAAGCGTTGGGACAAGGCATGAAGTTGATCGATCGAGTCTTTGGACAGTTCGTTGGCAAAGACACTTTGCTCAAGGAATTTGGGCTGACCCGTTGTGTGGAGGTTGTGCACGCCCGCACACAGGTGGTCGGCGACACTCGCGCTCAGAAGTTCACGTGCTTGTCGTTCGTGGGTGTCGGGAATGAAGCCGTCCTTGATCAAGTGCACAAAACCCTTGATTTCATGGGCCAAGTTCAAACGCGTCATCTCTTGCAGCATGGCGCGTGGATGCACATCTTTGGAGACCGATTGGGCCAGAGCCTCAAAGGAGTCGCTCTCGCCTTGAAAGGGGATTGCTTGGGGCCAAGAGGAGCTCAGCCAGCGCGTGAAGACCTGATTGGCTGCACTGGGTTTGCTCCACTGGGACAAATTGTGTTGAATGGACTGGGTGTGCGCTTTGGCTGCTTGTCTAAAAGCGCGAACATCTTTGCGATGCAGACCTGAGAGCAAGCTGATGGATGAGTCAGAGGCTTTTTGCCCCAAGGCTTCGAGCTCTTGCTCGGCCATGGACAAAAACAAAGGCTTCAAGGCTTGTGCAAATTCGTTGTAGCCGATGCCTGATTTGACCATCCATTGCACCAAAGGCTGTGCCACAGCCATGACCTCGGACAGCCGAGGGTTGTGCAAGGGTGTTGTCTTGTTGTCCATGGGATGATTATATGGGAATATTTCCCATATAAGCAATTGTTTTTTCAATAAAAAGACACTTGGACTAAAAAAGAATGCTTTAGGGTTAATAAATGTCCACGCGCTCTGCGTGAAGCAATGTGCGAAACAAAGCACGCGCACAGCAAGGGGCCTGCAGGCCCCTTGGTGAAGGCCTGCCAAACAGAACGGGTTGATGGCGGGAGGTGGCGCTTGACTTCAAAGAAATCGCGCCAAGCCTGGGACTTTTATGCGCTCAATTGGGTGTGAAAGGCTTGGATCACGTCGCTGTAATTGGCTTGACCAAAGATGGCGCTGCCCGCAACGAAGGTGTCGGCCCCTGCATCTGCAACGGCTCTCACATTGTCAGGTTTGATGCCCCCATCCACCTCTAGGCGTATGTTTTTGCCGCAGGCCTGGATCCTGTGTCTTGCTTCTTTTATTTTCTTGAAGGCGCTGGGAATGAAGCTTTGTCCCCCAAAGCCGGGGTTCACACTCATGATCAAAATGAGATCGAGCTCCTCAATGACCCAATCGAGCACGCTCAAAGGCTCTGCGGGATTGAAGGCCAGCCCGACTTGGCAGCCCAGGGATTTGATGACTTGGATGGTGCGGTGCACGTGTGCGCTGGCGTCCGGGTGAAAACTGATCAAATTGGCGCCCGCTTTCGCAAAGGAGCTGGCCAAGGTGTCGACCGGCTGCACCATCAAGTGGACATCGATCGGGATGGGCTCTAGGGCGGCATTCTTTGCAATGGGCTTGATGGCCTCGCAAATCATGGGCCCAAAACTCAAGTTGGGCACGTAATGGTTGTCCATCACATCAAAGTGAATCCATTGAGCACCGGCTTGGATCACATCCGTGACCTCTTGGCCCAAACGGGTGAAGTCGGCCGACAAAATGGAGGGCGCAATCACATAAGGTGTGTGTGTGGCGGAGCGTGTGATCATGGGGCCTCGAGAAAAAACGTGGGGTTAAGGTGCGTGGTGCATGCAGTGGAAGTATAACGAAGGCGCTGCAAACCGTGTTGAGGCGAGCCGGGCCTATTTTTTTGCGGGCGATGCAAAGGCCCTGGGGTTCTTCCATTAACATGGAGGACTGAGTGGCTTGAAGCCCCGGGCCTTCAAAGCCTTCAGACGAGCGCAAGCCGCTTTCAAACTTTCCAAAAGACACCCTTGCACAGGCTTGAATACAACAATGAGCAATTACAAAATGCGTGTGGATGTGATGCCCCACTATTTGGCCGATCAATCTGAGCCGGAACATGATTTGTATGTCTTTAGTTATGCCATCACCATCACCAACACGGGCCAGGTGGCGGCGCAATTGATTTCTCGCACATGGCACATCAACGACGCAGATGGTCAGCATGAAAAAGTCAAGGGGCTTGGGGTGGTTGGGGCTCAACCCTTGTTAAAGCCAGGGCAGTCTTTTCAGTACACATCGGGCACCCATTTAAGAACGCCAACGGGCACCATGCATGGGAGCTACTTCTTTGTGGCGGTTGACGCAGAGCGCTTTGAGGTGGACATCCCGATGTTTGTGCTGGACGCCTTGAGCGGACAATACAAACACTGAGTGCAATCTCTGCCAAACGTCATGGACCAAGCACGGAGCGAACGATTTAAAACACACGAATGCCATCGCCATGAATCGAGCACAGATGGGTGAATTCGATCTGATTGAAAAATATTTCAAGTCTCGCTTTGCTGTTGAGCGCGAGGATCTGCCCCTGGGCATTGGGGATGATTGCGCCTTGATGACGGTTACACCTGGGCATCAATTGGCCGTGTCAACGGACGTGTTGGTGCAAGGCACGCATTTTTTTGCGGATGTGGATCCCCACACGCTTGGGCACAAATGTTTGGCGGTGAATTTGAGTGATTTGGCCGCGTGTGGCGCCAGGCCCAAAGCGTTTGCGTTGGCGCTCACTTTGCCAAGCCTCCAAGACGCATGGTTGCAAGCCTTCGCAAATGGTTTGTACGCATTGGCCAATGCCCACGGCTGCGCCTTGATCGGGGGTGACACGACTCGGGGGCCTTTGAGCATTTGCATCACCGTCTTTGGTGAAGTCCCCAAGGGGCAAGGGATCAAAAGAAGCGGCGCCCAAGCGGGCGACGATCTGTATGTCAGTGGGACCTTGGGCGATGCAAGATGGGCCTTGGAGGCCTTGCAAGGAAACATCCCAATGGATGAACAAACGCTTCTAAGCACCCGTGTGCGACTTGAGTCGCCAACCCCTCGGGTTGAATTGGGCCTGGCTTTGAGGGGCTTGGCGAGTGCTGCCATGGACCTGAGCGACGGCTTGCTGGGCGACTTGGGGCATCTTTTAAAGGCCTCAAAAAAGGGAGCGCGTTTGGATCTGCGCCAGGTCCTGAACAGTCCGGTGCTGTCGGCATGCATGAAAGCGTCGCCAGCAGATCAGGCCATCAAAAGGCTGTTGCAAGGGGGAGATGACTACGAGCTGCTCTTTGCGGCGTCGCCCATCCATCGCGCTCGCATAGAGGACTTGTCCAAGGCCTTGGCGCTGCCCTTGACCATGGTTGGCGAGGTGACTGACAATGAGGGCCTGGAGTTGATGCACGCCAAAGAGATCTTGGGTGTGCAGTCTGTCCAAGACTTGGGTTCATACGATCACTTTTTATGATGATGAAGAAAACAGATATTTTGCTCGCTCATCCAGCGCACTTCATGGCCCTTGGGTTTGGTTCCGGTTTGGCTGTGGTGGGGCCGGGCACAGTGGGCACCCTTTGGGCTTGGGCGTCCTATGTGGTCATGGACTACTGTCTTGCAACCCCACAAATCGCTGGCGTCATTTTGGCCTCTTTGCTGATGGGGTGGTGGGCCTGCACGGTCACGGCCGATCACCTGGGCGTGTCAGATCCTTCGGCCATTGTGTGGGACGAGATCGTGGCCTTTTGGATCATTTTGTTGGTCTGGATGCCTGCAGGATTTGGGGGGCAATGCATGGCTTTTGTGCTTTTTCGCTTCTTTGACATTGCCAAGCCTGGGCCGATTGGTTGGTGCGACAGGCTCTTCAAGGGTGGCGGCTACCGGGGCGGCTTTGGCATCATGCTGGACGATTTGGTTGCGGCCTTCTTTACACTTTTGGTGCTGGCCCTTTGGCAAGTCACGCACCTGACTTGAACTTCAAAGGATGGGCATTTCAATGAACGAGGCGCAAAAACAAAGCTCAAGCGATGTGCAAGGCGACACCCTTCTGGCTTTGAGCGAGAAGTTGGCCAGCAGTTTGTTGAGCAAAGGCTGGTGTCTGGCCACCGCTGAGAGTTGCACGGGTGGGATGATTGCATCGTCTTGCACCGACATTGCGGGCTCAAGCCTGTGGTTTGAACGGGGGTTTGTGAGCTACTCCAACGCCTCCAAGCACGAACTGTTGGGGGTGGACTGGGCGTTGATAGAGCGATACGGCGCCGTCAGTGAGGAGGTTGCTCGCGCGATGGTTCTTGGGGCTTTGCGGCACTCAAGAGCGCAAGTGGCGGTGGCCGTCACGGGTGTGGCGGGACCTGCGGGCGGCTCGCTGGAAAAGCCCGTGGGATGCGTGTGGTTTGCTTGGGGCGTGCCGAGCCCCTCGGGGCCCAGTCTTGGCGGGGAAAGCGCCTGGGTCAAATCAGAGCGATTCGACTTTTCTGGGGACCGCAAAAGTGTGAGGCTGGCCACCACGGCGCAGGCCCTGAAAACCTTGATTGAGATGATCGACGCACCTTGAAGAGGCTCAATTAATTCTTGCGCGCTTGAAATTTGAGCGTCTGCCTTGGTTAGAATCCCAAGGATGTTTTACCACCACAACGTTTTAACGGGGTCCAGTGACCGAGGAGCATGGCCCTGGCGCAGCTGTGCACAGGCTTAAAAAGTTGAGCCCCTCGCGTTGACCGGTTTGTGAGCAGTGAGTAAAAAAAGCTTGTCACTTCGTCATTTGTCCCTTGGCTTTTTTCATCCGAGGCACAGCCTTCATTTGACAAGAAAAGTTTGACAAAGAAAAGGCCTCTTGTCGCCATGGCGACCGTTGTGTTTTTTTGAAGAGGCAAGCACCGTCTGTTCACTTTTTAATGTCTCAAAAAAGCAATGCATTGAGGCGCGCGAATGCGGTTGGGGCGGCACAAGTGTTGATGACCCGTGCCCTGCTTGCTTTGAGCAAGCATCCAAAGATCAAGAAGTCGGGCGCTGGCCAGTGAAAGCGTGACAAGCGTCACAAGCGTCACTCAGCCCACCTGGACTTCAAACAAACAGAAATCATATTTTGAGGTGTTTTTCCACATGATGACAGAATTGGAATTCAAGAGTTTGGTCGCCCAAGGCTTCAACCGAATCCCCTTGATGCAAGAGGCGTTTGCGGATCTGGAGACGCCTTTGTCTTTGTATTTGAAATTGGCTTTTAGCAAGGACGGGGGACGCTACAGTTTTTTACTTGAGTCGGTCGTTGGGGGCGAGCGTTTTGGACGCTACAGTTTCATCGGTTTGCCCGCCCGCGGGTACTTGAAGTCCAGTGGTTTCGGTGCCGACGCCAAAACAGAGGTGGTTTTTGATGAGCGGGTGATGGAGACCCACATGGGCAACCCACTGGACTTTATCGCGTCCTACCAAAAACGCTTCAAGGTGGCGGTGAGTCCAGGCATGCCCAGGTTTTGTGGCGGCTTGGCCGGTTACTTTGGCTACGATGTGGTGCGGTACATCGAGAAAAAGTTAGAGGCCTCCTGTCCGCCCGATCCCTTGGGTTGCCCGGATATCTTTTTGCTTGAGTGCAATGAGTTGGCGGTGATTGATAATTTGTCGGGCAAGTTGTATTTGTTGGTCTATGTGGACCCTGCACAGCCTGAGGCGTATGCCAAAGGCAAACAGCGCTTAAGGCAGCTTAAAGAGCAATTGAAATACTCGGTGAGTGCGCCTCAAGTCAAGCCAACGACCACGCACGCGGTCACACGCGAATTTGCCAAAGAGGACTATTTGGCCGCGGTGCAAAAAGCCAAGGGCTTGATTGAGGCGGGCGACTTCATGCAAGTGCAAGTCGGTCAGCGTCTGAGCAAGCCCTACACACAAAGCCCCTTGTCTTTGTACAGAGCCCTCCGGGCCTTGAACCCCAGTCCTTATATGTTCTATTACCACTTGGGAGACTTCTCTGTGGTGGGGGCGTCGCCAGAAATTTTGGTCAGACAAGAGGCCACCGAGCTTGGGACAAAGGTCACCATCCGGCCCTTGGCCGGCACGCGGCCAAGAGGAACAACCATCGAAAAAGATTTGCAAACGGAGAAGGAGTTGCTTGCAGACCCCAAAGAGCGAGCGGAGCATGTGATGCTCATTGATTTGGCCAGAAATGACATCGGTCGCATCGCACAGATTGGCACCGTCAAAGTCACCGAGTCTTTTGTGGTGGAGCGCTACAGCCATGTGATGCACATTGTGAGCAATGTGGAGGGCTTGCTGCGAGAGGGCATGAGCAGCATGGACGTCTTAAAGGCCACCTTCCCTGCAGGCACCCTGACCGGGGCGCCCAAGGTGCATGCGATGGAATTGATTGATCAGCTCGAGCCCGTCAAGCGCGGTGTTTATGGGGGGGCGTGCGGCTATTTGAGTTATGCGGGGGACATGGATGTGGCGATTTCAATTCGCACAGGCGTGATCAAGGACGGCATGCTCCATGTGCAGGCTGCAGCCGGCGTGGTTGCCGACTCCGTTGCTTTGGCCGAGTGGGCCGAGACCGAGCACAAAGCGCGGGCTTTGATCCGCGCGAGTGAACTCGTTGAAGAAGGTTGGGAGTGAAGCGCCATGCCAAACAATGCCATACCAGTCATGCAACAAGCGAACTCAAAGCCAGGCACACCTGAGGTTCAGTACCATGAGCTGTCGCAAGCCTTGGGCAGCGACGCGCCCAGGTGCCGTGTTTTAATGATCGACAACTACGATTCATTCACCTTCAATTTGGTTCAGTATTTTGCCGAGTTGGGCGCGCGCGTGGAGGTGCACCGAAACGACGAGATCGGCATCGAAGACATTGAGCGCATCGCGCCCGATCGCTTGGTGATTTCTCCGGGACCTTGTTCTCCGGCCGAGGCGGGCGTGTCGGTTGCGGCCATCAAGCACTTTGCCAAGCATGCGCCAAACTTGCCGATTTTGGGGGTGTGCTTGGGGCACCAAGCCATTGGTGCGGCCTTTGGGGGGCAGATTGTGCGCGCCAAAGAACTGATGCATGGCAAAGTGTCCTCCATTGAGCACCTGAACGCAGGGGTGTTCAAGGGCTTGCCGTCCCCCATGGTGGTCAACCGCTACCACTCCTTGGCCATTGAGCGCCAAGCGTGTCCAAAGGAGTTGGAGGTGACGGCCTGGACACAAGATGGTGAGATCATGGGTGTGCGACACCGCCACTTGCCCATCCAGGGGGTGCAGTTTCACCCCGAGTCGGTGTTGTCGGAGCACGGTCACGCCCTGCTTAAAAATTTCCTCTTCCCGGGTGGCGACGCACAAGGCCCTTTTGCGTTGCGTGAACCCAAACGGTTCTAACCTTAATTTTTTAGATTAAAAACATGTCCATCACTGCCACAGAAGCCTTGCAAAGAACGATTGAACACCGTGAGATTTTTCACGATGAGATGCTGCACTTGATGCGCATGATCATGAAGGGGGAGATGTCGCCCTTGATGATGGGTGCCTTGTTGACGGGCTTGCGCGTCAAGAAGGAGACCATTGGTGAGATCACCGCTGCTGCGCAGGTCATGCGCGAATTTGCCACCAAGGTGCATGTGCAAGACAAGACCCATTTGGTGGACATTGTGGGCACTGGAGGGGACGGCTCACACACGTTCAACATTTCAACGTGCACGATGTTTGTCGTGGCCGCTGCAGGCGCCAAGGTCTCCAAGCACGGTGGCCGCAGTGTGAGCAGCAAGAGCGGCAGCGCCGATGTGCTGGAGAACTTGGGGGCGAACATCAATTTGTCGCCTGCAGTCATCACCCAGAGCATTGAGGAGACGGGCGTGGGGTTCATGTTCGCGCCCAATCACCATCCAGCGATGAAGAACGTGGCGCCGGTCAGAAAAGAGTTGGGCGTGAGAACCTTGTTCAACATTTTGGGTCCTTTGACCAATCCGGCCGATGCGCCCAATATTTTGATGGGTGTTTTTCATTCCGATTTGGTGGGCATTCAGGTCCGTGCTTTGCAGCGATTGGGGGCCGAGCATGCCTTGGTGGTGTTTGGCAAGGATGGCCTGGATGAGGTGTCTTTGGGGGCGGCAACGGTGGTGGGCGAATTGAAGAATGGGGAAATCTTGGAGTACGAAATTCATCCCGAGGACTTTTCATTGAACATGGCCTCACACCGCATGCTCAAGGTCGAGACCCCAGAGGAGTCCAAGGCCATGCTGTTGTCTGTGTTGAACAACCAAGACGGGCCGCCAAGAGACATTGTGGTTTTCAATGCGGGGGTCGCCCTGTACGCGGCCAATGTGGCGCCGAGCATTGAAGAGGGCCTGGTTTTGGCCAAAAAGACACTGGCCTCGGGTGCTGCCTTGAAAAAGCTTCATCAGTGGCTTGCCTTTACGCAGCACGTACAAGAAAAGAAGGCCTGAGCCTTTTGGACTTTGTGTGTGGGGGAGAAGGTGGCCCCTGCAAAAGCAGTTTTTATTTATTTATGTTCATCTAGGACCCCAACAACATCATGTCAGATATTCTTGAAAAAATCACGGCGACCAAATTTGAAGAGCTCAAGGTCTTGAAGTCGCGCAAGTCCTTGGAGGCGGTGCGCGAAGATGCTTTGAGCCGCGTGTTGACGCGTGACTTTGAGGGCGCTCTTAGAGCCAAACTGAGTCAAGGGGCGCCAGCAGTGATTGCTGAGGTGAAGAAGGCCAGTCCATCCAAGGGCATTTTGAGGGAGCCGTTCGAGCCCGCCGACATTGCCCAAAGCTACGCCGAGCACGGTGCGGCGTGTTTGTCGGTGTTGACCGATCAGCAGTATTTTCAGGGTTCGATCGATTATTTAAAGCAAGCGCGCGCCTCGTGTGGCTTGCCTGTTCTTCGCAAAGATTTTTTGGTCGATCCTTACCAGGTGTACGAGTCGCGCGTCATGGGGGCGGACTGCATTTTGTTGATTGTGGCGTGTTTAGAGGATGCGCAACTCAAAGAGTTTGAGTCGATTGCCCGCTCCTTGGACATGGCGGTCTTGGTTGAGGTGCACGATGAAAAAGAGATGGCGCGTGCCTTGATGCTCAAGACGGCGCTCATTGGCGTGAACAACCGGGACTTGAGAACCTTCAAAGTCAATTTGGACACGACTTTGAATTTGAAGAAAATGGTGCCCGCTGACAAGATCTTGGTCACCGAGAGTGGGATCTCGGGATTGGAGGACGTCAACTTGCTTCGCGAACAAGGGGTGAACGCCTTTTTGGTGGGCGAGGCGTTCATGCGGGCCAAGGAGCCTGGGGTGGCCTTGGGCGAGATGTTTCGAGCTTGAGTGTGCGAAGTGAGTTCCATGTGAATGCACTGTGGGCCTTGTTGATGCCATGAGCCAAGAGGTCCTTGACGGATTTTCGCCGCTGGGGGAGCGTTTGAGCCCAAGAGATTGGCCCCCAAAGAGCCATGGTCTCAAGCCCATTTGGGCCAAAGTGGTGGGCGACTTCTTTCGCAGCGGGCCTGGGCAAGTGCTTGTGAAGGCTGTGCAAAAGGAGTTGGATGCAGGCCTGGTGATTTACCCGCCCCATCCTTTGAGGTTGTTGCAAGCCTTGTCCCCGGCTGAGGTGCGGGTGGTGATTTTGGGGCAGGACCCCTACCATGGGCCAGGACAGGCTGAAGGCTTGTCGTTTTCTGTGGCCAATGGGGTCAAGGCGCCCCCTTCATTGGTCAATATCTTCAAGGAATTGAAACGCGACTTGGGGCTAGAGCCGCCTGCGCCTTGGCGTGCCTCCTTGTTGCCTTGGGTTGAGCAAGGCGTTTTCTTGCTCAATCAAGCCTTGAGCGTGCAAGCTGGGCGGGCCGCGTCCCATGCACACCTGCCTTGGAGCGCGCTCACCAAGATGATTTTAGAGGAGGTGATGAAATCCCCGTCTCCCACCGTGGTGATGCTTTGGGGCATGCATGCACAAAAGCTTCAGGGCGATCTCGAGTTGTGGTCCAAGACCTATCAAAAGGACGTGCTCGTCTTGAGCGCCAACCACCCCTCACCCTTGTCTGCACTCAGGGGTGAGCACCCTTTCATGGGTTGTGGGCACTTTGGGCTGGCGCAGCGCTGGCTGGCCCAAAGGGGCGTGAAGATGGATTGGGCTTTGAGTTAAGGGGTACTGTTTTGTGAAAGAATGATGAAAAAAACAGCAAACGCAGTGGAGGGAGACGCAACTTTCGGCAAAATTTACCGTAAAAAGCAGCAAAATCTTGGTCACTTGTGCTATATTATGAGGTTCGCCGGAGGGGTGCCCGAGTGGCTAAAGGGGGCAGACTGTAAATCTGTTGGCTTACGCCTACACTGGTTCGAATCCAGTCCCCTCCACCAGCGAAGATGAAAAAGTGCTTGCATGAGCGGTCTTGTGTTTCACAATGCCTTGTGCCCTTGGGTGCTCTGCTTGGTCTTCTGCGGGAGTAGTTCAATGGTAGAACCTTAGCCTTCCAAGCTAATGACGCGGGTCCGATTCCCGTCTCCCGCTCCAGAACTTTTTTTTAAAGCTGGGCAAGGCGTACGCGGTTTAGCCCATGTGGCTCAGTGGTAGAGCACTCCCTTGGTAAGGGAGAGGTCGCGGGTCCGATTCCCGCCATGGGCACCAAATCTTTTTTTAACAGTGCTGCGGCACAGTGAGTTTTTTTCGGAGTCGAATAATGGCAAAAGGAAAATTTGAACGTACCAAGCCCCACGTGAACGTAGGCACCATTGGACACGTGGATCATGGCAAGACGACGCTGACAGCGGCGATCACAACGGTTTTATCGTTGAAATTTGGTGGTGAGGC
>CANBTT010000018.1 GCA_947372465.1 Burkholderiales bacterium | reverse complement strand
TCACACAAACTTCAGTCAACGCTGTGTACAAATTGTCACCACGTACCTCTGTTTACGCAGGTATCGCTTCAGGTAAAAATGAAGGAAAGATGATGCAGTCTCCTATCTACTCTAGCGTAGCGACAGACACTGCTCTTGCCACAGTAAATACATACTTCTTTGGCGCACGTCACTCTTTCTAATTCAAAAGCTGACGTGATGTCAGTTTAGAATTTTAAAAAGTTAAAACCCCGCTGCTCGCAAGAGCGGCGGGGTTTTTTGCTGTTAAAGTAACATCACGATGAATTGAGTTGTCTTTGAGGTCTGCATGATGAAAACGGCTGAACAAGTGAATTTTGAAAACATTGGCTTTTTGAAAATGTCTTTTACGGATGCTGAACTCGCGCCCATTTGGGCAGAGGTGGCAAAGATCAGCAAAGACTTCGATCACAGCAGAAGTCACAACGCAAAATTGGCCGGCAATTTAAAAAACTCCTATTTGATGACGGAGTCCGTCAAGCACGTCTACGGTTTGATGGCGCCGCATGTGTTGCAGTTCGATGAAAAATTTGGACGCTACGTCACGCAAAACAGCATTGCACCTGAGTCGTCTCCCATTTATTTAAAGGAGCTGTGGGTCAATTTCCAGCACAAGCACGAATTCAATCCCCCCCACGATCACTACGGCATCATCAGTTTTGTGATCTGGCTGAAGATTCCTTTTACCTTCGAGGAAGAAGCAAAAGTCTCTCCTGGAAATGGTTCGGGGAAAGATTTGTCGGGCAGATTTTGCTTTCAATACACCAACAGTCTGGGAGACATTTGCAACCATTTCATCGAAGCAGACAAGTCGCTTGAAAACCATGGTTTGATGTTCTCTGCCAAGATGAAGCATTCGGTGTTCCCCTTTTACTCCAGCGATGATTACAGGATCAGTGTTGCAGGTAACTTCGCGATCAAAGGACAAAATGACAAGTAGAAAAATGATTGTGTTGCCGGCCTTGTTGGATTCAAAGGCCTAAAAGTTTCGCGCGCAAGGCAAAACCTTCGCTGTTCAATGTCTGATGCCAATGCTTTTTTAAGGCGAAAAATGCGCTTGGGATGGGTTCTCAAAGTCTGTGCGTGAACGCCCAAGTCAAGTCCTTGTCTTTTCTTGATGCGAGCACCTGTAGAGCGCTTGCATTTCGACATCTCTATGAAGCGTCTTGGACCTTGACAAGCCCCAAGCTTGACGGATCAAAGGGCAAGCCAGTCAAGATGGCCTGCGCTCCATTCAATGGCTGCCAATGAATAGGGGGCGTTGATGCGCTTTTGAAGCTCGCTTGGTAGATGAGGAACGCAGCCAAGAAAGGGCGCCTTGATCCGCTGTTGAAGATCAAGGAGATTGGCCTCTTTGTGACTCATTTGCGGATCAATCGTGTTTGCAACCCAGCCTGCCACTTTCAAGCCTCGGCGCTCGATGGCTTCCAGGGTGCACAAAGCGTGGTTCAAACAGCCAAGGCGCATGCCCACCACCAAAATCACGGGCCAGCCCAAAGATGAAGCAAAGTCTCCCAGCGACTCCTCTTCATTCAAGGGCACCAAAAAGCCGCCGGCCCCTTCGACCACGACGGTGTTGAACTGCGCTTTTACGGGCTCTAAAGCGGCGAGCATGGACGCCACAGACAGCTGAATCCCCATCTCTTTTGCGACCAAATGAGGGGCCGCGGGCGTGCTGAGGATGCAGGGGCAAATATCGGTCTGTGATTGCTTGAGGCCACTTGCCGCGATGAGGCTCAGAAGGTCCTCGTTGCATGTCTGGCCCGTCTCATTTTGATAGGTGCCGGCAACCACAGGTTTGAAGCCGCTCACCTTCAAACCGGCCATGCTGTTCTTCATTTTGAAGATCAAGGCGCATGCAATGAGCGTTTTGCCCACTTCCGTGTCGGTGCCTGTGACAAAGTAGCCTGAAGCCTTCATGGGTGCATCACCTGGTTCTCAAGATCCATCAACACATGCGCCAGGCTTTGAACCTCCTCTGTGCTGTGATTGGCAGAAAAGGTGATGCGCAGTCGAGCCGTGTGCAGGGGCACCGTTGGCGGCCTGATGGCTGGGATCAAGTAGCCCATCGATTGAAGGGTTTGATCCAGTTGCAAGCACAGCTCGTTCTTTCCCACCACCACGGGTTGAATCGGGGTGGTGCTCCCGACTTTGCGCCAATGCTTGAGTTGCAGTGTATCTTGCCAGCATGCAATGAGGCCATTGAGATGGGCTCTCCTTGTCTGCCCCTCATGCCCTTCTATGATGTCCAGGCTCTGGAGGGCTGCTGCTGCGATTGAGGGAGGCATTGCGGTGGTGTAGATGTAGGAGCGGGCCTTTTGAAAGAGCCATGCGCAAAGGCTTTGGTGTGCACAGACAAAGGCGCCAAACCCCCCCGCAGCTTTGCTCAACGTGCCCATGTAGATCAGACGCTCCGAGTTCAAGCTGAGGTGCTCTAAAAGGCCGTGGCCCTTTTCTCCTAAAACCCCAAAACCATGGGCGTCATCGATGAGCAGCAATGCATCGTATCGAATCGCCAAATCAAGCAAGGCTGTCACAGGACTTAAATGGCCGTCCATGCTAAAGACCCCATCGCAAACGATGAGTTTGTGCCCCATGGGGTCGGCCATCAGTTGCGTCTCTAAGGACTGAAGGTCCTCGGTGTCAAAGAGGGTGAGCTTGAGCCTTGATTGTCTGGACGCCAAACGAATGCCATCGACGATGGAGGCGTGGTTGAGTCTTGCAGAATAAATCGACGTGCCCTCATCGGTGGCTTGCCCAGCCACCTTGGACAAACTGGCAAGGGCCGTGATCACCCCCAAATTGGCCATGTAGCCCGTGGAGAAGGTGAGGGTTTGCACATGAGGGATGTGGGCGGCTTGAAAGCTCGAGAGGCGCTCGGCCAATCGTTCGTGGGCTTGGTGGTGGCCACTGATGAGGTGAGACGCGCCACTGCCCAGGCCAAACTGGCCCAGTGCATCTTGCGCGGCTTGGACGACAGCTGGGTGATTGGCCAGCCCTAAATAGTCGTTGGAGCAAAAGGTTTTGTACGCTCGACCATTGAACATTTGCACGGTGGCACAGGCCGACTGCGAGAGCCGTTGCTTTCGAATGAGGCCCGCCTCTTTCAGGGCTTGCAAGCCCCGTTCGGCCTCTTGCAGGGCTTGAAAGGCACGTGGGGGTGTGGTGTTCATCTTGTGAAGAGGCGGGGGGTGAAATTCATCCATGCCTCGCTTCAAAGGGTTTCATGGAGGACCTTTTGGGTCTGAGCACCCATCCACGCCATTTGTTCTTCGTCAAGCACATAGGGCGGCATCACATAGACGGTCGATCCGATGGGTCTCAAAAGGAGTTGATGGCTCAAAGCCTTCTTGAAAAATTCACTCGCAAATCTTGGGTTCGAGGCCTGCGTTTTTGCGTTCAAGTCAAACGCGAGAATCATGCCTTGTTGCCTCAAATGAACCAAGCGCTCATCGCCTTGAACCCAGGAGAAAGCGTCTGTCAAAGCACGCGCTTTGCGCGCGTTTTCTTCAAGCACATCGTCGTCCCTGAAAATTTTCAAGCTCGCCAGCGCTGCCGCACAGGCCAAGGGGTTGCCCGTGTAGGAGTGGGAGTGTAGAAAGCCCTGGGCCATGGTGTCGGCATAAAAGGCTTGGTAAATGGTGTCCGTGGTCATGCTCAAAGACAGGGGCAAGTAGCCCGCACTGATGCCTTTGGAGAGGGTCAGGAAATCGGGCCAAATACCAGCATGCTCGCTTGCAAAAAAGCGCCCTGTGCGGCCACAACCCACTGCAATTTCATCGCATATCAAGTGCACCTCAAAGCGGTCACACAATTGTCTGGCCAGTTGCAAATACAGTGGGTCGTACATGCCCATTTGTCCAGCACATTGAACCAAGGGCTCCAAAATCAAAGCGGCAATGCGCCCTTGGTGCGTGTTCAGCAGGCGCTCGAGCTCAAAGGCGGCCGTTCTGGCCCAGGCTTTGGCGTCCACGCCCTGGGGTGCCAGACGATGGTCTGGACTCGGTGCAATGTGCACCCCTTTGATGAGGGGGGCGTAAGCTTGTCTAAAAAGGGGCACATCGGTCACACTCAAGGCGCCCAAGGTCTCACCATGGTAGCCATTGGCCAAGCAAATGAACTCTTGTTTTTCAGGCCGACCTTGAATCCTCCAATAGTGGTGGCTCATTTTGAGGGCGATTTCCACGGCCGAGGCGCCATCGGACGCATAAAAGCTGTGTCCAAGCTGTCCTTGCGTGAGAGCCCGAAGCGCCTCAGAGAGCTCCACCACATTGGGGTGGGTCAAGCCCGCAAGCATGACGTGCTCTATTTTTCCCAGTTGATCGATCAAAGCTTGGTTGATGCGCTCGTTGGCATGCCCAAAAAGATTGGTCCACCAAGAGCTGATGCAGTCAAGGTAGGCCTCATCCTTGTCCGAATACAGCCAAGGCCCTTTGCCGCGTGTGATGCAAACAGGTGGGACGCCTTCGTGCTGCTTCATCTGTGTGCAGGGGTGCCAAACAGCACTGAGCGTTCTGGCGATCCAGTCGTTGGGCGGGGTGTTCAGCGTCATGGGTTTGGAAGGGCGTGCTTGAAGGGCGTGGGGGTCGTTGTGCAGTGACACTTGAGCGGTAAAAAGGTGAGAAGGGTGACAAAATCATCATTATCCTCCTGCATTCCAATATACTACCGCAAAGGTCTCTTGCAAGGAGGCGAATTTTTGAAAACACACGGGCCCCGCCATGTGTGAATTTTAGGCAAAACTTTTTTTAAACTGGGCAGCCCCCTTTGCGCCTCAAAGACCAAAGCCGCTTGTCTCGAACCCATCTCATTGTCTTCAACATGAACACCACCCAGACCGACCGCACTGACCGCACTGTGACTCAAAAGCCCACTGAAGTGCGCATGAGTTTCCAGCCCAAAGCCGCGTTTGAGCCCCTTGCCCCCTCGACGCAAGTTGAGAGCTGGTCGCTTCAATCGATTGAGCACTTGTTCGATTTGCCCTTCAACGATTTGATGTTCAAAGCGCAAGGCGTGCACCGTGAGCATTTCTCACCCAACGAGGTTCAACTCTCAAGCCTCTTGTCCATTAAAACAGGCGGGTGCCCGGAGGATTGTGGCTACTGTCCGCAGTCTGCGCATTACGACACAGGGGTCGAGGCCTCCAAGTTGCTCGACGTCCAGGCCGTGACGGCCGCGGCCCTAGAAGCCAAGAAAAATGGCGCGAGTCGCTTTTGCATGGGTGCGGCTTGGCGTGAACTCAACGACCGAGATGTGGAGAAAGTCGCCCAGCTCATCTCGGCCGTGAAAGCCATGGAGCTTGAGACCTGCTGCACACTTGGCATGCTCAGCCAAGACCAGGCCAAAGCCCTCAAAGGCGCAGGCCTGGATTACTACAACCACAACTTGGACACAGCGCCCGAGATCTATGGGGACATCATTTCGACGCGCGTGTACGAAGACCGCTTGAAAACCTTGGCAAGCGTGCGCTCGGCCGGCATGAATGTGTGCAGTGGCGGCATCGTGGGCATGGGCGAGTCGAGGGCTCAAAGGGCTGGACTCATCCACCAATTGGCCAATCTGGGACCCTACCCAGAGTCAGTGCCTATCAACCACTTGGTGCACGTAGAGGGGACGCCCTTGGCCAACACCAAGCCGCTGGACCCCATGGAATTTGTGCGAACCATCGCGGTTGCAAGAATCACCATGCCAAAGGCGCATGTGAGACTGTCTGCCGGACGACAAGAAATGGGTGAGGCGGTGCAGGCCATGTGTTTCTTGGCCGGCGCCAACTCCATCTTTTATGGCGACAAGCTCTTGACCACGGGCAACCCCGAATGGGAGCGGGATCAAGCGCTTTTTGCAAAACTGGGCATTCAAACCGTTTAAAACCTGAGCACCAGACCCTTCACGGACGCTTTTGAGGTCTTTTTGAAGGGTTTGCACCGCCCAAAGGGGGGGACAAGCCGAAGAATTGCGTCTTTTTCACAAAAAATGAGGCAAACCTGTTTAAACTGAAGCTTGTAACATTTTGTTTTTATCCTTGGAGATGAGAGAACATGCGTAACGTTAAAAAATCAACTTTCAATTTCTGCGCAGTCGCTGCGGCCTTGAGCTTCATGGCGAGCACTGGTGGCGCGCTGGCGCAAAGCAACGACACCTTGGCCAAGGTCAAGGCCTCTGGTGAGATCACCATGGGCGTGCGTGACTCCTCTGGTGCGCTCTCTTACACCTTGGGAGACGGCAAATATGTGGGTTTTCACATTGATGTCTGCCAAAAAATAGTGGCCAATGTCGAGAAAGCCGTCGGTAAAAAACTTGACACCAAGTACGTTGCCGTCACCTCACAAAACAGAATTCCATTGGTGCAAAACGGAACGGTGGACATCGAGTGCGGCTCCACCACCAACAACGCTGCTCGCCAAAAGGATGTTGCCTTTGCACTCACCACCTATGTGGAAGAAGTGAGAATTGCGGTGAAAGCCAATTCGGGCATCACGGGCATCAATCAGCTCAATGGTAAAAATGTGGCCACCACCACGGGCACCACCTCCGTTCAAATTTTGCGCAAACACGAACGCGCTGCGGGTGTGGACTTCAAGGAAGTGTATGGCAAAGACCATGCAGAAAGCTTCTTGCTCTTGGAGTCAGGTCGCGCAGATGCATTCGTGATGGATGGCCAAATTTTGGCAGGCAATATTGCATTGTCCAAGAGCCCTGCGGACTACAAAATCGTTGGCGAAGTGCTCTCGGTCGAGCCCATTGCCATCATGCTCAGAAAAGACGACCCTGCATTCAAAAAGGTGGCCGACGAGACCATCCGTGAGATGGCCAAGTCGGGTGAATTGGCCAAGTCCTACGACAAGTGGTTTGTTCAACCCATTCCGCCCAAGAACACGCGCGTGGGTTTGCCAGCGAGTGAGACCACACGCGCTGCGTGGGTCAATCTCAATGACAAGCCCATGGAAGAGTATGCCAAGAAATAATCCTTGGACCAGCGTGTCCATGGGGTGAGCAAAGGGCATGCCTGGCCAAAGGCCTGCCCTTTTGTTCATCTGAAACACTCATTTTTTAAGGTGCTGAGGCATGACGCTTGAGTGGCAAGTCTTCTTGAACGACGACGGGGGCGGGAGAACGTACCTGGAGTGGTTGCTCCAGGCCTGGGGCTGGACGCTTGGCGTTGCTGTTGTTGCATGGTGCGTGGCCATTCCATGCGGGGCCGTCATTGGCGTGATGAGAACCTTGCAAGGCGCGCCTGTTTTGTCACGCATTGGACACATCTGGGTGGAGCTCTTTCGCAACATTCCCTTGCTGGTTCAAATCTTTTTGTGGTACTTCGTGTTGCCCAAGCTCTTTCCCGTGATGCAGCAGTTGTCCTCCTTTTGCTTGGTGGTGTTTGCCTTGGGATTGTTCACGTCGGCAAGAATTGCCGAGCAGTTCAGAGCGGGCATTGAGTCCTTGCCCAAAGGGCAGCGCTATGCCGCCATGGCGCTTGGGATGAAGACTTGGCAGATCTACTGGTATGTCTTGCTGCCTGCGGCGCTCAGAGTGATCTTGCCCCCCTTGACCAGCGAGTCGATGAACTTGCTGAAAAACTCGTCGGTCGCCTTTGCGGTCTCCATCACCGAGCTCACCATGTTTGCCATGCAGGCCCAAGAGGAGACCTCCAGGGGCATTGAAATTTACCTGGCCGTGACGCTCTTGTACGTGATCTCTGCCTTCACCGTGAACCGCCTTTTGCACGGCTTGGAGCAAAGCTTGCAAATACCGGGTCAACAAAGCGCCAAGCGCGCATCCTTGAAGGCGGGGCACTGAGATGCTCAATTTGGATGTGTCATTTTTAAGCTGGGATTTGTTCAATAAATTCATCTTAAAGGGTTTGATCTTCAGCTTTGAGCTGACCGCCGTGGCCGCCCTTGGGGGCCTCTTTTTTGGGACCCTTTTGGCGCTCATGCGACTGTCAAACTCAAGGCTGCTCAAGGCCTTGTCGGGCGCCTATGTCAACGGCATGCGCTCCATTCCTTTGGTGATGGTGATTTTGTGGTTTTATTTGTTGATCCCGGTCTTGATAGGCAAATCGATTGGCGCCGAATGGTCGGCCTTTATCACCTTCATTGCGTTTGAGGCGGCCTTCTTTTGTGAAATCATGAGAGCGGGCATTGAGTCCGTTCCGCGCGGGCAGCGCATGGCCGCGCAAGCCTTGGGGATGAGTTACGCACAAAGCATGCAACTCATTGTCTTGCCGCAAGCCTTTCGCAACATGGTGCCGGTGCTGCTCACGCAAACCATCGTCCTCTTTCAAGACACCTCCCTCGTCTATGCCATTGGTGCCTACGACTTGCTCAAAGGCTTTGTGACGGCGGGCAGAATCTATGGCCGACCTGAAGAGGTGTACCTGTTGGCGGCTTTGGTGTATTTTGTTTTGTGCTTTGGTTTGTCCGCCTTTGTCAAACAACTGCAAAAGAGGATGAGCTTGACGTGATCAAGAGACCCGTTGTCAACCGATTTTTTTGTAAGACCCGACATCATGATTGAATTAAAAGACGTCTCGAAATGGTATGGGCCCACGCAAGTGCTCAGCCACTGCACAACCCGCGTCGCCCAAGGCGAGGTGGTGGTCATTTGTGGACCCTCCGGTTCCGGCAAGTCGACCTTGATCAAGACCATCAACGCCTTGGAGCCCTTTGAGGAAGGTGAAATTTTTGTCAACGGCGTGCCCGTTCATGGCGAAGAGACCGATCTGCCCAAACTCAGAAGTCAAGTCGGCATGGTGTTCCAGCACTTTGAGCTCTTTCCCCATTTGACGGTGATGGAGAACTTGAGCTTGGCCCAAATTAAGGTGCTGGGGAGAAGCCCAGGCGAGGCCCAAGCGCATGGTCTGAAGTACTTGGAGCGTGTCGGTCTGATCGCACACAAAGACAAGCATCCAGGGCAACTCTCAGGCGGACAGCAGCAACGCGTGGCCATCGCGCGGGCGTTGTCCATGGACCCCAAAGTCATGCTCTTTGATGAGCCCACCTCGGCACTCGACCCAGAGATGGTGGGTGAGGTGCTGGATGTGATGGTCAATTTGGCCCACGAGGGCATGACCATGATGTGCGTGACGCATGAGATGGGGTTTGCCAAAGAGGTGTGCGACCGGGTGATTTTCATGGACGTGGGCGGGGTCATTTTAGAAGACTGCACCAAGGATGAATTCTTCAATCACCCCGAGAGAAGGGCGCCGCGAACAAAAGAATTTTTAAGTAAAATTCTTCAACACTGAAGCGCAGAGTTGCTCTGCGCCAAAGAGCGCTTCGCTTGCACAAGCGCCAAGCAGATCCCAAGTCTGTGCCCCTTTTTCCTCTCCTTTTTGAAAAAAATGCCATGGATCATTTAGACATTACCCAACCCGATGACTGGCATTTGCATGTGCGCGACGGCGATTTTTTAAAGACCGTGGTCCCCCACACCGCTGCGCATTTTGCGCGCGCGGTGATCATGCCCAATTTAAAAGAACCGATCACCACCACGCAGATGGCCTTGGCGTACAAGGAAAGAATCTTAAAAAGCGTGCCCTCTCACATGCGCTTTGAGCCCTTGATGACCCTTTATTTGACCGATCACATCAAGCCAAGCGAGATGGCGGTGGCCAAAGCGAATGGCATCGTGGCCTTGAAGTTGTATCCGGCGGGTGCGACCACCAACAGCGACTTGGGGGTCACCAAGTTGTCGCACATCTATTCCGTTTTAGAAGAAATGCAAAAGCACGGTTTGTTGCTGCTCGTGCACGGCGAGGTGACCGATCCCGCGATCGATGTGTTTGACCGGGAGGCGGTCTTCATTGAGCGCCAATTGGCTCCCTTGAGACGAGATTTCCCGGGTCTAAAAATCGTCTTTGAGCACATCACCACCCAAGAGGCCAGTGACTATGTCAAAAGTGTGGACAGTGGCCTGGCGGCCACGCTCACGGCGCACCATTTGCTCTTGAATCGAAACGCGATTTTCAAGGGCGGCTTGAGGCCGCATTACTACTGCCTGCCCGTCTTAAAGCGCGAGAAGCACCGCTTGGCGCTCCTCGAGGCCGCCACCAGTGGAGACGCTCGGTTTTTCTTGGGCACCGATAGTGCGCCCCATTTGGCAAGCCTTAAAGAACACGCCAGTGCCTGTGCGGGTTGTTACACGGCCCCTGTGGCCATCTCACTGTATGCAAGTGCCTTTGATGCGGTGGGCCAACTCGATCAGCTTGAGCGCTTTGCCAGTTTGAATGGACCGGCCTTTTATGGCTTGCCAAACAACCGCGCTCAATTGCGCTTGACGAAATCCACCCATCGGGTTCAAGCCGCTTATCCTTACGGTCTGGGCGAATTGAAGCCGCTGTTTGCTGACGAAGATCTTGAATGGTCCGCTCAGTTGCTCTGAAGTGAATCAGCGCGCAAGGCCTTTCAATTCTTTGGGTGCACCAAGTCGCATGGTGAGCGCCTTTGCCAAAGACGCGCATGTTTGAGATCGATTGGAGCGCGGCTTGGTTGCAGGGCTTTAAAGTCCACGGCCAAGCTGTGATGAACGCCTGGCAACAAAGGGCCAGTCTCCCCGACGCCTTGAATCAGTATGCCAAAGCATGGGGGGGCGCATTGGATGAGCAGGCCTCTCAAGCGGGTTCAGCGCCCACGTGCGCAATCGGTGGGGTGTTGGGTTTGCCCTTCTTTGTCTCTCAAGCGCAGTTGCCAGAGGGCGAGGCTTACGAGAGTTTTATCTACAGCACCCACTGCGTGCCGACAAGGGAGAATTTGCATGACTTCTTCAATGCCTTGTGTTGGTTTCGCTTTCCAAAGACCAAGGCCTATTTGAATGCCGAGCAAGCGCAGTCGATTGCGCTTGCTGGACAACACGCTGCACGGGGCTCATTGAGAGATGCCTTGACCCTCCTGGATGAGAATGCCTGCTTTGTTTGGTGTGAGCAAGAGATGTGGGATCGCCTTCAAGCGCACAATTGGCTGGATGCGTTTTGGCATCAACGTGCTGAGTGGTCACAGGTGCGCGTTGAACTCTTTGGGCATGCTTTGCTTGAGAAATTGTGCACGCCCTACAAGGCCATCACCGCCCATGCCATCAAAGGGGGGGCACAGTTTGTGACGGGCACGGATGCGCAGTTGGACGAGGCGATGTGCAGCACCTTGAAGACACTCAATTTAAGCCGAAAACCCTTTCAAGCCTTGCCCGTCATGGGCGTGCCGGGTTGGTTTAGAGAGAATGCGTTCAAACAATTTTACGAGGACGCGCGCGTTTTTCGCCCGCCAAAGACGCCCCTCAAACCCGCCTGAGGTGTGCCACAGGCATGGGGTTTTTTAGGGCCTTCAAGTCTTGATGTGCTCAAGGGCATTGGACGCCAGCAGCACTTGGTTGGCAAGGGCTTCGGCCACTTTGATGCCATCCATAGCAGCGGTCAAAATGCCACCCGCAAAACCCGCCCCTTCGCCAGCTGGGTACAAGCCGTGAACGCCTGTGCTTTGAAAGCTCTCGTCGCGCAAAATTCTCAACGGCGACGAGGTTCGGGTCTCTACGCCAGTCAAGAGCGCACCGGGCAAATCAAAGCCGGCTACTTTTTTACCAAAGGCCGGCAGCGCTTCTCGAATGGCATCGGTGGCATAGCTTGGCAGTGCACTTGAGAGATTCGTCAAATGCACGCCCGGCTTGTAGGAGGGCAAGACTTGAGCGAAGGTGCTGGAGGCTTGGTCCGTTAAAAAGTCGCCCACCAATTGTGCTGGGGCCTGGTAGTTTTGGCCGCCCATCACAAAAGCCCTGGATTCCAGTTGCCTTTGAAGCACCACGCCACTCAATGGGTGAACCCAAGAGGGGTCAAGGGATGCGGCGCCTTGCTTGGCGTGGGGCTTGAGTGCAAGGGGTTGTGAGCCAGGAAAGAGGCGACCCAGTTCCTCTTGAAAGGTGTCTTCGATTTGAGCTTGGTGCGCTCGGAAATCCTCGGGCTCAATGCCGACCACGATGGCCGCATTGGCGTTTCGCTCGTTGCGCGAGTATTGACTCATGCCGTTGGTGACCACACGATTGTTTTCTGAGGTGGCGGCCACCACTGTGCCGCCCGGACACATGCAAAAACTGTAGACCGAGCGTTGATTCTTCGCATGGTGAACCAGTTTGTAATCGGCCGCTCCAAGCAAAGGGTGTCCTGCATGCTTGCCCCATCTGGCACGGTCGATGAGCCCTTGTGGGTGCTCAATGCGAAAGCCCACAGAAAAAGGCTTGGCCAACATGGGAACGTCCAGGTCGTAGAGCCTGGCAAAGGTCTCTCGCGCACTGTGGCCCAAGGCCAAGACGAGGTGCTGGCAGGGCAGTGTGTAGGTGGTTTGGCTGTGTTCATCAAAAATCAGGGCGCTTTTGAGTTGGCGTGTTTGGCCGCCCCCGAAGGCCGTGGCTTTGAGGGTCTTGGTGCCCTCAAGGTCCAGGTTGACCATTTGCTGGCCAAAGCGGATCTCGCCGCCCAAGGCAATGATTTGCTCGCGCAAACTCTCCACCACTTTCACGAGTTTGAAGGTGCCAATGTGGGGGTGAGCGGCAAACAAGATTTCTTCGGGCGCCCCCGCTTTGACAAACTCTTGCATCACTTTGCGACCCAAGAATCTCGGGTCCTTGGTTTGGGAGTAGAGCTTGCCATCGGAGAATGTGCCCGCTCCTCCTTCACCAAACTGCACATTGCTGCTCGTTTGAAGAACGCCCTTGCGCCACAAACCCCAGGTGTCCTTGGTGCGCTCGCGCACTTTTTTACCGCGCTCGATGACGATGGGTTTGAGGCCGAGTTGCGCCAAAATCAGGGCGGCGAAGATGCCGCAAGGGCCAAAGCCCACGACCACGGGACGGGGAGGGTGGGACTCACCCTGGGTGGCTTGAGCGTCAGAGGAGCGATGCTTGGCAAAGGCCTGCTGCAGTCGCTCTATTTTTGGGGCGTCATCAAATGCGCCAGGTTGCCAGTGCGGGATGCCAAGTGTTTGAGGGTCGGCAGGAGCGCCATGAGCTGCATGAGCTGCATGAGCTGCAGGCGATGCAGGCCCGTGCTTTGGGGCGTTCGAGACCACCTCATGGTCAAGGCTTGGCGACCACGTCATATCGGGGCAAGGCAGGACTTGAATGACGGAAAATTTTTCTTCAAGCAATTGCGCTTCAAGCGCGGCTTGCTTGAGTTGGAGGTCCACAATGTAGACGACTTGCAAGGGGGTTTTGCGCGCGTCAAAACTGCGCTTGAACACGATCAACTGAGCAATGTCATTTTGCGCGATCTTGAGTGTGCTGAGGAGGTGCTCAATCAGCACCGCTGGGGCATTGGGGTCCAAGTTGTGCGCCGCCTGTGTGGGCTCAGCCACTGGGCTTGGCGTGGGTGCAGTGGACCCTGTCTTTTGCACCGAGCCTGAGAGCCACTCGGAGGTGTTCAAGTTCTGCGCATCTCGGCTCCAAATCTGGGCCGCGCCCGGGTGCTCAAAGAGACGCTCAAGGGGGAGTTTGAGTTCTGAAATTCTTAACATAGGGATGTGGCCAGTGGTGATCAGGCAAAACGCAAGGCATGAGAATAGCACGAAAGGATTTGTGCGGCCTTGCATGGCGCTTGGTTTTTTTCTGAGCGTGCCCAAAGCACCCTGCAGGCCAAAAACGTGCTCGGTGTTGTTGTTTTTTGTGTTGTTGAGCGGAGAAAACAATCCATCAAAACATCAAAACGATCTTGGGCTCACAAATGCCCTCGCAACGCGAGATAATAGGCAGGTGAAGTTTGCTAGGCCGTCGCTGGCGCGAGAGTGGAAACACTGCGCTGGAGGAACGTCCGGACTGCATAGGACGGCGAAGGAGGTAACACCTCTCCACCGTGAGGTGAGGATCAGAGCAACAGAGACGAGTCGCAAGGTGTTCACACCTTGCGGGTGAAACGGGCAATCTCTTCGCGCAGCAATACCAAGTAGGCCTACAAAGGCGTCTTAGGACGCTTTGCTGGTGGTTCCGCGAGTTCTGTAGGCGGGTAGGTAGCACCGAGCCAAGTGGGCGACCCTTGGCCCAGATTAATGACGGTCACGCAAGGCGCAAGCTTTGTGCACAAAATCCGGCGTATCGGCAAACTTCACACTTTATTTTTTTCATCACAACTCAAGCACTTTGCTGGTGTGTTTGAGCTGCTCTTGTGCCTTCAAAGACAATTCAAATTCTAGGCCCATTTCTACCAGTCGCTCCACATGGGCGCTCAAAGACCTCAAAGCGGCGGGCCACACCCGCTCGGGCACATCGTCATAGGCCCGTTTGACCCAGGTGGACAAATCCCCCTTGGGGTCAAGGCGCAACACGTCTTTGATCTTTGCTTCTCGCTTTAAGCGGTGTGCTCTCAAGTTGTCAATGAGGTGCACAGGATCAAAAGGCGCGCCAAACGCGTTGCCCAGCACATGGCCGTGAGCGGGCAAGATGAATTCAATGTGTTCACTCACACAAAGGGCTCTGAGCCGCTCTAGGGAAGCCAAGTACGCGTTCATGTTGCCGTCCGGAGGATCGACCACGGTGGTGCTGCCGTTCAAGATGTGGTCGCCACTGAAGAAAAGGCCCTCTTCCTCAAGCACCAAACAAATGTGGTTGGCTGCGTGTCCTGGTGTGAAGACCACGCGCAGGGTGTGCGCAATGCCTGAGCGTTCATCTTGCAAGACAAAGGCGTGTCCATCGGTGCAGGCTTGATCGGGCACAAACACGCTGTTGGCTCTTGCCGTTGGCGCCGAGGGCAGTCCCCAGATGAGGGGGCAAGCTTTCTTGCACATGGCTTGCAGTGGTTTGGCGCCAGGCGAATGGTCTGCGTGGGAGTGTGTGCAGATGATGTGACGAATGTCGCCACCTGTGGCGTGGCAAATCCGCTCCAAGTGTTCTGCTAGCGCAGGCCCTGGGTCAATGACGATGAAGCCACTCTCAGGGGTGCCGACGATGTAAGTGTTGGTGCCCGGACCGGTCATGAGACCGGGGTTGGGTGCGGTGAGTCGAGCCACATTTTTTAAAAGTGCAACAGCCCGTTCACTTTGCCAGTCCAAATGGTGCTGCACTTGTCCTTCAGGGCACACGAGCGCGAGCTCGCCAAAGGCGCCTTCGTGCTCCATGTAGCGGTGCTTCTTGCCACCCAGAAACCCCGCTCTTGCACAACTCGAAAACCAAGGTTCATTGTGTTTTGTGGCGTCAAGCAGGGCTTGGGCGCTCTCAAGGCTTTGCAAGCGCTCAAGTGTCTTGATGGTTGGGTAGACCAAGTGGAGTTGATCCGCCTGGTTTTTTTTGAGGGCTTCAGCAGGGGACATCCAAAGGGGGTCGAACTGTTCTTTTTCATCTGAAGAGGGGTGCAAATCATCTGGGCAAGCCACCACAAAAAAAGGCACATCAAACCGAATGGGCCAGTCCCGGTCTGTGATCCAGTGGCAAAGCAAGTGGGGGCTTTCGATGCACAAGGTCCATTTCAAGTTCGAGAGCTGAGCGTAGAGGTCTTCATGGCGGAAAAGTTTTTCGATCTGCGCGCTGGGCATGCGTGAACCTGATTCGTCTTGCACCAAGACCAGACCGAGCTCTTCAAAGCTTTCGCGAAGGGCTGCGCAAATTTGACTCGCTTGAACGCAGGTCCATTTGCAATTGGGGTGCAGCGCCAAATAGGCGGCCGCATGGCTCTCGTCTGCGGGATCAATTTTGCCGCCGGGAAAGACGTAGGCGCCTGGTGCAAAGCTGGCCTCTTCAGACCTCTTGGTGAGCAAGACTTCAAGGCGGGTGGACTGATCGGGGTTGTGGTGGGTGCGTGCCCAGATCAAGGTCGCGGCCCGGGTGGCTTGTGCGTTCAAATGAGGCGCATAGAGGTGGTGGATGGGTCTGCTCATGCCCTATTATGCTAAAAAAATGCCATCCCTTGCGTGGGGACAAAATGAGGCCATATTAAAACCCCACAGATTGCAACCATAATGGATGCCGAGGGTGCAAAAAAAGAGCCAGCGCTGCAAAAAAGCGGAGCCCTTCATGCTTATAAAAAAACAGACTTTCAAGGTGGACAAAAGATGGTGAACAATTCAAGGCTAGGAACACGCGCGCAGCTCATGCAGCGCACGCAGAAGCATCGATGGAGCAAGGTTGCGTTTTGGGGCTTGATGGCCTGGACGGTGTTGATGACCTCCCCGCATGTGTTTGCACAGGCCTGGCCGAGCAAGCAAGCGATCAAACTGGTGGCGGTGTTTCCGCCGGGCGGCTCGGTCGATCAAGTGGCCCGAATTTTGGCGCAGCCTTTGAGTCAACAATTGGGTCAATCGGTGATCGTCGAGAACAAAGGCGGCGCCTCAGGCACCCTGGGCACGGCGCAGGTGATCAATGCACCTGCCGATGGCTACACGTTTGCGGTGGTGTTTGATACCCACGGCGTGAACCCCAGCTTGATCCCGTCCTTGCCCTATGACAGCAAGAAAGATTTGATCCCTTTGGTGCTGGTTGGGACCTCACCCATGGTCATTGCCTCCCATGTGGGATCTGAATTCAAAACGTTTCAAGACGTGATGAACACGGCAAAGGCCAAGAAAAATGTCAGTTACGGCACCATTGGCAACGGCAGTTTGGGCCATTTGGCCATGTCTTTGCTAGGAAAAAATGCGCAAGTTGAATTCACCCACATCCCCTACAAAGGAGGTGGCCCCTTGATGAACGACGCCATCGCCGGCCACGTGCCTTTGTCCATCGGGTCTGTCTTTGTCACCAAGCCGCACATCGACAGCAAGAGAATGCGTCCCTTGGCGGTGACGAGTTCAAAGCGTGCAGCCGATTTGCCCGATGTGCCCACCATTGCAGAAAACGGCTTCCCAGGCTTTGAGGCCCCAGCTTGGTGGGCGGTGTTGGCGTCTGCCAAAACGCCCCCAGAGATTGTGAAGCGCATGAACGAGGAGCTCAACAAGACCTTGAAGAACCCAGAGATTGCAGCCAAACTGGATGCGCAAGGCATTGACATTGTTGGCGGCAGTGTGGAGCGCGCCAAAGCGTTCATTGAAAACCAAATGGACATTTGGTCCAAAGTGGTGAGGGACAACAACATCAAGGCCGATTGATGCGGTGGCTTGGACCGCGGGCTTAAAAAAGGGGGCCGTCCATGTGAACGGGCCCCCTTTGTTTTTTGGCTTGTGTGCTGAGGCGAACAGGCGGTTCAGGCCTCGGGGTTGACCTCCAGCGCCATCAAGACCCTGGCCACCATGTTGTAGGTGGCGATGGCGGTGGTGAGTTCGACGATCTGAGTCGTGTCAAAACACTTTTTCATTTCCTCAAACAAGCCGTCCTCAATTTTGACATCCAGGGTGAGTTGGGCCGCATATTGAATCACCAAGCTCATGGTGGGGTCCAGTGCCGGATCCTTCACCTCACGTCTGGCGTCTTTGGCCACCACCCGGTCCAACGCATCGAGTTCGGCTTGGGTGCCGCCCGCGGTCAAGAAGTCGGGGGCATGGTGTTTGTATTCGTATTGAGCGCCCGTGAGGAGGGCCACTGTGCAGATGCCAATTTCTCTCAGTTTGCGACTCGTGCCAAGGCCTGTGCGCACCTCTTTCAAAAAGGTGTTCCAGCCTCTGGCCACCGGCTCGCTCCACAGCAGTGTCAAGTCCAAGTTGATGAAGTCGCCCCCCCTTCTGGCCTTGATGGCGTCCACGAGGTCTTTGGGTTGGGGTTTGAGTTCTGGTGTCCAAGCTGGAATGCGCATAGGGGCCGAGCCTTTTAAAAAGAAAAGTGAAAGGGTGCTTGCCGCCCAGATGAGCACGTTTGAGCTGTGAAGGCCGCATGTGCGTGGCTTATCGGCGGGCATTTGGCGCTCCATTGTATAGGTATGCGGTTCAGGGCTCGCTTGCCAAGCCCAAGCTTGAGCCCGCATTGAGGCGAGTGCAGGCGTTTTAAAGGAGGGAGGGCATTTTTGCTCGAAGTCATCCCTTGCACGCAATTTCGAGATAAAAAAAACGATAATGTTGCCCATGCGGATCCCTTTTACAAAAATGCACGGCACAGGCAACGACTTTGTGGTCATCAATGAAACACAAACGCTTTATGGCCTGCAAACCAAAGACTATCAATTGTTGGCGGACCGACATTTTGGTGTTGGCGCCGATCAAATCTTAAGTGTTCGCTCCTCCCAAGAGGCGGGCATTGATTTTGAATACGTCATTCACAATGCCGATGGCTCAGAGGTCGAGCACTGTGGCAATGGTGCGAGGTGTTTTTTGCGCTTTGTGCGTGAAGAGGGCTTGAGTCAAAAAAGCCCTTTGGTGGTGAAAGTCAAAAAAGGCATCATTGAGCTGAGCGACACCCCAGAGGGTTGGGTCAGCGTTCACATGGGGACCCCTGTGTTTGATGCGCCGAGCGTGCCTTTTGATCCTCAATGCTCTGAGCTGCTGGCGTCCAAGGACGGATTTGACATTCGAAGAATTGAGTGGCCCGCCGAGCCAAAGATTGAATGGCCTTTGGCGCATTTTGACTTCTCAGTGGTCTCGATGGGCAACCCGCACGCGGTGTGTGTGGTTGAAGATGTAGACGCTTTGAGGCTTTCGGAGATGGGGCCCACGATTGAGCACCATGCCTCTTTTCCTCAAAGGGTGAACGTGGGTTTCATGCAAGTGCTCAATCGGCATGAAATCAAGTTGAGGGTGTTTGAGCGCGGCTCGGGGGAGACCTTGGCGTGTGGGACAGGCGCCTGTGCGGCCGTGGTCAGTGGCATCGCAAGAGGGTTGCTGGACTCACCGGTCACGGTTCACGCAAAAGGTGGGCGCTTGGAGATTGAGTGGGACGGCTCCTATGTGGGTGCCAGCAAAGGCTTGGCCAGCGATGTGGTTTTAACCGGTCCTGCGCAGACCGTTTTCAAAGGCGAATTGGATATTCAATGACACAGATCAACCCCATCACACCGATCACTGAGGACGACATTGCCAATTTTTTGGTCAATACACCCGACTTCTTTTTGCGCCACGCCGAGGTGCTCGCGCAGGTGAGAATTGTGAGCCCGCATGGTCAACGCGCGGTCAGTTTGCAAGAGCGGCAAGCCGACATGCTCAGAGAGAAGATCAGAGCGCTTGAGACCCGTCTCATGGAGATGATTCGAAACGGCAATGAGAATTTAATTTTGACAGACCGACTTCACCGTTGGGCCAAAAATTTGTTGATGGTGACCGATCCTGTGGCCTTGCCGCAAACCATTTTGATGGAAATTCAGCAGCAGTTCATGGTCCCGCAAGTCGCCTTGAAATTGTGGCATGTGAGACCAGCGTTTGCTGAGTTGGCGTTTGCTCAAGGGGTCAGTGCAAGTGTGAAAGATTTTGCAAGCACGCTCAAGCAACCCTATTGCGGCCCCAATTCCGGTTTTGAGGCCATTTCCTGGCTCGAAGACGCCAAAGCGGTTCAATCGATTGCCATGGTCAATTTAAGGCCCTTGAAAATGGCAGGCCATCATGGCCATCCATTAGGAGCGATGGGCCATGACGCAATCCCCGCAGATGCTTCTGTGCCCATGACGTCTGTGTCATTGAGCCGTGAGGAGCCACGGATCGAATCGTTTGGGCTCTTGGTGCTCGCTTCTCCAGACCCACAGCGTTACCACGCAGGGATGGGCACCGACTTCTTGGAGCGCATTGGCGAATTGGCCAGCGCTGCGTTGATGCAATTGTGGCTTCACTAGACCCGTCCCCAGCCGAACAAGTGCACTCGCCTTTGATGGCGGACCCGTGGCTCAAGGCCTATTTGGAGCATGTGCGGTTTGAAAAACGCCTGGCCCAAAGAACCTGTGTCTTGTACGAGCTGGATTTGAGCAAATTGGCAAGCCATGCCGAGGGCCTTGGCTTGACTTGGGCGGGCATACAGTCGCACCACATTCGCCTGTGGATTGCCAATATGCATCAGCAGCACAGGAGCGCTCGAGGCATCGCCTTGATCTTGTCTGGCTGGCGTGGCTTTTTTGCTTGGTGTTGTCAGCAAGGTCATTTGAGTGCCAACCCCGTGCTCGGTGTGAGGGCGCCCAAAGCGACCAAGCCCCTGCCCAAGGCCTTGAATGTCGACCAAGCGGTCCAGTTGGCCGATTTCAAACGTGTGAGCAATGCAACTTTGAGTGCCGGTGCAAGGGCCGAAGGGGAGTGGTTGGAGGCCAGAGACGCTTTGGTGGTGGAGCTCTTGTATGGCAGTGGTCTTCGCATTGGCGAGTTGGTGGGCCTGGATGTTCAGGCATCCGTCGCCGCGCGTGGGTGGATCGATGTGCAAGAAAGCATGGCCTTTGTTCTGGGCAAGGGCAGCAAACGACGCAGCACGCCCGTGGGACACAGCGCTTTGAATGCGCTCACTGCATGGCTACTGGTGCGAGCGAGGTATTTGAAGGCAGATGCAAGCGCCCCGCAGGCCTTGCTTTTGGGCAGGAACGGGACACGTTTAACGGCGCAAGCCATTTGGCAGCGCTTGCGCGTGCGAGGGCAACAAGCGGGGCTGCAAACGCCCGTGCATCCGCACATGCTCAGACACTCTTTTGCAAGTCATTTGCTCCAATCCAGTGGTGACTTGAGGGGCGTGCAGGAGCTTCTCGGGCACGCCAACATCAGCACCACTCAGGTATATACTCGTTTGGACCACCAGCACCTTTCAAAAATTTACGATCAAGCGCACCCGCGCGCCAAACGAAAAGAGCCCAAGTAAGCGCTTTAAAGGGCGCGAATTTGAAGCCCTTGTGCACCGAATTCCTTTTGCGACATCCACCATGAAAACACTCAGACTTAGAGAGGGCAAGGAGAGGTCTTTGCTCAGAGGACACCCTTGGTTATTTGACTCGGCCATTGCCAAAGGCGGTGCGGACGCTGGGGAGACCGTGCGTGTGGAGTCGTCACAAGGGGTGTTCTTGGCCTGGGCGGCCTACAGTCCCACTTCAAAAATCAAAGCGCGGGTTTGGAGTTTTGACGAGTCGCAAAGAATTGACGAGGACTTTCTTGATGGCTTGGTTCAAAAAGCGGTTCAAAGCCGACAGCTTTTTCAGATTGAATCGAGTGGCTTGAGGCTCGTGCATGGGGAGTCGGATGGCTTGCCTGGTTTCATCGTGGACCAGTATGGCGACACCCTCGTGCTGCAAGTGCTCAGTTGTGGGGTGGAGCGTTTCAAGTCCGTCTTGGTCAAGTCTTTGATGAAGCACACGGGGGTTGAGCGTGTCTTTGAGAGATCGGACACCAACGCCAGGACCTTGGAGGGTTTGCCCCAAAGCACGGGCTGGATCGCACATCCAGATGCAGAAAGAAAGACGCGTCTTCAGATCAATGAGCACCAATGGGTGCTCCATCTTGACATTGAGCAAGGGCACAAGACCGGGTTTTACTTGGACCAAAGAGCGTCCAGAAGGCGCTTTGCGGCTTACGCCGAGCGCATGGCCTTTGAAAATGTGCTCAACTGCTTTAGCTACACGGGGGGCTTCAGTGTGGCGGCTTTGACGGGCATGCGAAGAGCCGGTGTTTTGCCAAAGGCGGGACATGTTTTGAGCATTGATTCTTCAGCCAGTGCGCTTGAGATGGCCCAGAACAACATGCGTGCCAATGGGTTTGATGCGTCGCACTACAGCATGCTGGATGCCGATGTGAATCAGTCTTTGAGAGGTTTTTTACAAGAAAAAAGACAATTTGATGCCATCGTGCTCGATCCGCCCAAATTTGCGCCGTCTCAGGCACATGTGGAGCGTGCGGCCAGGGCCTACAAAGACATCAACCGCTTGGCGCTGCAGCTCTTGCGACCCGGGGGTGTTTTGTTCACCTTCAGTTGTTCTGGGGGGGTTTCAGCGGAATTGTTCCATAAAATCGTTGCCTCAGCGGGGGCGGACTCCCATGTGGACGGCTTTATTGCCGAGCGACTGCAAGGGGCGATGGACCATCCCATGACCTTGAACTTCCCTGAGGGCGATTACTTAAAGGGTTTGGTGGTCATTCGAAAGTGATATGCTTGGGCAATTTTCAGCTGTTACTTGCCCGAAAAGTGCGGCGCGTGCATTGAATTTGCACCAAGACGCCCCCATTTGATTTTTTCGATAATTTGTAGAAAGAGTTTTTCCCATGTTAATTCCAGCAACCATCCTGACCGGCTTTTTGGGTTCAGGCAAAACGACTTTGTTAAAACGCGTCTTGTCCGAGGCCCATGGACAAAAGATTGCGGTGATTGAAAACGAGTTTGGTGAAGAAAACATTGACAACGATATTTTGGTGCTTGAGAGCCAAGAGCAAATCATTCAGATGAGCAACGGCTGTGTGTGCTGCACGATTCGAGAGGATTTGAGAACCACCTTGACGGAACTTGCAGAAAAGAAAAGAAAGGGAGAGCTCGATTTTGACCGAGTGGTGATTGAGACCACGGGACTTGCCGATCCCGGCCCTGTTGCGCAAACCTTCTTCATGGACGACCAAATTGCGGAAAGCTATTTGCTCGACTCGATTTTGACCTTGGTGGATGCCAAGCACGCCGCGCAGCAACTCAACGACCGCCAAGAGGCGCGCAGACAAGTGGGCTTTGCGGATCAACTCTTCATCAGTAAAACCGATTTGGTCACGCCCGAGTCGCTCGATGCATTGCAGCACCGCTTAAAGCACATGAATCCAAGAGCGCCGCAAAAGGCGGTTCACTTTGGTGAGGTGTCCATCGATGAGGTGTTTGACTTGAAGGGCTTTAACTTGAATGCCAAGTTGGACATCGATCCCGATTTTTTGAGCGACAACGATCATGCGCACCACGAGCACGGCGAGCATTGCGATCATCCCTCGCACCAACACGCGGCTCACGCGCAGGAGCACGCACACCATGAGCATGGTGAGCACTGTGATCACCCCTCACACGAGACGGGTCATCACCATCACCATGACGATGACGTCAAGAGCTTTGTCTTCAAATCCAACCGCGCTTTTGATCCCGCGAAACTCGAGGACTTCCTTGGCGCTATTGTCAATATTTATGGCCCCAAGATGTTGCGTTACAAAGGCGTTTTGAACATGAAGGGGACCGATCGCAAGGTGATCTTTCAGGGCGTGCATCAATTGATGGGCAGCGATTTGGGGCCACAATGGGGCAAAGACGAGGTTAAAAACAACAAAATGGTCTTTATAGGGATCGATTTGCCCAGAGATATTTTCCTCCAAGGCTTAGAACAGTGCTTAGTATGAGTACAATCCGCGCGCAAAGCAGAACTTTCCAAGGAACGCACTGGGCGCAAGGATCAAAGGTTTTGTTCAGGTAATTTTGTTCGGATGATAAGAGTCGGTGGCTCCAAGATCAAGTTTCTTGGGCCCACCTCTTTGAGGAGACAATATGAAAAAATCTAGTGCAAAACCCAAGGCTCGCCCAACACCTGTGAAGGCCGCAACGGCTAAAAAAGCAGTGCCTGTGAAGGCCACAAAAAAAGTGGTAAAAGCGCCAAAGCCGGTCGCTAAAAAAGCCGTCAAAGTCGCGCCAAAAGCAAAACCCAAAGCGCCCTCAAAACCCTCCTCGAAAGCTCCGATCAAAACACCTCCAAAAGCGGCCGTTAAAACGCCGACCAAAACGGCTGTCAAGGCCAAGTCTGTTGCCGGTAAAAAAGGGGCCCAAGCGGCGGCCCAAAAAGCCGTCAAAGTGGCTGTAAAAACGCCTGCTAAAAAGGCCTTGCCCTTGAAGGCGGCGAAAAAAGAGGTCAAGGCGCCAGTCAAGGCCGCGGCGAAAAAAGTGCCTGCCAAAGTGCCTGCCAAACCCGTCGCCAAACCCGCGGTCAGCGCACCCCTCAAATCGGCTGCGAAAGCGCCAGTGAGCGCCCCCTTGAAGTCGGCGCCTAAAACGCCCGCCCCAGCGCCCTTGAAAGGGCTCGTCAAGCCGCCTGTCCCGGCCAAGCCTGATGCCAGCGAATTGGCCGCTCAAGCGCTCGCGCTTAAAAAGCACGAGAACCACCAACCTGTTGTGGCCGGGCAGTCCATTGCTCAGCCGCAATCGAAAAAATCTTCCCGAGGCGCAAAAGCCGCCTCCATGGTTCCTCCTCCCCCAGTGGCGGTGGTGTCCAACAACGCTGCAAAGTCCAGCTTTGGGCCATCCACCACACCTTCCCTACCTTCGGTGATACCCGTGACCCCTAAAAAAGACAGCAAATTGGCCAACAATTGGAAAAACAAACCGGTCGATCAATTGAGCGACGCAGAACTTTTGTCCATGCCAGACACCGAGTACATGAATGACACGCAAATGGCGTTCTTTAAGCTCAAATTGGTGGCCTTGAAGAGAGACATTTTGGCCAATGCCGGCCAAACGACGGAGAATTTGCGCGAGGAGACGGTGGTTGTGCCTGATCCTGCAGACCGTGCGACCATTGAAGAGGAACACGCCCTCGAACTTAGAACGCGAGACCGCGAGCGAAAGTTGCTCAAAAAGATCGAGCAGTCCATTCACCGCATCGATGGGGGGGACTATGGTTACTGCGATGAAACGGGCGAGGCCATAGGTGTGGGCAGATTGCTTGCAAGACCCACGGCAACGCTTTCTCTTGAAGCGCAGCAGCGTCGTGAACTCAAGCAAAAGATGTTTGGTGACTGATGCATGGCCGCGTGGGCAGACGCTTTGTCTGGCCCGCGTGTCTGAAGAGGCCTTGTGACCGGTGGGTGCAAGGCCTTTTTTGATGGCGTGGCAAGGCAAGGCAAGCTTGGCCCAAAGACCGGCTTTCAAAGGCTCTTCTTCCGCAAAGGCGAGAAGACAGCATGTGTTTGAAAAATTTTTGAAGAAGCCGATCGGTTTGTATTTTTTGAGCAATGCTTCATGCCTTGCAGGTGCTTAAAAAAAAGCATGCAGAATGCAAGGCGCGCAGATCAAAAAAAGGCGGGCTTGACGCCAATGCACACGCATCCGATACCGAGCACGCGCCAGGCGCACTTGGGGGCTCCAGGGTCTGGCTTGAACGGGAGAATTCTTTTTGCCCAGCGGTCTGAGCAAAAAATATGTAAAAAAAGTTTAAGTTAAGGCGTCACCTTCAGATGGTTGCCTAAGTCTTTGATTTTTTACAATAATTGCCTTAAAAATAATCTCCAAATGGCTCCTAAGTCATTGATTTCATTGAAAAAACTTGGCTCTGGAGGTTGCACAACGCAAAAATCCTGATACAGTGCAATTAAGTGCAAAAAAGTGGTAAAAAGTGCAATCTTTTGACCGCTGCTTTTTGCATGCCCACGCGTGCTCGTTATCAAGGATATTTTTTGTGTTTCAAGGTGCTTCTTCATTAACGCTTGACGGCAAAGGTCGCCTGTCTGTTCCGACAAGGCACAGGGACGTTTTGCTGGCAAATGCAAAGGGTCAATTGACCATCACAAGGCACCCCCATGGCTGCTTGATGATGTTTGAGCGCCCCGAGTGGGAGCTCTTTCGGCAACGCATTGCGCAACTGCCCATGAGTGCACAGTGGTGGAAGAGAATTTTGCTTGGCAACGCCATGGATGTCGACATGGATGGCACCGCACGGGTGCTTTTGTCGCCTGAGCTCAGGGCAGCAGCGAATTTGCAAAAAGAAATCATGCTGCTTGGCATGGGCAACCATTTTGAAATTTGGGACAAAGCGGCCTACGAAACGCAAGAGGCGCTTGAGATGCAAAAAGACATGCCCGATGTGTTCAAAGAATTTTCATTCTGAAGAAAAATGGAAGACACAGAATGGACGCACACCACGGTTTTACTGCAAGAGGCCGTCAACGCGATGGTTCAAAGTGGGCCGGGTTGTTATGTCGATGCAACCTTTGGTCGCGGCGGGCATTCAAGAGGGATCTTGAACCAACTTCACCCACAGGGTCAACTCATCGCCTTCGACAAAGATCCGGAGGCGGTGAAGGCCGCGCAAGCGCTTCAAGACCAGCGCTTCAGCATACGTCACCAAGGTTTTACGCACATCGCCGACTTGCCCAGACAAAGTGCGGCGGGGGTTTTGATGGACCTCGGTATCAGCTCCCCTCAGATCGACAACCCCGCCAGAGGGTTCTCCTTTCGGGCCTCTGGCCCCTTGGACATGCGCATGGATCCAAGCTCAGGCGAGTCGGTGAAGGACTGGTTGGCAAGGGCAGATGAACAAGAAATCAAAGAGGTCATAAAAGAATATGGAGAAGAACGGTTTGCTTTATCGATTGCAAAGGCGATTGTTGCTCGCCGACAAGAACGCGGCGTTCCTCAAACCACCACAGAATTGGCCCAACTCGTGGCTGGCGCGGTCAAAACCCGCGAGTCGGGCCAGGACCCTGCAACGCGCACATTTCAGGCTTTTCGGATTTTCATCAATCGTGAGCTTGAAGAGTTGCAACAAGCGCTAGCGGCCAGTTTAGACGTGCTTCAACCCGGGGGTCATTTGGTGGTCATCAGTTTTCATTCTTTGGAGGACAGGATAGTGAAGCAATTCATTGCCAAGCACTCAAAGGAGCAGTTTGATCGACGTGCTCCTTTTGCGCGTCCTCAAGAGATGGCCCTCAAAAGCGTTGCTCGCGTCAAGCCCTCAGAAGAGGAGATTTTCAAAAACCCAAGAAGCCGCAGCGCCATCATGCGTGTCGCTCAACGACTGGGTTCAAGTGCGGAGGTCTCGCCATGACGCGTTTGAACGTTTTGATTTTAGCGATGGTGATGTTCACAGCCTTTTACTTGGTCCGCACGCAATACGATTCAAGGCGTTTGTACACCGAGTTTGATCACGCGCGTTCAGAGGCCAGGAAGATCGATTTGGAAAAAGAGCGCTTGGAGGTCGAGCGGCGCTCACAAGGGACTTCACTTCGAGTGGAAAAAGTGGCCAAGGAGCAGTTGCACATGAAAAGTGTGACACCCGCCATCACGCAGTATGTGTTGAACCCCGTGGCCGTGCAAGATGTCAAAGTGCAAGAGGCCAAATTGGACATGCGAGCCCATGAGGGCAACACCATTCAAAGCAAAGGAGACGCGAATCTCAGCGCGCCTTCGCAAAAGATTGCAGGAGCTTCAACGCCATGAGCAGACGAAGCGTTCAGTACACGTCCAGCCCCTTGCTTGCGAGCAAGACGCCCATCTGGCGAAGCCAGTTCATAGTGGCCGCCATTGCGCTTGGGTTTTTGGGCTTGGTGGTTCGAGCCGCTTACGTGCAAGTCATCGACAACGCATTCTTTAAGCGTCAAGGCACGGTGCGATTTGTCCGCTCGGTGGACATCCCCGCAGATCGAGGCAAGATTTTGGATCGCAATGGTGCCATTTTGGCCTCCAGCGTTTCCATGCCCAGCATCTTTGCAAGTCCCGAGGAAATTGATCGCGATCCCAACAAAATAAAAGCCTTGGCCAAGGCGGTCGACATGCCGCTTGCAGAGTTGCAAGCAAAAATCAAAAATGAAGAAAAAGGCTTTGTTTGGCTCAAAAGAATGGTGGACGACGCGGTTGAACAACGCGTCAGAGATTTAAAAATCAAAGGTGTTGGGGTGCGCAAGGAATACAAACGCATTTACCCAGAAGGTGAGGCGGTCGCTCATGTTGTGGGATTCACCAACATTGAAAATGAGGGCCAAGAAGGTGTGGAGCTCACCTTTGAAAAAGAGTTGACGGGAAGAAATGGCTCCAGGCGCGTGATCAACAACCGTTTGGGCCAAGCGGTGGAGGACATGGGCGAGATCAGAGCGCCGGTGGATGGACAAGATCTGCAGCTGAGCATTGACAGCAAGATTCAGTACTTTGCCTACCAAAAGCTCAAAGAAGCGGTGATTGACAACAAGGCGAGTGCAGGCAGTGTGGTGGTCTTGGATGTGAACACGGGCGAGGTCTTGGCCCTTGGAAATTACCCAAGCTTTGTACCCAACAACCGGGTCAATTTGAGCGGTGGACAACTCAGAAACAGGGCCTTGACCGATACGTTTGAGCCCGGCTCCACCATGAAGCCTTTCGTCGTCGGTTTGGCCTTGGAGCGCGGTATCGTGCATCCTGAGACCATCATTCAAACGGGGGGTGGCAAGTACAACTTGTACGGACACACCATCAGCGACTCCTCAGCGCACGGCGCGATCAGTGTCAACGAGGTGATTCAAAAATCCAGCAACATTGGAACCGTCAAAATTTCACTCCAAATGCAACCCAAGGACTTGTGGGAGATTTTTACGCAAGTCGGCTTTGGCCAAAAGCCACAGGTGCCTTTTCCGGGTGCTGTGAGTGGGAAGTTGCGGGCCTACAAAACGTGGCGCCCCATTGAGCAAGCCACCATGTCCTACGGCTATGGTTTGTCGGTGAGTCTGTTTCAGTTGGCGCATGCATACACCATCTTTGCTAGAGAGGGACAACTCATCCCTGTCTCCTTGTTGAAAAAAGACGAGCGGGTCGAGGGTGTCAAAGTCATTGGGGCTCAATACTCGAGCGAAATCCGAAGCATGCTGCACATGGTCGCTGGACCGGGTGGCACGGCCCCCAAAGCGCAGACCATGGGTTACTCGGTGGGTGGCAAAACGGGTACCGCGCACAAAGTTGAAGGTGCGGGTTATGCGGGTCACAAATACAGGGGCTTTTTTGTAGGCATTGCACCCATCGAGAAGCCTCGGATTGTGGTGGCGGTCATGATCGATGAGCCCACCAATGGTCGCTATTTTGGCGGTGATGTGGCCGCACCCGTGTTCAGCCAAACGGTGCAACAAACCTTGCGGGTGATGGGCATTCAACCCGATATGTCTGTCAAGCCCCAAGTGGTGGCCAAAGCAGAGGTGGAGTCTTTTTGATGAAAAGACTCAATAGCCCCATGGACGTCAAGCTTTGGCTTGAAGAGATCTCTATGAGGGGCTTGGCTTCTGAGCTGAGCGCAAAAGCGCCCTTGCAGACCGATAGCCGTCAGGTCCAAGAGGGCGATGTGTTCATGGCTTATGCAGGCAAGACACACGACGCACGCGAGCACATCCAGTTCGTTTTGGACAAGGGTGCGCGTGCTTGCTTGGTTCAAGGCGATGAAGAGGCAGAGTCCAACAGGGCCCTGTTGACGAGCGCTTGGGGCGAGGACCCACGCGTGGCCTTTTACCCCCATTTGAAAGCCGAGCGAGGCCCCATTGCAAGCGTTTACTATGAGCGCCCGAGTGAAGAGGTCAAGGTCTCGGCCATCACGGGCACGAATGGCAAAACCACCTGTGCATGGTGGTTGACCCAAGCCTTGGCTCAACTGGGGTGCAAGTGCGCCATGGCAGGCACCTTGGGTCAAGGGGTGTTCGACTTCAGCCAGCAATCGATGCAAGCCAAGCTGTCCTTCAATGGCGCTTCATCGCCCCTCACAACGATGGAAGCCGTGGCGCTTCAAAAGCAATTGCGAGCCTGGGCCGATCAAGGGGTCACACACCTGTGCATGGAGGCCTCCTCGATTGGTTTGCAAGAGGGGCGCATGGCGGGCACCCGCATTGAAGTCGCGGTGTTCACCAATTTCACACAGGACCATTTGGACCATCACCCCAATATGGATGCATACTGGGCGGCCAAAGAGATCTTGTTTGATGGCCTGTGTCCAAAGATCAGTGTGATCAATTTGGACGATGCAAAAGGCCAGTTGTTGTACGCAAGGCTCAAAGCGGGCCAAAGAGATGTGCTGGGTTACAGCTGCGAGATCGAGCGCCAAAAGGACGCAGACCTCAGCGCGAAAAATATCCAACAGGTGGTTGTAAAAAAAGAAGCCCAGGGTGACACCTTGGCTCAAACCGCCTTGTCCTTTGATGTGGTGTACCAGGGGCGCGCCCATGCCTTTGTTTTGGGCGTGCTTGGGCATTTCAATGTGAGCAACTTGTTGGCGGTGATTGGCAGTTTGATTGCGCTAGGGCATCCCATTGAGGCCGCCTTGCAAGCGTGTGCCTCCCTCACGGCAGCGCCAGGGCGCATGCAGACCTTCGCGCTTGCAAACGCGCCCGTGGTGGTGATCGATTATGCGCACACACCGGATGCGATTGAAAAGGCACTCCTGTCTTTGAAGGCCCTCACACAAGAGTTGGGTGGACAGTTGTGGTGTGTGATGGGTTGTGGTGGCGATCGAGACCCAAGCAAGCGCGCTTTGATGGGTGCAAAAGTGGAGGCCTTGGCCGATCGTGTGCTGCTGACCTCAGACAACCCTCGCAGCGAGGATCCTTTGAGCATCATTGCCCAGATCCAAGAGGGTTTTAAAAAGAAGCCCGTGGCGATGGTTCAAGTTGATCGGTCCGCGGCGATTGGGCAAGCGATAGAAGGTGCATCGAGCAAGGATGTGATTTTAATTGCTGGCAAGGGGCATGAAAACTACCAAGAGATCAAAGGGATTAGGCGCGCGTTTTCAGATCAAAGCATCGCGCTTGAATCCTTGAAAAAGAGAAGCCAAGCCGCATCCAAAGGAGTTGCACATGTCAACTGATGCGCAGCCGCTCACAATCGACAACGCCAGTGTTGCTTTACCGATGCAATTGCGGGCAGGCCAAGTCATGGCGTGGTTAAAAGCCGATGAGAGCTTGCAAGCACATTGGGTGGGCGCGCAAGACAAAGACATGCAGTTCGCTCGTGTGCACACAGACTCCAGAACCTTGAAAGCCGGGGATTTGTTTGTGGCCTTGAAGGGTGAGAAGTTTGATGCCAACGCGTTTTTGCTGCAAGCCAAAAGTGCAGGTGCAGTGGCTGCCATTTGCGAGCGGGGATTGCAAGAGGCCAACTGGTCAGGCATTGAGGTCACGGATGCGGGAAAAGCCTTGGGTGTGCTCGCTGCTGCTTGGAGACGCGAATTGGCGCTGGGCGTCATCGCAGTGACAGGCAGCAACGGGAAAACCACTGTCACGCAAATGTTGGCCTGTATTTTGAAGGCTTGGCAGGGTGAGAAAAGTCTGGCAACGCTGGGCAACTTCAACAACGCCGTGGGTGTGCCATTGACCTTGCTGCGCATGCGCCAGACACACCGCTCAGCGGTGCTCGAGCTTGGCATGAACCACCCAGGTGAGATCCATGAGCTCGCACTTTGGGTGCAGCCGCAAGTCGCCTTGGTCAACAACGCGCAGCGTGAACACCAAGAATTCATGGGCAGCGTGAAAGCCGTGGCCATTGAAAATGCGCAGGTGTTCAAGGCCTTGGATGCAGGTGGTGTAGCCGTGTTCCCGATGGACGGTGATTACAGTGCTTTGTGGTCAGAGATGAGCCAAGGCCAAAAGGTCTGCCGCTTTGGTCGAAACGAAGAGGCCGAGGTGCTGCTGCTGAGCAGTCAATGGCTCAAAGCTGAGTGGCATTTGATGGTGCGGGTCTTGGGGCAAGACACGCCCTTCAGTTTGAGTTTGCCCGGTGAGCACAATGTGCACAATGCCTTGGCGAGCATTGCTTGTGCTGTGAGCCTTGGTGTGCCGATTGACAAAATTCAGCGGGGACTGGCGCAGTTTCTTGCCGTTCAAGGACGAAGCAACTTCAAAGCAGTGCGTGTACAAACGAGCGACGCATTGAGCGGCTTGCACACCGAGCACACCGTCGGATTGGTCGATGACTCTTACAACGCCAATCCCGACTCGGTCATTGCGGCCATCGATCTCTTGGCGCGTTTAGACGGTCCTCGAGTGCTGGTGCTGGGGGACATGGGTGAGGTTGGAGAAAACGGTGTGGTGTTCCACGAGGAAGTGGGGCGCCATGCCTGTGCGAAAGGCATTGAGCATGTTTTGTGCCTGGGTGAGTTGACGCTTCATGCGGCGAATGCTTTTGGTTCTCATTCAGCAGCACATCAGCGGGCTGAGCATTTTGAGGATGTTGAGTCTTTGATCAAAGCCCTGCGCGAACGACTGAGGGATGTTCAAAGTGTGTTGGTCAAAGGATCAAGGTTCATGAAGATGGAAAGAGTGGTGCAAGCGGTGTTGTCCCAAAATTTGGCGAAAGAGGAAATTTCATGCTCTTGATGTTGGCACAGTGGTTGCAGGCCTTGTCACCTGATTTGGGTTTTTTCAGGGTCTTTCAATACATCACCTTTCGAGCGGTGATGGCCGCGCTCACGGCCTTGTTGATTGGCTTGGTGGCGGGTCCTTGGGTGATCAGAAGGCTGGTCTCGCTCAAAATTGGTCAGCCCATTCGAGACTATGCCATGCAAACGCATTTGAGCAAAAGTGGCACGCCCACGATGGGAGGCGTGTTGATTTTGATCGCCATTGCCGTCTCCACCATTCTTTGGTCCGATTGGTCAAATCGATTCGTTTGGATCGTGATGTTGGTCACCTTTGGCTTTGGTGCGATTGGCTGGGCGGATGACTGGAGAAAAGTCGTGAGGAAGGATCCAGAAGGGATGCCTTCAAAAGAGAAGTACCTTTGGCAGTCGCTCATTGGCTTGGTGGCGGCTTTGTATTTGGTGTTCAGCATTTCAGAGAGCAGCAACTTGAAGGTGATGGAGCTCTTTTGGAGTTGGATTGGGTCGGGTTTTGATTTGAGCTTGCCCCCGAAAGCGGGCCTGATGGTGCCTTTCATGAAGGAGGTGAGTTACCCCTTGGGAATCCTTGGGTTTGTGGTGCTCACGTACCTGGTGATTGTGGGGTCCAGCAACGCCGTGAATTTAACCGATGGCTTGGACGGCTTGGCGATCATGCCGGTGGTGATGGTGGGGTCTGCCTTGGGTGTGTTTGCGTACGTCACCGGCAGCTCGGTGTATTCCAAGTACTTGATATTTCCCTACATTCCGGGCTCGGGTGAGCTCATGATCTTTTGCGCCGCGATGGCGGGCGCAGGACTTGCCTTTCTGTGGTTCAACACCCATCCGGCGCAAGTGTTCATGGGTGATGTGGGTGCGTTGGCCCTTGGGGCTGCGCTTGGCACCATTGCCGTGATCGTGCGCCAAGAAATTGTTTTGGCCATCATGGGCGGGATCTTCGTGGTGGAGGCGCTCTCGGTGATGCTGCAGGTTTCATACTTTAAGTATTCGAAGAAAAAATACGGTGAGGGGCGGCGCATTTTCAAAATGGCACCTTTGCACCATCATTTTGAGAAAAGTGGATGGCATGAAACGCAAGTGGTGGTCCGGTTTTGGATCATCACGATGCTTTTGTGTTTGGTGGGATTGTCAACATTGAAGTTGCGTTGATGGCATGTTGAACTTAAAAGATCAAAACATCTTGATTCTTGGACTGGGCGAGTCGGGCTTGTCCATGGCCAGGTGGTGTGTGTTTTGTGGTGCAAACGTCTGGGTGGTGGATGACCGTGAAACGCCTCCCCATTTGGCAACGCTCAAAGCTGAAATGCCCCAAGTTCAATTCATTCGTGGCGGGTTTGAGGCGGGTGTTTTGAACGCGGTGCCCGTCAAGGCGGTCTTTAAGAGTCCTGGACTTTCGCCGACTGTGGTGAAAGATCTTTGGACGCATGCGCAGTCTTTGGGTTTGTCGGTGGGCACCGAGCTCACCTTGTTTGCCTTGGCCATGAACGAGCTCAAACTCAAAAGCCTGTACGCGCCAAATGTGTTGGCCGTGACCGGCACCAATGGCAAGACCACGGTCACCTCTTTGACGGCCGCTTTGCTGCGTCGCGCGCACATGACGGTGGCCGTTGCGGGCAATATTGGGCCCGCACTGCTCGATACGCTCAGGACTTGTTTGAAGCCCGAGATGCTTGAACAACTTCGCGCATTTGATTTGGCCGCGCTTGAGGCGCAGATTGCGCCAAGCAGTGCGCAAGCGCAAGCGCTTGTGGCGCATGAGGACATTCACGAGGTGTCGCAAAAACAGTTGCATGAAGCCACTGGACCAGAACTGGGTGAGATCGGCAGCGAAAACGGCGACACCGACACCGACATCGGTGCCGATGGCGATGATGTGCCTAAAGCGTTGACGCAAGACAAAGACGAGGTGCCATTGGAGCCGCTTGAGGAGCAGGGGGCGGTGAGTGATGTGACCAGTTTGCAGGCGAGGCAATCCATGACCGAGCCTGCACCGTCGGCATTGGCATTGGCTTCAGCTTCAGGTTCGGCCACAGAGGTGGTGATCCCTTTTGAGCAACTCAGAGCGCAGCAACTTTTAGAGCGTTTTCCATGGTTGCCCGACTTGCCACAAACCTGGGTGCTGGAGTTGTCAAGCTTTCAGCTCCAGGGTGTGAGCGAATTTGAAGCGACGGCAGCCACGATTTTGAACATCAGCCAAGATCACTTGGATTGGCACAGCGACATGGAGGACTACATCCAGGCCAAAGCTGCGATTTTTGGCGAAAAGACACAACGCATTTTGAACCGAGAAGACCCGCGCGTCATGGCCTTCGTGCCTGCGGCAAAAGAAAAGGTCAAGCAAGCGTTGGGTGCAAAGACCAAAAGCAAAGCGAGTGCTGCGCCGATTTGGGTGGAGTTTGGCTACGAGATGCCGGTGCGCGCTGGAGATTTTGGCGTTGAGCAAGTCAACGGCATGGCTTGGTTGGTTCGGGCTTTGCCTGAATCGGGTCTCAAAATCAAGAAAAATCAAGCCCTGGAAGAGTTGGAGATTCAACGCTTGATGCCAGTGGATGCCCTGCGTATTTTTGGCCGGCACAACGCGAGCAATGCGCTTGCAGCGCTTGCTTTGGCCAGCACCACACAGGCCAAATTGGCGCCCATGTTGTATGCCCTTAGAGAATACACGGGTGAGCCGCATCGCATTCAATCGGTTCAAATCATTGAGGGTGTCGAGTACATCGATGACAGCAAGGGCACCAATGTGGGGGCAACGGTGGCGGCCTTGGAAGGATTGGGGCACGATCGCAAGTTGGTCTTGATTTTGGGAGGGGAGGCCAAGGGGCAAGATTTTTCGCCACTCGTGCAACCCATCAACCGCTTTGCAAGAGCGGTGATTTTGATTGGGAAAGATGCCCAGCAAATCCAAGAGGCGCTCTCGACGGTGAATGTGAACATAGTGCGTGCGCAAACCATGCAAGACGCTGTGGTGCAAGCAAGCCGCGCGGCAAAAAGTGCAGATGCAGTCATTTTGTCGCCCGCGTGTTCAAGTTTTGATATGTTCAACAACTATGCGCACCGCGCGCAAGTGTTTGTTCAAGCGGTGCAAGAGTTGTCAGAGATGGGGGCGATGCAAAGCAATGACGACGCCATGGATCTGAACTCGGTGGCGGGCCCTGGGCCGAAGGTGCAAGCATGAGTGCAGCATCTCTTTTCGCAGGCCTTGGGCAAAGGCTGTTTTCGCCCAAATCGACAAGCGCGTCCAAAGACGACTGGGGCCGTGGAGATGTGCTGCCCGTGCGAGTGCACGGCACTCAGTTCACGGCCACCTCGTCCATGCCGGTTCGCTTCAGTGCCTTTGATCAGCCTTTGGTGTTTGTCACCTTGGCCTTGATGCTTTGGGGCTTGGTGATGGTGTACTCGGCCTCGATTGCGATGCCAGACAATCCAAAATTTATGCATTACTCACAAACCCATTTCTTGGTGCGACACATCATCTCCTTGGTGGTTGCATTGGTGATTGCGGTAATGGCGTTTCAAGTGCCACTTGAGACGTGGGAGCGAGTCGCACCCTGGGTCTTTATTGTGTCCTTGGTGCTTTTGATCGCTGTGCTGATCCCCTTCATCGGCAAGGGGGTGAATGGTGCGAGGCGGTGGATCTCACTTGGGGTCATGAATTTTCAGCCGTCCGAGTTGGCCAAATTTGGCGTCTTGCTCTATGCGTCCAATTACATGGTGAGAAAAATGGACGTCAAAGAGAAGTTCTTTACCTCCGTTGCACCCATGGCGATTGCCGTTGGCTTGGTGGGGTCTCTCTTGCTTGCAGAGCCCGACATGGGGGCCTTCATGGTGATTGCAGTCATTGCCATGGGGATTTTGTTCTTGGGCGGCGTCAATGCCAGGATGTTCTTCTTGATCGCACTCATTTTGGTGTTTGCGTTTGCCTTGATCATTTTCTTCTCGGACTGGCGGCGTGAGCGTATTTTTGCTTACCTCGATCCTTGGAGCGACAAGTACTCTATGGGCAAGGGCTATCAACTCTCGCACTCCTTGATCGCCATTGGGCGAGGAGAAATATTTGGTGTCGGACTGGGTGGCAGTGTGGAGAAGCTGCATTGGTTGCCCGAAGCGCACACCGACTTTTTGCTGGCCGTGATCGGTGAAGAGTTCGGCTTCATCGGTGTGATGTGTGTGATTGGTTTGTTCATGTGGTTGACCCGTCGCATCATGTACATTGGTCGCCAAGCCATCGCCATGGATCAAATTTTTGCAGGTCTTTTTGCCCAAGGTGTTGGCGTCTGGATGGGTTTTCAATCCTTCATCAACATGGGGGTGAACTTGGGTGCACTGCCCACCAAGGGCTTGACCCTGCCGCTCATGAGTTTTGGCGGATCGGCCATCTTGGTCAACATCGTGGCCATTGCCGTGGTGCTTCGGGTGGACTATGAAAACCGAATCATGATGCATGGAGGGCGGCTATGAGCGCCACAGCACACGCCTTGATCATGGCCGGGGGAACGGGGGGTCACATCTTTCCAGGCCTGGCCGTCGCGCAGGGCTTGAAGGCGCAAGGCTGGCGCGTGCATTGGCTCGGTGGTGAGGCGCCCAGCATGGAGAGCGATTGGGTGCCCAAGGCCGGTTTTGATTACCATCCTTTGAACTTCAAAGGGGTCAGGGGCAAGGGTTTGATCAGGCTGATCGCAGCCCCATTTGCGGTCCTCAAAGCCTTGGTGCACAGCATTCAAATCATTCGGGCCGTGCGTCCCCAAGTGGTCCTCGGTTTTGGCGGCTACATCAGTTTGCCGGGTGGCTTGGCCAGTGTGTTGTGTCGAGTGCCTTTGGTCTTGCATGAACAAAATGCAAGGGCGGGCATGGCCAATGTGTTTTTGTCCAAGCTCACTCGACTGTGCTTTACAGCGTTTCCCAATGCCCTTCAAGGCGGGCAATGGATTGGCAACCCTTTGAGACAAGCATTCTTAAGCGCTGCGTCACCCAAAGCGCGTTACGCGGCCAAGCAAGGTGCGATCAAGGTGCTGGTGGTGGGTGGGAGTCTTGGCGCCAAAGCCTTGAATGAGCTTGTGCCCAAGGCCTTGGCGCTGATCCCCGAGGACATGCGCCCCGTGGTGGTCCATCAAAGTGGTGCCAAACAGATTGAAGCCTTGCAAGGACATTACAAAGATGCGGGTGTGCAGGCGCAACTCGTGCCCTTCATTGAAGACATGGCCAGTGCGCTGTCAGAGGTGGATGTGGTCATCTCCAGAGCGGGAGCGAGCACCGTCACAGAAATCACCGCCATTGGCGTGGCGAGTCTTTTGGTGCCTTTCCCGTTTGCGGTGGACGATCACCAAACGGCCAATGCGAATTTTTTGGTTGAACAATCAGCGGCTTGGCTCTGTCAGCAAAAGGATTTGACGCCTGAGTGGTTGTCGCAGTGGCTTCTTGGCTTGACGCGTGAACATTTGAGCGAGGTGGCCAGCAAAGCACATGCGCTCAAAAACACACAGGCCGTAGAGCGCTTGTGTGAGGTCTGCCAAATGCAATTGGAGCCCAAGGCATGAAGCACGCCATCCAACACATTCACTTTGTGGGCATCGGGGGTGCAGGCATGAGCGGCATTGCGGAAGTGCTGTTGAATTTGGGCTACGAGATCTCGGGCTCAGACCTCTCCGACTCCCAGGTGCTCAAAAGACTCCAGGGCCTAGGGATTGCAACCCAAGTGGGTCACGATGCCAAAAACATTGCAGGCGCCGATGCGGTGGTCACTTCAACAGCGGTGAAAGCGGACAACCCGGAAGTGGTGGAGGCCCATCGTTTGCTGATCCCCGTGGTCCCAAGGGCGGTGATGCTGGCTGAACTCATGCGCTTTAAGCAAGGCATTGCCATCGCTGGCACACACGGCAAGACCACCACAACGAGTTTGGTGGCCAGTGTCTTGGCCCATGCAGGGATGGATCCGACCTTTGTGATTGGGGGGCGGCTCAACAGCGCTGGGACCAACGCAAAGCTGGGTGCGGGGGATTTCATTGTGGTGGAAGCCGATGAATCGGACGCCTCCTTTTTGAATTTGTTGCCCACCATGTCTGTGGTGACCAACATTGATGAAGACCACATGGAGACCTATGGGCATGATTTTGAACGCCTGAAGGCCGCATTTGTCGAATTTTTGCATCGCATGCCTTTCTATGGGGCGGCCATTTTGTGTGTGGACGATGAGGCCATTCAGTCCATCCTCTCGCAAGTCAGTCGTCCCATCACAAGCTTTGGTTTGTCAAAAGGGGCTCAAATCCGTGCATTTGATATCCAAGCACGGGGTGCTCAAATGCACTTCAAGGTCTCAAGGGCCAACGGCAGCACACTGCCTGAGTTGCAAGTGGTGCTCAATTTGCCGGGACTGCACAATGTTCGAAATGCCCTGGCCGCGATCGCGGTGGCGGTTGAGTTGGGTGTGCCAGACCAAGCGGTGTTGGAAGCACTCGAGCAATTCAAGGGTGTTGGAAGGCGCTTTCAGCACCATGGGCAAGTGAGCGCCAAGGAGGGAGGTGCGTTCACCTTGATTGAAGACTATGGGCACCACCCGGCAGAACTGTTGGTGACCATTGAGGCGGCCAGAGGCGCTTATCCTGGGCGGCGATTGGTCGTGGCATTTCAGCCCCACCGCTACACCAGAACGCGGGACTGTTTTGAGGACTTCGTGAGGGTCTTGCAGTTGGCCGACATGGTCATTTTGACGCAGGTCTACGCCGCTGGAGAAAAACCCATTGTGGCGGCCGATGCCAAAGCCTTGGTGAGGGGCTTGCGAGTTGCAGGTTTTGAAAACGTGGTCTTTGCAGAACACTTGGACGATGTGGTCAAGCAAATTGCAAAGGATGCAAAAGCGGGAGATGTGGTGATGTGCATGGGAGCGGGGTCGATAGGACAAGTGCCTTTGAGAGTCATTGAATCAGTACAAGGAGTGGCAGCATGAGCGCGGTGACACCTCCTTTTGACATCACAAGCGCCAAGGTGGCGGTTCTCATGGGTGGGCGCTCCATGGAGCGAGACATCTCCATGCTTTCAGGCACGGGCGTGCTCAACGCCTTGCAACAAAAAGGCGTCAATGCCTTGGCCTTCGATCCAGCCAAGCGAGCTTTGCAAGCCTTGGTGGATGAGCACTACACCCACGCCTTCATCTCTTTGCACGGGCGCTATGGAGAGGACGGCACTGTTCAAGGGGCGCTTGAATTGCTCGGCATTCCCTACACGGGCTCTGGGGTCATGTCCTCGGCCTTGGCGATGGACAAAGTGGCCACGAAACGCATTTGGTTGAGTCACCAACTTCGAACAGCAGAGTTTGAGGTCTTGAGCGCGGACGATCTGAGTTTGGAGAGCTTGAGCGCTGTGGCCAAGCGGATGGGCTACCCCTTGATGGTCAAGCCGCCCCATGAGGGGTCTTCCATCGGTGTGAGCAAGGTCACCGATTTGGCCTCCTTTGAGAAGGCTGTGAGCATTGCCAAACAATACGACAGAGAAATTTTGTGTGAGCGCTTCATTGTCGGACAAGAGTTGACCTGCCCCATTCTTGGTGAAGGCCATGCGGCGAAAGCCTTGCCCGTGGTGCGCATCCAAGCGCCCGAGGGCGCCTACGATTACCAAAACAAGTACTTCACCGATCTGGTTCAATACCATTGCCCAAGTGGCTTGCACATCGACTTGGATGAGCGTGTGCAAGCCTTGTCACTCAAGGCCTACAGAGCCTTGGGCTGCAGGGGCTGGGGGCGTGTGGATTTGATCTTGGACCAGCTCACACTCGAGCCCTATTTGCTGGAGATGAACACCTCTCCCGGGATGACCTCACACTCATTGGTGCCGATGTCGGCCAAGGCCAGTGGGGTGGCTTACGAGGACCTGTGTCTTGAAATTTTGAAGAGCGCCACCTTGACCCAACCCTGGGGTGAGTCGAGTCGGCCCATTGAACACAAAGTGGGGGTGGGCGCATGACCCGACATGTTCGACCCAGGCGCGAGGTCAAGCCCGAGCCCTTGCCGCTCGATATTCGAATGATGCAGCAGTTCAGTCGCTTGCTCATGGCGCTTTTGAGTGTGATTGTGCTGTGTGGCGCGGTGTGGTGGTTGATCCGCTTGCCCTTGTTCGCCATTGCAGGGATCACTTTGGTGGGGCAAGTCGAGCACAACAATGAGGTGACCATTCGTGCCAATGTGACCCCTCAGTTGAGGGGGGATTTCTTCACCTTCGATTTGCAAAAAACGCAAAAAATATTTGAAACGGTGCCGTGGGTCAGGCGAGCTGTCGTGGAGCGTGAGTTTCCCAACCGTTTGAGGGTCAAGCTTGAAGAGCATCAACCCGTCGCCTATTGGGGCGACGAGTCGCAGAGCCGCTTGCTGAACAAACAAGGCGAAGTGTTTGATGCCAATTGGGGAGAGATTGAAGAAGAACACTTGCCCAAACTCAGTGGTCCAGACAACCAGTCCACACAGGTGTTGGAGGTGTACACCCTGATTGAGCCAGAGTTCAAGCGCATGGGCCTGTCGGTTCAAGCGCTGGAGTTGACCGCCAGAGGCAGTTGGAGGGCCAAGTTGGCCAATGCAAGTGTGGTGGAGATGGGCAGAGGCAGCAGTGAAGAAATTTTGAACCGGGTGAAGATGTTCACCTTGACGCTGGCGCAAGTGAGCGCTCGCTATGAAAAGAAAGTCAGCGCATTGGAGTCAGCAGATTTACGCCACGATCATGGTTACGCCCTAAGAATGAGGGGCTTGAGCACCGTGGATTTACAAACGATCAAGAGGTAAGGCCGAGGTCTTTATGGCAAAAGAATACAAAGATTTGGTGATTGGACTGGACATCGGCACGAGCAAAGTGATGGTGGTGGTGGCCGAGGTGTTGAACGGCGGGGAGCTGAAGATCGCTGGCCTTGGCGTCTCCCACAGCAGTGGCCTTAAAAGAGGCGTGGTGGTGAACATTGACGCCACGGTTCAAAGCATCCAACAAGCGTTGAAGGAGGCCGAATTGATGGCCGACTGCAAAATCACACGGGTGTACACCGGCATCACGGGCAGCCACATCCGAGGGATCAATTCAAGCGGCATGGTGGCGGTGAAGGACCGAGAGGTCACCGCGCCCGATGTGGCGCGCGTGGTTGAAACGGCCAAGGCCATCAACATCTCCACCGATCAACGGCTCTTGCTCGTCGAGCCTCAAGAGTTTGTGATCGATGGACAAGATGTGAAAGAGCCCATTGGGATGAGCGGCATTCGCTTGGAGGCGAAGGTGCACATCGTGACGGGTGCACAAAGTGCCGCTGAAAACATCATGAAGTGCGTGAGGCGTTGTGGCCTGGATGTGGACATGTTGATGCTCAACCCTTTGGCGTCTAGTCGCTCGGTGTTGACCCCCGATGAAAAAGAACTGGGCGTTGCCTTGGTGGACATTGGTGCGGGCACGACCGATGTGGCGATCTTCACGGGAGGGGCGATTCGCCACACGGCGGTGATCCCCATCGCAGGAGATTTGATCACGAGCGACATTGCCATGGCGCTTCGAACACCCACCAAGGACGCCGAGGAGATCAAGGTGGAGTCTGGGTATGCCAAACAGCTGCTGGCCGACCCGGAAGTACAAGTGGAGGTGCCCGGTCTTGGCGACCGGGGCCCTCGCATGCTTTCTCGTCAAGCCTTGGCCGGCGTCATTGAGCCGCGTGTGGAGGAGATTTTTGCCTTGGTGCAGCAAGTCATTCGGGACTCGGGATTTGAGGAGGTGCTGTCCTCGGGCATCGTGATCACGGGGGGCAGCGCATTGATGCCTGGCATGGTGGAGCTTGGGGAGGATATTTTCTTGAAGCCCGTTCGCCGCGGGGTGCCCAATTACTCGGGCGCCTTGGCCGACATGGTCTCCCAGCCCAGAGCCGCAACCGTCATGGGTTTGTTGGAGGAGGCGCGCATGGGTCGCTTGAGAGGTTTTAAAGTGGCACAAAAAAGTGGCTCTGTTAAAACCGCCTTCAGTTATGTCAAAGATTGGTTTGTAGGAAACTTTTGATGAACAGGGTTCAACTCGATTTCAATTCATGGGGGCCTGTTGTTTTTGGCGGGCATTTGCGTCAAAGGGAGCGATGGCGATGGCGTGGCCCGGGTGTGCCGAGAGTGCCGCAAGTCGCCCCCACGCAAACGACATTCAATCAAGCATTCAGAGGTGGGAGCGGATAGAAGAAGAAAAAATGTGAAGAACACCAACAAGAAAAAGTTCGAGATAAAAAATTCAAGCAATTTCAGGCAACTGCAGATTAAGATTAAAAAATGGGAGAGAGAGTTATGAGTATCGAAATGATTGAAGTTGAAGGTTTCAACGCAGGCACACAAATCAAGGTGATTGGTGTCGGTGGAGGGGGCGGCAACGCGGTGGAGCACATGATCAAAAGCGGCGTCAAAGGCGTCGAGTTTGTCTGTGCCAACACGGATGCTCAGGCACTGAGAACGAGTTCTGCTCACCGTGTGATTCAGTTGGGCCAGTCGGGCCTGGGGGCGGGCAGCAAGCCCGAGCGCGGTCGTGAGGCGGCCGAGATGGCGGTGCAAGAAATTCGCGAAGTTTTGGAGGGCTGCAACATGCTCTTCATCACGGCCGGCATGGGTGGCGGAACCGGCACGGGTGCTGCGCCAGTGGTGGCCCGCGTGGCCCGAGAGATGGGCATCTTGACCGTCGGCGTGGTCACCAAACCGTTTGACTGGGAGGGTGGTCGACGCATGACGCACGCGGAGTCGGGTCTCACGGAGCTAGAAGAAAACGTGGACTCCCTGATTGTGGTGCTCAATGAAAAACTGCTCCAAGTCTTTGGTGACGACATCAGCCAAGACGAAGCCTTTGCGTATGCCAACGATGTGCTCAGAAACTCAGTGGGCGGCATTGCTGAGATCATCAACGTTGAGGCTTTGGTGAACGTTGACTTTGAAGACGTGAGAACCGTGATGAGCGAGCAAGGCAAAGCGATGATGGGAACGGCCAAGGCCAGTGGCCCTGAGCGTGCGCGCATTGCAGCAGAGCAAGCCGTGGCTTGCCCCTTGCTTGAAGGCATCGACATGAGCGGCGCCAAAGGCGTGTTGGTCTTGGTGACGGCCGCCAAAGGTGGACTCAAACTCTCTGAGTCCAGAGAAGCGATGAGCACCATTTGTAAGTTTGCATCCAGCGATGCGCACGTGATTTATGGCACTGCTTACGACGAAGAACTGGGCGACGAGATTCGCGTGACCGTGGTGGCCACTGGCTTGTCCTCGCCTGGCAAGCGTCAAGCCATGCCCTTCCAAGTCATTCGCACGGGAACGGATGGTGTGCCTCTCCAGGTCAATGCCTCGACCTACAACAACCCCGTGTCGAGTCAGCCCCCTGCGATTTTGCCCTCGCCCTTTGGTGCGCCTGCCAGCGAAGGCTTGCCCTCCATGCCAGTGAACCCCTTCATTGAAGAAAGCGCACCGGTCAGTGTTGCCTCGATGCTTTCTGCGCCCTCAGCTCAGGAAGCCAAGGCCGCCCCTGCACCAAGTCGTGCAGCGCAGCCCAACTACACGGACATGGCGGTGCCCAGTGTTTGGAGAACCAATCGCGTGCAAGCGGCCGCCAAGGTGGATGCCCTGGCCTCTGGGGGCATGGACGACTATGAAATTCCTGCCTTCTTGAGAAAGCAAGCGGATTGAGATCCTTTTGAGATCCTTTGGAGGCACCCCAAGTGAGCAGGCCTTGCTTGGGGTGCAAGTAAAAAAAGTCATCGCAAGATGGCTTTTTTTGTTTGAAAAATACCAATACAAAAATGATCTGACGCACCCTGAATTCTTGGTGTGGCGTTAAAATAGGTGCATGCTCAAACAAAGAACCCTTCGTTCAATGACCCGTGCTGTAGGCGTTGGTCTACACAGCGGTCAGCGTGTGGAATTGGTTTTGCGTCCCGCACAACCCAACACAGGCATTGTGTTCAGGCGGGTGGATTTGCCTCAAGCTGTGGACATTGCAGTCAATGCAGTGGCTGTGACCGATACACGGCTTGCTTCAACCATTTCCAATGGGGGTGCCAAAGTGCACACCATCGAGCACTTGATGTCAGCGTGCTCGGGGCTTGGGATTGACAATTTGTACATTGACATCAATGCCGAAGAGGTGCCCATTTTGGATGGCTCTGCGGCCTCCTTTGTGTTCTTGCTCCAAAGTGCGGGCATTGAGTTGCAAAACGCCCCCAAGAGAATGATTCGGGTCTTGAGAGAGGTGGTGGTTTCAGAAGGGTCTGGTGACAAACTCAAGTGGGCCAAATTGACCCCTTTTGAGGGCTTCAAGCTCAGTTTTGAGATCGATTTTCAGCACCCCGCTGTGGATTCCACGGGCCAAAGGGTGGCGTTTGACATGGCCTCAGGTCGCTACAGCAAAGACATTGCGCGGGCCAGAACCTTTGGCTTTACAAAGGACGTGGAGATGATGCGCGCCAATGGCTTGGCGCTTGGCGGTGGTTTGGACAACGCCATTGTGATGGACGACTACCGGGTCTTGAACAGCGAAGGTCTTCGCTACGACGATGAGTTTGTCAAGCACAAGATCTTGGATGCAATGGGTGACCTCTACGTTTTGGGCCTGCCCTTGATTGCCGCCTACAGTGCCTTCAGATCGGGCCATGCCATGAACAACCGCCTCCTCAGAGAGTTGCTCTCCAATGCCGATGCTTATGAGACAGTCACCTTTGAGCGCGAAACAGATGCGCCCAAGGGCTTAAGAGAGTTGGCCCCCGCTTGGTAGCGAGAGTTGGCGCATGCGAGTGCAGGCAAGCGCTAGCGTGAACGTCCGTCCTTCATTCGCCCGGTGTTGGATTTGATCAAAGACGTGCTGCTGGCCAGTTTGTTTTGAATCCAAGCCACTTGTGCATGGGTGATCGCCAGCCCCAAGGCGTCGGACGCATCAAAGCCCGCGGGTTTTGATAATCGAAGCAAGCGCTGCACCATCTCTTGGATTTGGGCCTTTTGCGCGCGACCATGACCGCCCACAGCTTTTTTCATTTGAAGGGCGGTGTACTCGGCCACTGGCAAGTGGCGCGAGACCAAAGCGCTCAGGCACGCGCCCCTCGCTTGGCCCAAGAGCAGACTTGACTGAGGATTCAAGTTCACAAACACGATCTCGATGGCGCTCTCTGTGGGTTGATAGCGGTCGCTCACCTCACACACCCCTTCAAAAATCGTTTGAATTCTTTTGGGCAAGTCCCCCTTGTCCAAATGGGTGGTCTTGATGGTGCCACTTGCCACATAATGCAACTCTTGACCCAGGGCTTCAACCACACCAAAGCCGCAGTGTTGGAGGCCGGGATCGATGCCAAGGATCCTCATGGCAACACCGCGCCAGGCATGCGTTGTTCGATCAACTCAGCGCGTGTGGCCAAGTAGGTGGAGGCGGGCAGTTTCTCAAAATACTTCGGTCTTGGCAGCATGACGGCAAGTCGGGCCGCTTGTGCGCTGCTCAAGGACTTGGCGGACGTAGAGAAGTAATGTCTTGCCGCCGCCTCAGCACCAAACACCCCTTCGCCCCACTCAACACTGTTGAGGTAAATCTCCAGAATGCGTTTTTTGGACAAGCACGTTTCCAAGTACACGGTGATCAAAAACTCTTGCGCCTTTCGAAGAAAGGTCCGCTCACCGGATAAAAATAAATTTTTGGCCAATTGCTGTGTGATGGTCGAGCCGCCCACAATTTTTGCATG
>CANBTT010000017.1 GCA_947372465.1 Burkholderiales bacterium | reverse complement strand
GCTATAATCTCTATCCTTGGCCCGGTAGCTCAGTCGGTAGAGCAGAGGATTGAAAATCCTTGTGTCGGTGGTTCGATTCCGCCCCAGGCCACCAGAAAATCTAAAAACCACCCTCGGGTGGTTTTTCTGTTTAAGCATCCAAATTTAGTTCATCTTGAGAAATACCTGATTTGCCAACCATCTTAGCCCGTACTGCTTATGACAACGCCTAACCTCGCCTTTATCCCTTCGCAGAATATCCAACCCCGTCTTGTTCTCAAGGGTATTTCCTCCATGGCCACCAAATCAATTTTGCTGGAACTGTCTACTCTCTATTTGAGCAAATTTAATGTTCAAGTGATCATTGACTCCATGGGTGGCGTTGATGCCGCAAAACGCATTGAAAATGGTGAAAACTACGACATTGCACTGCTTGGCTCAGACGCCATTGATCGCCTGATTCAGAATGGACATCTGAAACACGGCTCCCGACAAGACTGGGTTGAATCACAAATTGCTGTAGCAGTTCAAGGTGGCGCCGAACATCCTGATATTTCTAATGAATCAAGCCTTAAAAAGGCCGTCCTTTCTAGCAAAAGTTTGAGCTACTCTACTGGTCCAAGCGGTGTTTATCTAGAGAAACTTTTCGAGCGTTGGGGCCTGTCCTCACAAGTCAAATCCTGTTTGGTTGTGCCCCCTCCCGGAACACCAGTCGGCTCTTTGGTCGCAAGCGGTCAAGCTGCTCTTGGTTTTCAGCAGTTGAGTGAACTGGTTGCTATTCAAGGCATTGATGTCTTGGGCACACTTCCAACAGAGATTGCTTACACCACTATATTTTCTTCGGGGATTCCAATAGCCATCTCTACAGATGCGGTTCGACTCCATGCAGCGCAGCATTTCTTAACGTTTTTAACGTCTGCGGAACTCGACACCATAAAAAAAGCACACGGCATGAAAGGCCTTTGCGCATAAGTCCATTCACTGGTTTAAGTCAGACGTCTCTATTGACTGCAAAAGGGAAAGGCCTTGAGTCTATTGAGCAAATTCAAAATGCAGCGCCATTGTGCTTAAAGCACGTCGCTCGCACCATGCTTTTGATTTATAAGCCCTCAGCTTTTTTGCCGCTCCACCCGCCACCTGTCGCTTTGATCAAAAATATTTGTACCTGAAGCTTGGATGCAAAAGCTTGGGTTTCCAAGCGTTTTGTATTGATGTAGGCTTGTTCAGCCAAAGCCAGTTCAAAGGCACTTGAAACCCCACCCTTGTAACGCTCCTTTGATATTTCAAAGATGCGGGAAGCCGTTTGACTTGCCCGAGTGGCTTGTAGCCAGGCTTTATCTAAAGCCAAAACACCACTCACGCCGTCTTCAACTTCTTGCATGGCTGTGAGGACCGCTTTTTTATAACTCTCTACAGCGATCGCGTAAGTGGACTTGCTGAATGCAACGTTTGCATCAATTCTTCCACCATCAAACAAGGGCAAGGACAAACTTGGTCCAAATGACCAAACTCGACTAGGGGCAAAATACAAGTTTGAAAGCTTTGTTGCCTCATAACCAAAACCTCCACCAAGAGTGATCTGAGGATAATACGCCGCTTGCGCTATTCCAATTTGTGCATTTGCAGCAGCAACAGCCCGCTCAGCAGAGGCCACATCAGGCCGTCTTTCCAATAAAACAGCTGGTATACCAAGAGGTATGTCTATTGTGGGTCTATCGGCCAAATTGACCGCAACCTTGAAATTTGTTGGGTTTTCTCCAATCAATACGGCCAGAGCATGCTCAAAGATGTTTCTGGATCTTTTAACTTGCTCGATCAAACCCAAGGTTGTATCAAGCGCTATTTGTTGTTGAGCACTTTCGAGGGCTGAGTTCAAACCCAATTTAAAGCGCTCAGAGGCCAAAAGGACCGCTTTCTCTTGCAATCGGATCAACTGCGTCAGCAAATCAATTTCAATATCGGCTTGTCTTAAATTAAAATAATTCGTGGCGACATCGGTGGACAAGACCAGTTTAACGTTTTGAAAGTCCGCCATGGACTGCTCCAAGCTGGCCTCCCCCGCTGCAACACTGGAGCTCACACGTCCCCAAAAGTCAAGCTCATAAGAGGCCAGAACTTGGGGCAAGATATCCGTTTGAACAGTGGCTTGATTTGGCGTGTTGTAGTTGGTCAAGGGCCTGGCCCCTGAAATCTCTAAACGCGCCAAACGACCCGCGGCATTGAACTGTGGCAAAAGCCCTGCACTGGCCGTGCCAAAGTTGGCGCGGCCTTGGTTGACACGCTCAATGGCAATTTTCAAATTGGAGCTGTTCTTGAGTGCTCGCTCCTCGAACTGAGACAACTCTTTGTCCTCAAATTCTTCCCACCAGCGCTGCTTGAGTTGTTGATCATTGGGTTTGGCCACTTTCCAAGCACCGATCTCCCGAAACTCTGCAGGCATTTCGATCTTTACTTTTTCATATTTGGGTGGACTTGAGCAAGCAACAAGCCCGGTCATGACCAACCCCATCAAACCCACGTTTTTCATGGCTTTGCCTTTTCAGTGTTTCCAGATGCGGGTTGTTCGGCCTTTACCGCATCCACAACGACACTCACCACATCTCCCTCACTCAATGAATCTGAGGGGTTCAAAACCAATCTCTCGCCGCCTTTTAAGCCTTCGATGACATCCGCGTTTACACCAAAGTCTCTTCCCAAACGAATTTTTTGGAGATGAATTTTATTTTCAGCATCTACCACAGCGACTTGTGTGCCCTCTTTTCTGATCAACAAGGCATTGGAAGGAATATTGATTGCGTTGGATGCAGGTAGCTTTAAATTCACTTGCACAAATGCACCGGGCAGCAGTTTTTTCTCTTTGTTGCCTAGCGTGATCTCAACTTGCATGGTTCTTGTCAAGGGATCAATGGCTGAAGCCGACTTCGTGATCTGACCTTGAAAGGTCTTGCCTCTGATTTCATCCAGGCTGATGTCGGCGGGCTGACCCACTTTGACCCACTGAGAGTAAGATTGCGGGACATTGATATAAACGCGCAACGGATCCGTTTTTGCGATTAAAAAGAGGGGCTTTGTTGTTCCATCGATCAAGTCCCCAATGTCAATATTGCGCTTCGTGATCACACCTGAAAAAGGGGCCACCACCTTTTTAAAGCCACTCAACTGACGAGTTCTTTCAGCGTTCGCTGCCGCCGCGTTGAAGTTGGCAATGGCTTGCGTATAGATGCTTTTCTTTTCTTCAAACTCTTGCTGAGAGACAACATCCTTTTTCCTCAGGGCCTCCCACCTCTCAAGAGAGGACTTTGCCAACTGCATGCTCTCTGACGCTTGTTGCTGCGTCGCGACCAATTGTGACAACAACTGATCCAACTCAGGCGTATCGATTTCTGCTAGCACTTCACCCTCTTGCACCAAACTGCCAATGTCTTTGTGCCATCTTTTGATGTAGCCACTTGCACGAGAGGCAACAGGCGACTGGGAGAACCCCAACAAAGTACCAGGCAGCCTTAAAATCTGCGGGGCATCGGCATTTTTAACCACATCAATCTTCACAAACAATTTGGTTTTTTCTTCTATTTGTTTTTCTAAAATCTTCGCGTTCCCTATGCGATTAAAAATGGTGTTGGCAGAGCCCACACCCAACAAAATAACGAAACCCCATATCCAAATTTTGCTTTTGGCAACAATCGACTGATTTGACATCTTCATTTCCTATTTAAATCATCAACGTTTAATTTATTTTGACTTCTTTAATTCTTTATCAAAAAGACTTTGGTGAACCGCGGCAAAGACAACTGGCACAAAAAACAAGGTGGAGACGGTTGCAAAGATCAAGCCACCAATGACCGCACGACCCAGGGGCGCATTTTGCTCGCCCCCCTCACCAAGGCCCAGTGCCATTGGAATCATCCCAATGATCATGGCCAGCGCGGTCATCAATACTGGACGAATCCTTGTGGCACCGGCTTCTAGCGCCGATTGATAGGGATTGAGTCCCTCTTCCCTTTGCTGCTTGGCAAAAGACACCACCAAAATACTGTTGGCCGTTGCAACCCCCATGGTCATGATGGCACCCGTTAAGGCCGGAACACTCAAAGTGGTTCCGGTCAAAAAGAGGATCCAAGCAATGCCTGCCAAAGCGGCTGGCAATACTGTGATGATAATGGCCGAGTCGATCCATGACTGAAAATTCACAACGATCAGCAAATAGACCAAGATGATCGCCATCACCAATCCGACACCTAGACCAATGAAAGAAGATTGCATCGTTTGAACTTGACCCCTGATGGCCACTTGAGATCCTTTGGGCAACTTGGTTTTCATGCTCTCCACAATACCGGCCACCTTGTTTGCAACGCTTGCCAAGTCCGTCCCTTGAACGTTCACATAAATATCAATGGCCGGAGAGATGTTGTACCTTGACACGATGGGCAACTGCCTGACAGGCCTTGAGCTCACCAAGTTACCTAAAAGCTGCGTGCTCTCAACAGGGTTGACCTGGCTGCTCACAGGGATGCTTAACAAGTCATTGAGTGTTTGAAATGAATACTGTGGATTCTGTATCACGATGCTGTACACCACACCATTTTTGGGGTTGAGCCAAAATGCAGGTGACGTTTGCGAGCTGCCCGACAAAGCGATCAATACATTTTGTCCCACATTTTGCGCATTCAGGCCCATTTGTTGAAGTCTAGAGCGATCCATTTCAAGTGCAATGCCCGGGGCATTGAGCTTTTGATGAACGTGTGCATCAACAGCACCTGGTATTTTTGCAATTTCTTTTGTGATTTCCGCAGCCAGCTCTGCATTGCCAAGCAAGTCGTTGCCCGTCAACTGCACGTCAATCGCTGCAGGAAGGCCAAAATTTAAAATTTGGGTCACAATATCTGCTGGCTGAAAAAAGAACTCCACGCCTGGGAAGGACTTGGGCAACTCTTCTCGCAAAAGCGTGGTTATCACACTGGAGGGTCGGTGCTCCTCTGTCAAGGCAATGAGCAATTCCCCATCCAAAGAACCAAAAGTACCCCCATTGCTATAAGACAAGTTGATACCGCTGTTGGGCACACCTAGATTGTCCAAAATGGTTTCCAACTCTTCTTTGGGAATCAATTGCTTGATTTTGGCCTCGATGGCATCGGCCAATTTCGCTGTTTCTTCAATTCTTGTGCCAGTTGGCGCTCTAAAGTGAAGCCTCACTTGTCCCGAGTCCACGCTGGGGAAAAAATCTCTCCCAAGGAAAGGGAACAATCCGCAAGAAACAATGCAAAAGCTCAAAAACGCGGTTCCAAATGCCTTCCTGTTCATCAACACTGTTGCCAGTATTTCCCTGTAGCCGGCCCTAAATTGCTCAAACAGTTGATCGAATTTGATGTAAATATTTTCAAACACATTGGTCTTTTTTTGCCCCTTGGGTGCACCGTGATCGTGGTGCCCCATCAGCAACTTGACCATGGTTGGCACAAAGCTTCTGGACAAGAAAAACGACACCAACATGGCAAACACAACAGCTTCGGCCAAAGGGACAAACAAAAATTTTGCAACCCCTGAGAGAAAAAACATGGGCACAAACACAATACAAATGCAAAGCGTTGCAACAAAAGCAGGCACCCCAATCTCACCCGCTCCAACCTCAATGGCGTCATACAAGGGCTTGCCCATGTGAAGGTGGCGCTCGATGTTTTCAATGGTCACAATGGCTTGGTCCACCAAAATACCCACAGACAAAGCCAAGCCTCCAAGCGTCATCAAGTTGAGCGTCTCACCCAACGCAAACAAAATCAAAATGGATGAAAAGATGGACAAAGGAATGGTCAAAGCAATGATGAGCGTGCTCCTCCAACTGCCCAAGAAAAGCAAGACCATGGCCGCCGTTAAAGCCGCGGCAATGATGGCCTCACTCACCACACCCTTGATCGCCGCCTTGACAAAAATAGATTGATCAAACAATTGGCTCACTTTGATATCTGGGGGCATGCTTTGTGCAGCAATGGGCAGGGCCTTCTTGATACCGTCAACAATGTCAAGGGTCGATGCCCCCCCGTTCTTCAAGATCGACAGCAGCACACCCCTAGATCCATCTTGCCGAACAATATTCGTCTGGGGCTGAAAGCCGTCTCTTACATTGGCGACATCCTTGATCAGCACGGTCGCACCGTTGCTTGTCCGAACAGGCAAGTCATTCAAGCCGGCAATGGTGGTTGGCGAGCTGTTCAAGGACACGGCGTACTCTGAGCCCTCTAGTTTGGCCGTACCGGAGGGCAAAATCAAATTTTGAAGACTGATGGCATTGACCACATCTGAGGGCGCCAGGCCTCTGGCCTGCAGCTCTCGATTGTTGATGTCCACGGACACCACTTTGATCTTCCCGCCATAGGGAAAGGGAATGGCCACACCCGGGATGGTGACCAGTTGGGGGCGCAATGAGTTGATGGTTGCATCAAACAAGGAGGACTCAGACAAAGTGGGGCTTGACAAAGCCAACTGAATGACAGGAATGCTCGAGGCTGAGTATTTGATCACCAAGGGGGGGGTGATGCCGGGGGGCAATTGCCTAACTTGTGCCTGCACCGAGGCCACCACTTGAGAGATGGCCGCCTGAATATTCGCTTTGGGTTGAAAGAAGATTTTAATGACCGTGATGCCGTTCAAAGAGGTCGACTCAATGTGCTCGATGTCATTGACCACCGTGGACATCCCGCGCTCACTAGAAGATGCAATTCTTTGACCCATCTCCTGTGCTGAAAGTCCGTTGTAGGTCCAGATGACACTGACAACAGGAATGTTGATTTCAGGGAAAATATCCGTTGCCATATTGAGCAAAGCAAATGGCGTGGCCAAGAGGATCAAGATGGCCATCACAATGAATGTGTAAGAGCGCTTTAAAGCTAGTTGAACCAGTGACATGTTGTGACTTTATAAAAACCCCCATCCCTTGCTGGCAGATGGGGTCAAGTGGGACCGTCTACTCAATATTCTCAGACGTAGACTTTATCAAAACAATAATTGACGAGCACATTTTCTCAAGTTCATAAGTGTAGGCCATAATTTCTAGCGCCACACAGCCTGCAAATGATTGTTTTACCCCCTTGACGCACACATTATTCGACACCCACAACCAAGGTCAAGACAAACACGCAAATCTTGTGTTCAATCGAATGAATTTGGGGTATTTATGCACCGATTTGGGTACTTTTTAAAATAAGTTGGCCACTATATTTCCCTCAAGCCCCTTAAAACTCTACAATCTTTTACAAGAACCCTTGTTTTTAACTTCACACACTGATCACCATGTCTCAGAGAATTCAAGCCCACCACCTTCACGTCAGCAGCGATCTTTACGCATTTGTTAAAGATGAGGTCCTCCCAGGCACGCATTTGAGCCTTGATGCATTCTGGAAAACGTTCAGCAAGCTGGTTTTAGAACTCGCACCGATCAATCAATCTCTCTTGAATGAGCGAGATCGTTTGCAAAACGATCTCGACCAATGGCACCTAAAGCATCCCGGCCCAATTAAAAACGCAAAGGCTTACAAAGCTTACTTGCAAAAAATTGGCTATCTGGTGCCAGTCCCAAAAAAGATCAAGATCACGACATCGAATGTGGACAAAGAGCTCGCTCAGCAAGCAGGTCCTCAATTGGTGGTTCCTATTTTGAATGCGCGTTATGCATTGAACGCAAGCAATGCACGATGGGGCTCCTTGTACGACGCCTTGTACGGCACCGATGTGATCAGTGAGCTTGACGGATGTGAAAAAACCTCCAATTACAATCCTTTGCGCGGCGCCAAAGTCATCGAATACGCAAGGTATGTGCTTGACCGCGTGGCCCCCCTCAAAAAGGGCTCGCACATTGACTCGGTTAAATACGAAATTGTGAATGGGGCTTTAAAGGTCACCCTGAGTTCTGGGATCAGCTCTGCCTTGTCAAAACCCTCCCAATGCTTGGGCTACACTGGGGAACCAAACCACCCGAGCAGCGTTTTGTTTAAACACAACGGCCTGCATTTGGATTTGCTCATCGATCGCAGCACCGCCATAGGATCCAAGGACCCTGCAGGCGTGAGCGACTTGGTGATTGAGTCGGCTTTGTCAACGATTTTGGACTTGGAAGACTCTGTGGCCGCGGTTGACGCCCAAGACAAAGTGTTGGCCTATCGAAATTGGCTGGGCATTGTGAAAGGCACCTTATCTGAATCGGTGTCTAAAAATGGCCTGACCTTCACCCGCAGTCTGAACCCAGACAGACCCTACAAGTCCTTAACAGGTTCAAACATCAGCTTGCCTGGTCGATCTTTGCTTTTCCTCAGGAACGTTGGTCACTTGATGTCCAATCCCGCCATCTTGTTCAAGGATCCCAAGACCGCCGAACTCCGAGAAATTCCTGAAGGAATACTGGATGCTTTCATTACAACGGCTATTGCAATCCACGATTTAAAAGCCAAGCCCTCTGGCATTAAAAACTCCCGCAAAGGTTCGGTCTACATTGTCAAGCCCAAAATGCACGGCCCCAAAGAGGTCGCCTTTGCGGACTTGCTTTTCACGAAAGTTGAAAAAGCACTCAAACTCAAAAAGAACACCGTCAAACTTGGCATCATGGATGAAGAAAGACGCACCAGCGTGAATTTAAAAGCATGCATTGCCAGTGCACCGTCCAGGGTGGCGTTCATCAACACGGGCTTTCTTGACAGAACGGGAGACGAGATGCACACCTCAATGCTCGCGGGGCCCATGATGAGAAAAGGCGACATGAAGTCCAGCGCCTGGATTCAAGCTTACGAAAAAAACAATGTCCTTGTGGGCTTGTCTTGTGGTCTCAGGGGCAAAGCACAAATTGGCAAGGGCATGTGGGCCATGCCGGACTTGATGGCCGATATGCTCAAACAAAAAATTGCTCACCCCTTGGCGGGTGCCAACACGGCCTGGGTGCCAAGCCCAACGGCTGCAACCCTACATGCCTTGCATTACCACCAAGTGGATGTCTTTTCAGTTCAAAAGAGAATTGAAAAAAGCCGAACCAACCCAAGCCATGAACAGCTCTTGTCCGATTTGTTGAGCGTTCCTGTGGTCGCCAATCCCAATTGGACCCCCTCACAAATCCAAGAAGAGCTCAACAACAATGCCCAAGGTATTTTGGGCTATGTCGTTCGCTGGGTGGATCAAGGGGTTGGTTGCTCAAAAGTGCCCGACATACATAATATCGGGCTCATGGAAGACCGCGCCACGCTTAGGATTTCCAGCCAACACATTGCCAACTGGTTGCACCATGGGATTGTGAAGTCGGCACAAGTCAAGGCGGCGTTCAAAAAAATGGCCTCCATTGTGGACGCGCAAAACAAGAACGATCCTCACTACGTGAGCATGGCTGACAAATTAGAAAGCTCCAAAGCCTACCAAGCCGCTTTGGACTTGGTCTTCAAGGGCAAAGAGCAGCCCAGTGGCTACACCGAGCCCTTGCTTCACGCATGGAGAACAAAGGTCAAAGCCACTTCACACTGATACCAGTCACCACCCACCTCCACCGCAAAAGGAACCCTATGCATTACATCTCTCACGCCGCCCAATGAGCCAATTTTTTTTACAAAAAATCAAAGTGCAAGCCTACAAAGCCTTGCTTTTGCTAATCGGCTTGTGTCTCTTGGTCCCGGTGATCTATCTTTTCTTTGCCTACAAGTTCGCCTACTCTCAAGGAGAAAGCGTGGGTTTTGTCCAAAAGCTTTCCTACAAAGGTTGGATCTGTAAAACGTGGGAGGGTGAGCAAATTCGCTCTATTGCCAATCTTCAAACCGCACCTGACAAGTTTTTCTTCACTGTCAGGGATGAGCAAGTGGCTGAAAAGTTAAATCAAACCCTGGGTGAAAAGGTTGTTCTAGAGTACGAAGAACACCGCGGCCTGCCGAGTTGTTTTGGCGATACCCCACACTTTGCCGTGAATGTCCGGGCCGCGCCAACGCCTTGAACCGCAGAGAAGACGACCGTCACGGGTGTTGCTCTGAGACAAATAACTGCGCCCTGAGCTCCTTGACAAACAAGGCCGCCACATCAAAGCCGGTTTGATCCGTGATTTCTTGAAAACACGTCGGACTCGTGACATTGATTTCAGTCAACAAGTCACCGATCACATCCAGACCCACCAAAAACAAGCCCTTGGCTTGAAGAAGGGGGCCCAATTCCTTGGCAATCTCCTTGTCGCGCGCACTGAGCGCCTGGGCGACCCCAAGTCCACCCGCAGCCAAATTGCCTCGCACTTCATTGCCCTGCGGAATTCTGGCCAAACAAAATGGCACCGCCTGTCCATTGATGAGCAATATTCGCTTGTCCCCATTTTTTATAGCAGGAATATAGCGCTGAACCATCACCGTTTGTGTGCCCTCCATGTTCAGCGTTTCAATCAGGCTGCCTAAATTTAAACCGTCGCTCTTGACACGGTAAATGCCTCTGCCACCCATGCCGTCCAAAGGTTTTAAGATGATGTCTTGATGTTCTTGGTGAAACGCTTTGATTTGCTGTGCGCTTTTGGTCACAAGCGTTGGGCTGATGAGGTGAGGGAAATTCAAAATAGCGAGTTTCTCTGGATGATCCCTCAAGGCAGCGGGATCATTGAAAACCCGTGCGCCTTCTCTCTTTGCATGCTCCAAAAGATGCGTGGCATAAAAATACTCCACATCAAAGGGGGGGTCCTTTCTCATCAAGACCGCAGAAAACTCTCTCAACGCCAACGCACAACTTTCCTCTTTGCTGAACCACTGATCGTGCCCGTTCAGGTTCAATGTCACCCTTGAGGCCTGTGCGGTGACCCTGTCACCACTTCGCCAATAGAGATCTCCCACCTCACAGGCGTACACCTCCATGCCTTGGCGAACACACTCGCGCATCATCGCAAACGTCGTGTCCTTTTGAATCTTAAAAGACGCCAATGGATCGGCAACAAATAAAATGTTCATGGACGACTTGTTAATCATAGATCTCTGCATTGGGATCGGTCGCCTCTAGCTCATAACTGGCCGCCAACATGGCCAAGCGAGCAATCACACCGTACATATAAAAACGATTGGGCACACTCGCTCCAGCCTTCAATCCTGGTTGAGGTGTATGCGCACTTTGCTCAAACGCCAAAGGCACAAACGAGGCACCAGGCGCATTTAAATTTTCATCGACACCGCGCTCAGCGTGCACACGGTAAAAGCCACCCACCACGTAGCGGTCCATCATGTAGACGACAGGCTCTGCCACCGCATCGTTGATGCGCTCATTGGTCAAAACGCCCTCTTGAACAATCACCTGCGTCAATGATTGACCGTCTTTGGTCACGCTCATTTTGTTTTTGGTTTTTCTGTTGAGTGCGTCCAAATCTTTGACATCTCTCACCGTCATGATGCCCATGCCATAGGTGCCGTTGTCTGCCTTGACCACGACAAAGGGCTTTTCATGAATGCCGTATTCTTTGTATTTCTTCCGAATTTTTAAAAGCAAACCCTCCACCGCAATTTTGAGCTCCTCAAGACCCAAGCCCTCTGCAAAATTGACCCCCGAGCACTGCGCAAACATGGGGTTGATCAGCCAAGGGTCAATCCCAAGCAATTTGCCAAAGCGTTTCGTGACCTCTTCGTAACTCGCAAAATGCTGCGACTTTCTTCTGACACTCCAGCCTGCATGCAAGGGCGGCAACAAATACTGCTCATGCAAGTCCTCCAAAATACCTGGAATGCCTGCACTCAAATCATTGTTGAGCAAAATCGTACAAGGGTCAAAATCCTTGAGCCCCAAACGGTATTTGCCTCGAATCACAGGCTCCAAGGTCACTCGCTCACCGTTGGGCAAATCAATGACCGTGGTCTCTTTGATCTCGGGATTGATCGAACCGATCCGAACATTGAGGCCAGCCATGTAAAAAATGCGCTGCAACTGCGCCACATTGCTCAAATAAAACGAGTTTCTGGTGTGATTTTCTGGAATGACCAAAAGATTGCGCGCTTCGGGGCATATTTTTTCAATCGCCGCCATCGCCGCTTGCACCGCCAAAGGGAGCATTTCCGGCGTCAAATTGTTCCATCCCCCGGGATACAGGTTGGTGTCAACTGGCGCGAGCTTAAAGCCTGCATTCCTGATATCCACAGACGAATAAAAAGGGGGCGTGTGCTCCATCCACTCCAAGCGAAACCACCTCTCAATGGCGGGCATTGAATCCAAGATTCTTTGCTCTAGTTCGTTGATGGGGCCGGTCAATGCGGTGATCAGGTGGGGGACCATTTTTGTACTCTTCTCTTTCGACACGAGCGTTTGGGCTCATGAATTTAAGCCCATGGGGGCAATTTTAAACAGGCACTGGCCTGATGGGCGCCAAAGCGCTTTTCACATGGGGTCTTGAATAGCCGGCGCAGGCCTCAGTTCAGCCGCGCAGCTCTCCTTGACCCAGTACGATGTACTTCAAAGACGTCAAGCCTTCCACGCCCACAGGTCCTCTTGCATGAAATTTATCGGTTGAAATACCAATTTCCGCACCCAGTCCAAACTCAAATCCGTCAGCAAATCGGGTGCTTGTATTGACCATCACACTGGCAGAGTCCACCTCTCTTAAGAAGCGCTGCGCATGCGTGTGGTTTTGCGTCAAAATGGCATCGGTGTGGTGACTGGAATAGTGATTGATGTGCTCAATCGCCTCACTCACATCGGCCACCACTTTGACACTCAAAATGGGGGCCAAATACTCCTCAAACCAGTCTTGTTCCGTGGCCCTTTTCAGCAAGGCCCCATCATGGGGCAATGTGCTCAGATGCGCCCAGGCCTCGTCACACACCCTCAACTCCACCCCATGCGCCCACAGCCGGGCCGCGATCTTTGGCAACCATGGGCCTGCAACGGACGCATTCACCAAGAGGCTCTCCAAGGCGTTGCAAGGACTGTATTTTTGAGTTTTTGCGTTCTCAATGACCTTCAAATACATCTCTGACTCTAAGGCATCGTCCACATACGTGTGGCAATTGCCATCCAAGTGCTTGATCACCGGCACTCGGGCCTCTTCAGAGATGCGCGCAATCAAGCCCTTGCCTCCTCTGGGAATGATCACGTCAACCCATTGTGGCGAACGAATCAAAACGCCCACGGCCTCTCGCTCGGTGGTCTGAATCAGTTGAACAGCCGTCTGAGGCAAACCATTCAGAACAAGCGCTTTTTGAACCAATGTCGCCAAGGCTTTGTTGGATTCAATGGCTTCCGAGCCCCCTCGCAAAATGCACGCATTTCCACTTTTGATCGACAAGGAGGCGGCCTCAATGGTCACGTTGGGTCGACTTTCATAGATCATGCCAAACACCCCGATGGGCACCCGCATTTGACCCACTCGTATGCCACTGGGTTGTTCACGCAGGCCCGTCACCTCTCCAATCACATCGGGCATCAGCGCCAATTGCTCACAGCCCAACGCACAAGTTTGAAGAATTGCACTGCTGAGTTTTAATCGATCAAACAGCGGCCCGCTCACACCACTGGCTTGCGCACGCTCAAGGTCCCGTTGATTTGCGCTCAAAAGGACGGCTTCCTCCTCACGCAGCAATCTGGCCAGAGTGCCCAGTGTTTGACGTTTTTGTGCAGCACTTGCTCGAGCGATGTGGCGACTGGCTTGCCGAGCCGCCAGGCCCAAGGCATCGATTTGATTTTGAACAGTTGTACTCATGCGTCTATTTTGACAGAGAACAGCTCTTGGCGCATAAAAATGCCAATTGTTGCAGTGCCATCCAAGGATTTTCTGGCCAATTGGGCGCTTTCAAACCTTTGACCACGCCATCGACTCTGTGGCAGGCTTGCAAGAGCCTCTCAAGCACTTGGATGCTGATGTGGCCAACGGCGCGCTCAATCAACTTCTCCTTGTTGCCCCAAACCCGGTGTTCTTTTAAAACCATTGGAAGCGCTTTGCCAGACGTTACGGCTGACTTGATTTTGTACAGGAGACGAATGTCCTCCGTCAACGCAAAATGCACCAACACCGCCGCCTCGCCTTCGGCTTGTAAACCGTCCAACATGCGCTGCACTCGGCCAACCTGACCGGACAAAACGGCCTCAGACAACTTGAAGACATCAAACCTGGAGACGTTGAGCACAGCTTGCTGAACTTGCGGAAACGTCAACTCTCCACTGGGGTACAACAGGGCCAACTTTTGTATTTCTTGGTGTGCGGCCAATAAATTGCCCTCGACACAGGACACAAAAAACTGCAGTGTTTGGGCCCCCTCTGCACCGGGCATGACGCGTTGAGCTTGCAAAGACAGACGCTGAACAATCCAATTGGACAAAGCCCCTCTCTCGATGGTTTGAACAGCAAAGATGGGCGCCGCCGATTCCAGACTTTGGTGCCACGCACTGGACTTGGACATTTTGTCGAGTTTGGGCAACGTGATCAATAAAATCTTGTCTGGCAACGCCTCGCCCAAGCTTTGCAAGGTGCCGACCATGGCGACCAATTGCTCAATGGCTTGCCCCCCCTCCTTGCCGGGTTTGCCACTGGGTATTCTCAGTTCAATCAACTGCTTGTCTGCAAACAGTCCCATCGACTGAAATTCAGCCAGCACACCCGACCAATCAAAATGAGCCCCCATGACCGTGAAGACTTGGCGCTCAGAGTACCCCGCTTGAAGTGCATAGGCTCTTAACTCATCGCTCATCTCTTGAACCAACAAGCTTTCATCGCCCTCAATCACATACAAGGGGGACAGCCCCCTCTTGAGGTGTGCACTCAGTTCAGTTGTCAATTGAGTCATCATTAAAGGAACACCGATGTACATCCATGGGCCAAGGGCTCAATGCACCACTTGAATGGCCGCCAAGCGACGCAAAATTTGGTAGGTCAAATCCGTTTGCATGTTCTGGTACAGCAACTCTTCTTCCATTTCTTTGGCCAAAACAGCGCTTTCATTGAAGCTGATGTCTCTGCGCTGAACCAACTCGGTTTCAGGGATCTTTTCAATGCCCGCGGGCGTGCGCACTTTAAATAAAATCTTGACCCTCAACTGAAACTCTCGAATGGCCCCAGTTGAAGTTCTTCCAATGATCACCTTTTCACGGATCACAGAATTCAAATCAAAAATCATGTCCGCTTGGTCCAAATCTCTTGGGTCCACCAAAACTTTGAGACCTTGAACTTGTGATAAAACGGTGAGCATTTCCACACCAAAGGCATTGGTCGTCACATTGTTCAAAAAAAGTGTCTTGAACTCAAATTGAGGCGGTTTTCGCAACTCAAAACCACAGGCGCTGAGGGTGAGCACAGGCAAAGACAAGCCAATGCGAACAAGGTGTTGAAGAGCAGCTCTGCGTGGTATGGCCATCAAATCACCACATTGACCAGTCTCTTGGGCACAACAATCACTTTTTTAGGCGCTTGCAGCGATGCGGCCAACAGCAAGCGTTGTGTGGCCTCATGCGCCAAAGCCATTTCTTTGATCTCTTGCTCCGACGCATTGACCGACACTTTCAAGGCGCCCCTTAATTTACCGTTGACTTGCAAGACCAACTCCAGCTCGTCTTGAACCAATGCCGCCTCGTGCACGTCGGGCCACTTGACATCCAACATCGGCCCATGATCGGTCAAAAAGCCCAGGTCTCTCCAAAGGGCTTCCGAAATGTGCGGGCACACCGGGTTCACGACCCGAAGCAAAATGCCCATGGCCTCACAAAATATGACGCGCTCTTGTTCTGGCCAAGACAAAGGGTCTTGTGCCTCCAGCACATTGAGCATCTTCATCACCGCAGAGACCACGGTGTTGTACTGCATGCGCTCATAGTCAAAATTGGCCTGCTTCAAGACTTGATAGATTTCTCTCCTCAAGGTCTTGGCCTTTGGTGAGAGCGCCAACGCCGTTAAACGTTCTGGATGCAAAGCCGTAGAGAGGGCCTCTTGACCAAACAGCGCTCGATGCTCAAAAGCGAACTGCCACAAACGCCTTAGAAATCTAAAACTGCCCTCTACCGCCGTGTCATTCCACTCAAGGGTCGCCTCAGGAGGCGCTGTAAACATCGTGTACAAGCGCGCTGTATCTGCACCGTACCGCTCAATGAGTGCCTGTGGATCAACACCATTGTTTTTGCTCTTGCTCATGGTACCAACACCATCGTAGCTCACCACAGTGCCCGCCGTGTAGTCGCCAAAGTCTTTGATGAGCTTTGCGCTTGTCACGCGACCCGAATCATCGGCAATGTTCTCAACATCTTGAGGCCAAAAATACTCCACCCCTCCTTGAGGGGTTTTTTTGGAATAGATGTGATTGAGCACCATGCCTTGTGTGAGCAACTTCGTAAAAGGCTCATCGACCTGAAGCAATTTCAAGTCTCGCATGACCTTGGTCCAAAAGCGAGCATACAACAAGTGCAAAATCGCATGTTCAATCCCACCGATGTACTGATCCATGGGCATCCAGTACTTGGCGCCTTCACTGACCATGTGTTGATCGTCCTTGGGGTCACAGTAGCGCATGAAGTACCAAGAGGAGTCAACAAAGGTGTCCATGGTGTCCGTCTCACGACGTGCGGGCACACCGCAAATGGGGCAGACAACGCCGCGATGAAATTCTTCGTGGTGATTCAAGGGATTGCCAGATCCATCAGGGATGCAATCCAAAGGCAACTTGACCGGCAAATCCTTCTCCGGCACGGGCACTGCACCATGTTCAGGGCAGTGAATAATTGGGATGGGCGTGCCCCAGTAGCGCTGTCTTGAAATGCCCCAATCTCTTAGGCGCCAAGTGGTTTTGAGTTCGCCCAACTGTTGAGCAGACAAGTCCTTCGCCACGGCTTGAACACAGTCTTTGAACACCAAGCCGTCGTAGACCCCTGAATTGACAGCAAGCCCCATGCCCTTGAGGGCGTAGTCATCGCTCCAGACGCGGTCATTGAACTGCTCAGTCGTGCATTGACTGCCGGGCACTTGCACCACTTGCTTGATGGGCAATTGGTACTTCAATGCAAACGCAAAGTCCCGTTCGTCATGGGCCGGCACCCCCATGACCGCTCCGTCCCCATAGCTCATCAACACATAATTGCCCACCCAAACACTGACTTGCTCGCCGCTCAAAGGGTGCTGAACGAACAAACCTGTGTCCATGCCCTCTTTTTCTTTCACGGCCATCTCAGCTTCTGTGGTTCCCCCCTTTTGGCACAACTCGATGAAGGTCTTTAATGCGGGATTGCTCTTCGCGGCATGCGTGGCCAAAGGATGCTCAGGGGCCACGGCACAAAAGGTCACGCCCATGATCGTATCAGCACGGGTGGTGAACACATGCATCAAGCCCGCGTCAATCGCTTGGCCATCCTCACCTTTGATATCGTGCTTAAAAGCAAAGCGCACACCCTCGCTTTTCCCAATCCAATTCTCCTGCATGAGCTTCACGCGCTCGGGCCAACCAGGCATCTTTTCCGAGGCAACAAACTCCAGCAATTCCTGGGCGTAATCTGTGATCTTTAAATAGTAGCCAGGAATTTCACGCTTTTCGACCGGCGCGCCTGTTCTCCAGCCTCGACCATCAATCACTTGCTCATTGGCCAAGACCGTTTGATCGACAGGGTCCCAGTTGACCACTTGCGTTTTCCGATAAGCAATTCCTTGCTCCAACATTTTCAGAAATAGCCACTGGTTCCACTTGTAATAGGCGGGCTCACAGGTTGCAATTTCCCGAGACCAATCGATCGCCAAGCCCATCGATTTCATCTGCGTTTTCATGTAAGCGATGTTTTCAAATGTCCACTTGGCAGGAGAGACCTTGTTCTTGAGGGCTGCATTTTCCGCCGGCAAACCAAAGGCATCCCAACCCATGGGCATCAAAACATTGAATCCCTTCATGCGCAAATGGCGCGTGAGCATGTCGTTGATGGTGTAATTTCTGACATGCCCCATATGCAACTTGCCGCTGGGATATGGCAGCATTGAACATGCGTAATATTTTTCTCTGCTGGGATCTTCGAACACTTTAAACGCATCCATCAGCGTCCATGTGGATTGAACCGCCTTTTCGATTTCCGTGGGATTGAACTTTTCTTGCATAACTTTTATCGCGTCATCTCATTCATTGAGTCCGAGGACATCAAACATATCAAACAAGCCCGTCCTCTTTTGGGCCAAATACCGAACCGCTCTCAAACTGCCTTGTGCATAGGTGCTTCTTGACGAAGATTTGTGCGTGATCTCAATGCGCTCGCCCGTCCCCGCAAAAAGGACCGTGTGGTCGCCCACAATATCGCCGCCACGGATGGTTGAAAACCCAATGCTCATCGGGTCTCTCTCCCCCGTGTACCCTTCTCTGGCAAACACACCATGGGTCTTTAAATCTCGACCCATGGCTTGAGCGAGCACCTCGCCCATTTTCAATGCCGTGCCTGAAGGCGCATCGACTTTGTGCCGATGATGCGCCTCAATCACCTCAACGTCATAGCCTTCATTGAGCGCCTTGGCCGCCAAGGCCAACAACTTCAATGTCACATTCACCCCCACACTCATATTGGGGGCCATCAAAATAGCGATTTGCAAAGACGCCTCTTGGATCGCTGCTTTTTCTTCTTCGCTGAACCCCGTGGTTCCAATGACCATTTGTATGCCGTGCGCTTTGCAATAAGCCAAATGCTGCATCGTGCCTTGCGGGCGTGTGAAATCGATCAGCACGTGCGCATCTTTTAAGCCCAGCACCAAATCACTCGTGACGGTGACGCCCGTCTTGAGCCCGAGCAATTGACCGGCATCAAAGCCAAGCAAGGGGGAATCTTTTAGGTCCACCGCGCCGGCCAGCACACACTGCTCAGATTGCGACACGGCTTGGATCAACATTTGACCCATCCGTCCACTGGCGCCCACGATAGCAACTTTGATTTTTCCTGTCATTTACTTCTTCACTTTCAGATAGAACGCAGCTCGCTTAGAGGCCTCAATTGGGCTCCAAAGGCGGATAATTTGATCGGACGGCGCCGCGCTGCGCATCCACCAAAGCCGCGTCATTTTGTCCCGCGGGCTTGCTCGATTTAAAGCCAGCGAGCTGTTCGGGTGAGGCTTGCATGGCAGGCAACTTGCTCAAAGACGGGCGACGAATATCAATCGTTGCCGCAAACTCTACTTCCGAGGGAAGCGCATCAGACTCGAATCGCACGAGTTCGTCTTTCACAAAGAAGACCGCGAGCTTTTTCTTTTGAATTTCTTGGCCCGAGCGCCTAACTGTAAAAGCATAGTCCCAACGCTCTTCGTGAAAGAGGCTAGAGATCAGGGGCGTGCCCAAGACCTCTTTGACTTGGTTTTTGCCCATGCCCGTCCTCAGAACCTCCAACTGTTCTTTGGTGATGACATTGCCTTGAATCAGTTCAAAACGGTAGGGATTGATGGATCTGGCCACAAAGCCCAAAGGCTGATCAATCCAAGCGCAAGAGCTCAAGACAACACAAAGCAAGCCCACCAGGCCCACTTTCAAACCCCAAAAAGGACCCAAATGGCTTGACCCGGCCATAAAGTTGACTTTCAAACACCTTTGGACAAGACTTTTCATAAAAAAACTGAAGGGGGAAGCTATGATAGGGTCATTGTAGCGACACCAAGACCTCATTTCAGGCCTTTTCAAGGATCGAAATCCACATAATCTGATTTCTACGCATGTCCAGCACCAAAGATCTTCAAACCACAGGATTAAAGGCCACGCTGCCTCGCCTCAAGATATTGGCCCTTTTTCAGCGCGGGGACCAAAGACACATGACGGCTGAAGATGTTTTTAAACTCGCCTTGCAAGAAAACATCGACGTTGGACTGGCAACTGTTTACCGCGTCCTTACGCAATTTGAACAAGCCGGAATTTTAAAGCGATCGCATTTCGAAAGCGGCAAATCGGTCTACGAACTCGATGAAGGTGAGCACCACGATCATTTGGTCTGTTTGGACTGTGGGCGCGTTGAGGAGTTCCATGATCCAGAGATTGAAAGCCGTCAGAGAAACGTTGCCACGCGCAAAGGTTTCGCATTGGCAGACCACGCCTTGAGCCTATACGCGCATTGCCTCAAAGACGACTGCGCCAATAAACTCAGCAAGACCGACCCTTAAATTTGGCCAACAGCGGTCCTCAAATACCTCTGCGCCGCCCCAAGCGTCTTGAGACTCAAGCACAGCAGCAAGGACGCGACCAGCAGAGTCAAGCCCAGTCCCATCGCGCTCAATACCTTGTCCAAGGCATCCGCTTCGCCCCCTTGAGGCTGCAAACTGTCGACCAGAGAAAGGCCCAAACTCACCCAAGCAGCCAGGGGGAAGCTCAACGCCCATGAACTGGCCGAATAAGGCTGGCCCATCATCGCCCTGAACACGGGCACCAAGCCCGCGATCACAAGCGCGCCAATGGCCCAGAACAGCCAGGCCCAGGCGATTGGCGCATGAAAAGCGATCAAGGCCAAACCAATCACACAAGGCGGAGACACCGCGATGAACCAACTTGGCATCATCTGAGCAGGCAATGCCCCCACCCTGCGCGTGCGCAATACCAACAAGACGCTCACCAAGGGCCACAATACAAAGCCAAAGAGAAACTGCCAAAAACTCCACACACTGTGACCAAGCGCAATGCCCGACAAGAACACCAAAACATTTCCGACTGCGGGTATGAACATGACGGGCGCCACAAAGCTCAAGCCCTTGTCTTGATATAAAAACAATCTCACATACACGACCATCACAAGCAAAGACACGGCCAACTCAAAGACTGCCCCCAGGTACCATATCACCTCCCCTGCACGCCAAAGGACGCGAAAGAAAATGCTTGCCTGCCCTGGCTCAAAGATCCTTGGCGCCAAACCCAACAAAACACTTGAGAACAAGACCCAACCAACCGCTAGCGCTGCACTCCCACACAGGCCCAAAGGCTGTGAGAGTTCCTGCAAAAGGCTTTTGGGCGCCAGCACCAACCTCAAGACAAGACCCATCCCTAAGAGAATGAAAATGAAGATCGCCACACCTGCAACGGCAATTGAGAAAGAGGGTATTTTGGGATAGAGGTGTTCGAGCTTGGCAACACAAAAATACAAACCCGACCAACCCATTAGGATCACAAATTGGTTCAATTTGAGCTCATTGGCAAGGCCCGTGAGGAACGTTGACTTGGACATCATCCCTTTTGAAACCTGATTTTTGTGAGATGAAGTGCAAGTGCGTAAGCCGCAAGCGCCGTCACCAGCAAGAAAAGCAAATGCCCAAACACGTGCTCTGGCCAGCGGTCCAAGAACAAGGGCCGGATCAAATCAATCGCCTGACTCAGGGGCAAAAAGGCGGCCACGCCCTGCAGCCACACAGGCAACTGCTCTCTTGGGAAAAAGACCCCGCTCAAAAAGGTCATGGGCGTCAGAAACAAGGTGAAGTAATAGGTGAAAAAATCATACCCTTTCGCCAACGCATTAAAGACCAACGCGATGGAGCTGAACGTCATGCCCACCAACAACAAGATGGGCCACGCCAACCATATTTTTTGGCTTTGCAACACCCCAAGCAACACCATCACGCCCAGGATGGCGGTCACGCTAAAAATCGATTTAAAAGCAGCCCAAAGCATTTCGGCCAACAAAATATCGGCCAATCCCACAGGCGCATTCAAAATACCATCCCAAGTCTTTTGAACACTCATTCTAGAAAACGCCGAGTACAGCGCCTCAAAACTGGCTGCATTCATCGCGCTCATGCAGATGGACCCACTTGCTAAAAACAACAAATACGGCACACGCTCACCCTGGACTTGGACTTGTCCCACCAAGGCACCCAGACCATACCCAAAGGCAATGAGCCACATGAGCGGCTCAGCAATATTGCCCACCAAACTTGGGATGGCCAATTTCCGCCAAACCAACATGTTTCTTAAAAATACAGGCCACCAGCGCATCATGCCCCCTCGCGGATTTGTCGACCCGTTAGCTTTAAAAACAAGTCCTCTAAATTGGAAGGTCGATGAAAACTGCGAACTTGGCTCATCTGAGACAAAGCCTTGTTCAAATCAGCGGGCTCATCGGCATAAAAAAACAAAGTCTCTCCACTTTGCTCAACCCTTTGCGCCATGGGTGTGAGCTCGCGCAGCACACGCTCTTGGTCAAAGACGCCATAGACCTCGACCACCGCCTTCTCCAAATGCTCAGCAATCAAGGCCTTGGGCGCACCTTGCGTGATCTTTTGACCTTGATCGATGACGATCAAGCGATCGCACAGTCTTTCGGCCTCGTCCATAAAATGCGTCGTCAAAAGGATGGATTTGCCCGTTCTCACCAAAGTCTGCAGCCTCTCCCACATCAAATGCCTGGCCTGTGGGTCCAAACCCGTTGTGGGCTCATCGAGCAACAACAGGGCTGGATCGTTGATCAAGGCCCTGGCCAAACTCAAACGTCGTTTCATCCCCCCCGACAAAGAACCCGGTCGATCGTTGGCCTTGTTGCTCAAGGCCGCGAACTCCAAAAGTTGTGGGATTTTTTCCTTCAGGTAAGCGTCCTTGAGGCCAAAATAACGACCATAGACACGCAAATTTTCTGCACAAGTGAAATCCGGATCCAGGGTGTCGAATTGACTCACAACCCCCATGTGGGCCTTGATGCTCAACGCATCCTTTGGCATTTCTTGATCAAAGGCCACTATACGCCCTTCGTCGGGTGAAATGAGGCCCAAACACATTTTAAGTGTGGTCGTTTTTCCCGCTCCATTGGGCCCAATCAGCCCCAAACATTCACCTGGATATATATCAAAGGACAAACCGTTGACCACGCGCTGAGCTGAATAGCTCTTGGCCAAATTTTCGCAGCTCAATAGTGCTTTCATCTTTTGTTGTGTACTTTATTTGGCTTTGCGGGGCGAGGAAGACCTGCCAAGCCCGAGGACCGCGCCTTGGCATGATCAGGTTTTAAGGCTAAAAAGGTGTGTTTTGTATCATGGCATTGCGATGCCGAGAGATGAAGTCGTCATAAGTGTTGATGCCACGCAATTGCAAAATTGTATTTCTTACAGCCGCTTCCACCAAGACCGCAATGTTTCGACCCGCAACCACTTGAATGACCACTTTGCGCACATCGATGCCCAACACGTCCTGGGTCAAGGGTTCATGGGGCAAACGGTCATAATCCCTCTCCAAGGTCTCACGTCTGACCAAATGAACAATGAGCTTGAGCCTCATTTTCCGCCTGACCGCCGTTTCTCCAAATATCGCTCGGATGTCCAGCAAACCAATGCCGCGAACTTCCAGCAAGTTTTGCAACAACTCTGGGCAACGCCCTTCAATGGTGTTTTGGTTGATGCGAAACAAATCAACCGCATCATCGGCAACCAAGCCATTGCCGCGAGAAATCAATTCCAGCCCCAACTCGCTTTTGCCCAAGCCAGACTCCCCGGTGATCATGACCCCCAGGCCTAAAATATCCATAAAAACACCGTGCATGGTGGTTCTGTCCGCAAAATGCCTGGACAAATAGGCGCGCAGCACGTCAATCACATACGCCGAGGGCTCCTTGGTCAGAAAAAGTGGGATTTGTGCGTTGTCACACAAGGCCACCAACCGATCTGGGGCTTTTTGCCCATCGGCGAGCACCAGCATTGGCGGCTTGAGCGTCACAATCCGACCCACCCTTCTTTCACAGTCCTCTTGGGTTGCATTGGTCAAATAACTGATTTCTCTCTCACCCAAAAGTTGCAATCGATAAGGGTGTATGTAGTTCAAATACCCGACCAAATCAGCCCCTGAGCGAGCTTGCCTGACCATGACCTCATCAAAGCGCCGCTCCGATGCATTCAAGCCTGCAACCCACTGCCAATCCAACTTTTCTTTAAAGTCCTTGAACAACTCAACGGCACTGACAACGGTGGGCTTCATCTTGAATCCTCAAAGAAGATATTTCGGGGAAATTAAGTCACGAGACTGAGACTGCCTTGAACAATTTTGGCATGCAACTCTTGTGCATCTTTGGCTGACAGCAACCCTTCACGAATTGAGCTTTGACTGAGCAAACTGGCGATGTTTGACAAAATCTCCAAGTGCCTTTGCGTAGAAGCCTCGGGCACCAGCAAAAAAAACAACAACTTGACGGGCAACTCATCGGGCGCATCAAAACCAATTGAACTGGCCAATAAAAAAACGGCCAACATTGGCGTCTTGAGGCCCTTGATTCGACCATGTGGAATGGCCACGCTGTGACCTAAACCGGTTGAACCAAGTCTTTCGCGGGCAAACAGACTGTCGGCGACACTCGCACGGGACAGCCCATGCAACTCCTCAAACAACAAACCCGCCTCTTCAAAGGCGCGTTTTTTACTGGTGATCTCCAAACCCACGCGAATATGGGTGAGCGGAAGTAAGGTGGGGAGTCGGTTCATAATGGCGTCACATTATGCATCTTTAAAAGAAGAACTTAAAGCATGTGCTCAGAACATTTGTTTTTTTTCAACCACAGCGGGGCGCCCTCACCCCTTGAGCCCAGTCAGCGCCAGGAAAGACTTGCCTTTTTTTGAAGCCAGCGACTTGGCGTCTTGACAAGTCTTGATTTCTTATCCGGGTGAGCGCACGGACCCAGGCCACAAAAAAGCGTGAGAAGGTTTCACACCTCGCTCACGCCGACCCTCTACTGGAAGCTTACACTTTCAGTGAAAAACCATGTCTCTTTTGTTTTGTGACTGGTGGTTTTGCACTCGACCCTTGTGCTTACCAACTTGGCGATCCAATTTGTCAACCAGATCATCTACTGCCGCATACAAGTCCTCGTGTTCACTTTGAGCGAACAGGTCCCCTCCGGGGACATGGATGTTGCATTCGGCAACTTGTCTGCGCTCTTTCTCTTTCTTGTTCTCTATGCTTAACAACACTTTGACATCCACAACTTGATCAAAATGCCTGATCACGCGCTCCAATTTTTGCGCCACATAGTTGTGCAGTGCAGGTGTGACTTCTAGATGATGACCGCTGATCGTTAAATTCATATGTAGCCTCCTATGGCCGTATGGTTGGTTAACACAGTTCACATGTCCGTCTTGCGCTGGTGCGAGCCCTTTTGGTGTCGTCTCCTGTCTGGCCCGCAACCCCACTATGCGCTTTTTCACCCTCAATTGCAATGGCTTTTCACCTGAATGGCGGATCAATGCAGAATCAATTTGCAAACGAAGGTTTTACATCCCCTGATTGAACTTTGATCTCGCAACTTTTCTTGGGTTTGCGTGGGCATGGGGGATGGCATTTTTTTGGGTGCAATGCGATAATCCAAGGAGTTCAACTCTGGAGATTTGTCTCTTGGAAACCGCCTCTATCATGGGGGTTGCATCTCTTTGATCTCTAGGCGCCGGGCTCACAAACGTTTTTTGTGAAGCTCAAACCCTCAGAGCGTCGCGATGGAACCTCCTCGTCCTTCACTTCGACTCTTTTGGGTTTTTATCTAGAGTAATTGCCATGCTCAATATTTTTACGCTGGCCAACGGCCGCTTGTTTCAAGAGGAAATTGAATCCCTTGAAGAACTCTCCAAATTCCAGCCCATATGGGTTGACCTGGAGTCTCCCACGCTAGACGAAAAACGCTGGATCAAACAGTACTATGGCCTTCAAATTCCAGAAGATGCCATGGACGAAGACATTGAGGAGTCCGCCAGGTTTTACGAGGAGGACAATGGAGAGCTGCACATTCGAAGTGACTTCTTAATCGCCGATGAAGACGAGCCAAGATCTGTTCGCGTCGCGTTCATTTTGAACCAGCACAATCAAGTGCTCAAAAGCAAAGGTGTTTTGTTCTCCATTCACGATGAAGATGTCCCTGTATTCAGGCTTCTTAGGTTGAGGGCTCGCAGAGCCCCCGGTCTCATTGAAGACGCAAAAGAGGTGCTGCTCAAACTCTACGACGCTGACGCAGAGTACTCAGCCGACACACTTGAGAACATTTACGACCAATTGGAGAAAGCCGGCAAGCTCGTTTTGTCCGAGGACGTCACAGACGCCTTGGCGGGTGAGGTGCTGGGTGCAATTGCCAGGCAAGAAGACTTGAACGGGCGAATTCGACGCAATGTCATGGACACGAGGCGTGCTGTGAGTTTCATGATGCGCTCAAAAATGCTCAGCCCTGACCAATTTGAAGAGGCCAGACAAATTTTGCGCGACATTGAGTCGCTCGACAACCACACGGCTTTCTTGTTCGACAAAATCAACTTTTTGATGGACGCCACCGTTGGTTTTATCAATATCAATCAAAATAAAATCATCAAAATCTTCTCTGTGGCCTCGGTCGCATTGCTGCCTCCCACCTTGATTGCAAGCATTTACGGCATGAACTTTCAATTCATGCCCGAACTCAATGCCAGCTGGGGCTACCCTTATGCAATCGTCTTGATGATTGCCAGCGCTTTGGTCCCAATGTGGTACTTTAGACGACGCGGTTGGCTGGCTTGACCCTTAGCGCGACCCAGCTCTATTGCTGATGAACGCTTCAATGACATGCGCGCCAAAGGGCGCTGCAACGGTTTGAATGAATTTTTCAAAATCCAAGTGAGCCGTGTCATTGGCCTTGTCTGAAATGATCCGAAAAGCAGCAAAAGGCACACCATAGTCATCGCACACTTGTGCAACGGCGGCACACTCCATCTCCACAGCCAAGGCCTGCGGCAGACTCAATTTGAGCGCCTCACTTTTCTTGGCACTTGAAATAAATTGATCGCCACTCAAAATCAAGCCCTCATGCAAACCAATCTTTTTGTTGGCCAGCCCCAAAAGATCCCACATGCCTTGTGTCTGCATATTGGAGCCTATTTCCTGTTGACACTGAACAGCGGCAGACTTGAGCTCCTGCGTTAAAAGTTCATTGGTTGTAAAGAGGCTCTTTTGCGTGAGCGGGATTTGATATTTGGGAAACAAGGGGGAGGCATCCATGTCGTGCTGCATGAGCTCAGAAGCAATCACCACATCGCCCACTTGAACTCGATCATCCAGTGAGCCCGCCACCCCAGAAAACACAAGTTGCGTGGCGCCAAAGTGCTCGATCAAACAAGACGCGGTTGTGGCAGCGGCCACCTTTCCTATGCGCGACAACACAGCCACAACGGGTTGACCCATCCACTGTGCTTGCCAGTAGGTTCTAGAGCCAACTTGCACAGGCGTTGCTTGCAGCCGCTCTAAAATACATGAAAGCTCTTCTTGCATGGCGCTCATGAGCGCCAATGTTGGCGTGTCGCTGTTACTCAATTGCCCGGACCATTTCTTCGACCACCTTTTTGGCATCCCCAAAAACCATCATGGTCTTGTCCATGTAAAAAAGCTCATTGTCCAAGCCCGCGTAGCCGGCCGCCATCGATCGTTTGTTGACAATGATGGTCTTTGCCTTGTAGGCCTCCAAAATAGGCATGCCATAAATGGGACTGCCCTTGACCATTGCAGCTGGATTGACCACGTCATTGGCACCCAAAATGATCGCCACATCGACTTGACCAAATTCACCATTGATGTCTTCCATCTCAAACACTTGGTCGTAAGGAACCTCGGCCTCTGCGAGCAATACATTCATGTGCCCAGGCATTCTGCCCGCCACAGGATGTATGGCGTATTTGACTTGGATGCCCTTTTCCGTGAGCTTGTCAGCCATTTCCTTGACGGCATGCTGAGCGCGTGCCACCGCCAAACCGTAACCCGGCACAATCACCACACTTTGTGCATGTCCCAAAACAAAGGCCGCATCATCTGCGCTGCCTGTCTTCACATTGCGCTGCTGCTGCGAGCCCGAAGATGGCGCTGCCGCGTCACCACCAAAGCCACCCAAGATCACATTCACGAATGAGCGGTTCATCGCCTTGCACATGATGTAGCTCAAAATCGCACCCGAGCTGCCCACCAAAGAGCCTGCGATGATCAGCATGGAGTTGTTCAATGAAAAGCCAATGCCCGCCGCCGCCCATCCTGAGTAACTGTTGAGCATGGAGACCACCACGGGCATATCTGCGCCACCAATGGGGATGATGATCAATACACCCAGCACAAAGGCCAAAGCCAACATGACCAAAAATACGCTCCACTGTCCTTGAACCATAAAGACCAAGCCCAGACCCAGACAGGAAAGACCTAAAACCAAATTCAAGTAATGCTGCCCCACAAAGCTGACTGGGGCACCTTGAAAAAGCCGGAATTTGTATGTTCCAGAAAGTTTGCCAAAGGCGATCACCGAACCACTGAAAGTGATGGCGCCAATCGCCGCCCCCAAGAAAAGCTCCAATCGGTTGCCAAGGGGAATGGGGTCGCCAGCTTGGGGAACGATTTGAAAGGCTTGGGGCTCGGCCACCGCTGCGATCGCAATGAACACAGCAGCCAAGCCGATCATGCTGTGCATGAAGGCCACCAATTCTGGCATTTTTGTCATCTCAACACGTTGCGCCATGACCGCCCCAGCAGTTCCACCCAGCAACAAGCCCAGCAACACATGGCCAAGACCCGTCCATGCCCCTGGAAAACTCGCGCTCAAATTGAGCCCTTGCATCGGCTGCGCCAATTTATAGATCAATGCCGCGGTTGTCAAAATGGCCAAAGCCATGCCCAACATGCCAAAAATATTGCCACGAATAGAGGTTTTTGGATGACTCAAGCCCTTCAAAGCCTGAATGAAACAAATGCTGGCAATCAAATACAAGAGGGTGACTAAATTCATGCTCATTTGTGCTCTCCCAAAGAGGCGCTTGGCTTTTTATCCTTTTTCTTGAACATTTCAAGCATTCTTCTGGTGACCAAAAAGCCCCCAAAAACATTCACCGCTGCCAAGGCAACGGCCAATATACCCATTGTTTGCCCAAGTGCGGTTTGCGTGAGTGCTGCTGCCAACATGGCGCCCACAATGATGATGGCCGATACGGCATTCGTCACCGCCATCAATGGCGTGTGCAAAGCAGGGGTGACGGTCCATACAACGTGGTAGCCAACGTAAATGGCCAAAACAAAAATAATTAAATTAATCACTGTGGGAGAGACCATGTCCATTTTTATTTCCTTTTTATTGTTCCGTCTTGCGTCATCAAACAAGCTGTCACGATGTCATCGTCCTCTGGCAACTTAAAGACCCCCCCTTGTGGCGAGATCAACTTGACAAAGTCCAAAACATTTCTGGCATACAAAGCACTTGCATCGGCCGCCACAAGAGCAGGCAAATTGGTGTGGCCCACGATGGTCACACCGTTGACTTCAATCACCTGGTCTGCTTGGGTCAAGGGACAGTTGCCCCCCTGAGCAGCAGCCAAATCCACAATCACACTGCCCGCTTTCATAGACATCACCATCTCTTGGCTCACCAAGACAGGTGCCGCTCTTCCAGGAATCAATGCGGTGGTGATGACGATGTCGGCCAAGGCCACCCGCTTGGCGACCTCTCGCTTTTGACGCTCAAGCCAAGCGCTGGGCATGGCTTTGGCATAGCCACCCACCCCTTCGGCTGCAGCCTTTTCCTCCTCTGTCTCATAAGGCACATCAATGAACTTCGCGCCCAAGGACTCCACTTGCTCTTTGACGCTTGGCCTGACATCTGAACACTCAATGACGGCCCCCAGTCTTTTTGCAGTTGCAATGGCCTGCAAACCAGCCACGCCAACACCAAGAATGACCACCCTCGCCGCTTTGACTGTACCGGCGGCGGTCATGAGCATGGGAAAGAAGCGCTGGTATTTATCGGCAGCAATCATCACCGCCTTGTAGCCAGAAATATTGGCTTGTGAAGACAACACATCCATGCTCTGAGCGCGTGTTGTCCTGGGCGCCGCTTCAAGCGCAAACGAACAAATCTTCGCGCTCGCCAAACGCTCCAAGCCAGTTGCATCAAAAGGGTTGAGCATGCCCACCAAAATACCGCCCGGCTTCATCATACTCGTCTCTCGTTCATTGGGGATGCGAACCTTTAGAACCAACTCTTGCGAAAACGCACCCGCTTCATTGGTGATCATCGCGCCCACTGCGAGGTAAGCTTCATCGGGGAAACTTGCCCTTGAGCCCGCGCAAGACTGAACATGCACGACGTGCCCTTGGGCGGTGTATTTTTTTACGGTCTCAGGCGTCGCGCTGACGCGTGTTTCCCCAGCAAAAGACTCAAGTGGAACACCAATGTTCATGAACAAACTCCAAGAAAGCTGAATCGGCAAGGTTTTTAAGGCGCCCGACTCTTTGCCCCTTAAAACCATCTGGTGTGCTTTTTTTGAATTGGTTTTCTTTTTTAATCAAAAACCCAAAGCCCTGCACCGATTCTAAATACATTTTCTCTCTTCTAATCAACGTTTTCCTTGGGGCCGTGTTGGCCTTGGGCAGTTTTTATACAATTAGAATGATAAAAGTCTTTTGCATCGGTCTTTCTCAATGTTTGGATTTTCACACCCATGACACTTTTTAACATGCCAAGCCCAGCGCTTTCTAGCTCAGAACGGTGGAAGCCCAGTGTTACTGTTGCAGCGATTATCGAGAAAAATGGGAAATTTCTTCTGATCGAGGAACACACACCGGAGGGTCTCAGGCTGAACAACCCAGCCGGACATTTAGATCCAGGCGAATCGCCTGTTGAGGCCTGCGCAAGGGAAGCGCTGGAGGAGTGTGCGCATGACTTTAAACCCACACACCTCATAGGCCTGTATTTAAGTCGCTTTCAAAGAATTCACCCGCCTGACTCAAGGCTTGAAGATGTGACCTACCTGCGCTTCGCTTTTGCCGGCGAACTTGGCGACTTTCACCCCCATCAAGCCCTGGACAAGGGCATTGAGAGAAGTCTTTGGCTCAGTCCCGATGAAATTCGCGCCACGACTCACTTGCACAGAAGCCCCTTGTTGCTTAAATGCATGGAAGATCACCTCAAAGGGCAGCGCTTTGGCTTGAACATGGTCTATACAGACCCGAGCGTGTATCTTTGAGCCTTGTGTTCAGCTTGCGTTTTTTTCCAAGCCCCCCCTGGACACATTCAAATTGACCCTCAACATCCAGGGCAAAAGGGTTCATAATACAAACCTTTATAGACAACAACTCCTTACTTTTGAGGTATTTTGTGGATCAAACAATTCTGAAATTTGGTAGTGGGCAATCCGTTGAACGCGTCGAAGACGAACATCTTCTCAAAGGTGCAGGTCAATTTGCAGACGATATTTACCACGATGCCCAACTTCACTTGGCGTTTGTGCGCTCACCACAGGCACACGCCATCATTGAGTCCATCGACACCACGGCGGCACAAAACATGCCCGGCGTCAAATTGGTGCTGACAGGTGCCATGCTTGAGGCGGCCGGTGTCAAGCCCCTGGCCAAGCCCGTCAACTTCAAAAGAGCCGACGGTTCAGCCATTGCATCGGCCACGAGAACCATTTTGGCCACCAACAAAGTTCGCTTTGTGGGCGAAATTGTTGCAGCCGTGGTTGCCGACTCTGTCTTTCACGCCAAAAACGCAGCTGAAGCCGTGATCGTCTCGTACAAAGAGCTCCCTGCAGCGGTGACGCTTGAGGACGCCTTGAGTGCGCAAGCGCCCCTGTTGGCCGATGTGCCAGACAACATCGTGGCTGAAACCAAATATGGGGATGCAGACAAAGTGGCTCAGGTCTTTGCATCCGCTCATCATGTGGTGGCGCTCAACATTGATCACCAACGTCTCATCGCACTCACCTTGGAGCCCAGAAGTGTACAAGCCCATGTTCATGAAGGGCGCTTGACCGTTCGCATCAGCTCTCAAATGCCCTCTGCCGTCAGGGGTGCGATTTCTGATCTCTTTGGCATTGCCGCTGAGAATGTTCGCGTGCTTGTCGGTGATGTGGGCGGTGGTTTTGGCATGAAAACAGGCGCTTACCCAGAAGATCTTGCTGTGGCCTACTGCGCTCACCACCTTCAAATGCCAGTGAAATGGCAATCTGAACGTGCGGAAGACTTTTTATCTAGCTCGCACGGCAGAGACATTGAAAGCCACTGCGCCATGGCGCTGAACAAGGAGGGGAAAATCTTGGCCCTGAAGGTTCACAATTTGGCCAATGTTGGCGCTTATCCTGGCATGACGGGGGTGGCCATTCAACTGCTCATTGGCCCTTGGGTTCAAACCAGCGTCTATGACATTGGTTTGATTGATTTCCACTTTAAAGCCGTGATGACCAACACGTCGCCAACCGGAGCCTACAGAGGTGCGGGTCGCCCTGAAGCCATCTTTAACATCGAACGACTGATGGACGAGGCAGCGCGCGTGTGCGGCATTGACCGCATCGAGTTGCGACGCCAAAACTTCATCAAACCCGATCAAATGCCCTACAAGAACGCCATGGGACAAACCTATGACACGGGACATTTTGAAGCCATCATGAACCAAGCGCTTCTTCAAGCAGATTGGGATGGATTTGCCGCACGCGAAGCCTCCTCAAAGGCCAAAGGCCTTTGGCGTGGTCTTGGCGTGTCTACATTCTTGGAGTGGACTGGCGGCAATGCATTGGAGGAAAAGGTCAATGTGCGGATTTTGGCCGATGGCGTGATCGAGGTCTTCTCTGCGGTCAACGCCATGGGTCAAGGGATTGCAACCTCATTGGCACAACTGGTGGTGGATGTTTTTGGTGTCGAGATGTCAAAGGTCAGAGTCGTTCTTGGCGACACAGACCGGGGAAATGGCTTTGGCTCGGTGGGCTCGCGCTCCTTGTTCACGGGTGGATCGGCAGTCTCTGTTGGCGCCAAACAAGCACTGGAGCGCGCCAAAGAGTTGGCTGCTCAGTCCCTTGAAAGCTCCCCCGATGATTTGCTGTATGAGCCTGGCCTCTTCAAAGTCAAGGGCACAGATTTATCGATCACCTTGGCCGCCTTGGCTGGCAAGGAGCCCCACGGTCGCATTGAATTGGATTCGACCACGGCGGCAAGTGGGCCCACCTGGCCCAATGCGTGTCATATCTCAGAAATCGAAATTGACCCTCAAACAGGTGTTGTCGAACTCGCAAAATACTCTTCGATGAACGATGTCGGGCGAGTGGTCAATCCCTTGATCGTGCGCGGACAACTCGATGGCGGTGCCGTTCAAGGCATCGGTCAAGCACTTTGTGAGCAAGTGGTCTACGACCGAGAAACAGGGCAACCCTTGACGGGCAGTTTGATGGATTACGCCATTCCTCACGCAGACATCATGCCCGAGTTTTTTACAACCAATATGGATCAATCCATCCCGAGTAAAAACAATGTGCTTGGTGTCAAAGGCGTGGGTGAGCTTGGCACCATTGGGGCGACACCTTCTGTGATCAATGCGGTTGCTGATGCGCTGGCAAGAAATGGCTTTAAAAATAAAACACAAAGCCTTCAAATGCCCGTCACGCCAGCTAAATTATGGGCCCATTTACAGGCCTAAGTGAAACCCGCCATTTGTACCAAGCCCCTTGTCTTTGCAAGAAGACCCAGGGGCTTTTTTTCACCTCAAAGGCCCCAAGAGAAGCTCAGGTGGATTTCTTTAAGTGCGGACTCAACAAACCCGTCATCTCAAACATCGTGACTTGGTCTTTTGAAAAAATGGCTTTCAATTTCGCATCGCAAAGAATGGCTCTTTTGTCTTTGGGGTCTTGCAGTCCTGCCTCTTTGATGTAATCCCACAACTTCTTCACCGCCTGGGTGCGGGCGACCAACTCTTGCCCAATGACCTTTGCAAGCGCTGGGCTAGGCGTGAGATTGGCTGTGACCTTCCTGGGTGCAGCAGGCGATTTTTTGGCAACGGTTTTGGCCGCTTTGGCCGTTACTTTTTTAGCAGCCGCTGTTTTGCTCGCCGCCACCTTTGCAAATGCAGGTTTTTTCCTAGCCGGGTACTTGCTTGCACGCTCCTCAAACTGAAAAGACACCTTCTGCGCTTCGGCGTCCCAAGCCAAGAAAGCTTTGAAAGATCGTCTGGTTCTCATGGATACAAATTTATCCAACAAATCGGTCTTTCCCGTTGCCAGAAGCTTTTGAATTTGCTCCAATTCAATGGGTTGCTGAAGCACCATTTTGCCGGTTTTGAATTTACAAGTGCTTGCTGCTTGCTCTAGCGTGGGCACCGCTTTTTCACACACATATTGAGCACCCAATTCAAACACCTTTCCCCCACATGAAGGGCACAACCCCAAAGCGTTTTTGCCCGAGAAATCGTGCAACTCTCCACTGTCGTCGTTCTTGTCGTCCCCAAAATCAAATTCGAGCTTCCAATTGTCCTCTTCTTCGTTGAACTTGAGCATGATTTCAGCCGCAAATGGCCACCCCGCTTTTGATCTAAAACCATCGAGTGGACCGATTTTTTTATGCTCTAAAAATCCCTCCACCTCAGCCAACTCAAATGCTCTTCCCGCTGGGGTCTTGCCAAATGAAAAGCCACAACCCGCACTTTGTCCATCGACGCCTTGACACGTGTAGCGGCGATAATTCTCCTTGACCTGTCCTGCGCATTTTGGACAGGGCGTCTTGAGGGTTGCGTAGTCACCAGGGACCGTGTCCCTGTCGTATTCTTTGGCTTTTTTGACGATGTGCTCCGTCATCTGAGCAATGTCTTTCATGAACGACTCACGGCTCAACTTGCCTTGCTCAATCAAAGACAATTTATGTTCCCACTCGCCGGTGAGTTCAGGCTTGCTGAGCTCTTCGATGCCCAAGCCTCTGAGCAAAGTCATCAATTGAAACGCCTTGGCCATTGGAATCAGCTCTCTGGCGTCGCGAATGATGTATTTCTCGTTGAGCAATCCTTCAATGATGGCCGCTCGGGTTGCAGGCGTGCCCAAGCCCTTTTCTTGCATGGCCTCCCTTAACTCATCGTCCTCTACCAACTTTCCTGCACCTTCCATGGCGCCGAGCAAGGTCGCCTCTGTGTAACGAGCCGGTGGCCGGGTCTTTAAGGCCTTGGGCTGGGCTTGAACAACAGACGCTTTTTCTCCTGGATTGACCTTCACCAAGATCTTGTCGCTGTCGTCCTCCTCTGTGGCTTCCTTGCCATAGATGGTCATCCAGCCTGGATTGACCATGACTTTGCCGTCCGTCTTGAAATGATGGATTTGGGCCTTGGCACTCACCTTTGTGATACGAGTGGTGACCAAAAACTCGGCCGAGGGGAAAAAGATGGCCATGAACCTTTTGACCACCAAGTCATAGATTTTTTGTTCGGCCTCGGACAAGCCCTTGGGCTCTTCTAATGTGGGAATAATCGCAAAGTGATCTCTGACCTTGGAGTTATCAAAGACACGCTTTGAAGGTTTGATGTATTTGTTTTTCAATGCAGATGCGGCAAAGGGTGACAAATGCCCCATGGCGCTTTCTGCAATCATGCTGAATGTTTGCAAGACGGTCGGCAAATAATCTTCAGGCAGATGCTTGGAGTCCGTTCTTGGATAGGTCAGTGCTCTGTGACGCTCATACAAACTTTGGGCCAAAGAGAGCGTTGTCTTGGCAGAATAACCAAATCGACCGTTGGCCTCTCTTTGTAGCGACGTGAGGTCAAACAAAGCCGGCGCTGCTTGCGTGGTGGGCCGGCTTTCATCATGCACCTCACCTTTTTGCAGAACCACGGCTTGTGCAATCTCTTGTGCTTCCAACTCAGACCAAACCCGGTTGTCCTTTTTCTCAGAATCGTTCTCGTCTTTTTTATGACTTGGGTTGATCCATTTGGCGAGATATTGCCCCGCTTGAACCTCAAAACTGGCGTGTATTTCCCAAAAATCTCTGCTTATGAATTTTCGAATTTGCTCTTCACGCTCCACCACCACAGAAAGAGTGGGGGTTTGCACACGTCCAACGGTCGTGAGGAAAAAACCACCGTCCCTTGAATTAAAGGCCGTGAATGCTCGAGTTCCATTGATACCCACCAACCAGTCCGCCTCAGATCGACTTCTGGCGGCATCGGCCAAGCCTTGCATTTGCTGCTCTGAGCGCAAGCTGTCAAAGCCATCCCGAATGGCCTGGGGTGTCATGGACTGCAGCCACAAGCGTTTCACGGGTTTTTTTGCATCTTTCTTGGTGGTTGCAAATTGCTCGATCAATCGAAAAATCAACTCCCCCTCACGCCCCGCGTCACACGCATTGACCAAACTGGCAATGTCTTTTCGCTTAACAAGTTTGACCACCGCATTCAGTCTTGATTTGGTGCGGTCAACTGGTTTTAAGTCAAAATGAGGAGGAATGACCGGCAAATGCGCGAAACTCCACTTGCCCCTCTTGACCTCAAACTCCTCTGGCGCCTTGATTTCCAGCAAATGTCCCACGGCCGAGGTGACGACAAAGGCCTCTGATTCGAAATAATCATCAAACTTTTCGAACTTTCCCTTTGCGGTCGTTAAAGCGCGCACAATATCTTGTGCCACCGAGGGTTTTTCAGCAATGACCAGTGTTTTACTCATTCAATTCGGTTCCTTCATGCCACGCATTGTGCCGTTTTTTTAAGCGTTTGCGCTTAATGCCTCTAAAATTGTCTTTTTGTAAAAGTCTACATTAAACAACAATACCATCATTATTGAATCGAGCACCTCCCTTGTCTACACCATCCAAGCCCCAAAAAACTTCTCATCGGATCCAAACCAGACGCTCTGGCGTGCACGGCAAGGGCGTCTTTGCGCTGATCAACATTCCCAAAGGTGAGGTGATCATTGAATACAAAGGGGACGTGATTACTTGGCAAGAAGCCCAAGATCGTCACCCCCATAACCCATTGGAGCCCAATCACACCTTTTACTTTCACATCAACGAAGAGCACGTCATTGATGGCGGTGTCAATGGCAACAGCGCCAGATGGATCAACCATTCTTGCAATCCCAATTGTGAAGCCGATGAAATTGGAGAGCACGTGTTCATCAAATCCATCAAGAACATCAAGGCAGGCGATGAGCTCAATTACGATTACGGCCTCATCATTGATGAGCGATACACGCCAAAGCTCAAGGCCGAGTACCCCTGTTGGTGCGGCTCCAAAAAATGCAGAGGCACCCTTTTAGCGCCCAAACGCGGCAAGCGATGAGTCCTCCTTGAGCGTGTACCCAGGTCAGTTCAAACCAATACAAGCCTCTTTAATCTCGCTCAAATATACCCAAATTACAACAAGTGCGCTTAAATTCACCAAACGCAGACACCGCCCAGCAACTGCAAACGATTCTTGAAGATGAAATGAACCGTCGTGCTTTGCCCTGGAGCGTTGAGGTCTTGGCGTCGATTGACTCCACCTCCTCGGAACTCATGAGGCAAGCAAGGCTTGGCCACACTGCTCCAAAAATCCTGCTCTCCTTGGACCAAACTCAAGGCCGAGGACGAAGGGGCAACCAGTGGTCATCCAAGCCAGGTGACTCTTTGACGTTTTCTATGGGTCTGATGCTCAAGCCCGTCAATTGGCTGGGTCTCTCCCCTTGCATTGGCATTGACTTGGCAAGGACCTTGGACCCCCATCAACGCCTTGGTTTACAACTGAAGTGGCCAAACGATGTTTGGGTTCTTAAAGATGGAGAAAACCACAAATTGGCTGGCATTTTGATCGAAACCATCAACCCAAGCTTGCCAAGCTCGGAGACAACACCCCAGGCCCGGTACTGTGTGATTGGCGTTGGCATCAATCTCAATACGCCACACCTAAGCCTTGCGTGCGCCTCAATGCCCCCCATTGGCCTTTGGGCCCTTGGGTCCACGCTGAGTTGCCAAGACATTGTCATAGAACTGGCGCACAGACTTTTGCCCTCTCTCAAGCGCTTTGAATCCGAGGGCTTTGCACCTTTTAAACCGGTTTTTGATGGCCTAGACGCTTTGATCCATCAATCGATCCATTTAAGCGACGGTTCAACAGGCCTGTGCCTTGGCACAAACAATCTTGGGGAGTTGATGTTTTTAAACGGACAGGACACTCGCACGATCAACAGCCTTGAAGTGAGCGTTCGACCTTTGGCCACAAAAACATGAACCACTCGCGCCCCACTTTTTAAGTTTCCGCATGCCCAGGGCTCACCTCATGGGCCTGAGGCCTCTTTTGATCGACACTCAAACACCACCCTCACCCTCAAGCCGTTGAGCTTGCTTGTACCTTGCCTAGACCTGCGCTTGGACAGCAAGCTCGCTTCAGGCCAATCGCTTTGTGCGTCCTCTAGATACACGTGCGCTTGGTGCTGATCGGCAATTTCTTTGACTATGGATAGACCAAGTCCAGAGCCATCCACTTGGCTGGCCACACCAAGACTCCTATAAAAGGGCTGAATGACCAGCTCTTTTTCTACATCAGAAATACCGGGGCCGGAATCCTCTATGACAAAGATCAACTGCTCTTTTTCATCGTCGCGATGAATGCTTAAATTGATCACCCCTGGGTTGCGCAAGTCTGAAGGCGTGTAGTTGATTGCATTTTCTAATAAATTACGAATCATTTCCTTGATCAAAATGGGGTTGAGCTCAAGCTTTGAGGATCCCCCCTCAAAACCCAGGGCCTCATAACCCAGGTCCAAGTACTTTTGCGAAGCCAGTTGCCAAGTCTCTTGCAAAACCTCCTCAACCAACTCTCCCAAGTCACAGCTCAACTTGGCCATGGATTGTGCCCCGACCTCGGCGCGCGCCAATGAGAGCAACTGATTGACGACACGTGTTGCTCGCACACTCGATAAACCGATCAATCGCAGCGTGTGTTTGAGCTCCATATTGGATAAGCTCTCTGTTTGCGCCAGTTCTGACTGCATTCGAAGGCCCGCCAGCGGTGTTTTCAACTGGTGTGCCGCATCGGCTAAAAATCTCTTTTTGGTCTCGATGGAACTCTTGAGCCTAGACAACAACTCATTGATGGATGACACCAATGGCGTCACCTCAATGGGCATGACTCTGTAATCCAAGGGGCTCAAATCATCTGGCCTTCTTTGCCTGATGTGCTCTTCTAGACGTCGCAAAGGCTGAAGCCCTCTTGCCAACGCAATCCAAAGCACCAAGATCGCAAGAGGCAAAATAGCCAATTGCGGCAACAACACCCCTTTAACAATCTCTTGCGCCAGCAAGCCTCTTTTTCCGTAAGGCTCCGCCACTTGAAGTAAATACGCGATATGGGTCGGTGCCTTGGCCTCAGGCTCTTGCGGGTTTTCTACATTGGCCTTGAACCAAAGGTGAACGACTCGAACCTTTTGACCGTTGTGTTGCTCGTCACGAAATCGTATTTCTGATTTTAAAAAAGCATCGTCATCTTGCGGCACGGGTAAATCAGCCTGACCAGCAATCAATGCACCCGAGTAGGAGCGCAGTTGAAAGAAAACGTGATCTGAGTCGTCATTTTTGTTGAACAACTGCTCGACCGCAGCCAAGCGCTGATCCATGGATTTGTTTTGATCCCCGAGCAGGCGTTCTATGGTTTGAGTTTGATGCTCCAAAGCACGATCATAGGGCTTGTTTGCCACCCCCACGGCGACCAACCAGATAAGGGCCAGGCTGATCGGCCAAAGCAACAAAAGGGGTATCAGCATCCAATCCAAAATACCACCAAACAACGAGGGTTGTTCGCGCTGAAATATTTTCACGATGGATCTCTTGTATGCCGCATGCTCCGACCCCTAAATAGAGGAGATGAAATAGAGGAAAACATCGTTCACTGGTTGACTATCTTTTCTAAGCAATAGCCTAAACCTCTGACGGTGACGATTCTGATGGGGTCTTTTTCGATCTTTTTCCTCAAGCGATGTATATACACCTCGATCGCATTGTTGCTGACCTCTTCCCCCCACTCGCACAACCTCTCGACCAATTGATCTTTGCTCACCAAGCGCCCCGTTCTTTGTAAAAGGACTTCCAACAAACCCAGCTCTCTGGCCGATAAATCGACCATCTTGCCATCAATGGTGGCCACGCGACCGGCTTGATCGTAAACCATCGGCCCGTGTTTAATCAACGCGCTGTTGCCCCCCATGCCTCGACGAATCAAGGCCCTGACTCTTGCTTCAAGTTCTTGCAAAGAGAACGGTTTGGCCATGTAGTCATCGGCACCATAATCCAAACCTTTCACTCGCTCCTCTATGGAGTCGGCAGCCGTCAAAATGAGAACCGGGCAGGTGCTCCCTCTTGCGCGAAGTCTCTTCAACACCTCTAAGCCATGAAGCTTTGGCAAGCCCAAGTCAAGAATCAACAAGTCAAATTCGTCCGTGCTCGTCAGCACGGCATCGGCTTCACTTCCGTTGCCAACATGGTCCACCACCGCGCCCGATGAGCGCAAGCTGCGCAACAAGCCATCCGCCAAGACTTGGTCATCTTCTGCTATCAGAATTCGCACAACGAGGACCTCCAAAGATTTGAACAGTTCCCATTTTAGAACCCATTGGGCAAATTGCGTTGAGAATCTGCATAAACCTCCAACCCCAAGCTGATCACAGTTGCAACGTCCACACCGACCTCCGTTTTGAACTCTTGTTCGGCTTGATTCACCGCCAATTCAAAAGCCTTTAGCCAGGCCATGCCCAATTCCGTAAAACGAATGCTTTTTGCTCTTTTATCTCTTAAATCCGGTGCTTTGGAAATCAATCCCCACGCCTCGCATTGATCCACCAACTCCGCCATGGCTTGCTTGGTCATGCCCGCACTTTGCGCGAGCTGCGTTAATTGAGCACCCTCGAGCGGCAGATGCCTTGTGATGTGAATATGCGCAGCACTGACTTGTCCTCGGCTTGCCAAATTCGACAAGGCCAGGGGCACACGCACATCGTGCGACATCAAGTCAAAAACACGCTCATCAAAACGCCTCATCGCTTGTCCCAACAAGCGACCCAAATGGTTTTGCCTCCAGTCTGGAAAGCTAATGGTTTTTGATGCTGAACGGCCCATGTGACAGATGATAACATTTAGTCAAGTAAACTGACCAAAATTCCTATTTACAAGAGGTGACTCTTGCGATAAATTACTGGTTAAGCATCCAGTTGTTTTGGGTGGCTTCAATTACTGAAAACTTAACTTACTGATTTTAAAGGATTTTTCATGGACGCACCCGTCAAAGGCCTCGCAGCAACTACAGAAAAAAACAAAGCCCTGCAAGCAGCACTTGCTCAAATTGAAAAACAATTTGGCAAAGGAACCATCATGCGCCTGGGAGAAGGAGAGGTCATTGAAGACATCCAAGTGGTATCGACTGGCTCCCTTGGCTTGGACATCGCTTTAGGGGTTGGCGGGCTGCCTAGAGGAAGGGTCATTGAAATTTATGGCCCAGAGTCCTCTGGAAAAACCACCTTGACACTGCAGGTGATTGCAGAAATGCAAAAACAAAACGGCACATGCGCATTTGTTGACGCCGAGCACGCTTTGGACATTCAATATGCTCAAAAGTTAGGCGTTAACTTACAAGATCTTTTGATTTCGCAGCCCGACACGGGCGAGCAAGCGCTTGAGATCGTTGATAGTTTGGTGCGTTCCGGCGCGGTTGACCTCATCGTCATCGATTCTGTTGCCGCCTTGACACCAAAAGCCGAACTCGAAGGTGACATGGGTGACTCTTTACCCGGTCTACAAGCACGACTCATGAGCCAAGCACTGCGCAAATTGACCGCAACCATCAAAAAAACCAACTGCATGGTCATTTTCATCAACCAAATTCGCATGAAAATTGGCGTGATGTTTGGCTCCCCAGAGACCACCACGGGCGGCAATGCACTGAAATTCTATGCCTCAGTGCGCCTTGATATTCGTCGCACCGGGACCATCAAAAAGGGTGAAGAAGCCATTGGCAACGAAACAAAAGTAAAAGTCGTCAAAAACAAAGTGGCCCCGCCCTTCAAAACGGCTGAGTTTGATATTTTGTTTGGCGAAGGCATCTCGCGTCATGGCGAAGTCATTGACCTGGGCGTGACAGCTCGCGTGATTGATAAATCAGGTGCCTGGTACGCTTACAACGGTGAAAAAATTGGTCAAGGACGTGACAATTCTCGTGAATTTTTGCGTGAAAACCCCGCGCTGGCCCATGAAATTGAAAACAAGGTGCGTGAATCGCTCGGCATTCCAGCCGTTCCTCTGGCGCTGAGCTCACCTGCAATCGACACTGCGACCAAAGGGGATTAAAAACCCTCAAAGACATGCCTCTTTGCAATATGAAAAGACCGTACCTCTGCCTGATTCACCTACATCAACCTCATCGTCTTAACCACAGACCAACACTCAACAACACGCAGCTTGTCGAGTGTTGGTCCCCATGATTGCACACCATGTTTAACCGTCAGCACAGAAATTTCCCTCTCCTGAGCTTGAAGTCCCGCGCTTTGCGAGCCTTGTCACAAAGAGAGTACTCAAGACAAGAACTTCTCAAAAAACTCACACCCTACGAAACCGAGGAGGGTGAACTCGAAAGGGTTTTGAATGAGTTGGAGCTCAAGGATTTTTTAAACGAAAAACGCAATGCCTTGTCGATCGCATCGCGCAAAGAATCTAAACTGGGCACTCGACGCATTCAAGCAGAAATGAAACAAAAAGGCGTCCCAATGGATGTTGCACAAAGCGTCTTGGATGATTTAAAAACCACAGAGCTAGAGCGGGCCAAAGCGCTCTGGCTCAAAAAATTTGGTGCCTTGCCAGACACCCCAAAAGAGACCGATCAACAAATGAGATTCATGCTCACGCGCGGGTTTTCAATGGCCATCTTGAAGATCATCTACGCAGGATTCAAGGACGAGCGCGCCGAACAAGCCTGAGGCCACCCACGAGAGGCCAAATCCTTGGTGCCTCAAGGCCGCAAAGGCTCCAAATCCAACATCAAATGTAAATTTTGAACCGCAGCGCCACTGGCGCCTTTGCCCAAATTGTCCAAGCGTGCCATCAAAACCAAATGGCCTTTTTCAACATTGTCAAAAACAGCAATCTCTAGTCGGTTCGTGTTGTTGAGGGCCGTTGCATCAAAATGCATGCTACTTTGTCGAGGCAATACATTGACAAAACTGTTCTTGATCGCACTGTAGTGGCTCTCATAGGTTTGACGAATTTTTTCAGGCGTAACGCCCTCAGGCAATTGCTCCAGATGAAGCGGCAATTGAACAACCATCCCTTGTCTAAAGTTACCCACCGATGGGATAAACAAGGGACGTTTACTGATGCCGCCGTATTTCATGATTTCAGGTATGTGCTTGTGCTCCAAGCCCAAAGCGTAATAGTCCATCAAAGGTGCCCGCCCGCCCTCATAGTCCTCGATCATGCTCTTACCCCCCCCCGAGTAACCGCTCACACTTGGCAAACTCAAAGGCAAATTCAGCGGCAAGAGTCCCGCGCTCATCAGTGGGCGAAGCAGAGCAATGGCTCCCGTGGCATAGCACCCAGGATTGGCAAGTTTTTGAGCAGATCGAATCTTTTCCTCTTGATCCGCATCCAGCTCAGGAAAACCATAAATCCAATCGCTTTGCGTACGATGAGCAGTTGAAGCATCAATGATTTTCGGTTTTTTTCCACTGATTTCATCGATGAGCAAAACAGATTGTCTCGCCGCATCATCATGCAAGCACAAAATGACCAAGTCTGCATTCGCCATTAACCCCAACTTGGCCTGAGGATCCTTGCGCTCAGCCGGAGCAATCGTCATGAGCTCCAGTCCAGGAACAGACTCAAGCTGACTTTTAATCTGCAGTCCTGTGGTACCGGCCTCTCCATCAATGAAAATTTTATGCATGAATAAGTCTACAATGTCGGTGGGTTAACTGTATTTTTAAGCCAATTGTAAGCAAAAGGGAAGACTAATGCATCTGAACATGATACATTTCGAGGCGGTAAAGTTTAGAACCAATCGCTGACCCTTATTTTCTCCATTTGCGGCCCCTTTGGCTCTATGTCCCCCTCCTTCCGAATTAAGAGAACAACATGAAAATTCACGAATACCAAGGCAAAGAAATTTTGCGTCAGTTTGGCGTGCCCGTTCCAAGAGGAATTCCAGCTTTTACTGTTCAGGAGGCTGTTGAAGCCGCACAAAAGCTTGGCGGACCTGTTTGGGTCGTTAAAGCTCAAATTCATGCGGGTGGTCGCGGCAAAGGCGGCGGTGTCAAATTGGCTCGCTCTATTGAAGAGGTCAAGCAACTGGCTGGCGAAATTCTTGGCATGCAACTTGTCACCCACCAGACAGGCCCGCTTGGACAGAAAGTACGTCGACTCTTGATTGAAGAGGGCGCAGACATCAAAAAGGAATACTACGTCTCCGTGGTGACCGATCGCGCGTCTCAAAAAATAGCCCTCATGGCCTCTTCTGAAGGGGGCATGGACATCGAAGAAGTTGCTCATGCCACGCCTGAGAAAATCATCAAAGTCTTTGTGGACCCCTTAATGGGATTGTTGGACACCCAAGCTCAAGAATTGGCACGCGGAATCGGTGTTCCAGATGCGTCTCAAGCTGAAGCCGTTCAAGTGATGAAGGGTTTGTACAAAGCTTATATGGACACCGATTGCTCTTTGGCGGAGATCAACCCCTTGATTCTTGAGGGCAACGGCCACATCAAAGCTCTTGATGCCAAATTCAATTTTGATCCAAATGCCTTGTTTAGACACCCAGAAATCGTGGCCTATCGAGATCTCGATGAAGAGGACCCTGCTGAAATTGAGGCGAGCAAGTTTGACCTCGCCTACATCAGCCTTGACGGCAACATTGGGTGCTTGGTCAACGGCGCAGGTTTGGCCATGGCCACCATGGATACCATTAAACTCTTTGGTGCAGAGCCCGCCAACTTCCTTGACGTTGGTGGGGGTGCGACGCCTGAAAAAGTCACTGAGGCTTTTAAAATCATGCTCAAGAACCCCAAAGTCAAAGCGATTTTGGTCAATATTTTTGGTGGCATCATGCGTTGCGACACCATTGCAACTGGCGTTATCACCGCCTGCAAGGCCGTCAACTTGAGTGTGCCCTTGGTTGTGCGCATGAAAGGGACCAACGAGGAGCTGGGCAAGAAAATGCTTGCCGAGTCTGGTCTGCCCATCATCAGTGCTGACACCATGGCTGAAGCGGCTCAAAAAGTCGTTGCAGCATTGAAATAAGTCCCAAGGATTTCAACATGTCTATCTATATCAACAAAAACACCAAAGTCATCACCCAAGGCATTACCGGGAAAACCGGTCAATTCCATACTGAGAAGTGCCAAGAATACGCCAATGGAAAACAATGCTTTGTCGCTGGCGTTAATCCAAAAAAGGCCGGAGAGAAGATTTTTGATATCCCAATTTTTGGATCCGTTAAGGAAGCCGCTCATGAAACAGGGGCAACCGTTTCAGTGATTTACGTGCCCCCAGCGGGAGCTGCTGCAGCCATTTGGGAGGCCATTGAGGCCGATTTGGACTTGGCAATTTGTATCACCGAAGGCATTCCCGTGCGAGACATGCTGGAAGTAAGAAACAAAATGAAAGCCAAAGAAGCGGCTGGGGGCAAGAAAACGCTGCTTCTAGGCCCCAACTGCCCTGGACTCATTACGCCAGATGAAATCAAAATCGGCATCATGCCTGGACATATTCACAGAAAAGGACGCATCGGCGTTGTATCGAGATCCGGTACATTGACCTATGAAGCGGTTGCTCAACTGACTGAGATTGGACTGGGCCAATCCAGCGCCGTTGGCATTGGAGGCGACCCCATCAATGGCTTAAAGCACATTGACGTCATGAAAGCATTCAATGATGACCCCGATACCGACGCCGTCATCATGATTGGTGAAATTGGTGGCCCTGACGAAGCTGAGGCAGCGCGTTGGTGCAAAGCCAATATGAAAAAACCAATTGTTGGCTTTATTGCAGGCGTTACAGCTCCCGCAGGCAAACGCATGGGGCATGCCGGCGCCTTGATTTCTGGTGGAGACGATACCGCGGATGCCAAACTCTCCATCATGGAGGCCTGTGGCTTCAAGGTCACACGAAATCCATCAGAAATGGCCAAATTGCTCAAAGCCATGCTCTAAGTTTTATGATTGGCTCGATCTTTTAACTTTTAGAATTAAAAGATCGAGTCATCGTTTTTTTGTACTTGTTTCCTATTCTTTAAACCAACTAACCATCAGCCATTCATATGGAATTTCTACAAACTGCAGACTTTTGGATCGGGTTGTTCAACATCATTTTGATCAACATCCTTTTATCAGGCGACAACGCGGTTGTTATTGCCTTGGCCGCAAGAACATTGCCACCAAGGGAAAGAAAGCTTGCCATCCTCTGGGGTTCAGGGGCCGCTGTTTTTTTAAGGATTGTATTGACGGTCGTGGCAGCAAAATTGCTCGAATTGCCTTTCCTTCAAATCATTGGTGGCGTGCTTCTTTTATGGATCGGCGTTCAGTTGCTGTCCGAAGACGATGACGGCGAAGAAGGCGATGCCAAAGAGCACTCCAATTTGCGCTCGGCCATCATCACCATATTGATCGCCGATTTGGTCATGAGTTTGGACAATGTGATTGGCGTGGCGGCTGCGGCAAAAGGATCCATGATTTTATTGGTCCTTGGTTTGGCCATCAGCATTCCCCTTATCATTTTTAGCAGCAATTTAATGATGACCCTCATGTCACGCTTCCCCATCATTGTGACGCTTGGCGCGGCTTTGATTGGCTGGGTGAGTGGTGAGGCGATCATCAACGATAGCGCCATACACGATTGGATTCATGCCACGGCCTTGCTGCAATACCTCGTCCCCGCAGCGTGTGCAGCGTTCGTGGTCCTATTGGGCAATTACTTAAAAAACAAGTCCTCACACAAGGAAGAAGCACCAACTGATGCACACTGACTTTTAAGTGCTCATTTTTAAAAAGCCCTTGAAAATTTCAAGGGCTTTTTTTATGAGCCCTCAATCCGCCTTGAAGCTTCCAGAGCGGCCGCCATGCTTCTCCAACAGGTAAACAGACGTCATCACCATGCCACGGTCAACAGCTTTGCACATGTCATAAACAGT
>CANBTT010000016.1 GCA_947372465.1 Burkholderiales bacterium | reverse complement strand
TCAGCGGGCTCGATGAAAGGGAGCATGAGACGAGATGCGTGCTTAAACTGTTTTAGCGGCAGCTTGTTTGATCAAACGCTCAACGGTTGGTGAGGCTTGCGCGCCAACACTTCTCCAATGCGTCAGGCGGTCTTGAGCAATGCGAATGCTCTCCTCTGCGCCTCTGGCGATGGGGTTGTAAAAGCCAATGCGCTCAATGAAGCGTCCATCACGACGCAAACGCTTGTCGGCCACGACAATGTTAAAGAATGGACGAGCTTTTGAGCCGCCTCTAGAGAGTCGAATGACGACCATAATTGATATCCTTCGGGTGGTTGAGTTTTTCAACGTTGAGACACGCGACATGGCCACCCGGCCAGCGACACGCTGAAAACCGATGATTCTAACCTATTCACGCGCATGTTACAAATAAAACCCGCCTCACTTGAACATATTCCTGAAATCACGCGCATTTTTGCACACCACATCCAAACAGGGACCGGTAGTTTTCACATCACGCCCCCCAGTGCTTTAGAAATGCAGCAAAAATGGCACGAACTGCAAGCCATGCAACATCCTTGGTTGGTGAGCGTAGAAAATAGTACTCAAAAAGTGCTGGGATTTTGCTATGCAAGCGACTTCAGAAAGAAGGAGGCTTTTCAGTCCACACTAGAGGACTCGATTTACATCCATCCGGATCATCTCCACCAAGGCATTGGCAAAGCGCTCTTGGGCGCCTTGATCAAGCAATGCAAAACACTTGGTTTTGAACAACTCCTTGCCGTGATCGGGGATGCCAACAATCAAGGCTCCATTGCACTGCACGCGAGCTTGGGGTTTGCGCACTGTGGGATCCTCAAAAAGGTGGGCAAAAAACAGGGTACACGCCTGGACATTGTTTTGATGCAACTCGCGCTTCAAGATGTTTGAATGCGCTCATCGGCTTTTACAACCCTAACGCGCCGCGCGCTCTCAGACAGCGCTATGATGCACTTCATGAAAAATAAAACTTTGGCCGCTTGGCTTGCATTTTTGGGGGCGCCTCTTGGCATGCACCGTTTTTACCTTTTTGGTCGTCACGACCCATTGGCTTGGTTGATTCTTCTTCCAACGCTCTTGGGCTTTTGGGGATTTCAGCGTGTGCAAGAATTTGGCATCGAGGACTATTTGAGTTGGTGGTTGTTTCCCATATTTGGCTTCACCTACGCCAGTTGCTGCCTGAATGCCATCGTCTATGGCCTCATGAGCAAAGAAGACTGGAACGCCCGCTTCAACCCCGAGGCAAGCCTGGACACATCCACAGGCGAGACGTCTTGGATGACCATCTTTGCCATTGTGTTGTCATTGATCATTGGTGCAAGCGTGCTTTTGTCCAGCATCGTGTACAGCTTTCAGCGCTACTTTGAAGTTCAAATCGATGAAGCGCACAAAATATCTGGCAGCGACTGATCAAGGGCTTGCATGCCACTGCAGTGGCCCAAGCTTTTCGATGGGCTGCGCCTTCACGGCTTGCAAATCTTCTGGGCTCACCCAATGCTCAGCAATGTCTTGAAGAGGACGCAGCACAAAGGCTCGCTCTCTCCAACGAGGATGTGGGATCTTCAAATTCGCACTCTCGATGCGGCCTTGTCCGTAGAACAACAAATCCAAATCCAAGGTTCTCGGTTGATGGTGATAGGCCCGGACTCGCCCAGCACGGATCTCAATGTCTTGCAACAGCACCAAAAGTTCGGGCGCACTGAGGTCCGTCATCACCAGGGCCACAGCATTCAAATAATCGGGCCCCTCGGCTTCAAAAGCCTTGGAGCGGTAAACGTTTGAAACGGCCTCCACAGCGCAATGTATGTGAGCATTCACTTTCTCTAATGCATATTGAAATGCTAACAGTGGCTCACCCAAATTGGCGCCTAGTGCAACATACGTTTTGATCATGCGGGCAACCATCTCCTAGACCAAAAAATGTTCACTTGGGCGAGTGCTCAGCACCAGGACCCGCGCTGGGTGGGGCACTATCAGACTTGGGCTTTCTTCTGCGACGGCGTTTGGCTGGTGCATGGGTCGAGGGCTCATCAAGGCAGGGCTCACCAGCCTGCTCCTTGTCACCGCCAAGTGCTTCGGACTTGCTCGAGAGCACACGCTTGACCACGGGTTTGGACTTGGCGCTGCTCGATGGTGTCTTTTGGTGTTGAAGTCTGTACGCCTCAAGCATTCGCACTCGCTCATCAGGCTGGCACAGGCTAAAGTCCTCCCACCAGTCGCCCAGTTCTGCCTCAAGCTCTCCAGACTGCACCCTTAAGCGCATGAAATCAAAAGCGGCTCTGAAGCGGGGCTGCTCAATCAGGGTCAAAGGCGAGGAGCCCAGGCGCTTTTCAAAACGGGGCTGCAAGGACCAAATCTCTCTCATGTCAGCGCCAAGCTTGCCCCGACCAGATACATCTCCAATGTTGGTGTTGAAGACTTCATCAATGGCGTCTTGAAGAGCTGGGTACAAGGGCTGGCGCTGTTGCATGCGCTCGTTCCAAGACTCGCGCACATCTGACCACAACACACTCGCCAAAAGAAAGCTTGGGGCAACACTCTTTTGTTCCCGCACACGACGGTCCGTGTCATCCAATGCTTGACGCACGAAGGGCTCATTGGATTTGCTCACCACCATGTCCATGAGCGGATACACACCCTTGGACAGACCATGCAGTTTCAATTGCTCTATGCTCGCCAGAGCATGGCCCGTTTGGAGCAACTTGAGCATTTCATCAAACATTCGACTTTGAGGCACATCGGCCAAGAGGCCAATCATTTTTTTCAAAGGTGCTGCTGTTTTGCTTTCAAGCTTAAAGCCCAAAGGAGACAACTTGGCCGCAAAGCGAATGGCTCGAATGATCCGAACGGGATCCTCCCTGTAGCGCTCAGCAGGGTCGCCAATCATGCGAATCACTTTCTTTTTTGCGTCCTGGAGTCCTTTGTGATAGTCCACAACCTCACCCGAGCTTGGATCGTAATACATGGCGTTGAGCGTAAAGTCTCTCCTTGCAGCATCCTCCTCTTGAGGGCCCCAGACATTGTCACGAAGCACTCGACCACTGGCGTCCACGGCGTGACTCACATGAGCAAGGGCGTGCTTGGACGTTTTTTCGTTGCCAGAGACTTGTTTGGCTTTAGAAGATTCCAAATGGGCCCGAAAGGTCGACACCTCGATCACATCGTGCTCTCTGCCTCGACCAAAGACAACGTGCACAATCCTAAAGCGCTTTCCAATGATGAAGGCTCGCCTAAAGCAAGCCTTGACTTGCTCGGGGGTCGCATTGGTGGCGACATCAAAGTCTTTGGGGGCCAAGCCCAAGAGCAGATCGCGAACAGCGCCCCCCACCACATAAGCCTCGAACCCTCTGTCTTGAAGGGTTGAGACCACTTGCAAAGCGCGCTCATCCAACTCTTTGGGGTTGATGCCATGCACACTTGGCGCAATGCGCTTTTCTTTTCCAAAATCCGCACCCTCTTTGGAAGTTTTCTTGCCCATGAGGCGATTCATAAAGTCTTTTATCATGCTTGTCCAAATAAATCCAAAATAGGCCATGCTTTTTCAATTGCCAGCGCTTTTAAGCGTTCATCTGGATTGGTTGCAACGGGGTGCTTGACCGAACTCATCAAAGGCACGTCATTGATGGAGTCCGAATAAAAGGTGGTTTCGAGTGCACTCAATTGAAGTCCTTTGGCTTGAAGCCATTGTTCCACACGTGTGAGCTTGCCAGCCCCCAAGGAAGGAATGCCTTTGATTTCACCAGTCATCCACCCTTGTTCATCGGTTTGAAGCTCAACGGCAATCAAATCCTCAATGCCAAAACAGTCTGCTATGGGCCTGGTCACCCACTCATTGGTGGCCGTCACGATCATCAAGTGATCTCCCCGCGCTCGGTGAGCGTTGACCAAGGCCAGCGCTTGGGGAAGAATCTGGGGCTCGATCACTTCTTTGACATAGCGAAGTCGTAGTGCCTGCGCTTTTTGTGGGCCCATCAAGCGCGCCGCTTGAGTGGTAAAGCGCACGTAAGCGGCAATGTCCAACTCACCGCGACAATAGTCTTGGTAAAAAGCCTCATTGGTTTTTAAAAACTCATCTGCATCGGTGACACCCACCTCTGTGGTGAAGCGACCCCAGGATTGATCGGAATCAATCGGGATCAAAGTGTGGTCTAAGTCAAAAAGCGCGAGAGATTTGGATTTCACAGCAAAATTAAAAATAAAAATCGTCAAGAAAGGTGAACATGCGCACAAAGCCGTCAAGTGTCTTTGAGCATGTCCTTGATAAGAGGAATGGTGATGGGCCTTTGTGTTTCAAGGGCATAGTGATCAAGCTGTTCAAGCCACCCCACCAAATTTGAGAGGTCGCGACTAAAACGCACAAGCATGAAGTCTAGCACCTCAGGTCTGAGCACCAAGCCCCTCAAGCTCGCTTGCTGCGTCAAGACCTCTCGGCGCTCAACTTCGCTCATGAGCTTTAAACCATACACCAAGCCCCCACCAATGCGGGTTCTCAGATCCTCTCGCAACAGCAAATCGGCAGCGGGTCTGTCTCCCGACAAGAGAATGGCTCGGTGCAGACCATCTCTTGGCAGCAAGGCATTGACAAACCAGTTGAAGACCATGCCCTCTTGTTGGCTGCTGAGCAAATGCACATCATCGACCACCATCAACTGCCAAGTGGGATCAAAGTCCAGCACCTCGTCCTCAAGGGCCTCCTGAGGATTGAAATAAACACCTGGCTTGCCCAAAAGCGTGGTGCTGTTCAAGGCTGCTTTGAGCAAATGCGTTTTACCGCTCCCCCTTTCACCCCACATATAGAAAGGCAAAGGTTGCAAATGAGGCGCTATGGTCAATAGCCAGTCGCTCAAGGTCTTGACAACATCTTGATTGGGACCGGCATAAAAATTACTCAAACTGGGCTTAGGCATCCATCCCAAATCCAAGGTGCCTTGCTTCATGAGCTGGACTCACCATGGTACAAATGGCTGGCTTGGTAAGCCCGTTTAAACCAAGCCAAGGCCACGCTTAGGATGGCCGACATCGGAAGCGCCAACATGACGCCCACGAAACCAAAGAGTTGACCAGCAGTGAGCAATGCAAAGATAACAACCACTGGGTGCAGACCAATTCTTTCACCGACCAATTTTGGTGTTAAAAAGAACCCCTCCAAGACTTGTCCAATGCCAAAAACAAGTGCCACAATGCTCAAGGCATGGCTGGTCTCAAATTCAAGCAATGAAGACATCAGCGCCAACAACAATCCAAATCCTATTCCGATGTACGGAATGAAAATGGCCAAGCCGGTGAATAGACCAATCGGCAAAGCCAAGCTCAAGCCCGCAATCTTCAGGGCGCAGGCATAAAAAATCGCCATGCAAACCATCACGCTCAACTGCCCCCTGATGTATTGACCCAAGAGATGATCTACCTCTTGAAGAAAAAGCTCGACTTGATTGGCTTGTTTCAATGGAATCCATTGCTTGACCCGCTCGAGCATCAAGCGCTGATCGAGCAAGAAGTAAAAGGTGAGCAATGGAATCAACACGGCGTTGCCAACCAAGGTCAAAATCACGCTGCCTCCAATTTTCAAGGAGGCCATGGCCTTGCTGAGCACTTCATCCCAAGAAGTGTCAAAATATTTCAGCACCAACTCCTTGATGGACTGATTGTCAAACCGAGCGTCTATGCCCAAGGAGTCCATAACGGGCAACAATTGCTCTTGCAAATGCAAGAGGGCCACAGGCAATTGATCGCGCAATTTGGGCAACTCTTTGAGAAAAATAGGTGCCAGTAAAAACAAAATAGAAAAAAACAAAACCAAGAAGATCAACTGCACCAAGATCACGGCAAAAGCACGCGGCACCTTGCGCCCAGCGTATTTCTCTATGCACCCAACCCATGGACTCAACAAATAACTCAATCCAACGGACATGACAAAAGGCATCAAAATGGGCTGCAAGTAATGAGTGACCAAGGCGAAAACGAGCACGGCACACACCGTGGCCGTGATGCGCTGCTGTGTTGGCGTCAAATTCATTGCGAAAAGTCTCCCTTTGAGGCTCTAGAATACTCAGATTCTATCGACACCATCCAACAAATCCCATACAGAGTGCCACCGCACCCTTAAAAAAGAATCAATTTAACCATGACTTCCCCAATTACATACAAATCAGCAGGCGTAGACATTGAAGCAGGCGATGCATTGGTTGAACGCATCAAACCTTTTGCCAAAAGAACCATGCGTCCGGGCGTCCTAGCAGGCATCGGTGGCTTTGGCGCCATGTTTGAGGTGCCAAGCGGCTACAAGCAACCCGTTTTGGTGAGTGGCACCGATGGTGTGGGCACCAAACTCAGACTGGCCATCGAATGGAACATGCATGAAACGGTGGGCATAGATTTGGTGGCCATGAGCGTCAACGATGTGTTGGTTCAAGGCGCAGAACCCCTTTATTTTTTAGACTACTTCGCCTGTGGACACTTGGACATTGAGACCGCCGCAACGGTCATCAAAGGCATTGCCAAGGGTTGCGAGCTCTCAGGCTGCGCACTGATTGGCGGAGAGACGGCAGAGATGCCCGACATGTACCCCGATGGCGACTATGACTTGGCAGGGTTTGCGGTGGGGGTGGTTGAAAAGTCAAAGATTTTGGATGGACAAAACATCCAAAGCGGCGACGTGGTCTTGGGACTGGCCTCCAGTGGCGTGCATTCAAATGGTTTTTCATTGGTCAGGAAACTGATCAAGCACGCCTTGGACACACAGGGCGCATGCCCCATGACTTTGGACTCAAAACCTTTCAAAGAGGCGTTCATGGAGCCCACACGACTGTATGTCAAACCCGTGCTCCAAGCGCTCTCGAAACACCCGATCAAAGCGATGGCACACATCACGGGAGGTGGTTTGATTGAGAATTTGCCCAGGGTGTTGCCCGAACACTTGGGCGCTGAACTCGTTCGCAACCATTGGCCAAGAACAGAGCTCTTTACGTGGCTCCAAAGCACCGCTGGCATCGATGACATTGAGATGAACAGAACCTTCAACGATGGCATTGGCATGGCCCTTGTGATTGATGCCAACCATGCCCAAGCACTGAAACTCACACTTGAGGCCTTGGGAGAGGAGGTGTACAGCATCGGCCTCATCGCACCTCACCAAGAAGGGCATCAACGCGTGCTGCTCAAATAAGGCAAGGGTCGACGAGATGGCGTGGGCTCCAAGCACCAAAGCGCGCACGCATTGAGCTTCAAAGGTTCACTGGGCCAGGCTCAAAATATCGATGCGCTTTTGAACCTGTTGCGCCCTTGCTGGATCGTTTTGCGTTTTATATATTTCCAGTAAATTGGAAAGCATCCGCTGCAAGATCTCTCGCTCAGAGGCACTTTTTAAATAGTGCATCAAAATGGCATCTGCGCTTTGCCTGAAGTTGGGACCTGGGTCGCTGGACGCAAGGTCCGTGATGGACGACTGCCGCTCAAACAGCTTGCTTGAATGGTTGGGCAAACCAGGCATGCCACTTAGCATTTCCAACAAATCTTCTTTGGACAACGACCTTCCCGTGAAGGGGTCGATGATCACTTGCCCCTCATTGGGAAAATTCAATTGCACTTTGATCAAAAAGTGGCCTGGGAAATTAACCCCAGCAGCGTTCAAACCAATCCCTGTGGCCACCTCCAACCAAAGAACTGCCAAACTGATGGGGATGCCTTGGCGGGTCTTGAGCACCTGGGTGATGAAACTGTTGTCGGGATCGTAGTAATTGTTGACATTGCCCCTAAAACCCAACTCATCAAAAAACAAATGATTGAGCACCCTCAATCGATGCAGGGTGCTCGCATCAGCGGGAATGCGTCTTTTGAGTCTGGCCAGCAAATGGTCCACCTCACCCAAAGTGTGCTGCGTGTCCAACTCTGGGTACTCATCTTGCGCCAAGCTCACCGCGGCTTCCAACAAGGGCAGGTGCTCATCGCTTTGAACCAAGGTCCCGAAATAAGACAAGTGTGAAGGGATTTCTAACTTAAAGTTCATTCGCAGAAGGTGTTAATTGTTAAGGCGTGAGCAGTGCTCGAAGTCGAAGTCCAAGGGCCCACAGTGAGCCCAAATAAATGACTGCACCGATCAATAAAATCAAACCCAGCAAAGAGACACGCAACACCAAGTGCGCGCTCAACTCGGTCCAGTTCCATTGACCGTTGGCCCAAAATAAAAATGCCCCCATCAAGCAAGAAGCCACTGCGCCTTGTACAACAAGTTTTCCCCAACCGGGCTGAGGCGTGTAGCGGCCCGAACGCTTTAAAAAGTACCACAAGAGCGCAGCGTTGAACAAGGCGCCGATGCCAACCGACAAGGCCAAGCCCGCATGCGCAAACAGTGGCACCGTCCATAAATTCATCAACTGCGTCAAGACAAGCACCCCGATGGCTATTCGGACCGGTGTTTTGGTGTCCTGGGAAGCATAAAATCCGGGCGCCAGCACCTTGATGGCCACCAATCCCATCAAGCCAAAGGCGTAGCCCATCAACGCCAAACGCGTTTGCTCAACGTCCTCGGGCTTGAAGGCGCCATAGTGATAAAGCACACTCACCACGGGCGTCGAAATAAGCAGCAAGGCCAAAGCACAAGGCAAGGTCAAAATGAACACCCATTTCAAACCCCAATCGAGCAAGGCAGAGTACTGTGCCAAATCTTGGCTGGCCTTGGCCTGGGAGAGCTGAGGGGTCAACACAACGCCCAACGCCACGCCCAAGAGTGCGGTTGGAAATTCCATCAAACGGTCTGCATAGCTCAACCAACTCACGCTGCCCGTGACCATGTGTGATGCAATTTGAGTGTTGATGAGCAAAGACAACTGCGCCACACTCACCCCCAAGAGGGAGGGGCCCATCAGGCTTAAGATTTTTTTCGTCCCTGGCGAGGTCCATGCACGCCCAAGCGCGCGCAAGAAACCGCCCGGCAAGCCCCAAAAGCGGGGCAAAAGACCCAAGTTCTTTAGCGCCCAGAGTTGCACCGTCAATTGAAGCACGCCACCAACCATGACCCCAAGCACCAGGGCATAAATACTGGGCAAGCCCAGGCGAACAAACCAAGGCGTGCCCAAGTAGGCAAAGAAAATCATCGACACATTCAGCAACACCGGGGTGGCTGCGGGCACCGCAAATTTCCTCCATGTATTGAGCACCCCTGCCGCCAAGGCCACCAAGGACATGAACGCAATGTAGGGAAACATGAAGCGCGTCATTTGGACCGCCAATTGCATGCCTTGTTCGTTGTGCTCCAAACCACTGGCCATGAGCCAGACCAAGACGGGCGCAGCCAAAACACCAAGAAAACTGGTGCTCAAAAGCACGGCCACCAAGACAAGCGCCACGTCAGAGATGAGTTTTTCCGTCTCCTCTTGTCCTTTTTCGGTCAAGGTGGCGGCCAAAACGGGGACGAATGCTTGGCTGAACGCCCCTTCTGCAAACAAACGCCTGAACAAATTAGGAATACGAAAGGCTACATTAAATGCATCCGTCAGTGCACTCGCCCCAAAAAGGGATGCAATGAGAAGCTCTCTCAACATGCCCGTGATGCGAGAAAGCAGTGTCAACAAAGAGACAATGGAGGCGGATTTGAATAAACTCACGACCCAAGTGTAGCGCTCAAGGGGTTTCCTTGCTCGAGGATATTTGTTACAATGTTGGGCTTTGCTGACATCATCCACAGACACTTTAAGGATATTTATAAATGGCTTCTGGAAAACCCAAGAAAAAAAACCCGCGCCTGGCATCAGGTCGCAAGCGCGCGCGTCAAGACGTCAAGCTCAATGCAGCCAACACGTCTTTGCGCTCCAAGTACCGCACTGCAGTTAAAAACGTCGAGAAGGCTGTTTTAGCTGGAGACAAAACCAAGGCAAGCGAACTCTTTGCCACCATGCAAGCAGTGGTTGACACCATTGCTGACAAAGGCATTTTTCATAAAAACAAAGCAGCTCGTGACAAGAGCCGCTTATCGACCAAAGTCAAAGCTTTGGCACTCGCCGCCTGATATTTTCAGGCACCCGCCCGGTCTAAGCTCTTAGACCGCCGTTTGACAGGGTGCGCTGTCAGCAAAGCAAAAAAGCAAAACTGCCGCTCTATGAGCGGCTTTTTTGTGCCCGATCAAGCAATCAAATGGGTTTTTTGGGGGCCAAGAAGTCAAGGGGTAGGCTACAAGCCTCCACCACTTGCAAGTCATTGTCCTTGGCAAAGTTCATCACAAAATCCCAAGCCATGGGCTCGGCCACCTTCAACTGCGCATTGACCACCACGCATTTGAAGCCATTGAATGAATTGGGTACGCACCACGGGGAATAACTCAAGTGGCTCCCAGGAGAAGGCCCTCCTGGGCGAAAAGAACTCATCACACCGGCCAATCTCTCAGCCCAGTCACTGGGCCTGAATCCTCTCCCATTGGAAGTCACTCCTACGATGAACAGTTCCTGCGGGTCTTTGGAAATCATGATCTTAGAGATCGAGCTGTGTGGGTTAAAAATACGTTGGACATGGGTTGTTGCGTTGCACAACCATTGTAACTGAGCCTTCAATCTGCTCGATGGGCCACTTAATTTTAAAGCCTAAGCTTGATTTGCATGTTGAAGGGGGCCCTTGCGCCCTTAAAACCTGGTGAATTTAGAGCGCCTTCGCAGTGAGAAAATCCACATCCAAGACCAAAAAAACAGCTCTTACGGGACCGCTAGCGCCTAAAATAAGTCCTTTCAACACAGAAAATCTCGGGCTTTAGCCCCATTTTGTTATGACCACCACTCCAATCGCCTCCCCGACCCCTGACAGCACGGCCCCAAGATCAGAGCACGTGATGAACACTTACGGCAGATTGCCTGTGAGCTTCACGCACGGTGTGGGCCTTCAAATGTGGGACACCCAGGGCAAGAGATACTTGGATGCTTTGGCCGGCATTGCAGTCAACACACTGGGGCATGCACACCCCAAGCTGGTTCCTGCGCTGCAAGACCAAATAGCGAAAATGATTCACTGCTGCAACTACTACCATGTGCAAGAGCAAGAAATATTGGCCATAAAATTGACCGAGTTGTCTGGCCTGAGCAATGTGTTCTTTTGCTCGACTGGCCTTGAAGCCAATGAAGCGGCCATCAAACTGGCCAGAAAATTTGGGCACAACAAGGGCATCAGTCGACCAGAAATCGTCGTGTATGAGAAAGCCTTTCACGGTCGCTCCATTGCCACATTAAGTGCAACAGGCAACGAGAAAATTCAAGTTGGATTTGGTCCTTTGGTGGAGGGTTTTATTCGAGTGCCCGTCAATGATGAAGAGGCGCTCATCAAAGCCACACAAGGCAACCCCAATGTGGTGGCCGTGTTCATGGAGGCGATCCAAGGCGAGGGAGGGATCAACAGCATGCACTTGGACTATTTGAAAAAGGTCCGCGCTCTTTGTGATCAACATGACTGGTTGATGATGATCGATGAAGTGCAGTGCGGCATGGGACGCACCGGCAAATGGTTCGCGCACCAATGGGCTGAGATCAAACCCGATGTCATGCCACTCGCCAAAGGCCTGGGTTCTGGCGTGCCGGTTGGCGCCATCGTTGCTGGACCGAGAGCCGCGCAAGTCCTGCAACAAGGCAACCACGGCACCACCTTTGGCGGCAACCCATTGGCCATGAGGGCGGGCATTGAGACCATTCGCATCATGGAGGAGGACCATTTGATCGACAACGCCAGCAAGATGGGTGCATACTTGAGCACACAGCTCAAAGCGGCCTTGGGGGGACTTGCCGGCTTTAAGGAAATCAGGGGCAAGGGCCTGATGATCGGCATAGAGCTCGATCGCCCTTGCGCTGCCATCATGCAGTTGGCGCTTGAAGCGGGATTGCTTTTAAGTGTCACGGCCGATAGCGTGATTCGTTTGGTGCCGCCACTCACCATCACTCAAAAAGACTGTGATGAAATCGTCTCGATCTTGACGCCTGTGGTCAGCTCCTTTCTTGCGAAAAAATGAAACACTACCTTCAATTTTCTGATTTCACTCTTGAAGAATATGCGTATATTTTTCAACGCACAGTGCATATCAAACACAAATTCAAAACATACCAAAAGCACCGCACCTTGGTGGACCGCACCTTGGCAATGATTTTCGAGAAAGCTTCAACGCGCACACGTGTGAGCTTTGAAGCCGGGATGTATCAGATGGGTGGATCGGTTGTGAATTTGACAACAGGCGACAGTCAGTTGGGACGCTCTGAGCCCATTGAGGACAGTGCCAAGGTCATCTCACGCATGGTGGATTTGGTGATGATTCGCACCTACGGTCAAGACAAGCTCACCGCTTTCGCCAACAACTCCCGCGTGCCGGTCATCAACGGCTTGACCAACGAGTTTCATCCCTGCCAAATTTTGGCCGACTTGTTCACCTTCTTTGAACATAGAAATTTTGGCAAATCACCTCTTGAGAGCTTAAAGGGCATTGTGGTCGCTTGGGTGGGAGATGGCAACAACATGGCCAACAGTTGGCTGCAAGCGGCAGATTTGCTGGACTTCAAAGTTCATGTGAGCACGCCCAGTGGCTATGAGATCGACCCGTCCATTTCAGGTTTAAAGTCCACCCACAGTTTTAAAGTGTTTGCCGACCCCAGAGAAGCTTGCAAAGGGGCAGACTTGGTCACGACAGATGTGTGGACCAGCATGGGCTATGAAGCAGAAAACGAAAAACGACAAAAGGCCTTCGCCAACTGGTGTGTCAATCCTGAGATGATGTCGGCAGCAAAACCAGATGCCCTCTTCATGCACTGCCTGCCCGCACACCGTGGGGAAGAAGTGAGTGCTGAGGTCATCGATGGCCCTCAGTCTGTGGTCTGGGACGAGGCCGAGAACAGAATGCATGTGCAAAAAGCCTTGATGGAATATTTGCTCTTGGGCCGTCAAACGGACAGCGCTTAAACCGCCTTCATTGATGGACAGACTGGACTGCAAAAAATGCGGCGCTTGTTGCGCCAGCTTCCGAGTTGATTTCTCCACCCAGGAGCTGATCTCAATGGGCGGGCAAACGCCAGATGGATTGACAGAGGGTTTGAATGATCACCTTTGCCGTCTGCGCGGCACAGACCACTCACCGCCTAGGTGCGCAGCTTTGTACGGAAAGATCGGCGAGAGCATTCAATGCGCCGTCTATGAATTCAGACCCTCACCTTGCAAAGAGTTTGAGGCGGGCTCAGCAGCTTGCCTGCAAGCCAGGCAACGCCATCACATCTTGAGCACTTGATCGCTCTAGGACCCTTTAGCGATAGCCATAAAGCCACGGCATGTCCAAGAGCCGCTCTCCCAAGACGGCGAGCCCGAGATCTCTTAAAACAGCCTTCACTCCACTTGCATGAAAGACAGCGGCATTGACTTTGGCACGTCTTTGAACTCTTGCGTTTCTAAGCCACCTGGCGTTGCCATAGGTTTGCAAGCGTTGTCCTGGAGAGAGGTCCTGATGGGACCACGCCTTGGCCAGTCGCTGCGCATCCTCAATGGACATGCCTGCGCCTTGCGCCAAAAAAGGCAACATGGGATGCGCGGCATCTCCCAAAAGGGCCACTCGACCTTGGACCATTTGATCTGCGCTGCTCAAGGGATTTGCATCAAAAAGTCGCCAAGCACTCCACTCGTCCACGGCTTTAAAGAGATCTTGAAGTTCAGCGCTCGCTCCTTTAAGGGCGAGCCTAAAGTGTTCACGCCTTGCATCCAAGGACACTTTTTCCGTCCAAGCGTGCTGTAGCGACGACCGCATCGAATTGTTCGCATGATCGGCATCAAAGGGGGCCTCCATCAAAGCCACTATATTGAGCCACTCCCCGCCGCGAATGGGATATTGAACACAATGCATTTGGGGTCCTAAAAAGACTCGAACACCATGTTGCCGCAACTTCAAGGGCAAGAGTTTTTGTGGAACCGTTGCTCTGTAGGCCAAATGTGGCGTTGCATTGATCCGTCGGTGAGGCCATTGCAAGCGCCTGACCTCACTGGAAACCCCATCGGCGCCGATCAGAACACTGACATGCAAACGCGTCGTCTCCGAGCAGTCGAGATCGCCCTTCATGGTTTGTGCTGCAGACAAGTCGGGTGGGTTTTGCGCAAGCGAAAGGGGCTGCGTCCTGATCTCAATGTCTACCCCATTGTGTTGGTTTTCAAGATCAACCAAGGTGCTGCCCATGCGCAAATCCGTTTGACCTATGGCCAGCATGCGTTTGAACAAACTGCTCTGTAAGTCAGCCCGGTGAATGGTGACATAGGGTGCACCGTAGCGATCCTTGAAGTGAGCCCCCAAATCCAACTTGGCCAGGACACTTGATTGATCAAAGCGGAAAACTTCAATCTGCTTGGGCCATGCCGCATACGTCTCAAGGTCTGGCATCAATCCCCATTGCTTCAAAATTCGCGTTGAATTGGGGCCCAACTGAATACCCGCTCCAAGCTCGGCAAAGGCGTCTCGCCTCTCAAGCAAGGTGCTCGAAAAGCCTTCAAGGCCCATGGCAATGCTTGCGCTCAAGCCCCCCATGCCGGCACCCGCAATCACCATCCCTTGGCTCATAAGTCTGTGCATTTAAAGACCCGCCGATGCATCGATTGCCTTGACTTGCTCATGAGCTAAACGCCAAGAGCGTGAGCAAAGTCTTCAAGTTTTGCATACCAAGCCTTCTTTTGAAGGTCGGGCATGAAGCTCGCTTCAAACGAACATTTGGCAAAAGCGATTGCGTCTTTTGCATCCAAGTCAAGGCAAGCAAAGGTGTGCAAAAAATTATCATTGATGTAGCCCCCAAAGTAAGCGGGGTCATCAGAGTTGATGGTCACACACACGCCCATGTCCAGCAGCCGTTTGATCGGATGCTTGGCCAAGTCATCATACACACACAGCTTCAAATTGGACAAAGGACACACGGTCAAAGCAATGCGCTCCTTGGCCAAGCGCGCAATCAAGTCTTGATCGTGTATGGATTGAACACCGTGATCGATGCGCAAGACATTCAACTGATCAAGCGCACTCCAGATGTAGGCAGGAGGCCCCTCTTCGCCGGCATGCGCCACGGTTTTAAGGCCAAGCGCTCGAGCTGCTCTAAAGACTTCTACAAACTTCTCAGGTGGATGTCCAAGCTCACTGGAGTCCAAACCAACGCCAAGCAGATGCTCTAAAAAGGGCTCAGCAGCTTGCAAAGTCTGCAAAGCGCTGTCTTGACTGAGGTGACGCAAAAAACACAGGATCAACTTGGACTCAATCCCTAATGTGCGGGCCCCTTCTTGACAGGCACGCACCAAACCTTGGATCACCGTTTGCATGGACACACCGCGCTCGGTGTGCGTTTGAGGATCAAAGAAAATTTCGGCGTACACCACACCATCGGCCGAGGCCTTTTGTAAATAGGCATAGGTCATGTCGAAGAAGTCTTGCTCGTGCAATAAAACGCTTGCACCCGCATAATAAATATCCAAGAAACTTTGCAAATCTTTAAAAGCATAAGCATCTCTTAGGGCTGCAACAGACTCAAAGGGCAACTTGACTTGATTTCTTTTGGCCAATTCAAAGATCAACTCTGGCTCCAAGGAGCCTTCTATATGGATATGCAACTCCGCCTTTGGCATCTTGGTGATCAAGTGGTGAAGTTCTGGACTGATGGATTTTGAACGGATGGACATCGTGTAACCCCAATTTGGGTAAATAAAAAAATTATAAGATCAAGATCGCTCGAAAGTCGTTCACATTGGTAAAGGTGGGCCCTGTCATGACCAAGCCATCGATGGCTTGAAAAAAACCATAGGCATCATGGCGACTTAAAAAATCATCCACCTTCAGTCCCAAATTTTGTGCCGCTTGTAGGGTCATGGGACCCATCCAAGCGCCAGCATTGTCCTCTACGCCGTCAATGCCGTCCGTGTCAGCAGCAAGCGCCCAAATGTTGGGGGCCCCCGCCAAAGCCTTGGCCAAGCTCAAACAAAACTCTCCCGCTCGACCTCCACGTCCGAAGACTTTACCAGGCTCAGCGGCCAGGGTCACGGTCGTCTCTCCACCACTGAGCAACACACAGGGTTTTTCAAAGGCTCCCATGCCTTTGGCGCAGGCCTTGGCCAGTGCTGCATGCACCAAAGCCACATCCTTGGACTCGCCCTCCATCTCATCAGACAAGATGTATGCGCGCAATCCCAATGACTGCGCCAATTGTGCCGCCGCCTCCAAGGCGTCCTTGGGGGTTGCGATGACTCGAACCTCATGGCGCGTGGCATCAAACTGATCGGTCTTGGGGGTTTCCAGTGCATCTCGCCCAAGCGCTTGAAGGAGCTCATCTGGTATTTGAAGTTGGTACTTTCGGATGATCTCCAAGGCCTGCGCGCAAGTCGTTTGATCTGGCACAGTCGGACCGCTTGCAATCGTTGCAGGATCGTCACCCGGCACATCACTGATGCACAAAGTCAGCACTCGCGCAGGTAAACACGCCAACGCGAGGCGACCGCCCTTGATGGCTGAGAGATGTTTTCTAACGCAATTGATTTCAGAAATACTGGCTCCACAGTCAAGCAATCTGCGATTGAGGGCTTGCTTTTGAGACAAGTTCATGCCCTCAACTGGCAAGGTCAGCAACGAGGAACCACCGCCCGAGATCAGCGAGATCACCAAATCGTCCTGGGTGAGCCCATGGGTCAATGCAAGCATTTTTTGAGAAGCCAGAACGCTTTGCTCATCGGGTACGGGGTGGGCCGCTTGCATGACATCAATTCGTGGAGGGCCAGCCATAGAGCTCACGGGGACGTGTCCATACCTGGTGACCACCAAGCCACTAAGCGCACTCGATGGAGGCCACTGCGCCTCCAAGGCCTGTGCCATGGCGGCCGCTGCCTTGCCCGCTCCCAAGACCACGGTGCGCCCAAGGGGTGGGCTTGGCAGATAAGCGTGCAAATTGCGCTCTGGCAAGGCCCTTTGAATGGCCCGATCTAAAAGTGCTCTGAGTACAAGCAATGGCTCTTTGTACGGTGGATTTGACATGGACAGATCACCAAGAATGAATTGTTAACACGACTTGTACCTTGGCGTTGAAAATCTAATAGGCGCCATTAAAGCGATCAAACACATGATAAGCTCTTAACCAGTCAAGCATTCGCTTCGAAATTTTGAAGCCCTTACAGTTTAATCTCAAAAGACAATCATCTTTCAAGAACATGTCTCAAATCCTCATACACCAAGCCAACTGTATTTCAACCCAAGACCACCACGATCGGGAAATCAGAGGAGGCAGTATTCTGATTCAAGACGGGCTGATCAAAGAGGTCTTTGATGAGAATCAATTCATTGCCAGAGGGCAACACCTCTTGGCTCAAGTGGATCAAATCATTGATGCCAGACATCACTTGGTGATCCCAGGCATGGTCAACTGCCACCATCACATGGTGCAGTCCCTCACCAGAGCCTATCTTCCCGTGCAAAATGCAGAGCTGTTTTCTTGGCTAAGGGGCTTGTACCCCATTTGGGCCAATCTTCGCCCTGAGATGGTACAAGTGGCGTCTAAAGTGGCCATGGCGGAATTGCTGATGAGTGGCTGCACCACGAGCAGCGATCACTTGTACATCTACCCCAACGGCGTCAACCTTGAAGACAGCATTGAAGCGGCCCAAGCCAGCGGACTGCGCTTCATCGCAACGAGAGGCAGCATGAGCGTTGGCCAGTCCAAAGGGGGGCTACCGCCTGATCGCGTGGTTGAGAGTGAAGAGGCCATCTTGAAAGAGACACAACGATTGATTGAAAAATGGCACTCATCCAAACATGGCTCCATGCTCAACATCTCTGTGGCACCGTGCTCACCCTTTACGGTGAGTGAGGGCTTGATGGAGGAATCGGCCAAGCTTGCACGCGCCTATGGCGTAAGACTTCATACCCACTTGGCAGAAAACGATCACGACATTGCCTACACTCAGGAAAAATTCAACTGCACGCCCACACAATATGTTGAGCGCTTGGGCTGGGTTGGGGAAGATGTCTGGCACGCACACTGTGTAAAGATTGATGCGCCAGGGATCGAGTTGTTTGCAAAAACGAGAACATCCATCGCTCACTGCCCTTGCTCCAACATGCGACTGGCCAGTGGCATATTGCCTCTTAGAAAAATATTGGATGCCAATGTGAGCGTCGGTTTGGGCGTCGATGGAAGTGCCAGCAACGACGGCGCGCACATGCTCACCGAGGCCCGGCAAGCCATGTTGCTCGCACGGGTGGCCAAGTCTTTGGAGCCCTTTGGGTGCGACACAGGCCCACAAGAGATGACGCCAAGAGACGTCTTGAAGGTGGCCACCCGCGGCGGTGCGCAAACGCTTGGACGCGCAGACATTGGTCAAATTGCGCCAGGGTTCTGCGCAGACTTGGCGCTCTTTAGAACGGACACCTTGCCCATGGCAGGTGGCTCTGTTCATGACCCTGTGGGTGCATTGATGTTGTGCTCAAGTCAATTGACCGATTACACCATCGTCAATGGCCGAGTGATCGTAGACAAAGGAGAATTCAAACCCTTTGAGCTCGAACCCATCACCCGCCGTCACAACGAACTGGCTTTGGAGCTGACGCGGTCTTGAGGGACTCTTTTCAAGACCACGATTGGGCGCCGTCAAAAAAAACTTGGCCACTCAGGGCGTGACAGGTGCGCCAGCTTCATACCAACGCTTGATCTGTTCGCGCTCAAGGTCCGTGATCTGGGTGCTATTGTTCATGGGCATTTGACGCAAGACAACCGATTGCTGGTAGATGTTCGGGGCATTTTTCTTCACCTCCTCAGGCGAATCAAAACGCAAGTTCTTCATTTGCACGGTCTGTGCATGACACGCATAGCAGCGTTGCTCAAATATTTTTTGAACTTGTGCATAAGTCACAGGCGCGGCATCGGCGTCTTGAATCGCCTGGCCTTTGGCGTCGGGCTTCAAAGCCACGATCACACCCGCGATGATCACAAGTCCAATCAAAGCAAATGGCAAAGGGTTGCTCGCTTTGTTTTGATGATAGGCGTGTCTTTGTACAAAGAACTGCCTGATCAAAGCACCCGCCAACATCATGGCAATGAGGGTCACCCAATGGTAAGCATGCGAATATAAAAAACTGTAGTGATTGCTGAGCATGGCAAACAAGACGGGCAAGGTAAAGTAAGTGTTGTGCACACTTCTTTGCTTGCCGCGCTTGCCGTGCATGGCCAATTCCGCAGGTGGCAACTTTTGACCCGAAGTCATGGCGCCCACGACTTTGCGCTGTCCTGGGATGATCCAAAAGAACACGTTGGCACTCATTGCCGTGGCCATCATGGCGCCCATGAGCAAAAATGCTGCGCGACCAGCAAACCAATGGCACGCCAACCAAGCCGCAAAAGAGATCACAAAAAACATGATCACACCCACACCCAACTCACCGTTTTCTCTAAAACCAACCCATTGACTGACGCGGTCGTAAACGACCCAAAAAACCACCATGAAAGACAAGGCCACAAGCACGGCTTGCGTGGGCGTCCAATCCATCAAGGACTTGTCGATCAAATAAGAACTGGCATTGAACAAGTAAAGCAAGGTGAACAAGGCAAAACCACTCAGCCACGTGGTGTAACTCTCCCAAAAAAACCAATGCAGCTTGGTATGGATTTTCTTCGGTGCAACCATGTATTTTTGCGGGTTGTAAAAACCGCCCCCATGCACCGCCCAAAGCGCGCCATCGACGCCTTTCTCCAATAAATCGGGGGAATTGGGTTTGACCAAGTTGCTGTCTAAAAAGACAAAGTAAAAGGACGAGCCCACCCAAGCAATGGCGGTGATCACGTGAATCCAGCGCAAGAGCAAATTGGCCCATTCAAGGTAATACGGATCAATCAATTCAAATTCCCCAAATCAAGATTAAACATCAGCTGACAAACTCTGCGCATGCTCTTCATTCATGAGAAGTTGCGCAACAACTGACACGGCAATGATCTCAGGCTCCTTGGAATGAATCCCTGCGATCCCAATCGGACACTGCACCCGCAAAAAATCAGGCGCTGAGAGCCCCCTTTGCGACAAACGACGCTTGAAGGTGGCCCACTTGGTCTCGCTGCCAATGAGCCCAATACTCTTGAGATCTTGGCGCTCTCGCTGGCGAACCAGGCACTGGTGCACAACATCCAAATCCTCGGCATGGCTAAAGCTCATGATCAGCACATGGGCACGGGCTTTTAATTGAGCCACTGCGCTGTGCACGGGCTCGGAATGCTCAAGCTCAATGTTGTGCCCCACATTTTGAGGAAAGATGCTCTCTCGCGAATCAATCCACGTCACCTGCCAAGGCAAGTTTTCCATCAACTGCACAATGGCTTGCCCCACATGCCCACCACCAAACAAGGCCAATTCAGGCTCGGGTCTTTGCAGCCTCTTGCCCAACTGCTCAAGGCCCAAAGAGCTCAACCATTCAAACGACAAATGGACCACACCTCCACAACATTGCCCTAGAGAGGGCCCCAAGGGGTAGCGATGGACAAGCGGCTCGGAGAAGGACTTGCCCAATTGCAGCAGTCGCTTGGCCTCTTGAATGGCCTGAAACTCCAACTGCCCACCACCCAAGGTGTTGATCAAGGCTTCAGGCAATACAGCCATCCAAGCACCCTCTTCCCTGGGCACAGAGCCTTGAGCTTTGACCACGGTCACCAAAACCGCTTGACCGCTCTTTTTTAGAGCACTCAATAGGCTCGAGGTATGCTTTAACACCAGAGGACTTGTTGAAAGATCGTCACATCAGGCCGAGTGCTTGAGACCTTCACAGGCCATCAATATTCTCTCTGGTGTCGCTGGCGCGTCCATTTGTAAGCGCACTTTGTGTTGTGCACTGGCGCTCACAGCGTGCCTTAAAGCAAAGTAAGTCGACAAAGCCAACATCAAAGGCGGCTCTCCCACAGCTTTGCTGTAAAAAGGCGTGGGTTTGACGTTGCTGCCATCAAAGAGGGTCACGTTGAAATGCTCTGGAATGTCTCCAGCCACTGGAATTTTGTAAGTGCTCGGCCCATGGGTCAGCAACTTGCCTTTTTCACTCCAAATGCACTCCTCCATGGTGAGCCACCCCATGCCTTGGACATATCCCCCTTCAATTTGACCTTGATCAATGGCGGGGTTGATGCTCTTGCCCACGTCGTGCACGATGTCCACGCCTTTGAGCCACCACTCACCGGTCATCGTATCGATCTCAACTTCTGAGACCGACGCGCCATAACAGTTGTAATAAAAGGCTCGCCCCCATAGCGTGTTGAAATCATAAGCAATATCGGGCGTCCAGTAAAAACCTGTCACCGATAGGCCCACGCGGTCAAGCCAAGCTTGAATGATCAGGTCTTTCCAAGCAATGCTCTTTGTACCAAAGCTTGCTTGGTTATGAGCAAACGCCACGTCGCTTGCCGCGCACCCCAGCATTCGAGCCGCAACCGCAGACAAACGGCCCCTCATTTGATCGCAAGCATTGTTGATCGCAGCGCCATTGATGTCAGCTCCACTCGAGGCAGCCGTGGCAGAGGCATTGGGCACTTTTTGAGTGTCGGTTGAAGTCACTCTGACTTTTTCTACGGTGATGCCCAGTCCATCGGCCGCAACTTGCGCCATTTTCGTATTGAGCCCTTGGCCCATTTCGGTCCCACCATGGTTCACGCTCACAGAGCCGTCTTGGTAGATGTTTAAAAGCGCACCGCCCTGGTTGAGCATCGTGGCTGTAAAACTGATGCCAAATTTTAGCGGCACCAAGGACAAGCCACGCTTGCGGTAGGGGTGCGACAAGTTAAAGGCATCAACGTCCTTTTTTCTTTGAACGTAATTTGACTTCTTTTTGACCTCTTCAATGACCTGGTCACCAATCCAGTCCTCAATTTGTTGACCATATTGTGTGATCATGGTTTGTGCATCACCAGAGACGGCTGGGTCTTGGTACAAATTGAGCTCTCTGATCGCCAAGGCATCTTTGCCCAGTTGCTGCGCCATCTCTTCAATCACAGTCTCAATGGCAAACATGCCCTGTGGCCCACCAAAGCCTCTAAAGGCGGTCGCACTTTGCATGTTCGTTTTGCAGCGGTGCGTGATCACCTTTAAGTTGGGCAAATAGTAGCAATTGTCAATGTGCAACAAAGCACGGTCATTGACCGGACCTGAAAAGTCCGTGCTGTAGCCACAGCGTGAATAAAGCACAACATCAACGCCCAAGATCCGACCCTCGTCATCAAATCCAACCTCGTAGTCGGCCCTGAAATCATGGCGCTTGCCTGTGATGGTCATGTCGTCGTCGCGGTTCGCACGCAACTTCACAGGGCGGTTGAGTTTAAAAGCAGCCAACGCGGCACTTTGACTAAAGATGCTTGCATTGCCTTCCTTGCCACCAAATCCGCCCCCTAAGCGCCGGCAAATGACTTCAACATCGTTGGTTGACAAATTAAGCGCAGCGGCAGCTTCGCGTTGATTGCCATCGGGGTGTTGGGTGGAGACGTACAAGGTCAACTGTCCGTCCTCTTTGGGCACGGCATACGTGATCTGCCCCTCAAGATAAAACTGTTCTTGTTGTCCGCAGTAAGTGCGACCACTCAAGCGGTGTGGCGCCTCTTCAATGGCTTTCCTGGGCTCTCCCCTTGTGATGCCTTTTGCAGGCATGATGAAGGAGCTTTTTTCCATCGCATCTTCGATCGTCAAAATAGCAGGCAGCTCTTTGACCCATACCTTTGCACCTTTTGCAGCCTCCCGCGCATAGATCATCTCTCTTGCCACAACCACTGCAACCGGTTGACCAAGGAACTGAACAATGCCATCGGCCAAAAAGGGGTCGTCATGGACAATCGGTCCGCAGTTGTTCTCACCAGGAATGTCCTTGGCGGTGTAGACAGCAATGACGCCGTGTTGTTTTAAAAGCTGCTCTTTGTCCACACCCTCGCCGATCAACTCGCCATGCGCGACGGGAGACAAAACAAGGGCGGCGTAAACGGTCCCAGCCACCTCGGCAATGTCATCGGTGTAGACCGCTTGCCCAGTGACGTGCAAGTGCGCAGACTCATGTGTGATCTCTCGACCCTGCTCACCCGACGCGATGAGATCCTTTATTTTTTCTGGTGCATTCATGCTGCAGTCACCTCCGACAATTGGTTGTTTATGAATTTCAAAACCAAATTTCTTGCTACCAATGAGCGATAGGCCCAAGTGGCTCTGAGTCCATCGCGTGCGCTGTAACTTTTCGCAATGGCTTGATCAATGTCAGCAGCCAAGACCTCTTCGACTCGCTTGCCTTCTAGAATTTTCTCAATGGCAAACGCTCTTGCCGGCGAAGGTGACAAACCATTGAAAGCCAAGCGAACTTGGCTGAGTTTGTCGTTTTTCATCACATAAGAGATGGCAGCGCAGGTCGCAGAAATATCTTGCTCAAACCTCTTGCTGATTTTATGGGCCGCAAAAAACTGCCCCGCTTGCGGTCTTGGAATCTCAATGGCCTCAATGAACTCTGAGGCCTGCATCACATTTTTCTTCAATCCGGTGTAAAAAGCATCCAATGCAACGCGCCTGGTTTTGGAGCCGTGGCGCAAAATCAACTGCGCATTCAAAGCCATCAAACAAGGCATGCTGTCACCAATGGGAGAACCATTGGCGATGTTGCCCGCCAAGGTCGCCGTAAACCGAATGGGGGGGGAGCCAAAACGACGAAGCACCTCAGCAAAGTCGGGCAACTCCGACTTCACCAAATGCAAGACCTCCTCCAGGGAAACCACCGCACCCACTCTCCACATAGCGGCCGTGGTCTGCACTTCTTTGAGCTCTTTGACATGTCCCAAATACAAAATGTGATCGGGCCTGCGGAACTCTTTGTTGACTTGCAATCCGACCTCTGAGCTGCCAGCAAGGAGTGTGGTACTGGGGTGCTTGATCAAATACTCGGCCACTTCAAAAACGCTGGATGGAGATACAAATTCGTTGCCTTTTCTTGTTCTTACGACCGGTTGAACAATGAGTTGTCCCTCCAAGCTCAAGGTGGGCTGGTCCGCTCGTTTGATCTCTTTGAGCAAGCTCACATCCCCTTGGTCCTTCAAATGCAGGGCATTTTTGTGTTCACACGCTTTGTGTGTTGCGTCAATGATGGGCTTGTATCCCGTACAGCGGCACAAATTGCCACTCAAAGCATCGGTGATATCGAGGCGACTGGGGCTTGCATTCCTTTGAGTCATATTGACCAAGCTCATCACGATCCCTGGCGTGCAAAATCCACACTGAGAGCCGTGACAATCCCTCATGGCCTCTTGAATGGGATGCATTTGACCATTGACCTTCAAACTCTCCACTGTCTTTAAAGACTTTCCATCCAAGGTCGGTAAAAGTTGCAAGCAACTGTTCACAGTCACATAGTCCACCCCATTTTGAGCCTCATTGAGCTCCCCCACCATGACCACACACGCACCACAATCGCCTTCAGCGCACCCCTCTTTGGTGCCCGTGCGACGCAAATCTTCGCGCAAATAATCTAAAACCGTTGTGGTCCTTCTTTCACCCTTGACCTCAACGATTTGACCGTCAAGAACAAACCTCACTGTATTTGTAACTTCAGACATGATAAAACTCAATCAAACATTAATAAAAAACACCTCTCGAGCCCAATACTCGAGCCCTCACCTGCTCAGAGCCCCATCAGGAGCCTCTGTAGGTTGAATAGCTCCAAGGACTGACCAACAAAGGAACATGATAATGCTCTTTGGGATTGGAGACGCCAAAATCCAAATGCACCACATCCAAAAACAAAGGCTCTAGCAAATCTTTGACCTTGACCCGAAAGTACTCTCCAGCAGAAAAGCTCAGGCGATACTGACCCACTGTCAAATCCTGAGTCTCAATCAGTGCTGAATCGGCTCTTCCATCCGCATTCAGCACCAAACTCTTCATGAGGTGATAAGCATCGCCTTGTTTCTTTAGTAAAGCAACTGCCATGCCGACTGCGGGCTTGCCATGCATGGTATCCAAAACGTGTGTACTCAAACCCATCTTAAAAGCTCCAATCTAAGGAATTGCTGGCCGAATTAAAGGCCATTTTAGAGCCTGGGCTTGCAAAAAACCATGGCCAAGGGAGCCAACGGTCAACATTATTAAAGGATTTGCTCGCCATGTATATTTCTGCTTAAAAAAAAAAGGACAATTCAAGTGTCGCTAAGATCTTTTGATCAAACTTTTGTCTTCAATGTAAGCCCAAGCAACCCAATACAAACCTTTCATGCAAAATTTCGACGCCACCTTGCCCTACCCCCGAGATCTTATTGGATATGGTGAACACCAGCCCCATGCCAATTGGCCTGGAAAAGCCAAAATCGCCGTGCAATTTGTCTTGAACTATGAAGAAGGTTCAGAAAATGCAACCCTGCATGGCGATGAGGGCTCCGAGCAGTTTCTCTCAGAAATGTTCAACCCGCCTAGCTTTCCTGAGCGGCACATGACAATGGAGAGCATTTACGAATACGGCTCTAGGGCAGGCGTTTGGCGAATTTTGCGTGAATTTGACAAAAGAGCCTTGCCGCTGACTGTCTTTGGCGTCGGTATGGCACTCGAGCGTCACCCTGATTTGGCCCGCGCTTTTGTTGAAAAAGGCCATGAGATCGCCTGCCACGGCTACCGATGGATCAATCACCAAACCATGCCAGAGGCCATGGAGAAGGATCAAATTCGACGGGGCATCGATGTCGTCAAAGGCATCACCCATGAACCCTCCATCGGTTGGTACACAGGGCGAGACAGCCCCAACACCAGACGACTCGTGGCCGACTGCGCAGACCTTGCCTATGACAGCGACTATTATGGGGATGACTTGCCCTTTTGGATGAAAGTCAAAAACTCCGCAGGTCAAAGCGTGGGGCAACTCATCGTCCCCTATACTTTGGATTGCAACGACATGCGTTTTTCTCTCCCTCAAGGCTACTCCCAAGCCGAAGATTTTTTCATTTACCTCAAAGACACCTTTGATGCCCTCTACGCCGAAGGAGAGGACAGCCCGAAGATGATGAGCGTGGGCATGCACTGCAGACTGCTGGGGCGTCCTGGCAGAATCATGGCGCTCAAGAAGTTTTTGGACCACATCGAAAAATTTGACCGCGTTTGGGTCTGTAAAAGGATGGACATTGCAAAGCATTGGAGAGCTTTTCACCCTTACAAGGCATGATCTTTTTTTCAAGCCCTCAACTCAGCACTTGCCCACCCACTCACTAGGCCCTATTGACCAAGACCATGACACTCGATCAACTCAATACCCAATCCATTCGCCAATTGTTGCCCCTCCTTCAGGGTCTTTATGAGCACTCGGATTGGATTGTTGAGCAAACCTTGGAGCGCCGACCCTTCAAGAGCTTTGAAGCGTTCAAACTCGGGATGATTCAAACCTTAAAGCTCGCCGGTGAGGCAGCATGGCTCAAATTGATCAAAGCCCACCCAGAGCTCACCGGCAAAGTGGCCATTCAAAAAACATTGACTGCGGAGTCGCAAAGCGAACAACAAAAGGCGGGCTTGGCCAACTGTACGCCCCAAGAGTTTGAGGCGCTTCACCTTTTGAACAAGACTTATCAAGACAAGTTCAACTTCCCCTTCATCGTGGCTGTTCGCGGCCCGCGAGGCGTGGGCCTCACCCGTCAAGACATCATCCAGACCTTGCAAAGGCGACTCAAAAACACGCGAGACTTTGAAGTCCAAGAGGCCCTTCAAAATATTCACCGCATTGTTGAGTTGCGACTGCATGAAAAAATAAATCACAAAAGTCCTGAAGGCGACTTGATATGGGATTGGCAAGAGGCTTTGGCGCAATACACGCAGGCGCAGGACCTCAACCCAAACCCATTGACAGTGACCTATCTCAGCCAAGCGCACAAAGACTGCGCGCAATTCATCTCTGCAGGCATGCGCGAATGCGGCTTTGATGAGGTCTCGCAAGATGCAGTGGGCAATGTGGTGGGCCGCTACCATGGGCAAGACCCCAAGGCTCGGTACTTGATGACGGGCTCACATTTTGACACGGTGAGAAACGCAGGCAAATACGATGGCCGTTTGGGTATTTTTTGCCCAATGGCTTGTGTCAAAACATTGTTCTCCCAAGGAATTCGAATGCCCTTTGGCCTTGAAGTGGTGGCCTTTGCCGAAGAAGAAGGGCAACGCTATGCGGCCACGTTTTTGGCATCCAGCGCCTTAACGGGTCAATTCAATCCCGAATGGTTGGAACAAAAAGACAAAGACGGCATCACCATGAGACAAGCCATGGTGGCGTATGGTTTGAATCCTGACGAGATCCCTTTGATCAAAAGAGACGCCCGTCAATACCATGGTTTTATTGAGGTACACATTGAGCAAGGACCTGTTTTGTACAACCAAAATAGACCCTTGGGCTTGGTCACATCGATCAATGGATCAAGGCGCTTCATTGCACAAGTCAAAGGGGTCGCCAGCCACGCGGGCACGACGCCTATGAAGCTGCGCCACGATGCGGTTGGAGCGATTGCTGAGCTGGCGCTTTTTATGGAAGAGAGGGCACTCAAAGATGCCGACTCTGTGGCGACCATGGGCATGCTTGAAGTACCCAATGGATCGATCAATGTGATTGCTGCAAGAGCGAACTTTAGCATGGACATCAGAGCACCCAACGATGCGCAACGTGACGCTGTGGTCGAAGACATTTTGAACAAAATAAAATCCATTTCTGAGCGGCGTCAAGTGGAGTTCGAACTCACTGAAAGCCTTAAAATCAGCGCTGCACCTTGCGACACACGACTGATGAAACATTGGCATGAGGCGATTGAAGACCTCGGTCTTGAGGTCTTTTCGCTGCCCAGTGGCGCGGGCCATGACGCCATGAAAATTCACGACATCATGCCTCAAGCAATGCTTTTCGTGCGAGGCTTGAATTCTGGCATCAGCCACAATCCGCTTGAGAGCACCAGCTCAGATGACATGCAATTGGCCTTTGAGGCCATGATGCATTTTCTCAAGTGCTTTCGGCCTTCATAATGAGGCCAACACCCCAAGCGCACCCAATCACTTTGCTCAATTCCAAACGCTCATGACCAATTCCTCAATTGCCTACCAAGAACTCGATCAATGGATTGAAGATCATTTTGACCAACAAGTCCGCTTTTTGCAGTCCTTGGTTCAAATTCCTACAGACACCCCTCCAGGGAACAATTCGCCACATGCACAAAAAACTGCGGCGCTCTTGTCGGACATGGGGCTCAAAGCTGAACAGTACGTGGTGCCCTCTCAGACCGTGCAGCACCACGGGCTTGAAGCCATTACCAATTTGATTGTTCGACAAGAGTTCACCCCGAGTGGACACCAAGCTTGTGCGAACCAACAAATGAAAGCCAAAAAGGGCTTGACCATTGCACTCAATGCACATGGGGACGTGGTACCCCCAGGGGAGGGCTGGACCTACAACCCTTATGGCGGTGAGATCGAAGATGGATTCATGTACGGCCGAGCCAGCGCTGTGAGCAAATCCGATTTTTCTACGTTTACTTTTGCACTCAGAGCGCTCCAGCACCTGAGCGAAAAAATCGCCGCGAAGGAAGGCCCCTTGGCTCAAGCGTCTCAACCAGAGGGGCAAGTGGAGTTGCACTTCACCTATGATGAGGAGTTTGGAGGGGAATTGGGACCTGGGTGGTTGCTAGGCGAGCACTTGACCCAACCCGATTTGATGATTGCGGCGGGTTTTAGCTACGAGGTGGTGAATGCCCACAATGGCTGCTTGCAACTGGAAGTCACCCTTCGCGGGAAAATGGCCCATGCAGCCATTCCTGAGAGCGGAGTGGACGCCCTTCAAGCAGGTGTTCATGTCCTAGGGGACTTGTTTGCTCTCAACGCCCAATACAAATCCGTCCTCTCCAAAGTCAAAGGCATCAAGCACCCTTATTTGAATGTGGGTCAAATTTCTGGAGGCACCAACACCAATGTGATTCCTGGACGCGTCACCTTTAAGTTGGATCGACGCATGATTCCAGAAGAGAACTCCCAAGAGGTCGAAACGTCCATCCGAGAAACCATCACAAAAAGCGTGGACACCTTCAACAAAGCCCACGGCCACCAAGCGCCTGTTGAACTCGACATCAAGCGCATTTTGCTGGCAGAGTCCATGAAGCCACAAGATGGACAGCAACCCTTGATCAAGGCCTTGCAAAAACATGCAGGCACGATCTTTGAAACAGACATCCCCGTGGTGGGCACCCCTCTTTATACCGATGTGCGCTTGTATGCGGCCAATGGCATTCCAGGTGTCATCTATGGTGCAGGCCCCAAAACGGTGCTCGAGTCCCATGCCAAGCGTGCCGATGAGCGGCTTCGGTTGGAGGATCTGAAGCGAGCAACCCGAGTGATCGCAAGAACTCTTTATGATTTATTGTCAAAACAAGCTCAATAATTCAAAAAAAAGTGAAATTTAGGGCAAAATTGTTCCCATCAAGACCCTGGTCTGCGAGTCCAATCTGGTGCATTTTGGTTGAATGCACCAAGCTGGGCTCCAAGGAGGGTCTTTGTGAGCCAAGATCAGCGAGTGCGGCCCAAAGCGATGGTTCGGTGCTCGGGGCTGGAGGCTGAAAAAGCCTCTTGGGCATGAAAAGTTTTTTGGGCATTGATATTGCTTGATGTATCTATTAATTAACTTAGGAGTTGAACATGTTTTCTATCCGTCCTCATCATTTCAAAGCCAGCGCTGTTGTCGCGGCACTTACAATTTCTGGCGCATTGCTCAGTGCGCCTAGCTTTGCTCAAACTACCGCCTTGAAGTTTCAGCTGGACTGGCGCTTTGAAGGACCCGCTGCTTTGTTTTTGGTGCCTGAGGCCAAGGGTTACTACAAAGAAGCCAAACTCGATGTCACCGTAGACGCTGGCAACGGCTCGGGCGGAACAGTCACACGTGTCGCATCTGGCTCCTACGATTTGGGCTTTGCGGACTTGGCCTCTTTGATGGAATTTCATGCGAACAATCCCGATGCGCCCAACAAGCCCATCGCCATCATGATGGTGTACAACAACACCCCTGCCTCAGTGATGGCCTTGAAAAAATCAGGCATCAAAACGCCGGCTGATTTGAATGGAAAGAAATTGGGCGCTCCAGTTTTTGATGCTGGCCGACGCGCATTTCCAATTTTCGCAAAAGCGAACAATGTCAACAACGTCACGTGGACCGCAATGGACCCCACTTTGCGTGAAACCATGTTGGTTCGCGGCGACATTGACGCCATCACGGGTTTCACGTTCACGTCCCTCTTGAACATTGAGGCGCGCGGCACGAAGGCCGATGAGGTTGTGGTTCTTCAATACCCCGATTACGGTGTGAAGTTGTACGGCAATGCGGTCATTGCTTCACCGAAAATTTTGAAAGAAAATCCTGAAGCTGTGAAGGCCTTCTTAAAAGCTTTTGCCAAAGGCATGAAGGATGTGCTGAAGAACCCAGAAGAAGCGATTCAAACGGTCAAGGCCAGAGACGGCATCATCAACGTGCCCCTTGAAGTTCGCCGCCTGAAATTGGCACTGGACACCGTGATCAACAGCCCAGACGCAAGAAACGAAGGCTTTGGTCAAGTCAAAGCACCAAGACTTGCTTTGATGGCCAGCCAAGTGTCTGACGCTTTCAACACAAAGACTCGCGTTAATCCTGACACCATTTGGAGCCCTGCTTATCTTCCAAGTGCAAAAGACTTAGACGTCTTACCAAAGAAATAAATGTCACAGCCGTTTGTCCAATTTGAGAATGTTTGGCTGGCTTACAACGAAGAGTTGTTGGCGCAAAATCAATTTGCCGTTGAAGACATCAACCTGAATGTCGAAGACGGCGAATTCATTGCCATCGTGGGCCCCTCGGGGTGCGGCAAGTCCACCTTCATGAAGCTCACCACGGGTTTGAAGCGCCCCACCAAAGGACGCATCACCGTGGGCGGCAAAGAGGTCACTGGCCCCTTGAAAATAAGCGGCATGGCCTTTCAAGCGCCTTCTTTGTTGCCTTGGAGAACCACGCTTGACAATGTGCTCTTGCCTTTAGAGATTGTTGAGCCATACAGATCTCAATTCAAACAAAAAAAAGCAGAGTTTGAAGCCCGAGCGATTGCCCTGCTCGAACGCGTTGGCCTGGGTGGCTACGAAAGAAAATACCCTTGGCAACTCTCTGGTGGCATGCAGCAGCGTGCCAGCATTTGTCGAGCACTCATTCACGAACCCAAAATGCTTTTGCTCGATGAACCTTTTGGTGCCTTGGATGCATTCACTCGCGAGGAGTTGTGGTGTATTTTGAGAGACCTTTGGACGGAGCAAAAATTCAACGTGATTTTGGTCACCCATGATTTGCGCGAATCGGTGTTTTTGGCGGACACTGTGTACGTGATGTCCAAAAGTCCCGGACGATTCATTGTGAAGAAAGAAATCGATCTGCCAAGACCTCGAGAACTTGAGTTGACCTACACCCCCGAATTCACCGATATCGTCCACGAACTCAGGGGGCACATCGGTGCACTGAAGGGTGCACCGGTAAAAACGTCCTAACGCAAATTTCGTCGACAGACCGCAAGGAATTATTTTGAGCACCTCCAAGCAATTTGAAAAAAGCTCCCCCTGGATTTTACTGATCGTCACATTGATTTTGTGGCAACTGATTTGCTCAGTTTTTTCAGTCTCGGAATTCATTTTCCCAAGTCCCTCGCGCATTGCGTCTCAACTCATTGAATTTCGTGGAACGGTGGCTGCCCATGCTTGGAGGACCTACTGGGTGACCATGGCGGGCTTTGGCCTGGCCATTGTGGTGGGTGTTTTACTGGGCTTTGTCATCGGAAGTTCGCGCTTGGCCTACACGGCCGTCTACCCCTTGATGACCGCTTTCAATGCACTGCCCAAAGCGGCCTTTGTGCCCATATTGGTGGTCTGGTTTGGCATTGGAATTGGCCCCGCAATTTTGACCGCCTTTTTGATCAGTTTTTTCCCCATCATGGTCAACATTGCAACCGGACTTGCAACACTTGAACCCGAGCTGGAAGATGTTCTGCGCGTCTTGGGTGCCAAGAGATGGGATGTGCTGATCAAAGTGGGCCTACCCAGATCTCTCCCCTATTTCTATGCTTCGCTAAAAGTAGCGATTACCTTGGCCTTTGTAGGAACCACTGTCTCAGAGATGACAGCGGCCAACGAGGGCATTGGGTACTTGCTGATCTCTGCTGGCTCAGCCATGCAAATGGGTTTGGCCTTTGGGGGCTTGGTTGTTGTGGGCGCCATGGCCATGGTGATGTATGAGCTCTTTAGCTTTGTTGAAGTGCACACCACCGCGTGGGCGCATCGCGGCTCACAAAATCATTGACCCTCAAGTGAGGAGGCCCTCGCCTTGGGCCTGCTCTTGGGCGAACAAACTAGCGTGAGCTCTCTTTGTCTTCGACCGTTGTCACCAATTGGTCTCGGTTGTACAAACTCTTGAACAATTGGCTCCACATCACGGCAATAAAAACCGTGCCCAAGCCGCCGAACACGACGGCCGCAACAGGCCCAAACCAAGCCGCTGTGGCACCCGACTCAAACTCACCCAATTGATTGCTCGCACCCACAAAAACGGTGTTGACAGCACTCACGCGACCACGCATGTTCTCAGGCGTTTCCAGCTGAACAATGGTGTGCCTGATCACCACACTCACCATGTCAGCGCTCCCAGTGATCAACAGCGCAAAGAAAGAAAGAAGAAAATTCTCAGACAGCGCAAAGACACATGTCGCCACGCCGAAAACAGCAATCGATCCAAACAGATACCGCCCTACTCTTTCCTTGAGTGGCCACCTCGTCAAATAAATCGACACCGCCAAAGCACCCACCGCCGGTGCAGCCCTAAGCAAGCCCAAACCCCAAGGCCCCGTGTGCAAGATATCTTTTGCATAAATGGGCAACAAGGCCGTGGCGCCTCCTAGGAGAACAGCAAATAAATCCAGCGTGATCGAGCCCAAAATGACTTTTTGTCGCCAGACATACACCACACCCGCCAAAACCGACTCCATGGTGACCGGCTCATCGCTTGGACCAGAGACTTGACTTGTTCTTAAACGCAACAACCAATAAGCTGACAAGGCGTACAAAATCAAGCAAGCCACATAAACACTGTTTGCACTAAAGGCAAATAACAGTCCACCAATTGCGGGACCCGTCATGACACTGGCTTGATAAGCCATGGAATTCAATGCCATGGCACGAGGCAAATGGTGGGTGTCAACCAAGGTGGGCAAAATAGCTTGCTGCGCAGGATTTTGAAATGCTCTGACAATGCCTAGCACCAAAGACACCCACAACAAAAAATCTCGGGTGAGCGCATCTTGCCCAATGGCCAGCAGCACACCCAGCACCACCACCGATTGCATGAACCAAGCAACCATGACGATATTTTTCCTGGAAAACCGATCGGCCGCGTGTCCAGCCAGCAGACTTAACACCAAGGCAGGACAAAATTGGTACAAGCCCACCAAGCCCAGATCCCACGCGCTTGAGGTCAAGTCATACATCTGCCAAGCAAGTGCAACCATCAACATTTGAGACGCCACGCCCGCACCCACTCTGGAGAGCCAAAAACGCACAAAAGACTTGTTGGTCAACAAGTCCTTTAAATCAGTGGATGGGTTGTGCGGCTTCAAAGTGAATCTAAAAATAGGCGTTTGGGGTGTTCATTGAAGTCGGTTCAGTGCATTCTTTGGTTCGCGGGCGCCCAGCTTTGAAGTCAACATTCAATCGGCCCTCTTAGGCCCGATGAGTGTAACCCATAGCCTGCAAAGCCCCAGCCACTGCTGACTCCAAAAACCATCCCCATAGGACACGCCGTCTAGGACTTGGTCCCTGACACCCGTTGGTTCAACATGCGACTGAAAATCAGCTGTCCCAAAGAGAATGTCCCACCAAGGCAACAAGACCCCGAAGTTATGCCCACCCAAAACACCAGGGCTGAACTCGTGCCCGATGCCAACTGAATGGTGTGTTCGATGAAATCTTGGGCTCACCCACAATTTTTCGATGACGCCCCACCATCTCAAATCGATGTTGGCATGCTGAACACTTTCAAACAATCTGGACACCACGATCAAGCCCACAAATTGACCCGGTTGCAGTCCAATGAGGGCCGACAAGAACACCCCAAACAAGGCCAACAACACATCATCGAGCAAATGACCCCGACTGTCGGTCCAATACGTCATGCTCCTTTGCGAATGGTGCAATGCATGCAAGGCCCACCAAGCGGGCCATTGATGTTGTGCTCTGTGTATCCAGTAATTAAAGAAATCAAAAACCACCAAATACACCATAAAGCTCATCAAAGGATGCGAGGCCAATTCAGGCACCAACTGTTCCAAATGAAAGGTGGGCACCCCCAAAGTACGCAATTGCCCCCAGACGTGGTCAACAGGTATTGAAAAGAGCAGAAAGAAAAACAACCTAAAAACACCCAACGTTTGAATCAAGGTGTAGATCACATCCACACCAATACTTTTTCTGTCCTGATTTTTTTCCAAAGGATGCCACTTTTCAAGCGGCCTGATGAGCAACAACATGATCACAATTTGTAAAATGCCCAGCAAGAACCACTCGCTTGCAGTGTAAGCCTCCTCGGACAAACTGGCCCATCCATTGTTGAACAAAAAAGGTTGCACAACTCGTTCAAACAAGGTGTCGTTGAGTTTTGAAAACAAGTCCAGTAAGTAATCCATTTGACCCCTATTGTGCAGAATGCCCTGAGACCCAAGCGGCATACCTTGGGTGGTGCTCGATCGTCTTGAAGCAAAAATCTCTGTCTTTGAGCCCCATGATCAAGGGCTCCAAAACGCTGGTCGCCCATGGTTCTTTTCTCGACCAAATTCCCAAATGCGCCATCAAGATGTCTCCACTCTTGATGTTTGCCAAGGATTTTTTTAGCAGCATTGCGCTTGGGAATTGCTCACTGGGGAGCTCATCGCCCAAAAACCCAGCGTCGCTCCAACCCACGTGCAAGTAGCCACACGCTTTGCTGCTTGCCAAAAGTGCGGGCGATGTTTTACCCCCAGGTGCGCGAAAAAGTGGCAAAGGCTCTTTTGAAGTCAAGGCCTTGATCCGTTCATTGGCTTGAAGGATGGCGCCACAGTAGGCTTTGGCGTCCCAAAGCATGCGCTGCCCCTTGAGTTCGCCCGCACTGGGTTTGACCCAAAATTGAACGCCTGTTTTTGTATTTTGATGCTTTGACTCATCTGATAACCAATAGACATGATCGAAAGTGTGGGAGGCAAAAGAGTGGCCCTCTTGAGCCCGTTGCTGCCACCACTTTTGCCAGTATTGGCCCAAGGTGCCATCCCCTTCTTGTGTCAACTCATTGGCCACAAAAAAAGTCACCTTGACATCTTGGCGCTTCAAGACTTCGGCAATGTAAGGCGCCACCCCCATGTGCCCTGTGTCAAAGGTCAAGTAAAGCGGTTTGTTACAAGCCTCTCGCGTGAGCGAGGGCGCACTGTGCAAATGACCAGCGATCAAGAGCAGTCCAACTAAAATCAGTCGCACAGACTTCTTCCACAACACGTCAGTAGAGAACAAGCTTTGCATGGTGCTCAAGCGTCACTATTGTCTTTTTGAGTGATCTAGCGTCCAGATGCCGTGGGGAGATTTCCCCACATTGACTTGTTTGATCAAGGTGCCAGTGGATAAATCGATGATGGAGATTTTCTTGATCCAGCGAGAAGAGACCATCATCGTTTTCATGTCGGCCGAAACCTCCATGCAGTCAGGCCCCCCAGGCGCGTTGAATTGCGACACCACAGTGAGGGTTTGCAAATCAATTTTACTGATGGTATTGGCCACTCGGTTGCTGACAAAGACATGCCTGCCGTCCCCCAACGCTCTAAAGGCATGGGCCCCTTCACCGGTGGCTATGGTTTTGACCAATTGGGCCGGCTCTTTAGAGACGTCAAAGACTTGGACCTCGCGTGCACCAGTCAACCCCACCAGCAAGAACTTGTCATCGCTTGTGCCAAACACGTCAGCAGGTGTGGCGCCCGTTTTTACTCTCCATTTGATTTTTTGCGTGGGCAAATCCATCGCAATGAGCTCGTCGCTGTCTTGCATTGTGGCAAATACCACTGAGCTTTTGGAGTCAATCCATAAATGACTGGGCGTCTTGGACGATGGCACTCGCTTCACGAGCTTAAGATCCTCACCACTCCACTGATAGACATCGATGTGATTCAAACGGTTGGCAACCGTCACAAACCACTTCATGTCTGGTGAGAACCTGAGTTGATAAGGATCCAAGGTCCCTTTGATCACCCGTTGAACTTCCGCTGTTTTGGGATCAATAAAAGTCAGGGAGTCACCACCCGCATTGGCCACGATCACCGAACGCTCATCAGGTGTCATGTACAGATGGTGTGGCTCCTTGCCTGTTGGAATCATTTTGGTCACGCGCCATGTCACGGGGTCAATCACACTGACGGTGGCATCCAAAGAATTCAAGCCAAAGACAGGATTTGCAGCAATGCAAACGCCTGACAGCCCCAAGCCGCACAAGATGGCAGCCCTTGTAAAATTCAGTATTTTTTTGTACATGGTAGGTTGGATGCGCTCAGGCACGCGTAGGTAGAAGGCTCATGCCTTGAGTTTAAAGTATTTCTCCACAAAATGACCGATCAAGATTGGTTAAAAGGGCTATTTTGGAATCCTGTTGGCAACAAACAAGAGAGGCTCCAAACGGCAATTGCAAGCGGGTCAACTGGTGCTTTGGGCCGCAAGCAACTCCTGTGCTGTCATGATGCGCCACTCACCGGGCAACAAATTTTGAGGCAAATCGAGTTGCCCCATTTTCGAGCGATGCAGACCCACCACCAAGTGCCCAACAGCCGCCAGCATGCGTTTGACTTGGTGGTATTTTCCTTGCGTGAGCGTCATGCGCATGAATCTCTCGCCCAAGAGCTCACAATGCTCAGCCCTGACGGCTTGAGGCGAGTCATTCAGGACCACACCAGCGAGCAATTGATCAAGATCTTTTTGAACCAAAGGGTCCTCGGTCGTGATGTCATAGACTTTGGGGACATGGTGCTTGGGTGAGGACAGCCGATGTATGAGCGGGCCATCATCGGTCAAGAGCAAGAGTCCTGTCGTGTCTTGGTCCAATCGACCCACCGCTTGGACGCCTTGAATGGATGACTTTTGAGGTCTGTTTCTCAAAGGCGCAGGCAGCAAGGTATAGATACTTGGCCAAGACGAGGGCTTTTGTGAGCACTCGGTCCCAGCGGGCTTGTGCAGCATGACATACGCCTTTTCCCAAAAATACCATTGCTGAGACTGCACAACATACGCAAAACCTGTCGAAATGTCAAAGGACTGCCAAGGGTCGGTGCAAGGGCTTTCAGCCCCTAGCAAACCAATCGACACATGACCTTGTTGAATCAAGCCTTGGCAAATGCGTCGAGTGCCAAAGCCTTGAGAAAACAACACGTCTTGAAGTTGCATGGTCATTAGAGGGTCAATAAAAGGAAGAAAGCCACTTGTTGCGACTTTGCATTGTTTTTGTGTCTGCGCATTGTACCTTTTGAACGAGCATGCACTTTTATGACGATGCGCAAGCCAGAATACAGTTTTGTCTTTTAAAATTCATCCATGAGCACCCACACCCCCCAGACCCCCCAGACCCCCGTTCCTCTTCACGAGCCTCGACTCACCAGCCTGTCTCATGGGGGGGGATGCGGCTGCAAAATAGCCCCCACAGTGCTGCAAGAGATCTTGAAAAACTCTCAAGGCTTGGGGCCACTGTTCCCCATTCCAAAAGAGCTGCTTGTGGGCATTGAAACCTCAGACGATGCGGCTGTGTACGAGCTCAATGCACAACAAGCGGTCATCGCAACAACCGACTTCTTCATGCCCATCGTGGACGACCCTTACCATTTTGGACGAATAGCGGCCACCAATGCACTCAGTGATGTGTATGCCATGGGTGGGAAACCCATTTTTGCTTTGGCCATTGTGGCCATGCCCGTTGCTCAACTGAGTGCCCAGACCATCGGTCTCATTTTAAAAGGTGGCCAAGATGTGTGCCACGAAGCGGGCATTGTGATCGCAGGCGGGCACACCATTGATTGCGTGGAACCGATCTATGGCTTGGTGGCCATTGGGGTGGTGGATCCCAAGCAGATCAAAAAGAACTCCATGGCTCAAGCGGGTGACTCGCTCATTCTCAGCAAACCTTTGGGCGTGGGTATCTTTTCTGCTGCGCTCAAAAAAGGTGCGCTCAGCGAGCAAGCATATGACTTGATGCTCAAGACCACCACCCAACTCAACACGCCTGGCTGCGATTTGGCACAAATGCCTGGCGTGCATGCGATGACAGATGTCACAGGCTTTGGTCTTTTGGGGCATGCACTGGAAATGGCCAAAGGCTCCGGCCTAAGTGTTGAATTGAATTGGCCTGCTTTGCCAATTTTGCCCGGCACTGAGACATTGGCTTTGAGTGGGAACATCACGGGTGCCTCAGGCAGAAACTGGGCAAGTTATGGACAAGAAGTGGAATTGTCAGACCTTTTGCCCTCTTGGGCCAAAGATCTCTTAACGGATCCACAAACAAGCGGGGGCTTGCTTGTGAGCTGTGCGCGAGAGTCGCAAGAAGAGGTGCTCGCAACGCTTGCGCGTCACGGCTTTTCAAACGCATGCACCATCGGTCGCGTTGTCAAGTCGACCCCGACTGGAAAAAAACTGACAGTGAATGCCCAATGAGACCGGCGGTTTTTTTGTTTTTATAGAACTCTTGGACATTCACTCGCAAACACCCCATCGATTTATCTTAAAACCAATACGGGTATCGTACTTTGAACGAGAACATTCTGGGTCTCGCTTCCAAGCAAGAGCTTTTTAAGTCCACGTCGGCCATGTGATGCCATGACAATGAGTTCAACCTTTTTCTTGATGGACACATCAATGATGGCTTTTGAGACAATGTCAGACTTCACCACCATGGAGACCGCGTTGACACCCGCCTTGATGGCTGCGTTGCGTTCGCCATCCACTGTCTTGTGGGCATCCTTGGCCCAAGAAGCTTCAATTTTATCAACTTCCTTTTGATTCAAAGGAATGGCTCCATCAAAGTAACTTTGGACAACACGGGGGATGACTTTAAGAATGATGAGCTCAGAGCCGGCCAACAGCGCAATTTGAGTTGCCTGGGAAATGGCTTTTTTGGACAAAGGTGAACCGTCTGTTGCGACCAAAATTTTCTTATACATCTGCGAGCTCCTGGTTGGTTTATTTGAAAATCACAACTGAATGTTAAAAGACCCCGTCATGAATACTTTTGACATATATCAATAGCTCGCTCATTTGATCAAGCAGATGGCGCTTTTTGCCCATCCAACCTTAAAATCAATTCATGCACGCTCAACAAGCCGCCTTTGAATGGCTAGACACACAAGAAGAGTGGGAGAGGTACAGCACCCCTTTGACTCCATCAGAACGCGCCAAATTCCAATCAAAACTGGGTGAGGATGCAGCGCAAGCAATTGTCAAATCACAAATTGGCATTGAGGGCATGTATTGCGCCAATTGCTCACTAAGCATAGAGAGCGAACTGAAGTCCTTGCCTGGCGTATTGGATGCGCAAGTCCATGCCAACGCCCGCAAAGCGCATGTTGTTTGGCTACCCACTCGCAGCCAACCCAGCGCTTGGCTCAAAGCCATTCAGACCCTGGGTTACCGCTCCTGCTTGCTTGAGGGCATCGAATCCGAAGAGCTCAAAAGCAAAGAAGCCAAACTCATGCTTTGGCGTTTCATGGTGGCTCTTTTTTGCATGATGCAAGTCATGATGTATTCGGCCCCCTTGTATGGCAACTTGCAATCCAGTGTTGACCCTCAATCAATCCAACTGCTTCATTGGGCTGGATGGGTTTTGAGTTTACCGGTGCTGATTTTTTCTTGCCAGCCCTTTTTTAAGGGGGCATACCATGATTTAAAAAGTCTCAAGCTCAGCATGGATTTACCTGTAGCGATCGGCATGCTGCTGACGTTTTTTTTGAGTTGTGCGGTCACTTTCTCACCCAATGACATTTGGGGCATGGAGACCTATTTCGATTCTTTCACCATGTTTGCAACGTTTCTACTGGGCGGGCGATGGCTTGAACTAAAACTCAGAGACAAAACACTTGGCGCACTTGATGCCATCATGGATCGCATCCCCAAAGGCATTGAACGACGCGTCAAAGATGAACATTTCGAGACCGTCTCCACCCACCGCATTCAATTGGGTGATGTGTTGAGAATTCAGACCCATCAATCCTTTCCTGCAGATGGGCAAGTGATGGACCGAGAGACTTGGGTGGAGGAGTCGCTCTTGAACGGGGAGTCCAACCCCATTGCAAAACCCCCGGGCTCAGATGTCTTGACGGGGAGTGTCAACTTAGGACCACCTGTGCTGATGAAGGTCACTCAAATCGGCAACTCCACACGATTTGCCTCCATTGTTCGCTTGCTTGAGCAAGCTGAAAGCTCTAAGCCCGATATTGCAAAAATAGCCGATCGCGTGGCCAAGCCCTTCATTGCCTCCGTTCTCCTGTGCGCACTCCTCAGCGCCCTTTGGTGGTGGCCTGAGTCTGCTGTAAAAGCCTTGTTGGTGGCAAGCGCCGTGTTGATCGTGACTTGTCCATGTGCACTGACATTGGCCACCCCCTCAGCTTTGATCGCGTGCGCGGGTCTTTTGGCCAAACGCGGCGTTTTGATGCGTGACTTGAACACACTTGAGCGGCTCAATCACATAGATCTTGTGGTCTTTGACAAGACAGGGACGCTGACAAAAAACATCTTGCATTTGCGACAAACATTCACCTCGAACACACTCACTCGCACAGAGCTCTTTGCATTTGCTCGTGCTTTGGCCAAATGCTCTCCCCACCCTTTGAGTCGCTCTCTTGGTCTAGATGACAGTTTGTTGTCTTTGTCAGCGACTGAGGCCCAAGAAGTGAGGGCCTTGACGCAAGAAATGGAGGTATTGCACTTTAAAGAATTACCTGGCGTTGGCCTCCAAGCCCAGGTCAATTTCAAAGGCCAAGCTTTCCCACTGTGTCTGGGCTCTTACAGCGCTTTGCTCCCTCACCAAAAGCCCTTGAACCCCAGCGAACTGCTTGAAAGCGCACAAGTTCACCTCTCAACCCAGACGCATTGGTTGGGTGGGTTTTTATTTGATGAAGAGCTCAAACCTGAGGCAAATGCGGTCATCACAGCGCTTCAACACCGAGGCCTTGAGGTTCAAATGTTTTCTGGCGACCAATCGACTCGGGTGCACAAAATTGCCCGTGATCTGGGGCTTAAAGCCCATCAAGCGCATGCGAATTTGTCGCCCATGGACAAGCTCGAACGCATCAAAGTCCTCCAAGCCCAAGGCCACCGAGTGATGATGGTGGGCGACGGCTACAACGATTTGCCCGTGTTGGCGGGCGCTGACGTGTCCATGGTCTTTGACTCAGCAACCCATTTGGCCCAAGAAGTTGCCAGTTGTGTGGTGCTCAACCCCTCGCTCTTGTGGGTCACGGCATGCCTGGCTCATGCAAAACAGAGTCTTGGGGTGGTTCATCAAAATTTAGCATGGGCTTTTGCCTACAACCTCATTTGCATCCCCATGGCGCTCTCGGGACACTTGCCCTCTTGGTTGGCGGGCCTTGGGATGGCGTTGAGCTCCTTGGGCGTCGTTCTCAACGCATACCGACTCCAATTGAGTCCCCTCCAACCGTGACACAGACTTGCAACACATACACCCAAGCGAAAAAATGGACATCCTTTTCTTGTTAATTCCTTTATCAGTGGTCTTGGTTCTCTTTATTTTGCTCGCGCTTTGGTGGGCCATTTATGCCGACCAATTTGATGATTTAGAGCAAGAATCCGAGAGAATTTTGAAAAATGATTGATCTGCATCAAACCCCAAACGATTGAAATACAACACAATCCCCTTCAGTCTCAAAAATACCTTCTACCCATGAACAATTCTCAAACTCTTTATTACCATGACAAGGTTGTCAGGCAATTCTCCATCATGACCATCGTCTGGGGAGTGGTCGGCATGCTGGTGGGGCTGATCATTGCCGCACAATTGGCATGGCCTGAACTCAATTTTGGCATTTCTTTTCTGAGTTACGGCAGGCTCAGGCCCCTGCACACCAATGCAGTGATCTTCGCATTTGGCGGAAGCGCCTTGTTTGCCTCTTGTTACTACGTCTCTCAAAGAACAGGACAAACCCCCCTGTTTGCCCCCAAATTGGCGGCATTTACCTTTTGGGGCTGGCAGTTGGTGATTTTGTCAGCGGCCATTAGCCTTCCCCTTGGATACACCACAGGCAAAGAATACGCGGAACTGGAGTGGCCCATTGATTTATTGATCACGGTCGTTTGGGTGAGTTTTGCAATTGTGTTTTTTGGCACCATCATCAAGCGACGCGTTAAACACATTTATGTGGCGAACTGGTTCTTTGGGGCCTTTATCCTGACCGTTGCAGTTCTTCATTTGGTCAACAGCGCTGAAATTCCAGCCGGTTGGATGAAGTCTTATTCTGCTTATGCGGGCGTACAAGACGCCATGGTTCAGTGGTGGTACGGTCACAATGCGGTTGGTTTTTTCTTGACCGCAGGTTTTTTAGGGATGATGTATTACTTCATCCCCAAACAAGCTGAGCGGCCCGTTTATTCTTACCGCCTGTCCATTGTTCACTTTTGGGCCTTGATTTTCACCTACATGTGGGCCGGCCCTCACCACCTGCATTACACCGCTTTGCCCGACTGGACCCAGTCTCTTGGCATGATCTTCTCGCTGGTCTTGTTGGCGCCAAGCTGGGGTGGCATGATCAATGGCATCATGACCCTGTCGGGTGCATGGCACAAATTAAGAGATGACCCCGTTCTTAGGTTTTTGATTGTGTCTTTGTCCTTTTACGGCATGAGCACTTTTGAAGGCCCCATGATGTCCATCAAAACGGTCAATGCCTTGTCTCATTACACCGACTGGACGGTGGGACACGTTCACTCAGGTGCTTTGGGCTGGGTGGGATTGATCTCCATGGGCACCATGTATTTCCTGATCCCAAGACTTTTTGGACAAAAGAAAATGCACAGTCAGCCCGCCATTGAGTTGCATTTCTGGATGGCAACCATTGGCATTGTGCTCTATATCGCAGCGATGTGGATTGCCGGCGTCATGCAAGGCTTGATGTGGAGAGCGATCAACGACGATGGCACTTTGACCTATACCTTTGTAGAAGGCGTCAAAGCCACCTACCCGTACTACGTGATTCGTGTGGCAGGGGGCGCCCTGTACTTGGGTGGCATGTTGGTCATGGCATGGAATGTGGCCCTCACCGCTTTGAAGGGTCAACCCGCACTTGTTCAGATCCCAAACACTGGCACAGCGAGATAAAGAAAGACACTTGTCATGAATGATCAAAATCCCAAACAATTTACCCATGAAAAAATTGAGACCAATCAATTTTTAATGATCGTGCTCATCCTCTTGGTGATCTCCGTTGGAGGTCTGGTAGAGATCGTGCCCTTGTTTTTTCAAAAGTCGACCACACAGCCAAGCGAGGGGGTCACGCCTTACTCGGCCGTTCAGTTGATGGGCCGAGACATCTACATTCGCGAGGGATGCTACAACTGTCACTCGCAGATGATTCGTCCGCTGATGGCTGAAACACTTCGCTATGGACACCAGTCAATGGCCGGAGAATTTGTCTATGATCATCCCTTCCAATGGGGCAGCAAAAGAACTGGACCTGACCTGCACCGTGTAGGCGGTAAATACAGCGATGATTGGCACAAGGCGCATTTGCACAACCCACGAGACTTGGTTCCCGAATCGAACATGCCCGCGTATCCGTGGCTGGAAACCAAGCTCATAGACCCCGCTCAAGGCGCCAAGAGCATGACGGCTTTGAGGACTGTGGGTGTGCCCTACACACAGCAAGACATTGACAACGCCGCTCAAGAGTTGAACCACCTGACGGAACAAGCCGCCTTGATTGCCTATTTGCAATCTTTGGGCAGAGCCTACAAATAAGGAACCCACATGGACATCAACTTTATTCGAGTTTGCACAACAGTTTTAAGCTTCATCTCTTTCATTGGCATTTTGATTTGGGTCTATCAACCCAAACTCAAGAATGCCTTCAATGAGTCGGCCAACTACCCCTTCTTGGAGGACTGAGCATCATGAGCGACTTTACCTCCCCCTACTGGTCCTACTACATTGGCAGCATTGTCATTTTGGGCCTCATTGCTTGCATGTGGTTGCTGTGGAAGATGTCCAAAAGCAACGGTGAACCCATCGATCCAGGCGAAAATGGCCATGTTTGGGACGAAGATTTGCGTGAACAAAACAACCCACTGCCCCTGTGGTGGGTGGGCCTCTTCGTCATCACCACCGTTTTTGCTGCTGTTTATTTGGTCCTCTTTCCAGGCCTTGGAAGCTTCAAGGGCAATTTGAATTGGAGCTCCACCCAAGAGCATGCCCAAGACGTGCAGGCCAATCGAGACAGCATTGCACCTTTGTATGCCAAATTCGATGCTCAAAGCATCCCTGACATTGCCAAAGACCCTCAAGCGTTGGCCATTGGGAACAATTTGTATCTCAACAACTGCTCACAATGTCACGCATCAGATGCCAAAGGCTCCAAAGGATTCCCCAACCTCACAGACAACGATTGGTTGCATGGCGGCGCGCCCGAGAAGATTCAAGAGACCATCACTTTAGGACGCATGGGACAAATGCCTCCCATGGCGCAAGCCATCGGCTCACCTAGCGACATAGAAAATGTGGCCAACTACGTCTTGAGCCTCTCGGGCAGTCCCCATGACGCCAGCAAGGCACAAAAGGGGCAAGATAAGTTTGCAGTTTGTGCCGCCTGTCACGGCGCCGATGGCAAAGGCATTCAAGCCATAGGTTCCCCCAATTTAACCGACAAAATTTGGTTGCATGGCTTTGGGCAAGCAGCAATTGAGAGCATGATCGTGAACGGAAAAGTCAATCAAATGCCGGCACAAAAGGGCCGTCTCTCTGACTCTCAAATCCATGTGCTTGCGGCCTATATTTGGAGCTTGTCGAACAAAAACCCCTCCTGAACCTTCCTGTTTCATCGGCCCCTCCAATTTGGAAGGGCGTGTTTATGATTGAATTGCCTTGCAAGATACCACCCACTCCAATCTTCTCTACGCCTCTGCACCCAAAATCTACCCCAGAAGCGTTCACGGTTTTTTTGCAAACCTGAGATGGGTTTTTGTGCTGCTCACCCAGCTGGTTTTTTATGGCTTGCCTTGGATTGAGTGGGCCCACCGACCAGCGGTGTTGTTCAATTTAGAGGCCAGACGGTTTTATCTCTTTCCTTTGATCTTGTACCCCCAGGACTTCATCTATCTGACGGCGCTGTTGGTCATTTGCGCCTTGTCCTTGTTTTTGTTCACCGCGCTCACAGGACGTGTGTGGTGTGGCTTTGCATGTCCACAGACCGTTTACAGTGAAATTTTCATGCTCATCGAGCGTTGGGTTGAAGGCGATAGGCCTCAACGCATCAAACTCGATCACTCAAAATTCAACTTAGAAGTTTTAAGAAAAAAAACACTCAAACACGTCCTATGGGGCTTGATTGCACTTTGGACGGGGTTGACCTTTGTGGGTTATTTTGTCCCCATCCAGGACCTCTTGCACAACGTTTGGACGGCCAATTTGGTGGGTTGGTCCTTGTTTTGGGTCTTGTTTTATTCATTTGCCACGTATGGCAATGCCGGCTTCATGCGCGAACAGGTGTGCAAATACATGTGCCCATACGCCAGGTTTCAAAGTGCGATGTTTGATGCCGACACCTTGGTGGTTGGCTACGACGCCAAGCGCGGTGAACCCAGGGGTCACCGCTCAAAATTCCTCAGCACCGATGCGCTACAAAATGAAAAAGGACTCGGGCACTGCATTGATTGTCAACTGTGCGTGCAGGTGTGTCCAACCGGCATTGACATTCGGGATGGACTGCAATACGAGTGCATTGGCTGCGGAGCTTGTGCAGATGTTTGCAATGAGGTGATGGAAAAAATGTCCTACCCCATCCATCTGATTAAATTTGCGAGTGAAAATGCCATCGAAAAAAATTGGGGCCTTGCCGAACAGATCAAACGCATCTTCAGAACCCGCGTGCTCATTTACGCCTCACTGCTTTTAAGCCTTTGCTGTGTCGTGGCTTACCAATTGACCTATCGCACCACCTTTAGGGTGGACATTGTGAGAGACAGAAATACTTTGGCACGAGTGGTTGAGGGTCAAGATCACGAGATGGTGATGGAAAATGTTTATCGCTTTCAGATCATGAACAGCAAAGAGAGCACGCAGCACTTTGAGCTCTCAGCACATGGCATGGACCAGCTTAGAATTGAGACGCCCCAGTTGCTTGAAGTGGATGCGGCCCAATCGAAGTGGTCTGTGTTGCGAGTGGCCATTCCTGCCACGCAAGCCACCCCAGGCTCACACAAGATATGGCTCAATGTCAAATGTCTTGATGACGATCAACTTGTCAGCGAGCAAACCGTTTTTATCGTCCCTTTGCTTTAAAGAGAGCGCTCAACCATGAATCCTCAAAACCCACACCTGGACTCAGAAACCCAAGCCCATGCTTGGTGGACCTACCCTTACGTCTGGTTGATTCTGATGGGGCCTTGCATCGTTGTGATGGCAGCCTTGTGGACTGGCTTTATTGCTCACCAAGGCGCCGACAAGGTGCTGGTGGGCGAGATGCAGGCACCCACATTGAGCGCGGCTCAAACCGAGAAAAACCATGCCACCACCCGCACACCCAATGCAGCCTCTTTGTCTTTGGTGCAACAAATGGCCACCCACTTAGGGGATCGCCATGAGTAAGTGGAGGGGAATTCAAATTCTCTGGCCTGCTTTTTTGGCCGCAGGCGTCCTTGAGATGTGCGTTTTCGCTTTCTTGGATCCGGTCTTGTTGACCGAGACCTTCAAACTCTCAAGCGATGAGACAGAATGGATCTATGCGGGATCGTTTTTTTTGTTTTGGTCAGCCACATCGCTCTCCAGCAGCATCAGTTGTTTGTTGATGCTTGAGAGGCCTTGAAGCCTTGAAGCCTTCAAGCGCCCAAACAAAACAAGGACCACTCAATCGATGGGCGTCGTTTTGGCTTTGAGACTCAACCCTTTGGTGTCCAAGATCAAAACCGCTTTTTGTTGAACACTGATAAGACCCTCTTCTGAAAACTTTGAAAACGTTCTGCTCACCGTCTCTAGCTTCAAGCCCAAATAGGAGCCGATTTCCTCGCGCGTCATTCGCAAAATCATCTCAGACTGAGAGAATCCTCTGGACTTCAAACGATTGGACAAATTCAATAAGAAAGATGCCAAACGCTCCTCGCTTCTCATGCTGCCCAACAACAAAATTTGCTCGTTTTCTCGAACAATTTCTCGACTCATGATTTTATGGAAATGATGCTGCAATGCAGGAACATCCCTAGAGATTTCCTCAAGTCTGTCCATGGGCATGACGCACACCTCAGAGTCTTCAATGGCCAGCGCCTCGCAGGTATGAAAATCCGTCTGAATGCCATCCAGCCCGATCACATCCCCAGACATTTGAAAACCGGTGATCTGGTCACGCCCGTCGTCGGTGTTGACAATGGTCTTGAAAAAACCCACTCTCACGGCAAAAATAGATGTGAACCGGTCACCTTGGCGGATCAAGGGCTCTCCTTTTTTGATCGTTTTTCTGATTTGAATCAATTGATCGATTTTGACAATGTCCTCCTGACTCAGCCCGATGGGCAAACACAACTCGCGCAAATTGCAACTCGAGCAGGCAAGCTTCAGGTGATCGGGAGAAGCGATCGGGAGTTTTTCTACAGCTGACTTAATGGGTGACTTCAACGAGCGACCTTTCTCACCAAGAAAATAGACAACAATGAACTCAATTATTTTAAACCCCAAGCATGACTTTTCACCCGAAATGAAGGCCCCATGCTGATCTCCTTGATCACATTGTCATTGATGATGGGGCTCACTGGCGGTCCCCACTGCCTCATGATGTGTGGGCCCGCTTGCTCCTTGCTTGCAAAAATCAAGCCCTCGGGCTCTAAACACCAGTCCACGTTCTTGTTTTTATCTGGCAGAGCCTTGGGGTATGGAGGGATGGGCGCTTTGGCCGCAACATCCATGCAAAGCCTAGGTTGGCTTTCAACACAGTCTACACTTTTTAGACCCGTTTGGAACATGACACATGTCTTGGCCATGGTTTTGGGTCTTTTCTTGCTGATTTTTGCCAACCAGCCTTTGTGGCTTGGTGCCTTTGCCAAGTCCATTTGGCTCAAAATTGAACAGTTCATGCTCGATCATGCGTTTTTTCAGAAGCCTTGGGCCCTTTTTGTCACGGGTGTGCTTTGGAGTTTGATTCCATGCAGTTTGCTCTACTCGGTGCTGATGGTCGCAGCCCTCAGTGCTCAAGCGCTGAGTGGCGCCTTGATCATGCTGAGCTTTTCCTTGGGCGGCGCACTCTTCATGGCTTTGGGCACACATCTCTTTGATCAACTGAGCTCTCCCCCAAACAGCTCCTCTGCCCCCAACTCACAAGCCCTTGTTTTTCGAACGCCCCAAGAACAGTCGCTCAGAAACAACAGCCAAGTCTACGCTCAGTGGGGTGTTCGAGTGGCAGGTCTGGCTCTTTTCGCCAATTCGGCTTGGATCATGTACCACGACCTGGTTTTGAATCAAGCACCTTGGTGTTTGAGCGCGCCTTAATGCGAATAATTCTCATTTATTGTAGAATGGCCCCATGTCCGATCCATTGATCACACCCTCTCTTGACCTTTTAAAGGCGAAACAACTGGCGCGTGTCGTTCGGGTCAAGCCCTCTGAGCACGATTCACCCATGGCCAGACAGCTCGAGGAAATTGGATTCATCACGGGAGAGCGCGTTCAGGTGCTCAGCAAAGCCCTGTTTGGCGGTGACCCCATGGTGGTTCGCATCGGTGTTTCAACCTTTGCCCTGAGGCGTGCTGAGGCCCAGTTGATTGAAATCAACTTGGAGCGCTGAGTGCAATCCTCTCCCGTCTATTTTGTTGATTCCTCGCCCTTGGTCGTGCTGATCGGCAACCCCAATTGCGGCAAGACTGCACTCTTTAATTTGCTCACCGGTAGCCATCAAAAGGTTGCCAATTATTCAGGCGTGACGGTTGAGCGCAAAGAAGGCAAGCTCACGCAGGCCAATGCCCCATCCCTCAGAATCTTGGATCTACCGGGTGTTTACAGCCTCTACCCAAGGTCTCTTGATGAGCGAGTCACGCACGATGTTTTAAAAGGCATTGCCGCGGGGGAGAAAAAACCCGATATCGCCGTGTGCGTGGTTGACGCCACCAATTTGCGAAGGACGCTCAGATTGGCCCTCGCGGTGCAGCGCCTTGGTGTGCCCTGCATATTGGCTTTGAACATGTGCGATTTGGCCAAAAAACGCGGCATCGACATTGATCCAGAAGCCCTCTCGCGCGCTTTGAACATGCCCGTGATTCCAACCGTCGGCATTGAGCCCCAAGGGGTTTTGGCCCTGAAGAACTACTTGCTCACGGCGTTCAATCAAGACCACTTTGCGGCTGTGATTCAAAGCAGCCAAGACGCTCAAAAAACCCTGGGGCCAGACGCCCTTGAAGACACCGACAAAATTCAATCCCTCCTGTTTGAATTGGGTCTGGACGAAGTCAATCCCGATCCCATCAGTGACACCATCGATCACTGGGTGCTGCATCCCATTTGGGGTTCAGTCATCTTGGCCTTGGTGCTTTTTGTGGTCTTTCAATCGGTCTTTGTTTTGGCCAATGCCCCCATGCAAGTGATCAAAGATTTCTCCGCCTTTCTCGGTGAGAGCCTTGGGGCCCACATTCACGTGGAAGTGCTGAGAAGCTTGGTCGTGGATGGCCTCATCGCCGGCGTTGGGGGGGTCTTGGTGTTTTTGCCACAAATACTGATCTTGTTTTTCTTCATTTTGATTCTTGAAGAGTCGGGCTATTTACCCAGAGCAGCCTATTTGCTGGACCGCCTCATGGGCAGTGTTGGCCTATCAGGTCGATCCTTTATTCCTTTGCTCTCAAGCTTTGCATGCGCCATCCCAGGCATCATGGCGGCCAGAACCATCTCCAACACCAGAGACCGATTTGTCACCATTTTGATCGCGCCTTTGATGACTTGCTCCGCAAGACTGCCCGTCTACACCTTGCTCATTGCAGCTTTTATCCCTGAGCGCTCTGTGGAGCTTGGTTTGTCGTTGAGGGGCATGGTTTTATTTGGACTCTATGCTTTGGGCATCCTTGGGGCCATGGCCGTGGCTTGGATACTCAAAACCTTCACCAGTGAAGGTCACTTTGCACGGCCTTTGATGATGGAGTTGCCCAACTACCACTGGCCCACCCTTCACAGCGTTGGCATAGGACTTTGGCAAAGGGCCAAGATCTTTTTGAACCGCGTGGGCGGCGTGATCTTGGTGCTCACACTGGCCTTGTGGTTCTTGGCCACCTTTCCTGCGCCACCGGTGGGCTTTGAAGGGCCGGCCATTGAGCTCAGTTTTGCCGGTTACATTGGACATGCATTGGCACACCTCTTTGAACCGATCGGATTCAATTGGCAAATCAGTGTTGCGCTCATTCCCGGTATGGCGGCAAGAGAGGTCGTGGTCGGGGCTTTGGGAACCGTTTATTCGATAGCCAGTAATTCAGCCAATGCAAGCAATGAACTGGGCGCAGTCCTTGCTCAAACTTGGAGCTTACCCACCGCCTTGTCTTTGCTGGTTTGGTTTGTTTTTGCGCCGCAGTGTTTATCAACCATTGCCACAGTCAAAAGAGAAACAGGGGGTTGGAGACTGCCTTTGATCATGCTCGCTTACCTTTTTGCGCTCGCCTACGTGGCCTCATGGCTCACCTACCACTTGAGCCTTTCTCTGGGACTGTAAACCCATTGCAAAAAAAGGCCCGCTTCTGAACAAAAGCGGGCCCTCCTAAAGAAGAAACCTCCACAACGAGCGAGCTGCTCAATTGGCTTGAAACGCCTTCTCGCTAGCGCTGTATGGCTGGACCAAAGAAATAATCAGGCATGAAGGTCACCAAGTCTGGAAAGAAGCACAAGAGAAAAACGGCAATCATGATCAAAAAGACAAAGGGCAAGGTGCCCCAAACCACCTCACTCAAAGAAATATCTGGTGCAATTTTGTTGATCACGAAAATATTTAACCCTACAGGTGGATGAATCAAACCCATCTCCATGATCACCGACATCACCACACCAAACCAAATCAAATCAAACCCTTCCGCTCTCAAGGGGGGCAAAATAATAGGCGCCGTCATCAAAATAATACTGACTGGGGGCAAGAAAAACCCAAGCAACACCACCAAAACTGAAACGGCAAAAAACAACACCCATTTGGACAAATGCAAGCCCACCACCCACTCTGCAGCACTTTGGCTGATGTGCAAATAACTCATCACATACGAGTACAAAAGTGACATGCCAATGATCAACATCAGCATGGTGGCCTCAGACAAGGTGCTGGTAAAAATCGGCTTCAAATCCGACATCTTAAAAGCACCGTAAACCAAAGCGATCAAAATCAGGGCCATCACAGCCCCCAAACCAGCCGTCTCAGAGGGCGTTGCAAAACCGCCGTACAAGGCACACATCACACCCAAGAGCAAAATCAAAAATGGCAAAACGCGAGGAATGGCCATGAATTTTTCTTTCAAGGTGTAATGATCCACCTGCAAAATACGAGCTCTCTCGCCACCGTGATCGGCAAAAGTTTGTGCTTGGCGGCGCTCTAAATTGAATTTAAAAATGCCATAACCTGCAAACAAGACAACCAGCACCAAGCCGGGCACAATGCCTGCCAAAAACAAACGCCCCAAAGACTGCTCCGCCGCCACCGCGTACAAAATCAAGGTCACGGAAGGGGGCAACAAAATACCCAAGGTGCCACCCGCAGCGACCAGACCGGCGGAGAGCCCCGCCGAATAGCCTCTCTCACGCATTTCAGGAATGGCGGAGCTCCCGATGGCTGAGCAGGTTGCAGCACTGGACCCAGCCATCGCCGCAAAAAGTCCACAAGCCAAAGTGACCGCAATGCCCAAACCACCAGGCACTTTGCTCAGCCAAATGTTCAAGGCTGAATACAGATCTCGTCCTGCTTTGGATTTCCCAATTGCAGCGCCCTTTAAAATGAACAAAGGGATGGTGAGCAAAGTAATGCTGGCCATTTCCTCGTACACATTTTGGGCAATGGTGTCCAAGGCGGCATAGGGCATGAAGAAATACATGAACACCGTTGCAACAGCGCCAAGGGCAAATGCGATGGGCATGCCTGAGAACAAAACCACACAGGTAGAAAACCCAAAAAGCAATCCAATTTGAAGAGTTGTCATTTTTTAAAACTATTTTTTATTTAACGCGTCTCGGCTGAGCACTTGCTCAAGCAAGACCAAGACGAGCAGTGAGGTGCCAACGGCCATGGAGCCATAAGGGATCCACAAGGGCGCACCAAAAGCAGAACCTGATATTTGATTGTCCTCGATGGCCTCAAGAAGCAGCGTCCAAGACTTCCATGAGAAAAAGAGGCAAAAAAGAAGCGACAAAATATCACTCAAATATCGGCGCATTGCATCCGCCTGAGGACCAAGCAAGGCGCCCAAGGCTTGAATGCCTACATGACCGCGCTGAATTTGCACCCAACCAGCGGACAAAAAGGTCGCGCCCACCAATAAAAAAATGGTCACCTCGTCTTGCCAGTCACTTGGAATCTTAAAAAGATACCTTGCCGTGGCCTCCCAAGTCAACACACACGCAGCGATGCCTATGGCGACCGATCCAATGACGGCCGCCAGTTGATTAAAGGCGTGCAATCCTTTGAAGAAAAAGCTTTTGTGCTCCAAGTTCAAGTCCTTGGCGCCTGAAGACATGTCGTGCTCCATTCAAATACCCTTTATGCAACCGCTTTGGCCAGCTTTAAAAATCTCTCGCATTCGGAGCTTCTCTTGGCGTAATCAATCCAAGCCGACTCCTCAGCAATTTTCTTCCATTTAGAAATGGTCGCCTCATCCATGTCGAAGACTTTGGCTCCCGCTTTTTTGTACACCGAGGCCACGTCCTCGTCATCAATTTTTGCTTGAGTGGTTGCAAACTTCTCAAGCTCAAGTCCCACCTCCTCAATGGCGCGTTGTTGATCGGCAGGCAAGGCATCAAAAATGGCTTTGGACATCAACAAGGGCTCAAACATGTACCAAAAACTCTTGCCCCGACCTGTTGTCAGGGCCTTGGAGATCTCCTCAAGTCTAAAAGAGATCAAACTGGTGGAGGATGTGATGGCCGCATCCAATGA
>CANBTT010000015.1 GCA_947372465.1 Burkholderiales bacterium | reverse complement strand
GGTGCTCAAACAGCGATCACTGCCATTGACGCAGCGTTGAAGACCGTGTCCTTGAACCAATCCAAAGCAGGTGCTTATTTGAACCGTTTGGACAGTGTTGTGAGCAACTTGGCCACGATGAACACCAACATCACAGCTTCTAGAAGCCGTATTTTGGACACCGATTACTCTGCTGAGACAACCAACTTGGCCAAGTCACAGATCATCTCTCAAGCTGCGACAGCCATGTTAGCGCAAGCAAACCAGTCCGCTCAAAACGTATTGGCTTTGTTGAAATAATCCAAGTCAGTCGGTTTTTCTTTCGGCCACCCAGCTTAGGCTTGGTGGCCTTTTTGTTTTTGGCCACTATTTGGCTTGTTTTTGAATATAAAGTAATTAATATTAGCTGGCATTGGTTTTGCTTTAAGTGATCATCCGATTTTTTGCACAGTGCACAAAACGGCATTTTGACACTTTAGGAGCGAACGCATGTCTCTCATTCAAGAATTGATGAACCAAGCTGCAACTGGCAGTTTATTGAACCCCATTAGCTTTAAGCGTTTCACGCCCACGGAAATCCGCGAGTCTATACAGACCTTGGTGGCGACTGAGCAAATTGACCTTGCCAATGCACTGGGTGATGCAGGCTTGAGTCTTTACCCCCATTCAGAAGACATCTTGGCCATCACGGGTCTTTTGGCCATCATGAAGCAAGATTGGTCCATGGGCGTTGAATTATTGACAGAGCTCAAGACCCTTCAGGGCGAAAACACACAACCTTTTACATACGTCATGCTCGTGCGTGCTTTGAGATGTAATTTGGACCCCGCACAAGCCTATTCTGTCGTGAACGAAGGCTTGACTTTTTACCCAGACCATGCAGAGCTGCAAGCGGAAAGCCTTGATTTAGAAGGATTTTCTGATGCGATGATGGTTTCTGAGTCTGCTCATTAACCAGAAAACTTGAGTAAACGGCAAACGGCAAAACATTGCCAAATGATGCAACAAGAATTGCCGATTATGAAGAAAAATACTCAATTTTATATTGAAATCAATTTTTATAAAACTTGGCACAACGTTTGCTTAACTAACTCAAACCAATTCGACCATGATGGTCAGGAGATTTTAAAATGGCTGTAATCAACACGAACGTAAAAGCGATTTATTCGCAAATGGCACTGGCAACGAATGACAGAAATTCGACAATTGCCATGCAACAATTGTCGACAGGCAAGAGAATCAACTCTGCTCGCGACGATGCTGCAGGTGCGGCTATTTCAACTCGAATGACCAGTCAGATTCGTGGTCTGAACCAGGCGGTTAGAAATTCAGGGGACGCGATCAACCTGATTCAAACCGCTGAGGGCGCGACCAACGAAATCACCGACATGCTCCAACGCATGCGTGAGTTGGCCGTTCAAGCAGCCAATGATACCAACAGCGACTCACAAAGAAGTTATCTGGATTTGGAGTTTCAACAGCTGAAAAAACAGATTGTTCAAATTTCAAACAACACGGAATGGAATGGATTTCCCATATTGAATGGCTCTGCTGGAGAGAGAGTCGGTATCAAGCCTGTTTATAAAACAGTCTCTGACATCAATTATCAGTCAAGCCCTCCTTTTGCTGCTGGAACGTATAAAAATGGATTGGATACGACCAACAACAATGTGGGAGCGATGGCTGTCACTACAGGGACGGCAACTTCTAAGACCTTCGGTCTGGCGGGTCAATTGACCGTCAGCACGGATGCCGCTGGAACGACTGTCTCAACAGCGACATTCACCAAGCCCGATGGGACAGTCCTTAATTTATTGACGGATACCGCAGGCGCTGCAACAGCAACGCCATTCACGGCTGCTGGAGGTGTGATCACCATTGACACGGCCAAAGTCAAGTGGCCCAATGTGTTTACAGCAACCACAGGGACGATTTTGGTGACCCAACAAACGGCCGGTGGTGGTGCAGTTCCTTTTACAAGTGATACGGTCACTTTAAGTTCTAATTTTCAAACCTTGAATCCTTTGACAGCCAATGACTTGGTGATCAATGGGGTCAATGTCGGGGCGTCTTTTGCCAATACAGACTCCAAGTCAGACCCCTTCAATGCGGCGGGCAGTGCAATTGCCAAAGCGGCCGCCATCAATTTGGTGACGCCTCAAACCGGTGTGTCAGCGGTCGTGAACCCCAACTTGATGGCCGGTGCCTCAATGACTTTGGGCAGCGCTGCAGTTTCAGGCACTGTTTCAATCAACGGCTTCACAAGTCCTGTGATCACCTCGGTGCCCAACAACCCACGTGAATCCAGAGCGGCGGTGGTCAAAGCGATCAATTTCATCACGCAGTACACAGGTGTAAAAGCCATTGACACCAATAGCGACACACAAGGTGTTAGTTTGATTGCAGATGACGGCCGAAACATACAAATTTCTTTCAACACGGCCGACAATACAGTTGGTGCGATCACAGCTTTCTCTGCCAACACAGGTCTAAAGCAAGGTATCCAAGCGGGAACCTATTCCTTGGAGAGTGCAGTCAATATGCCTGTGACAGTGGGCACGACCAGCCAAGGCAACATCACCAATGCGGGCCTTCAAATTGCCAACTACACCAGTCAAATCAATTCAGCGTTGAGCACTGCGCCTAGAGCGACAGTCGTTCCATTCTTGACGACCAATCCAGCAGGTGCGGTGGCCCTTGGCGCGACCACGTTCACGCCCGCAAGCACCGTGGGCCTTGCAGTGGGGGACTTGGTCTCTGGCCCAGGATTTCCAGTGGGTGAAACGGTCAAAGCGATCAACGGTGGTGTGGTGACTTTGGGCTTGCCCGTGACGGCGGCAATGACGGCTGCCAGTACAGCTGTTTTTACACATGCCACGGACATCAAATCCTTGGGTGCCAATGATTTGATTCTGAATGGCATTGCCATTCGTGCCTCTTTGGCGTCTGACGATGCATTCAGCAACACTCAAACGGTGAGCAGTTCTAAGCAAGCCTCTGGCATTGCGATTGCCGCTGCAATCAATGCAAGCACGCAGCAAACCGGTGTTTCCGCGTCTGCCAATCCTGTGGTGATCACGGGATCGGTTTTGGATGTGGTCAACACCAGAGCTGCCGATCCTACGAAAGCACCGAATTTATTCATCAACGGCCAAGGCATTTATGTTGATTTGTCGTCAACCAATTCCACCGACCGTTTGAATGCCGTTCGCAATGCGATCAATCCGCAGGTGGGAAGCACTGGTGTTTTGGCCGCTTTGAATGTGAGTGGCGGTATTACCTTGACCTCAGAAGACGGTCGAAATGTTTCTGTCTGGTACGACACAACGCCACCAGGCGGTGGAGGTGCGACCCTCTCAGCTGCCATGTTTGGTCTTGGTGTTACAGGGGGCGACCCAGCCGGCATGAAAGGAGCGCTTGGAGCAGGTGCAACTTATGCATCCGCAAACACCTTGTATGGTGGCGTGACTTTAAAATCAGCCAAACCCATTGTCGTAACACCTGGCAGCAACGGTTACAACCCCAGCATCAGTAATTTCACCACACTTGGATTCCAAGAGGGCAGTTACGGTGGAGAAGTCAATGCGGCAACTGCCAAAATGAGCCCTCCCCGAACAGGTCGATTGGCCTTCCAGGTTGGCGCCAACTCGCAACAAACGGTGACGATTGATTTGGCAGATTTCGGTGCCAATGGACCCATCACAGGACAGATCACTTGGGACGTCAATTTGGATCCCCTCGCTCCTGGAACCATTGTCAACGCCCCTAAAGGCCCACAAACCTTGATTGGCGTTTCAATGGGCCCTGGCATCCCCAAATCCAACCCTTTTGGAAATTTCAGTATTTCTTTGGGTGGCGTCACCAAAAGCATCAACTTAACAAGCACCGATAAAACAGTCAATGACTTGGCCGCTGATATTCAAAATCAGATCAATTCACAAAATGGCAACACCGATTTGTCGGTGACGGTTTTGAACGGTAATTTACAGTTCTCCTCTGCCAGCGGTGTCACGATTGCCTCTCCTGTGTTGACCCCTGTGGCCAATGCACCAGATGGTGTTTATGCCGGTCGACTTGGACAACAAGATCCGAATGGCAACCCCATCATCAACGGCATTCCCATGACACGCAGTTTCATTGGCTCAAAGGCCGGTGCAAATGATGTCCTTGCCAAGTTGGACTATGTTTTGAACCAGGTGAATGCAAACCGTGCCACAATGGGTGCAGTGATGAACCGATTGGATCACGTGGTGAGCAACTTGACCAATGCATCGATGAACATGACCACGTCGCAGAGTGCGATCACCGATGCAGACTATGCTTCAGCGAGTACGCAGTTGGCCAAGACGTCCATCATGCAGCAAGCTGCGACAGCGGTTTTGGCGCAAGCCAACACCTCTCAGCAATCGGTCTTGAAGCTGTTACAAGCTTAAGCGTGGGCTCTAGAGCGATCAATTTGTGATTTGATGTGTTGAAAGGTGTCTGATTTCTTTCTTTAAGAAGGGCAATCCGCAGCTCATGAACCATTTACACAACGCCAATCTAGATCCCTCCCTGCCGAACTGCTGGCAGTGTGAGCATTTCGCCATCAGTTGGGACATGCAACGGCCCTACAGTTGTCGAATCATGGGTTTTAAATCCAAAGCTTTGCCCTCCACAGAGGTGTTCAAAGCCGATGGACAGGCATGCCAATGCTTTTATCCCAAAAAGCCGCAAACGCTTCAACACCCTCAGGCTTCACTCAAGCCCAATCAGCCTGCAGTCAAGCCGCTCACTGTGAAGCCAGTTGGCGCTCGCAGTTGGTTGGTCTAAGTGAAATGCGCTGCTGTCAATTAATCGACAAGAGCAATTATTTTAAATAAATAGTATTCTATTTAAAATCAGTAAATAGTACTTAATTTTTACTTAATGGCCTGGCACAGGCTTTGCTAATCAGTCTTACCTCATTACAAGGCTGATCAAAGTGAATCCTTCTTCTATTAATCATACCCATGCCGTTTGGCTTGATCCATTCAAGCCCATTGACGCCACTGAGCGCGCGCAATTGGAGTTGGCTGATATCAGTGTATCCATGGTCAATACCTTGGGAGAACTCAATGCAGCGCTTAAAAAAGCACACGTCCTCATTATTCGTTTGGTCGAGAGCTCTGAGCTGCTTCAAGAAGTCTTGACGCTGGTCAATCAACTCGGCCACAACGTACCTGTGTTGTGCAGGGTTGAGAGAAGGCGCATGAATGTGGTGGTTGATGCCATGCGTTTAGGGGCCTTTCATGTGCTCCCTAGCGACGAATGGGATCCCAAGGCTTGGAGAGAGGCAGTCAAAGGTTTGACTGCAACAGACATCAAAATGAAGAGCTACGTCTTTGTAGACCCCATCAGCCAGCATTTATTGGCTTTGGCTCAACGCGTTGCGCAGACGGATGTGGCGGCCCTTCTTGTGGGTCCTACAGGTGCTGGTAAAGAGGTTCTTGCAAAAGTCATTCACGAGTCCTCACCCAGGGCCAAGGGACCTTTTGTGGCGATGAACTGTGCAGCCATGCCCGAGCATTTGATTGAGGACATGCTCTTTGGTCATGAAAAGGGTGCCTTTACAGGCGCTCAAAAAGAATTCAAAGGTTTGTTCGAGCAAGCCCAAGGTGGCACGGTCTTCTTGGATGAAATTGGCGAGATGCCCATTCAACTCCAGGCCAAGTTGCTTCGTGTTTTGCAAGAGAAAAAATTAAACCGCTTGGGCAGCGAAAGTGCAATCGATTTGGATATTCGCATTGTGGCCGCGACCAACAAAGATTTGAAAAAAGCCATCCAAGATCGTGAATTCAGAGAAGATTTGTATTTCCGCATCAGTACGTTTAAATTGAAGATTTTGCCCCTTGCACAAAGACCCGGTGACATCATCCCTTTGGTTTTGCAGTCCTTTGCGAGACACGCCAAGGACAATGTGCCTTACAACTTGACGCTCGACGCGCAAGTGGCCCTGCAGACCTATCCATGGCCTGGCAATGTGCGCGAATTAGAAAACGTGGTGCAGCGAGCCGTGGTGCTTTGTTCGGGCAAAACCATCTCTACGGGCCACTTGATGTTTGATGAAGCGCAAAGCCACGAGTTGCTCATGAATCCCGATGCAGTTCTTTTGTCAGAAGAGGGTCAGATCAATGAATTTTTGACGGGTGCAGAGAGCTTGTCAAGCCAACCCAAGAAAACGCTTGTCGAAGAAGGTCGCAGAGACTTTTCAAATCTGACCGCCTCCTCTGCCCAGGGTTCAAATGGCATGAGCCATGTTGACTTTCACGTCCAGGCACAGCATCCCATGGTGCCTGCAGGTGCCTTTGAGCATGGCTCAAGCATGAATTTTTCTGTTGAGAACCATTCAGCCTCCCCTTCAGCTGAACCCATCAACTTGTCCCATGCTGTGAAATCCAGTGAGCATCAAGCGATCATGGCTGTGCTTCAATCGACCAGCAGTCGAACAGAAGCAGCAGAAAAATTGGGCATCAGCCCGCGCACACTTCGCTACAAACTCGCACAACTGCGTGACCGTGGCATGAGCGTGTCTTTGGCCGAATAAATTGACCGACTGTTTAAGGAGTCATAAATGATTGATGCAACCTCAGCCTCTAGTGTCCAGTCGATGCTTGAGACGATCCGTCAGTATCAAACTCAAGCCAAAGGTGTGACACCCAATGTGAATGTGGGCGAGTCTGCCTTTGCAAAGGCGCTGACTTCACAAAGTGATTTGACACGGGTCAACACGGCCAAAACACCTAATTTTATCGAGTCGGTCAAAACGATGGTCGATAAAGTCAATCAGCTAGATGTCAAGGCAGATGCCTTGGGTGAGGCCTATCAAAGAGGAGAGGACGTGCCCTTAACGGATGTGGTCCTCAGTATGCAAAAAGCCTCCTTGTCCTTTGAAGCAACGCTTCAAGTGAGAAACAAAGTGGTCAAAGCCTACGAAGAAATCATGAACATGCCGGTTTAAAGCTTAAAAGAGTACACATATCATGGCAACAGCAAGCGCAACAATGAACAGTCCAATGAACGCAGGTTCTGCAGACCCTGGGCAAGTCCAATTGAATGGCCCCGCTCCCACTTTACCTGGACCCAGCGCTCCCCCTGGTTCAAGTCTTTTAAGGACAGGTGACGTGGCCAGAGCGGTGGGCAACCAAATGTTGACCGATCCCATGGGCATGGTCAAAGACATGGTGAGGCAACCCACCGTCAAAAAATTACTGCCCCTTTTTGTGATCATGTTTGTCTTGGCCGCCTTTGGTCTGGCCTCCATGAACATGAAGGCGACCCCCATGAAGCCACTCACCATGATGCTCTCAGATGCAGACAAGCAAGTGGCCATGGAAGCGTTGAGAACAGCCGAGTTCAAGCCAGAACTAGACATGAGCACTGGTCAAATCATGGTGCCAGAGAACAAGTACCAAGAAGCACGCATGTTGATTGCTTCCAAAGGGCTGCCCAGAACCGAGGCCCAAGGCATTGACAGCTTGAAAGACATGCCCGCCATGACGACCTCTCAGTTCATGGAGCAGGTGCGCTACAACAATGCGATGGAACAAGAACTTGCCAGAAGCATTTCCCAAATTGCGGGCATCAAGAACGCACGTGTGCACTTGGCTGCACCCAAGCAAAGTGTGTTTGTGAGAGACCGGGTGCCCACCAAGGCGTCGGTGGTGATCACACGTTCGCCTGGAAAGGCCGTGTCATCAGCCAATGTGAGCGCCATCATTCAATTGGTGGCCTCCAGCGTGCCGTATTTGGCGCCTGAGAATGTGTCGGTCATTGATAACTTTGGCAGCTTGATGAACGAGATGTTGACAGAGCAGCCGCTTGGCTTGACCTCTGCTCAGTTGCAGCAAAAGCAACAAATGGAGGATCTGTACAGGACGCGTTTGATTCAGTTGTTGGCACCCATTGTGGGAGAAACCAATGTATCTGCTCAGGTCAGCATGTCCATGGACTTTAACCAACAAGAAATCACGACAGAGGACTTTGATCAGCGCGACAAGGGCCCCAAAACACGCTCAGAGTTGTATGTGGAGGACCGCGCAACATTCAAAGATGCAGTGGGTATTCCAGGCTCTTTGACCAACACGCCACCCAATCCACCCCAAAATCCAGCGGCAACACCGGACACCACTGCTGACATCACCAAGGGCGTGACTGAAAAAGGCATTCAAACCATTGCACGAAGCACAAAGAACTACGAACTTGACCGTTCTGTGCGTCACACCAAAACGGCCATGGGCACCATTCAAAAGATTGGTGTGGGTGTTTTGATCAACGAAAGACCCATTCCTGCCGGCATGAAAGTTGAAAAACCTGCCGATGGCGTCGCACCTGCAACAACCATTCCTTATACGCAAGAAGAACTTGATCGTTTGAACCAGCTCGTTCGTGGCGCGGTGGGTTACAGCGAAGAGCGTGGTGATGTGGTCACCGTGATCTCTACTCGCTTTGAGCCGCAAATTGACCCCGATGCCGTGCCTTGGTACAAGGACGACACCATTGCCGGTGTGGCCAACAGCTCCGTGATTGCCGTCTTGTTCCTCTTGTTCTTGGTGGTGGTCGTTCGTCCCATGGTCAGAAAACTCACAGCACCCCCGTTTGATGCAGTTGCCATGGCCGCTGCAGCCGCTGAGGCCGCAGCCAGAGAAGCGGCGGCGGCAGAGAAAATCAAAGCCGAGCGCATCGCAGAAGCAGTGGCCGCAGCGGCAGCCAAAGTGGTGGCCGATCGTGCTGCCGCCGAGGAGGCCGCAGAAGCCGAGAGACTGCGTCTGCTTGAAGAGGCGAAACTGCAAGCGCAAGCAGAAACCGAAGCGAGAATGCGCCTGGAAGCTGAAGAGGCCGAACGCATCAAAAATGAAGAAGCTGCAAAACTTGCTGCGGAACTTGAGGCTGGAGAAGAGATTGAAATGGAAGAGGGCGAGACTTTGGAGGAAATCAAGGCAAGAATGTCGCACTTGAAGCCTAAAAAGCCATCTATTTCTGCCGATATGCTCAACACAGCCAACACATATGACGATAAAGTTGCTTTAATACGGATGATTGTTTCTGAAGAAAATACACGAGCCAGAATGGCCAGTGTTTTAAAGAACATGATCAAATAATCAATTGAACACTCGTCAAACCAGACCTATAGGATTCGGAGCTTTTTATGGCTGAAGTCAACAACTTATCGCCCGCCAATTGGTCCCCCGCTCTGAGAGCTGAGATGGAGGCCATGACATCGACCCAAAGAGCAGCAGTTTTGATGCTGTTGCTTGGCGAAGATCAAGCGGCCGATATCATCAAATATTTAAGTCCCAAAGAGGTTCAAGCCTTGGGTGCGGCAATGGTTCAAGCGGCAGAACTCTCGCAAGACGCGGTCAACGTGGTCTTGGACGAGTTTGTGGATTTGCTGAAAAAACAAACGTCTCTCAGTTTGGGCAACTCCGATTACGTTGAAAACGTGATGAGAAAAGCCCTCGGTGAGAGCAAGGCTGCATCTGTCTTGGGCCGCATCATGCCCAACCAGGCGACCAAAGGTTTGGATATTCTGAGCTGGATGGACGCCAGAGGCATTGCCGACATGATTCGCACCGAGCATCCCCAAGTGGTGGCCATTATTTTGTCGCTCCTTGAGCCCAATGTGGCCGCTGACGTGATGATTTACTTGCCTCCAGAAATTCGATCTGAAGTGATTCAGCGTGTGGCCAGCTTGGACACCGTTCAACCCTCTGCGATGGTGGAACTTGAGAACATCATGCTTGCCCAGTTTGCTAAAACTGCGACATCGAAATCTTCGAGTTTTGGGGGCGTTGTTGCGGCCGCCAAAATCATGAACCAGACCAAGACCAATTTGGAGTCAGAGATCATGAATGGTCTTGCCGATCTAGATCCTGACATCATGCTCAAGATTCAAGACAATATGTTCACCTTTGAAAACTTGGTGGGCGTGGACAACAAGGGCATTCAGGTGCTCATGCGCAATGTGGAGCCCGATCAGTTGATGACGGCTTTGAAAGGCGCCAGTCCCGAGGTCAAGCAGCGCTTTTTGGACAACATGTCCGAGCGTGCGCGTGGCATGTTCGTTGACGACATGGAAGCCAAAGGCCCCGTTCGCATGGCCGACGTGGAAGACACACAAAAGAAAATCATGCGTTTGGCCAGAAAACTCTCCGATGCTGGCGAGTTGATGTTGGGTGGAGCAGACTTTGTTTAATTTAAGTCACCCCAAAGCTCAGAACGATCAATGGGCCTTGGATCCCATGTTGTTCACCGAAAAGATTGAGCACACGGGGTTCAATGGCCAGGATTGGGACAATGTACCCAAGGTGGCTTATGAAACGGCTCTTTTTAGAAAGTTGGCCCCGCCTCGCATGGCCAAAGTGGTCTCCAACCCCAGCTCTTTTGTTCTGGAGACTTATGGTTCCCCGCTTGCTGAGTCAAACGTTCCAAGCAGTCAAATCAGTCAAAGCTCCTTGTCTTCGGGCATTGAACTCACAAGAACAATCAAAGATAAAGAGTCAGAGAAGCAAAACGCCCCTGTTGAAGAGGCAAGCGACTCAGAAATTTCGACACCTGAGCCAGCGCAAAGCGCCCGTTCAGAGGCGCCTTTGCTCGCCGATGCCTCCTTGCACAAAGAGGCCCTTGGCGCTCAGTCCGACGAGCCTTCTTTCGCTGAACCCCAAGGCCAGGACCAGGACCATGACAAGGCCCAGGTTCAGGCCTTTGAAGACGCTGCAGCAACTGAAGATGCAACTGTAAAAGCAAAGGCCATCCAAGAAGATGTGGCAGACACCTCTTCAAAAGGTTTTGAAGAGGGTTTTCAAAGTGGTCTCTTAAAGGGCATTGAGAAAGCGCAAGAAGAGGCCCGTGAAGCGTTTCAATCTGAAAAAAACCAACTCAATGAAGAAATCAGTGCCTTGCAAGCGCAATGTACCGGTTTAGAAGCTCAAGCGCTTGAGCTGCAGACCAAGATGCAAGAGTCGGTACAAGCATTGGCCACTCAAAACGAGAATTTGCAGAGTGAGCGTGAAAGCATCAAAGCAGAAAATGCGCTTGCACTTGAAGCACAAGTTAAACTGTTGGAAGAGGTCACGTCAAAGCTCGATGATTTTGTGAACCATCCACAACGTCTCTTTGAGCCCTTGAAAAGACTCAGCGTGCACATTGCTGAACAATTGGTCTTGGCCGAACTCAATTTGTCAGGCGCCTCGATTGAGCGCCTCATCCAACGCTGCTTGGACGAGTTGTCCAGTCACAGCAACCAAACGGTCACCGTTGAGCTGAACTCGCAAGACAAAGCACGTTTGCAAGAGTTGACCGGCGAGATGTTCAACCACATTCAATTGCATGCGGTCTCCAGCATGCAGCCCGGAAGCGTGAGAGTCATCACCGATGACACCCAAGTCGATGACTTGATCGGTCACCGCTTAGAGGCCCTTGCAAACAACTTGCTCGCTCAACCAGAACTTTGGCGTGAGAAGTCGCCCTTTTTTAAACAGCCCTTGGCGCAAAGGGACACAGACATTGAAGACGTTCGCCAGCGTCTCGCACCCGTTTCACCGGTGCACGAGGAGAATCACGATGATTGATTGGGTCAATGCGGTTTTAAGAACCGTGATGTGCATGGGATTTTTGCTCCTGGTGGTGCGCCCGATGTTGCTGGCTTTCAGCAGGAAAGAGGTCAACCGCATGGAGATTGAGGATGCCGCCGAGAGTTCCGTGCATTCGGCCTTCAACGCCTGGCGTGTGCACCACGGTCGCCACTATTATGACAACCCAGAATATGCAGAAATGATGGCGTCGAACCCCAACTTGGAGTTGCCTGATTTAAGCAAGCCTGCGCCTGAGCCAACACCTGAGCCTGAAAAGCCAGAGGAAGTGCCCTTGGTTCAAGCTGCGCTTGAGGCACCAATCGAAGAGGTGGCCACGCAAGCGCCTGAAGTACAAGTGGCTCAAGAGGCGCCTGAAGCCTCCCCCAGCGCACAAGAAGAGGTGCTGGCCCAAGCAGAAGATCCCCAAGAGGAAGATCCAGAAGATGACGATCCTGTTGCTGCCATGAAAGCCAAGATGGCTGCCGAGAAAAAGAAAGCCAAGCCGCCCACCATTCCACCTGAGCTCATGAACAATGCCAACTCATTTGACGACAAATTGATGCTCGTTCAAATGATCGTTCAAAATGAACAAGGACGAGTCGCGGGTGTGCTGAAGAAAATGATTCAAGGCGGATAAATCAAGGCAAAGATGATGCAAACCAGTGTTTTAGATTTCGCGCAAGAGGTGGAGGCCAACATCTCACGCTTAAGGGCGCCACAACCCCACAGAACCGGCACACTTGTGCGTTTGGTCGGCATGACGCTTGAGACGCGTGGTTTGATGGCTCCTTTGGGAGCCTGCTGCGAAGTGATTGGTCAACACGGTCACCGCATCGAGGCCGAGGTCGTTGGTTTCAATGACAAGACCCTCTTTTTGATGCCCTTCAATGATCCCGTGGGCGTGGGTCCCGGAGACATGGTGCGGGTCATCAGTTTGTCCTCGCAAGTCTCCTTGGGTCCTGAGTTGCTCGGTCGCGTGATCGATGGCCGAGGTTTCCCCCTCGACGGCAAAGCACCGCCTAAATGCAAAGACACCTTGGCCCTGATGGGCAAGCCCTTGAACCCCATGGAGCGCGGTCCCATTCATGAGGTCTTGGATGTGGGCGTCAAAGCGATCAATGGCGTCTTGACGATCGGGCGCGGTCAGCGCATTGGATTGGTCGCGGGTTCTGGTGTGGGAAAAAGTGTGCTTTTGGGCATGCTCACCCGTTTCACCAAAGCCGATGTGGTGGTGATTGGGTTGATTGGTGAGCGCGGTCGTGAGGTGCAAGCCTTCATCAGCGAGTCCTTGGGACCCGAGGGCTTGGCCAAGTCGGTGGTGGTCGCCGCACCTGCCAACGTCTCCCCCGTCTTGCGTTTGAAAGCCACGCACATGACCCATGTGATTGCTGAGTATTTTAGAGATCAGGGTTTGAATGTGTTGATGCTGTGTGACAGTTTGACCCGTGTGGCGCATGCCCAACGAGAAATTGGCTTGGCCATTGGTGAGCCGCCGACCGCAAAAGGCTATCCGCCGTCCGTTTTTGCACTTTTGCCCAATTTGATTGAGCGTGGAGGTGTGGGGCGTCATGGCGTGGGTTCCATCACGGCCATTTATACGGTGCTTGCTGAAGGCGATGATGCCTCGGACCCGATTGTGGACATTGCCCGAGCCTCTTTGGACGGACAGGTCATGCTCTCCAGAAAACTGGCCGATTCGGCCCATTACCCTGCGATTGAACTCAACGGTTCGATCTCAAGATTGATGCAGTCTTTGCTCAGCACGGACGACTTGAAACAGGCCAACAAACTCAGACGTTTGTGGTCTTTGTACCAACAAAACATTGACTTGGTGCAAGTGGGTGCCTATCAAATGGGGTCGAATTTGGAGTTGGATGAGGCCATCCGATTGCATGAACGGCTGGTGAATTTTTTACGACAAGACATGCACATCTCCCAAGACTATGAGAGCACGCGCCAAGAGATGCGTCAATTGATGTCTCAAGAGGGGTGAAGCGGTGTCGATGACTCAATTGAGGTGTTCAAATGAAGCCACGTGAATGTTGGACGGTGCTCGCAACCAAAGCCGAGGACCTTGTTGCCTTGAATCAGCAAAGGGTCAAGGGTGCTCGCGAGAATTTGGAGAAGCTCCATTCAAGCAAGGACAGATTGCTCACCATGTCCAACGAATACTCGGACAAAATTCGCGAGAAAGAGCAAACCACTCAGTCATTGGTGGAGAGCAACAACGCCAGACAGTTTGTGCTCCAATTGCTTCAACTCAGCGAGCGACTCGATCGCGATATTGCACAGGCCAAATCCCAACTGGACTTGGCCCTTCAAGCCTTGAGGAAAGCCGAACAAGAGCGTCTAAAGATGCAAACCTTGGTGGAGCAAGACTTGCAGGCGGTCAAAAATTACCACCGCAAACAGGAACAAAAGCAAATGGATGCGCTGGGCCTCACACTCTTTAACACCAAGACGGCCGCAATGCACGGCAGCGCTTGAGTTGAAAACCAAAGCTCAGTCAAACGGGTAATACCATCCACTGAGTTTGGCATCATAGATGAAGCCGTTTTTTGTCAACCAATCGTCAAGTTTTTGATTGTCTTCGCTTCTTTTAGAGCCAGAATACACCCACAAGAATCCATTTTTCTCATCCCTGCGGTCATCAATTTTTGCACCAGCGTAGGTGTTGACCAAGGCGGCGAGAATTTTATACGTGAAGGCTTTTTGCAAAGGGTCTTCACCGCGTCCGGGCCGAAAGTTGCTTGTTTTGGGGCTTGATGGGTCTGTGGGGGCTGGTGCACTCAGCGCTTTGGCGACAGGGGGCGAAGCTGGTTTTGACGCGTTGGTGGGTTGCGCAGCAATTTGTTGCTCCACATTCACGGCCATTTTTTTTGCGGCGATCAAAAATTTATCGAGAATTTTCCGGTCATAGGCGCCGTCGCCTTGTGCATACAAGGCCTTGATGGCTTGCATCGAGGTCATGGCGCTGCCTGTGAGCTCGCCCTCCATCAACTCAAAGTACGTCTCAACAATCCCCAGTATTTGAGCGCCCAAGGGAATTTGATCGCCCTTGAGGCCCTCAGGGAAGCCTTGGCCGTCCAATTGCTCGTGGTGAGCTTTGATGTTGCTTGCAATGCTTTGCATGCGGTCCAAGCTTTTTAAACAGGCAAAGCCAAACATGGCGTGTTTGCGGTAGAGGTCAAAATCGCTGTGCGGTAAATCGTGGCTCAAGGTGCGCAGAAGTCTGTCACTGAAGCCAATTTTGCCAATGTCGTGCAAGAGGCCGGAGATGTAGATCTCTTGAACCTGGGTTTCGCTCAAGTCCATCAACTTGGCAACTTGGCTGGAAAGGTAGGCCACATTTTTGGAGTGGATCAAGAGCTTGGGTGCTCGAAGCTCCATCAAGTTGGAGAAAATTTTGATGGTCGTGATGAAGTATTCGTGAATGCGACTCTCTAAAGTGAGCACGGTTTCACTCAGGGCGGATTGGCTTCTTTTTTCTTGCGCCATCAACACGGCCTCTTGGATGACCGCAAAGGTTTCGCTCTCGTCCCAAGGCTTGCTCAAATATTTATAAACATGGCCCTCGTTGATGGCGGCCTTGGCACTTTCCAAATCGGCATTGCCTGTCAACATCACACGGGTCATGCTCGGGTAAAGGTCTTTGATCTCTTTTAATAGCGCAATGCCGTCCATCTCAGGCATCCGAAGGTCGGTGATGATCAAATCGTAGGTGTTGTTGATCAAGAGCTCAATGGCTTCGCGGGCACTCTCTGTTGTGCTCACCACGTAGCCCTCAAGACTGAGCATGCGCTTGAGGGCAGACAAAATATTTGTATCGTCATCCACGCACAAAATGGTGTGCTCTGAAGCGTTGAATGCGGACACATCGGTTTGGAGTTCGTCGTTCATGGTGGATGGGACGTGCCCTAGAAAAAATGAATTGTGAAAGAGTTTAATGTCTAAACTGTGAAAAAAAGGATGGCCTTCGAAACTCTAGGTGATTAATTCACAACCATGGCCGCTTGGAGCCAGTGGCAGTAATTGGGTTTGAAAAACCAAGGAATCATGACGCTGGGTGTGTCGGGGGCAAACACCTCAACGCTCAAGTGATCTTGCCATTCGCCACTGGCATTGACCGATTGCAACAGGGTTTGAGCGCCCTCTTCAAAGCTGGTCTTTGTGCCATCAAGGACCATGTGTTTGGGTTGGGCCTCAAACTCTGGCGCACGCGCTGAGCGCGCTGCCTTGGTCTTGTGTTCAAGCGGTGCATCCTTGGAGAGCATTTCTCCAAATTGACAGTCAAAACTCAAAATATGCTCGGGCCGGATAAGGGGTGCTTTGCCTTGGGGCGACGCCACATCAATGGGGCCAGAGTACACGTCATGAATGCTGCCCCAAGTTCTGCCTTGGAGGGTTCTTTTGAGCTGCCCAAGAAGCCTTTCAACCCGCTCCTCATCTTTGAGTCGAAAGCATTGTTGTCCCAAGACGTTGTCAAAAAAGACCAAGGCTTTGGGATGCTCTTTGAGAAGTTGGGGCAGCTCCTTCAAGGCGTCTCGGCGCTCAAAGTGCCAGGACGTACCACTTGCTTTGAGCGCTTTGCCGTGAATCAAAGCAAAGAACAGGCGTGCCAAAGGGTCGATGTCGATGATGGTGACGGCGTTAAAGCGACTGAGCCACTTGGACGACATCATCCAGCCCGCACTCCCACCAATGACAAGCAAGTCGCTCTCAAGGGGCTCGTGGGAGAGCAAAAAGCGCTCAATGGCCTCTTTGCTGGGCTGCCAAGCTTTGCGCGCACGAAAAGCACTCCAGTGCCAAGACAGGCCACCCGTTTCCTGTGCATGAAAGGCGTCGCTCAACCACGACAGCACATGGCGCCTGAGTGCGTTCAGCGGTGCGACTTCTTGGGGTTTAAGGCTCATGGGCGTTGGCTTTGATGGGTGGATGGGCTGGAGGATCCCTTGGCAAAGGCTCTCAGGATTTAGGGACAAATCGATTTTTTGATGTGAACCAATGGGGTCTGTGGCGGGATGGCCTGCCAAGGGCCAATGACGCCTTCACTGGACAAGACGTCACCCGTGAGCTTAGGCCCAGCGTGAAAGGACAGGGAGACGGTTTTGGTGCGGTTGTTTTCGCAATCGATTTCAATCAAAGAGCGGGTTGAGCGATAAGTTTTGCCCAAAGCGTTCTTTTGTGGCTCCCTGTAGTCGAGCATGCTCCAAACTTGACGAATGTGTTTGTTGCCACTCACGGGGCTCGTGATGGTGTCTCGGTCAATGTAGTACACCCCCAAATCCATCAGTCCCATGGATTGCCAATCGAGCGCTTGCGCTTGAAAACAGGCAATTAGGCCTGTTAGGATCAAAAAGTGCCTGTAAACCAGGCAATTGCGCAGAATTTGCTTGCTCAAATGTGTAAAAATTTTCATCTTCTAGGTCTCGTGCGCGATAATGCCGTTTAAATCAGATCTCAAAAAAATGGTGCTTGTTCAAACCCACTTTTTAAGACACGCTCTTTGGCGTGGGGCCTCTTTGTCTTTCAAGCGCCTATTTTTACTCAACTATGGCCTTGTTTTAGGATTTGTTTTGTTTTGTTCACTTGCTTGTTTTCCTCAAGGATACTGTGATTTTGTGCTCTTTAGGCAGACTTTAGGAGGCTGCAATGCTTGAGTCGAACGAATTGGCTCGCTACGCTGTCAGTGCCCTGTGGGTTTTTGGCCTTCTTGGCGCCTTTTTATGGTGGCTCAATAAAAAAAGGGGCACGCCTTTTGCAAAACACTTGGATAAAAAGATACAGATTTTAGAAGTTTATCCAATGGGGCTGAAAAACAAAATGATGTTGGTTCAAGTCGATGACCAAAGAATGCTGCTGAGCATGAGCACGCAAGACATCCGAACCCTTCACGCCTGGCAGTTGCCCGCTCAAGTCGACAAGCTCGCGCGTGCAAGCGAGGCGACAGAACCTGACATGCCAAGCGCCCCAGACGCCTTGATCAAAGCCCGTGCGCCAGCTTCGTCGGGTTCAGTGGGCGACCTCCCTTTTACACTTCATCACGAAAGCACATCAAAGCCATGAGCTCATTTTTTTCTAAGCTTGCGCAAAGGGCACAACAAGGCTTTGATCAAAGGCGCTTGTCCATGGACGCGGTCAAAAATTTTCACAGCTCTGAAGCCCAAGAAGACCGCCGTTGGTCCAAAGGCGTGATGCACATGGTGTTGGGTTTGGGCTTGGTGGCTCTTTTGGTGGGTGTCACGCAAACTGCGCTGGCCCAAGGCATCCCCATGGTCAATGTGACGGGAGGCAAGAACGGGCAGCAGTACAGCCTGAGTTTGCAACTCTTGGCCTTGATGACAACGCTCACGCTCTTGCCCTCGATGCTGCTGATGATGACCTCCTTTGTGCGCATCATCATCGTTTTGTCACTCCTCAGGCAAGCCCTAGGCACCGGTCAAACCCCCCCCAACACCGTTTTGGTGGGCCTGGCACTTTTTTTGACTTTTTTCATCATGTCGCCTGTTTTTGATGACATTTATCAAAACGCGCTCTCACCTTACATGAACGAGAAACTGTCGTTTGAAAAGGCCCTTGCCAAGGCCGAAGCACCCGTGCGCCAATTCATGATGCTTCAAACGCGTGAGGACGACATCACCATGTTCATGCAGATCGCTCAAAAGCGCGATGTGGTGAGTGCAGACGATGTGCCTTTCACGACCTTGATGCCCGCCTTCATCACATCGGAGCTCAAAAGTGCTTTCATGATCGGTTTCATGATCTACATCCCTTTTGTGGTCATCGATTTGGTGGTGGCCAGTGTGTTGATGTCGATGGGCATGATGATGTTGTCTCCCATGATCATCTCCATGCCCTTTAAATTGATGCTTTTTGTGCTCGTGGATGGTTGGACGCTGTTGATGGGGTCTTTGGCGTCGAGTTTTATTTTTAAATAGGTCGTTGGCGCTTGTTCAGTCAACAAGCCTACATTATTCAAGAGGTCTTTATGGATACAGCCATGGTGGTGGATTTGGGTCGACAAGCGCTTTGGATGACCATGCTCATTTGTGCGCCTTTGCTAGGGATCGCCTTGGTGGTGGGCCTTTTGGTGGGTATCTTCCAAGCGGCAACGTCCATCAACGAGCAAACCTTGAGCTTCATTCCTAAATTGGTGGCGCTCGGTATCACACTCAGTGTCTTTGGTGGCTGGATGATCAACACCTTGGTGGACTACACCAGGGTGCTCTTTGGTCGCATCCCGACGCTTTTTGGTTGAGCCCAAAGCCCATGAATTTACTCGCAGCCAATTTGGTCGATCAGTTCTATTCACTGATTTGGCCCTTGCTGCGCATTTCAGCCTTCTTGACCTTTGCCTCCATTTACTCCATTCGCGCCGTCAATTTGCGCGTGAGAATCACCTTGGCCTTGGTGCTGACCATTTTTTTGGTTTTGCAATTGAGACTGGATTTGCCAAAGATCGATCCATTGACCGTTGAGGGTTTGAGAGAGATTTTCAATCAACTCTTCATTGGCTTTACCATGGCCCTCATCATGCAATTGGCCACAGCCTCCGTCGTGGTCGCAGGCCAAGCGGTGTCGAACTCCATGGGCCTGTCCATTGCCAACATGATTGACCCCACGCTTGGCAGTGTGCCCTTGACCTCACAATTCTTTACGATTTTGGGCACCTTGATTTTTGTCTCAACGGGTGGGGACTTGATTGTGTTTGGTATTTTGCTCGACTCGTTTCAATATTTTCCCATCGGTAAAACCATGTTCAGTCAAGATTTGATGGGCAAGATCATTTCTTGGAGCTCCATTGTCTATGTGGGCTCGGTGCTGGTGTCTTTGCCCGTCATGATCACGCTCCTCTTTGTGAACGTGGGCTTGGGGTTTGTGACGCGAGCCGCTCCGAGCTTGAATATTTTCTCGGTGGGCTTTCCTGCGATGATGTTCACTGGTTTTTTGGTGCTGTGGCTGGCCATCCCGAGCATTTTGTCCAGGATTGATTGGTTATGGGTGCAGACCTTCAACGAAATGCGGGTCTTGATGCATCCATGAAAGAAATGGCTTTACAGTTTGAATTCAGCCTAAGAGGAGTGCAGGCAAACCATGTCTGAAGAAAGTTCATCAGAACGAACGGAAGAGCCGACGGCCAGGCGCCTTGAGAAGGCGCGCGAAGAGGGACAGATCGCAAGATCGGTCGAGCTCAACACGGCTGTCTTGTTGGTGACCGCCACAATGTTTTTCACTTTCTCTGGGCAGTGGATGTTTGACAAACTCGGCCAACTGTTTGTCTACCAACTCCAATTTGATCGCAAAGTCATGGACAAAGCAGAGTTGCTGCCCGCCATTTTTGCCCAAAGTGTGTTCGATGGCTATGTGATCATCTTCCCCATCATGATCACCTTGGCAGTGCTTGCGATTTTGTCCACTGGATTGACCGGAGGGTTTATTTTCTCAGCCAAACTCTTGATGCCCAACTTCGGTAAGCTGAACCCGATGAGTGGTTTGGCCAGAATTTTTGGCATCAAGGCGCTCATTGAGCTTGGAAAATCCATTTTAAAGTTCTCCATCGTGACCGTCATCTTGTTCTTCACCGTCATGCACAACATGGAGGCGCTTTTAAATTTGAACCGCATGGATTTGAATTTGGCGGTCAAGCAAGCAGGCGGCATGATTGTGGATGCCTGTTTTTGGATGAGCATGGGGCTGGTCTTCATAGCACTATTGGATGTGCCGCTTCAAATCTATCAGGTCAACAAAAAACTCAAAATGACCAAGCAAGAGGTCAAAGACGAGATGAAGGACTCTGAGGGTCGACCCGAGATCAAGGCGCAAATTCGCCGTCGCCAACGAGAGATGGCGAACAACAAAATGATGAGCAAGGTCAAGGATGCCGATGTGGTGATCACCAACCCTCAGCACTTTGCGGTGGCTTTGCAGTACGATCCCACTTCAGATGGCGCGCCTATTTTGATCGCCAAAGGAGCCGACGAATTGGCCAGAAAGATCAGGGAAATCGCAAAGGAGGAGGGGGTTGAGATTTTTGAAGCCCCCGAGTTGGCCAGAGCCTTGTATTTCACGACCAAGCTTGAGACGATCATTCCTGAGGAGTTGTACCATGCGGTGGCTCAGGTCATTGCTTATGTCTTCAGCTTGAACGATGCGTATTCCAAGTCCTCAAGATTTGTAAAGCCCAAGCCCAAAATACCGGAGAATATGCGTTTTGATGAAAATGGCTACTTGATGGACAATCCAGTGGCATGAGCCCAGTTTTTTTAATCCCTTGACTTATTTTTTGAAGGCCTCGAATTGACCGATTTTTTCCAAAGCCCCAGTGACAAGCTTCGTTTGGAGATGATGCTCAAGTCCTTGAGCGCGGGGGACTTGAATTTGGCCATTTTGGGGGAAGATGAAGTGGCCTTGGCCTTTTACGCCAGGAAAATCTACGAGCACCTGAAGACCGATCCCAATGCGCAGGTGGACCTGTGCTTGTCCGCCGATGCAGAAAAACTCGTGCAACGTTTCAATCAAATTTTGTCCGAGTTGACCTTGGATGAGGCGCTGGACAAAACCATCAAAACACCGCAAAAGCGCTTTTTGATTTTTCCAGACACGCAGTTCATTCAAGACTTTGAGTTGCAACTCTTGGCCCGCTTGATCAATGGTTTGCCCGCCAGCAATTTGTTTGTGGTGCTGATTTTCAACAAGCGCGAACCTTATGAGAAAAAACTCCAGTCCTTTGGGAAAAACTTGGTTCAATGGGTGCTTGAAAGCGAGCACCCTTCGCAAGCGCCGAGCTTTTCGCACGCTCAAGCTTGGAACAAACCCGAGCAAGCGCAGGTGATGAGTGCCAAAGATTTCAAAGCCCGTCAGAAGTCCCTTTTGGGCACCAACGAAAGCGATGACTTTCTCAATCAAAGTCCTCTTGGCGACAAGTCCAGCGCTTTTGATGCGCCCAGTGAGAGGCTTGGTGTGGGCAAATCGGACCCTGTTTTGTCGGAAGAGGAGTTGATGGCTGCCGTGCGCTCCGTGCAGGAGCAATTGGAAAAAGAGGAGTTGAGCTCAACAGTTTCCCTTGCAAGCGAGCCGCCTGTCAGCCCCAAAGCAAGTTTTCTGGGCTGGGGGCTGCTCCTTGGCTTGTTGATCTCGATGGGTGTCTTGGGTGCTGTCTACAAGGACCGCATCCTGCAAGAAATGGACAGCATGAAGGACTATTTGGAAGGCCCCAAATGGGAGAAAAAATCTCAAGAAAAGCCCTCCGGTGACGCCCCCTTGGGTGGCGAGCAAGACACCTTGGCCAAAGATGCTCAAGACAAAGAGGAGCTGAGTTCTCGCGACAAGCAGCCAACAGTCGGCATGTCCAGCAGCACCAAGAGCGCCATCAAATTGGACGACTCCTTGATTCCTGAAAAAGAGGCGGTGTTGAGCGCTCAAGAGATCAAGGACAAAGCCAAGTCAAAAGAGGAGAGCCAGGCGGCCATCAAACCCGAGGCCCAAAAGCTGCAGACTGCACCCACCCCAATGCAGACGCCTGACAGCAAAACGCTGCCCATGCCCATGCCCACGGGCAAAGCCATGGTCAAAGAGGAGCCCTTGAAAATCCCCATCCTGAAAGACACCACACCAGTTGTGCCTTCAAAGGGCGCGAACAAAGAGCTGAAGGAAACCAAGGAGCTCATCAAGGAGCCCCTCAAAGAAAAGGGGCGAGCACCTGAGAGGTCGCCCCAGCAAAGTGCGCAGGCCGATGGGTCGAATGCGTCTGCTGTCATCCCTAGATCCGATTTGGAATGGGTCAACGCCTTGCCCGAGAAATCTTGGGTGCTTCAATTGGCGGCCATGCCCAGCAAGGCCGATCTTTTGTCTCTCAAGTCCTCCCAGGCTGCGTTTGAGGGCGCCAAGCTCCTCTTCACCAAGAACCCCACGTCTGGCAAAACCTACTACATTTTGATCAAAGGCCCGATGGACTCAAAAGAAGAGGCGCAGTCCATGATGGGCAGCACCCCAGGCCTGTCCGGTGCTTGGCTAAGGTCCTCCAAGTCTTTGAAAGCCCAGTTCAAAGGCAATTGAAGCTCAGAAGTTGGGGGGCGCTGGCGGGGTTCTAGCGTTTTGTGTGCCCCAGCAGGTGTTAAAGTTGGGTGTGTACGAGCCGATGCTTTATTGATCAAGACAAAGGAAAAACAGGATGAACACGGGAACCCACGAGCACAAGGATGATGGCCATGCGGTTCCACCTTCCTTTGCAAATCCCTTGGGCGAGCCCGCGCACATTGACGCCGTTCAGGCGAGAGACGGTGCACATGTTCACGCGCTTGAGAAGACCTTGGTCGACATCGAGGTCGCGGTTGAACAAATTCGCACCGATTTACTCGATGGCGATGAAGGTGCCATTGTGCTCATGCATTCACCCAGTGTATCTTCAGAAAACGAAAGCGATGCCCTTGAGCCTAAAGTTGCTCTCTTCAATGCCGATAAATGGAGTGAAGAATATAAAGTGCGCATTGATGCTTTGCGGCATTCGGTCGATGAGCTGAATGCTCGACTGGATGCTTTCAAACGACAAAAGGTTTGAGCCGGGTGGGGCCCACGGGGCCCCTAGACCCATCCCTGTTCAAATTTGGCGTACCGGCCTGCTTTAGATTCACCTTTTTTCTCCTCTATTTACAAAGTCAATTCTCATGAGTACAGATACAGCCTCCAACGAGCAGCCCTCTGAGATCGAGATCAACGACGGTGCTGATTTGCACTTGGACTTGGCTCAAATTGAGGCGGGTTTAGATGATCTCAAAGACATCTCGATGGACAGCAACGAGTTGGCCAGGCAACTGGAGGACTTGACCGGCGTGGTGCTCAATTCGGCCGAGGCGTCCACCCGATCCGCGTCTGTGGCTGCCGATGTTTCAGGTGACTTGCAAAAGGTCATGGCCAGCATCAATGCCGCTCATCAAAGAAGCGTGTCCCATTCCCGGATCATGCTGGGCGCCATGTTGATTTTCATTTTGATCTCGGTGGGCACCTTTTTTGCCATTTCAACCCGGATGCGCCAAAACATCATTCAACTCGATGCCTTGTCCATGGCGGTTGGCAAACGGGTCGTGGACTTGGATGCCACCTTGGGAACCTTTACCGAGTCGACCCAGTCTTTCAATGAGCTCACTGAAAAGCTAGAAAAGTTAAGCGAAGCACAAGGCGGCATTGAGAAGAAATTTGACGAAGTCACCAAAGCGGTCTCGACCGTGCCTGGGCAAATAGCCGAGCAGTCTGGCAAAGGCATGGAGGGCAAGTTTGCTGCCATGGAAAAACAAATGCAAGCCCTGGATGCAAAAATTGTGGCCTTGACCAACCGTCCGCAAGCTGCACCGCCTCCACCCGGTTTGAGTCAACAGGCCTTGTCGGCTGAGTTGCAAAAGCTCAAGAAAGAGCTTGAGCAAACGGCCATGAAGGCCCGCGAGAGCGCCCCTGTTGCCCCAAAGCCTGCCCCAAAGCTTGAGAGCAAAGCAGAAAGCAAGCCCTTGCTGGACACGAAGCTGGACAAGAAAGCCGAGCCCAAGCTCGAGGCCAAAGTGGAAGCCAAGCCTGAGCCCAAAGCGGCCCCGGCCCCTGCCCCTGCCCCTGCACCAACACAGGCCCCTGCTGCCGCTGCCCCAGCACCCATGCCTCAATTCCAACCCGCCAGAGAAAAGATGTTGGTCTACCCCAGGCCCAGCAACGAATAAATTGCGCCCAAGTTCACGGCACTTTGAGGTGTCTCGGGCCGCTTGGCACTGCCCATCAGTGGCTCATGAATTCATATTTGAGCAGATTCAAAACGGCTTGATCGGAAAGATTGGCTTGTGCCAGCATGGCCGTGGCCGAGGCCTGGATGATTTGTGCTTTTGCAAGCGCTGTGGTCTCGGCCGCTATGTCTGCACTGGTCAGGTTGCTATTGGCCGAGGAGTTGTAGGTGCCCATGCTTGTGGCCAAGGTGTTTTGATAGCCCAATCGATTGATCATGGCACCCGTGTAGCCTTGCAGTGCGGAGACTTGAGAGATCGCGCCGTCAATGATGCTCAAAGCCGTGGTGGCGCCTGAGCTGGTGGACACATCCGCGCTCGTGAGCTTGAGGTTTTGTGTGGTGCCACCAAAGCTGCCATTTTTAAACCCCAGTTTCTCAAAGTTCGTGTTGCCTGCGCTGCCACTGGCAAGCGTGAAGGGCTTGCTGGAACTGAGGGTCACACTGGAAATATAGCCAAGAGCGGTGGCTTGCGTGTTGGAGCCCGCCGTGAGGCCAAGGCCGGCAAGGCCGACCGCGGTCGCACCTGCCGTGGTGTCCATCCCCAAAGAAATACTTCTGCCGTCTGTGGCCGTCAATGTGAGCCCAGAACTGTTGGAGCTCGCCACAACGCCCGTGCTGCCTGTATACGTGTTGATGTCGGCCGCGATGGTGCTCAAACTGCTTGAAGTGCTCAAGGCCAAGCTGATGGTGCTGCCATTCAAGTACATGGAGTAGGTCGCACTGGCCGTGGGTGTTGTAAAGCCACTGCCCACCAACACATTGGCATTGGCTGATGCAGTGACCCCTGTGTTGGCCGTGCTTTTGTTGATGGCAGCGGCTGTGGCAATGGCGCTGGACGCCTTGGTCACCGAGGTGGTCGTGGCAAAGGTGGCCGTGTCATCGGTGCTGAGTGCACCGACGATGCTGCGGCCATTGATGACCAGGTCGCTGCTGCTCAAAGCGGTGGGCGCCAGGGCCGAAGCCGCAGGTGCCTTGCTTGAGAGTTGAGCGGTATTGGTGCTGTAAGTGCCAATCGCAAAATCGGAATTGCTCAGGGTGTTGCCTGGTGTTGTGCCCACCACAATCGAGCCGCCTGAGTTGTTGTACAAGGCATAAGAGCCCACATAGGTCCCGGCCGCTCCCAGGCCAGTGTTGGCGGCCGTGATATTGGCATCAGCAAATGCCAAGACAATGTTGCGTCCATCCGCTGCTTGTAAAACGACCCCATGCGTGCTGTCCCCACCATCCGTTGCGCTCACACCGGTGAGCCCAGTGTTTTGATTGATGGCTGTGACCACAGCTGCGCGGTTGACCGAGTAATCGCTCGTGGAGCTCAATGTCACGCCAATGCTTTTGCCGTTCAAGGTAAAAGTGCCCGCCGTGGCAGCAGCGGGGAAAGCGCTCATGGCTGTGCCGCCAACGGTGGTGGTGCCCACACTCGCTGTCACCTTGGTTGAAGAGCTGAGTAAATTGATCGCCGTCGCTTTTGCAATGGCGCTGCCTGCGTTGCCGCTGGAAGACAAGGTGTCTGACGCTGCCAAGCTCGCACCAATCGCATAACCATTGAGCACCAAGTCCCCATAAGCCAATGCGCTGGTGCTTGAGCCCACGGCGCTCAGTGCCAATGGCGTGCCCAAACCCAAAGCTTGTGTGGTGGTGGTGGGCAGGCTCAAGGCAATGGTGTTGCCTGCTTCAGCGCCCACTTGTAGCGGCGCGCTGGTAAGAGCGCCACTCATCAAGCTGTATCCGTTGTAAGTCGCTTGGGCTGTGATGGTGTTGATTTGAGCCAAGTATTGTGTGAATGCGGCTTGGTTGGAGGCCAATGTGCTGGCAGACACCGTTGAGGCAGAAGACAAGGCAAGTGTGCGCATGCTGGCCAGGGCGGTTTGAATGCTGCTCAAAGAGGTGTCGACGATTTGTGTCATCGCAATGCCTTGGTTGATGTTTTTATTGGCTTGTGCGAAACCCAGAATTTTTGCATTCAAGGTGTTGGACATGCCGATGCCCGAGGGGTCGTCTGCAGAGCTGTTGATGCGCTTGAGGGTGGACAGGCGCTGGGTGGACGTCCCAATGGCCGAGTTCGCGGCGGCCATGGCATTGCCCGCAATCAAAGCGTTGATGTTTGAGCTCCCGGATGCGATCGTGGTCATAAAAGTGTTCCAGCAAAAAGGTTTATATTTTTTGACGCAAGCCCTCAAGTATTCAGGCCTGCGTCCGATTCAGTGATCATGGATAAATCAAACCTTGCGTTTGAAAGGATGAAATTCAGTTTAAATCACGAAGTCAAAAAACTTTAGCCTCTTTTGTCAGTAATCGACGTAACAAGACGTAACGGGCCGCCTTGTCTGAATGGTTTTAATCGATCAGGCAGACGCTTGCTCGAAGGTTTTTGCGCTGGGGGTGCTTGATGCCACCGTGTTGAGCCTTGGCGGGTTTTCTTGCGGCCAAAAGAAAAGGATCCGAAGATCCTTTTGTTGTTTGCATTTACGTTTGCGTTTGCTTTTGCTTTTGCGTTTGCTTTAGCTTTAGCTTTAGCTTTAGCTTTAGCTTTAGCTTTTGTGAATCAAGCTCGGTGCAAAGAGAGGGCCTCAAAGAAGCCCTAAATCAAGCTCGCAGGAGGGGTGTCAAGCGCAGGTGTTGACGCCCCCGCTTTGCTGGGCTTTTCTGTGACCGGTGTCGCCTTTGGTTTTTGTTCGGTAAAACTCGTCTCAACGGCATGCGACCAATGCTCTTGGAACACACCAGGCCAAGACTTGTCGCTTTGTTTGAAGCCTTTGCTGGTGAGCAAGGCACCCGTTTCAATGCTGGCAATCAAAGTCGAGAGCGAGTGCGACTGGTTTTGATTCTTTCGGCGCATGAAGTGGTGCAAGTCAAATTCACTGGGGTCGTTCAAACCCGTTGCTTCAGTGAGTTCCAGCAAGGCGTGCAAGGTGTTGTGGTGAAAGTTCTTCACCCGCTCGGCTTTGGTCTCGACCACCAGGGCCACTTGGCGTTTGGGGTCCTGGGTTGCGACACCTGTGGGGCAGTTGCCCGTGTGGCAAGTTTGTGCTTGGATGCAACCGATGGAGAACATGAAGCCGCGCGCACTGTTGCACCAGTCGGCACCCAGGGCCAAGGTCCTTGCCATGTCAAAGGCCGTGATGATCTTGCCACTTGCACCCAATTTGATCTTGCCCCTCAAGTTCAGGCCCATCAAGGTGTTGTGCACCAGTCTCAAACCCTCTTGCAGGGGTGTGCCCATGTGATCTGAGAATTCCAGGGGTGCAGCACCCGTGCCGCCTTCAGAGCCATCGACCACAATGAAGTCGGGAAGAATCCCTGTGGTCACCATGGCCTTGGCAATGGCAAACCACTCCCAAGGGTGACCGATGCACAATTTAAACCCCACCGGCTTGCCTTGAGACAATTCTCTTAATTCTTGGATAAAACCCATGAGCTCCACGGGGTTGGAGAACTTGCTGTGACTGTTGGGGGAGACGCAATCGGTCCACACCGGAACCCCCCGAGCACTGGCGATCTCTGGGGTGACTTTGGGGCCAAGGAGCACGCCGCCATGACCCGGTTTGGCACCTTGACTGAGCTTGATTTCGATCATTTTGACCTGATCGCTCAAGGCGTTGACAATGAATTTTTCAGGGCTGAAGTGACCGTCCTCGTCCCTGCAACCAAAGTAGCCCGAGGCCACCTCCCAGATGAGGTCGCCACCATGCACGCGGTGGTATTGCGAGATCGAGCCTTCTCCTGTGTCGTGGGCAAAACCGCCCATCTTGGCGCCTTGGTTCAAGGCCATGATCGCGTTGGCACTCAAAGCACCAAAGCTCATGGCCGACACATTGAACAAACTGATGTCATAGGGTTGTTTGCATTGATCCCCGCCTACTTTGACACGAAAGTCTGAGTGGGCGATGCTGCTTGGAGAGATGCTGTGGGTGATCCATTCGTAGCCGGACGCATGGATGTTGACTTGGGTGCCAAAGGGGCGTTTGTCGGATTCGTTTTTGGCCCTTTCGTACACGATGGAGCGCTGTGCTCGAGAGAAAGGGGTTTCGTCGTTTTCGCTCTCAATGAAGTACTGCCTGATCTCGGGTCGGATGAACTCCAGCAAGAAGCGCAAGTGTCCAATGATCGGGTAGTTCCTAAGAATTGCATGGTGCTTTTGTTGCAGGTCATGCACCCCAAGGCCTGTCAAAAAAACAAAGAGCACCAACTCCATGGCCCCTTGAGAAAACAAGAAGAACTTGATCAAAGAAATGCACAGTCCCGCAAGTGCCAAGAAGAAAACCGTGAACCGGATGGGGTAGTATCGATTGAGTCGTTCAAGCATGGGATAAAGCCCTTTGGGTTGTGTTCAGTGCTTTTTTAAAAATGCGCTGTGTGGGGTTGGCAAGCGCCAAGACAGATTTTTTTAAACCTTCATTGGCTTTGAGCCAGCACCCCATTTCAAGCCTAAAGCACTTGGATGTGAAGCCCTTGTCCAAGAAGCGTTCAAGGACGGGGATCAGATCTTTTGCAGTTTGTCTGAGAGTTTGCTCTTGGCCATGTTGGAGACCTCAACCCTGAGCCTTGCAACGGAGAGTTGGCGGTCCGCCGTTTTTTGAACATCCTCCAAGTGGGTGAGGATTTGAAGTCTGAGCGTTTGCGTCTCTTCTTCGAGTGCTTTGAGTTGCGCTTTGAGCAAGCGCTGTTGGTCCATGCGCTGGGTGAGCAAATTGACATTGTTGGCAATGAGCTTCCAGCTGCTTGAGAGCTCGTCTTCAACAGGCTGCCTCAATTGATCAAACAGTTCGTTGATCAAGGGGTCCTCTGCTTGTGCTCTGGGTGCTCTGATTTTGTTGGCTGCATCTTGGATGCGAGCATGCGCTGTCATGGGGGACTGCTGATTGGCATAGGGCCCCACGGTTTGAGCGCCCAGGGGCATGTCGCTGCTTTGGGCACTCAATTGATCTTGGCCATGACTTTCGCTGCCCAAGGACTCCCAGCCCGATTCAGGGGAATACTGCTTTAAGCCTTTGAAAGCAAGAAATTTGTCTTGGTCCATGATGTCTTCCAAATCCGGTGTCATAGTGAAGGGGGGCTCTTCTTAAGGGGCCATGGGGTTGAGCGTAAGCCGGTCCACACCAGGATTAAACCTTGGTGGTCGATGGCCTTGTAAAGCGCTTCAAAAACTCAGGGATGTTCAGGCCAGAGGACACTTTGGTTTGTTCGCTCTCTTCTTGAATTTTTCTTTGGCGGTGCCGTCCCAGCACAGAGTACGTGGCCGTTGGCGGCACCACACTGAAGGCGGGTGTCATGGCCTTTGGAAAGGGGGTGGTGACCGTGCGTTCTGCTTGTCTTTGCAAAAGGGCCGGGCTCTTGGGAAGGACTTGTGTTTTGAGCGACTTGTTGGCCGCCTCTTGCGCGAGCATGCTCAAACGAATGTCTTTGGCCGCGACCACGGCTTGCGCAAAGGATTGAAAGGACTCGCCACACGCATTGGGCAAGTTCATCAAATAGCCTTGCTCGAACATCTCTCTGGCCGTTTGCGACTCAAGGATGGGAGGCGCCAGCATGAAACTCACAGGAAAGCGTTGTCGGGTAAAAATATTCGAACTCAACTGCTCGGGCAAGACACGGGTCGGGCACACCAACAAGGCCGGTGCTTTTGCGATGGCTGAATCAAACACCCAGCGGTTTTTGCTTAAAAAGCCAGAGGTCGCTGAGAGCTCAATTTCCGACACCGAGGTGGGCACCAAGACCATGTCAAACTCAAACATCAATTCGCCAGCAAGCGCGTCCGTCCAAGTCAAATCGGCCACCACAATGTCACTGCCTTGGGTGGCACGGCGCAAATGCATCCGCGCTTCAAACACGGGGCGGTTGCCCCCCATCTCAATGGGCAAGGTCAAGTGCTGCACCAGCACTCCAACATTGGGTGCACGTCTGAGCCAGTTGCTCGAAGAGCCGTGTGGATCCCAGTCGATCAAGGTGGTGGCCAAGCCCATTTGATAGGCAAGGTAGGCGCTTAAATTGGCCGCGATGGTGCTTTTGCCAACACCTCCCTTTTGACTGGTCACCAAAATTTTAAATGCCATGATCGCATCACTCCATGAATACCAAAGTATTATTAATATGATCTTTGACGTCCCGCATTGAGAATTTTTCAAAATACGACGCCGGGTTGAGGATATTAACAACTTGCTGTAGTAAGTCAAAGTAAGTTGTTGTTCTTGGGCAACTTTATGGCGAACTCGTCATCAAGCGAGAAAAGCTGGGCCTGCGTGCACATGGCGCTTGCTTGCGTGTTTGAGTGCTTTTTTGCGTCCTTTTCGCGCAGCAAGCAAGGCTCAATCGACCGACGCGCTCCAGCGATCGTTCCAATCGTGTTGCACGTGATCGATGTCGCGTCTTTGCTTTTTTGTGGGGCGCCCGTGCTCAATGCTGAGTGCTGGCTCACGCGAGGTTTTGAATGCAAGGGCTTGAGCCGCTCTTTGCTCGATGCTCTGTGCGGTTTCGGTGTACATCAGTTGCGCCACACTCGCCGAGCCTCTTGTGGGGTTCAAGCCCTGCACGACAACGGTTTTAAAGAAACTCCCTTGGCGCACCAGCAAAGTGTCACCGACTTTGACCTCCTTGGCGGGTTTTGCTGGGACGTCGTTGAGTTTCACCCGCCCCTTTTGAATCTCTTCACTGGCCAAAGAGCGGGTTTTAAAGAAACGTGCGGCCCAAAGCCATTTGTCAATTCTCATGGGCCGCAGTCATCTCCTTGACTTTTGAGTTTTTTTTTGAGACCTGCATCTCATTGAATGAGGGCCAGGCCGTTCATATAGGGCCTGAGCACGGTGGGCACGACGATGCTGCCATTGGCTTGTTGGTAATTCTCAAGCACAGCCACCAAGGTGCGCCCAACCGCTAGGCCCGAGCCGTTCAAGGTGTGCACGAGTTCATTCTTGCCTTGCCCGTTTTTAAAGCGCGCTTGGAGTCGACGCGCTTGAAAGGTTTCGCAATTGGAAATGGAGCTGATTTCACGGTAGGTGTTTTGTGCGGGCAACCAAACCTCAAGGTCAAATGTTTTTGCCGCGCCAAACCCCATGTCGCCCGTGCACAGAGACATCACACGGTAGGGCAATTCAAGCTTTTGAAGGATCGCCTCAGCGTGGGTGGTCATCTCCTGCAAGGCTTCATAACTGGTCTCAGGGTGCACGATTTGAACCATCTCGACCTTGTCAAATTGGTGCTGCCTGATCATGCCTCTCGTGTCCCTGCCATGGGCACCTGCCTCAGAGCGAAAACAAGGGGTGTGAGCGGTCAGTTTGATGGGCAAATCGCTTTCGCTCAAAACCGTATCGCGAACAAAATTGGTGAGTGTGACTTCACTCGTGGGGATCAAGTATAGAGACTGTGCATCCAACTGTGCTGCACTGGGGGCGGCGCTGTCGGCGCTATTCTTGTCTTCGCCTTGGCCCCCCTTTTTCGCAGCAAACAAATCCTCTTCAAATTTGGGCAGTTGGCCCGTGCCTTTGAGTGTTTGAGCGTTGACGATGTAGGGGGTGTAGCACTCGGTGTAGCCGTGCTCTTGGGTTTGCGTGTCAAGCATGAACTGCGCAAGCGCTCGGTGCAACCGAGCGATGGGACCCTTCATGACGGTAAAGCGTGAGCCCGTGAGTTTGACGCCCATTTCAAAATCCAAGCCAAAGGCCTCTCCCAGCTCCACGTGGTCCTTGGCTGCAAAGCCAAGCGCTGTGGGCTCTTGGCCTGAGGGGCTCCAGCGCTTGACCTCCACATTGCCGCTTTCATCGTGTCCAACGGGCACGCTTGCATGGGGCAAATTGGGCACTGCACTCAAGAGCGCCTCGAGCTCCTCTTGGATGAGCTCGAGGCGCGCGGCAGAAGTCTCCAGTTCGGCCTTCATGTCAGAGACTTGCTGCATGATGCTGTCGGTGTTTTCGCCCTTGGATTTCAATTGTCCAATTTGTTTTGACAAGGCGTTTCTTTGGGACTGCAAGAGCTCCGTGCGCGTTTGAATGGTCTTTCTCTCGTTCTCTAGTGTTTGGTACTGCGAGACCGATAAAAAGGGCTGAGGGGACTTGCGCGTCTCAAGTCGAGCAATGACGGTGTCAAGTTCGCGTCGGAGTTGGTTGATGTCTAACATAAGGGTTTAAATTTTTTTATAAAAAAGACAGAGGGTGTCATGATCAGGCATCGGGCTTGAGCCCTTTGGGCAATGGAAATTTGATGGTCTCTTGTTGCCCATCAAGTTGCCTGACACTCACCGCCCCCAATTCTCTGATTTTAGCGATGACGTCTTGGACCAAAACATCTGGGGCCGAAGCGCCCGCTGTCAGGCCCACTTTGGCTTTGCCTTCAAACCACTCGGCCTGAATTTCTGAGGCATCATCGACCATGTAGCTGGGGGTGCCAAATTTGGCTGAAACGTCTCTGAGGCGGTTGCTGTTGGAGCTGGAAGGTGAGCCCACCACGATGACCAAATCGACTTGGGGGCTCATGAACTTCACGGCATCTTGACGGTTCTGTGTGGCGTAGCAAATGTCTTGTTGCTTGGGCGATTTGATTTGGGGAAAGCGCGCCAAGACCGCCGCCGAGATTTCAGCCGCATCGTCCATGGACAAAGTGGTCTGAGTGACGACGGCCAGTTTCTCGGTTTGTGAGGGGCGCACATGGGCCACATCGGCCGCCTCCTCTACAAGGTGAATGCCTGAGGAGAGTTGGCCCATGGTGGCCTCGACCTCAGGGTGTCCTTTGTGCCCAATCATGATGAACTCATAACCGAGTTTGGCCAATTTGGCGACCTCCACATGGACTTTGGTCACCAAGGGACAAGTGGCGTCAAAGACCCTGAAGCCCAGGGCTTGGGCTTGCTGTTCAACCGCTTTGGGCACACCGTGTGCACTGAACACCAAAGTTGCGCCTGGTGGCACATCCTTCAAGTCCTCAATGAACACGGCGCCTTTGGATTTCAAATCATTGACCACATACGTGTTGTGCACGATCTCATGGCGCACATAGATGGGTGCGCCAAACTTGTCCAAAGCGCGTTGAACGATTTCAATCGCTCGGTCAACACCCGCGCAAAAGCCCCTGGGCTCGGCAAGGAGGATTTCTCGGTCAAGATGGGTGCTTGGCATCAAAGCACCCCCAGGATTTGGACCTCAAAGGTCACCGCTTGACCAGCCAAGGGGTGGTTGAAGTCAAACAGCACCGCACTGTCACTGCGTTCAATCACCGTGCCTGCATACTGACCGTCCCCCTTGGGGGTTGGAAATTGAACCACGTCCCCGGTTTGGTAGACCTGCGTGGGTTCGCTCAATTGCGCGAGCAAGGCATGCTTGACCCACTGCAGCATCTCTGGGTTCCTTGGACCAAAGGCCTCACCCACTGCGATTTCAAGCGTGGTGTGGGTGCCCTCTTCAAGACCGAGCAAGGCGTGTTCGAGTGCGGGTGACAACTCACTAGATCCCAGGGTCAAGGTGGCAGGCTTGTCGGTGAAGGTGTTGATCAAGTCACCATGGGGCCCTGCTAGCCGGTAATGCAGTGTGACAAAGGAGTCGCGTTCAATTTTGGGTATTGACATAAAGGAGTTCCAAAAGCGGTGTCGTGTCCAAGCACCTGGACAAAGATGATTGAATATTTTCCCATGACAAGGGCTTCTTGAGGCCATCGAACACAAAGAATTTGACAATCACAGAAAAAAGTTAAGATTCAGACTTGGGAATTTGGCCAAGTGCCCAATTTTGCCTTGTAAGCCTCTTTTTTCCCTTGGACCCGCCACCAGTGAAATCTAAATCCTTCAAAGACCTGGCTCAACTCAAGATCGATCTTGAACTTGAGCTTCAAAGGCAAAGACAACTGGCCCAAGAACTTGAGGCCCAAAGAAAAAAGGCGGAGGCCGAGAAAAACTTGTTTTCCCGAGCGGTGGGTGTGGTCAAGCCCATTGCCCACATTCCCCGTGCACCCTTGCAAGTTCAAAGCCCCAAGCCGCTCGCTTATCAACAAAAATTGGACGACCAAGCCGTCTTGCGCGAAAGCTTGAGCGATGAATTTGACGCAACCACTCTCTTGGATGTGGACGATCAATTGAGCTTTCGACGCCCAGGGATTGGTCTTGATGTCACCAAAAAGCTCAGAACGGGAGGCTGGACCATCCAGTCAGAAATTGATTTGCACGGTCTCAGGCGCGATGAGGCCCGCGAGAGCTTGGGGCAATTCATCCGAGACGCCATGAAGATGGGCTGGCGCTGCGTGCGCGTCATCCACGGCAAAGGACTGGGCTCTCCTGGCAAGACCCCCGTGCTCAAAGCAAAGGCACTCGCGTGGTTGATTCAAAAAAATGAGGTTCTCGCCTTTGTTCAGGCCAAAGCCGATCAAGGGGGCGCTGGGGCCCTGGTGGTGCTCCTCAAAGGGTCGAACTGAGCTTGGTGGGACCTGGCCCAACTCAGGGCGCTGGTGTTTCTGGCTTGTTGCGCATCCAGTCCGCGGTTTTGTAAAAATGAGGGGCCAAATGGTCCCTCGTTGCTTCATCGATGCCTTCAAGCACCATGGCCTCGTACATACAAGTGACCCATTGGTCGCGCTCGGTCTCACCAATGGGAAAGGGCAAGTGGCGTGCCCTGAGCATGGGGTGTCCTACTTTTTCAATGTACAAAGCCGGGCCTCCTAGCCAACCACTTAAAAACCAATAAAGCCGCTCTTGGGCACGGCCTAAATCAGGGCCATGAACGGCACGCAGTTCTTTGTAGTTGGGCTGGGTGTCCATCAGCGCATAAAACTTCGCGGTGACCGCTTGCAGTCCAGCGTCTCCACCGATTAGCGCGTAAGGCGTGGGTGTGGGCGAGGGCTCTTGGGGGGCATCGCTAGAGGGGTGTTCAGTGTCGTTCATGGGGCATCGGCTAGGGGGCTGCCCAAGCTTGCTGTGTTGGGGGGAGTTGCATGCCAGAAGTTTAGTGCAATCTCTAGGGCAAGTCTTGAGCTGGCTCAAACTTTGCGCAAAAGAGGCCCTGGGCTCACTTCGGCTCAATCGCTGCTCAAGATTGAGCAACGCTACGAAGCGTATCGATCACCGGTCTTTGCAGCACACCTCTGAGTCCCCAACTCCCGCAGATCCAAGCAAGCAATGCACCCGTTGCGCAAGCAATCAAAATCAAAAAAGGATTGGGGTTCCAAGCAAATTCAAACACGTACCTGGCCAATGCGCCCCCAAGCAACCAAGCCACTGTGCTCGACAAGGTGCCTGCGATGGCCCCAATCCCCAAGAGCTCGGTGCGTTGCACCTTGACCAAGAGAGACTGCTTGGCACCCAAGGCTCTGAGTATGGCGTGGTCACTCAAGCGCTCTTGTCGTGTCAAGGTGATGGAGGCAAAAAGCACCACCATGCCAGCACAAAGCGTGAACGCAAAGAGGCCTTGGATGGCCGCGATGACTTGCGCCAAAACCGATTGGACCTGGCTCACCGTGCTGCTCATGTCCACATTGGTGATGTTGGGAAATGCTTGAAGCAGCGCATTGTCAAAGCCCTTGTGTGCGGGGGCTCTAAAGGCCGCAATGTAAGTGCTTGGGAAGCTGTCCATTCGGTCTTGTGGATACATGACAAAGAAATTGGCACGCATGGAGGTCCAATTGAGTTGTCGAATGGAGGTGATGCGGGCCTCTTTTTGAACCCCTGCCATGTCAAAGCGCAAATGGTCGCCCAACTGCAGTCCAAGGGTTTTGGCAATGTTTTGTTCAATGCTCAAAGCGTTCTCTTCAAAGGGCGTCCACTGCCCGCCCACAATGCGGTTGTGAAGAGGGGCCTGGGCGCTGAAGGACAAATTGAATTCCCGGTCGACCATGCGCTTGGCTTGTTCGTCGGAGAAGTTTTCACTGGATACAGGCTTGTTGTTCACGGCCACCAAGCGTCCCCGGATCATGGGGTACCAATCAAAGGTGTTGACGCCATTTTCCTTCAACGCATCTTTGAAGGCATCCCCTTGCTCAGGCATGATGTTGATCACAAAACGGTTGGGGGCATTTTGTGGTGAGCTGTCTTGCCAACTGCTGATCAGATCGGTTCGCAAAAGAATCAGGAGGGTGATGGCCAACAGCCCCGTTGACAAGGCGCTGACTTGGACCACCGTGTAAAAGGGTCTGGCACACATTTGTTTCAAAGCCAAGTTCAGCCAAATGGGCCAGGGCCTGGCCAGTAGAAGTCGCCTGATCATGCGCAAAATCAAAAAGGTGATCAACGCAAAAAAGAGCAGGGCACCAAAAAAACCACCCACGACCATCAAGCCCAATTTGATGTTCTCACTGAAGGAGATCAAAAGTGCAGAAAATCCAAGAAGCCCCGCGCCAAAGACGCCCATGGCGTTGCCCTTTTGCGCGCCAAGATCTCGTCTGATCACGCGAAGGGCGGGCACTTTGGCCAGTTGCATGATGGGTGGCCAACCAAAGGCCAAGAGCAAGGTGGCACCAATGCCCATGCCTTGCAACATGGGGCGCCAAGAGGGCGTTGGCAAGTCCGTGTTCAAGAGGCCGCTCAGCAAATGCACAAAACCCAAATGGATGCTGTACCCGAGCGCCGCGCCCAGCAAGCTTGCAGACAGTCCCACTGTAAAAAACTCAAACAAAAAGCCTAGCTCTATGCTCCTTTGGCTTTGACCCAGCACACGGTACATGGCGCATTCATCCGTTCTCTTTTGCGCAAAACCCCGAGCCGCCAACGCCACCGCCACAGCGCAAAGCAAGGCGCACAAAAGCGCCACCAAATGCAAAAATTCGGAAGCGCGCTCAAGGGTCACTCGCATCTCGGGTCGCCCCTCTTTGAGTGTTTCGATCCGAACGCCTCTGAGCTTGGCGCTCGAAATGTGTGCGCTCACTCGGTCTTGAAATGTGCTTACGCTCAAAGCCGGGCCCGTCACCGCCAGTCTCCAATTGATCCTGCTGGCTGGTTGAACCAGGTGGGTGGCTTCCAAATCTTTGGCGTTGATCATCACCCGTGGTGCAAAATTCATGAAGCCCGCACCTCGGTCTGGCTCATTGTCGATGACGCCCTCAATGCGCAAGGCCTTGTCGCCCAAAAGGAGGGTGTCGCCCAGGTTCAAATCCAGGCTTTCAAGCACTTGTGCATCGAGCCAGGCCGTGCCAGGGGGAGGGATTTTCAGCTCGCTGGGTGTCTTTAACTGCACCCAACCCTTTAAGGGGTAGAGATCGGACACCGCCTTCAATGCAATCAAGCGGGCGTTGCCCCCTTGTTCCTTGGTCGCGCGTGCCATCGTTGGGAAGCTGATGGTTTGGGCACTTTGCAGTGACAAGCTTGAAGCCCAATGGAGAAACTCTTTGGGCGTTTCGTGGTCGCTTGCGACCACCACATCGCCGCCCAGTAGTTTGGCCGCATCACGCGCCAAGCCACGCTCCAAGCGGTCAGCCAAAAACGAGACCGAGCTCATGGCCGTGACCGCCAAGGTGACGGCAAGAAACAAAAGCTTGAGTTCACCCGAGCGGATGTCTCTGATGAGTGAGCGGCATGCGACGAGGAGGAGGTGCATGGTGCGGCAAGTCCAAGATGTGTGAGGGGTGTTAAAAGGGGAGAGGGATGTTGACCCTGTGCGTTCGGTGGCTGTGGCGCTTTAGCGTCTCGGGCTGACACTAAGGGGCGCGAGGGTCGCTTTGGCTCAGAGTTTAATCCTTATTGAGAAAAAGGGTGAAGAAAGGGAGAACTGTTCTCAAGCTTTGCGTCCAAGGCGATGCAGTCCGCCGTGCAGGGCCCATGTGCAAAAGGGGGCTTGGAGCGCACAGAAATAAAAAAAGGGTGCCGCGAGGGCACCCTTTGCTTGAAGCACACAATGGGGAATTAGAACTTCAACAACAGTCCCAGGCCCAAGTTGGTCGTGTTGCCGCCAATGGCGCTGCTGGCAAAGGTTGCGCTGCCATTGGCTCTGTTCAAGGCGTACATGGCAAAGATACCAATGTTCTTGTCAAAGTTGTACTTTGCGCCCAAAGAGAGCAAGGTGCCGCCTTGGCCAACGGTCGAGCAAGTGCCGCCACCCAAGACTTCACAACTGCCGGCCGCACCACTTGCAATGTTGGCGGCCAAATTCCACTGGGCGTTGGCAGCGTAGTCCGCACTGAATTGGTAGGTGTTGGTTTTGTAAGAAGAGAATTTGCCCGCTGAAGAGGCTTCTTCCGTGTATTTGAGCGTTGCAAAGTCAGCGCCTAGACGCCAGTTGCCTCTTGTGTAGCCCAAGGACAAACGCTGTCCAGTGTCTTTGGAGTTGGCTGTGGCCAAGTTGTAAATGCTCGTTGCAGACAAGGCCGTTAAACCCGTGCCACTGAATGCGTGGTAATTGTTGTGCGTCTCTTGTTGAATGGAGACGTAATAGTTGTCTTTGGTCCAACGCAAAGCGGCGGCAGACAAAGAGGTGTCTTGTGTGGCCGTGCGGTTGGGGTCTTTGCGAACCGTGATGCCAGCATTGAAGTTGTTGTAAACAGGGCTTTCCCAACGAATTTGGCTGCCAATGCGTGTGTTGAAGGAGGTGGTTCCAGCGCCAGTTGCACCTTTCCAGCCCACGCCTGAGAGCACCCCAGACGTGGAGGTGAAGTTGCTTGAGCTCACATCAAGCATGCGAACACGGTCACCGTACTCTTTGTAGATCGTGTCCATTTGACCGAACTGAAAGGTGCCAATGCTGGTGTGTCCAATCGACACAAAGGCGTCTCGCATGTCACCAAACAAACTTTGCTGTCCACCGGTTGCAATGGAAGAGTCAAGGGTCTTGTTGGGGGCGATCACACCTTGGAAGTCGTAGCCAATTTTCACATCCCCGAAAGATTTTGAGCCCTTCACGCCAATGTAGGATTGGGACCAGTTGGTTTGATCTTTGGAGATCGCGCCTGCTGCTGCTGTGCCGGTGCCAGGCGTGACCAAGCCTTTGGTCATGGAACTCATGGGTGTGCCGGTTGGAGAGCTTGCACTGTAGGAGGTGTTGTTCAGCTCAGGGTAAAGCGTTCCATAGACCTCAAGATTGTCACCAATGACTTGGATGGCTTGCGCTTGTTGAGCAAGGCCAGCGAGTGTGAGCGTTGCAACAGCAACTGCGCAGCGAGAAAATTTCATAAGCGACTCCAATTGATTGTTGTAAATTTTGTTTGTTCCTTGATGCGAAAAACACGTTCCACATCAGGCAACAATTTGTGATTAAGCTCAATTTAGAAAGCAAGAAAAATTCGTGTTTTCCCGTAAATGATTGTGAAGTTGCGCGTTGACAACGTGTTGCGCATTCACCGCGCGGGGCATCCATCGCAAGGGCGCTCTTTGAAGCAAGGAGCCCTGTTTTCTACAAGGCATGCCTCATTGAGGATTGCCCTGATTGACCCTTCAAAAGACAAAATTTATGATGGCAGAAGGTAGTTCTTGCATGCCACAACGCGGGTGCAATGTTCACCCCCTGCCGCTCAGATTGTTCAAACCCCTCTAAGAAACTTCATGCCCCACGACAAAGACACCAGCCACTGGCACGAGCCCGCGGGCCATAAAAAAGCCGGATTTGGTGAGTTCAAAAAGCAGCCCACGCCTTATGACGCCTTCATGCAAGAGGAGGGCATTCCTGTCTTTCGCGGAGTGGGCATCAGCAAGGTGCAAAACTTGCCCCTGATGCCGTGGAAGAGAACCGGCGGCAAGGGTCACTACATTCAGCTCTACGGCACCGAGACCAAATGGGGTTGTCACGTGGTCGAGGTCTCGCCAGCGGGCGCCTTGCACCCTGAGAAACACATGTACGAAGAAATCTATCTCGTGGTCGAGGGCCGGGGCAGCACCGAGGTTTGGCAAGAGGGTGACACCAAGAAGCACGTCTTTGAGTGGCAAAAGGGCTCGATGTTCTCCATTCCAATGAACGCTTGGCACCGCATTGTGAATGCGACCTCAGGCGGGGCCTTGCTCTTGGGCGGGACAACGGCGCCCAATGTGCTCAACATGCTGCAAAACAAGGAGGCGGTCTACAACAACCCCTTTGTCTTCAAGGACCGCTTCAGTGGTGCGGACGACTTCTTTCACGCCAAAGACGACATCGAGCCCGATCCTGTCAGGGGCTTGGCCATGAGGCGCACGAATTTCATCCCCGATGTGGTCAATTGTGAGCTGCCGCTAGACAACCGCAGATCGCCTGGCTACCGCCGCATTGAGCCCTTCATGACCAACAATTGTTTTTACTTTTGGATTGGTCAACACGAGAACGGGCGCTACTCCAAAGCGCATGCGCACACCTCAGCGGCCGTGCTCATTTGCTTGAACGGCAAGGGCTACACCTACACGTGGCCGGAGAAAGAGGGCGAAACGCCCTGGAAAGACGGCAAAGCCGACAAGGTCAAACGCATTGACTACGAGCCCGTGGGGCTTGTCTCTGCGGCACCAGGGGGCGCACGCTGGTACCACCAGCACTTCAGCGCAGGCAAAGAGTCTTTGCGCTTGACCGCATGGTTTGGGCCGCACAACCCGGGACGAGACCCGGGTGCGCCAGGAGAAAAACACACCGACTACACCGCACAAGAACTCACTGAAGAGGGGGGCACCGCCATTCCTTACTGGATGGAAGACCCGCACATTCGACAAGAGTACCAAGCCTTGTTGAAGCAAAACGGTGTTGAAGACCGCATGAAGCCAGAGTGGTACGAGGTGCCAGAAGGCTTGTCAAAGATCTTGAAAAAATGAGCGAGGAGTCGGCAGGAGGCCGGGTATTTTTCTCCAACATCAAGCGTTCCCTGGAAGAAGAGGACGAAATCGTTTTGGTGAGTGTTGGTGTGGACATCGGTTCCTCCACCTCTCACTTGGTGTTTTCTCGCTTGGTCATGGAGAGGCTCGATAACCGTTACATCGTGAGTGAACGAGTGGTTTTGCACGAGTCCGATGTGCTCTTGACACCCTATGCAGACAATCAAAGCATTGATGGTGTCAAGTTGGGTGAATTCATTCAAACGCAATATGACAATGCAGGCATCACCTCTGAAAAAATTGACACGGGTGCCTTGATCTTGACCGGTGTGGCGGTGAGAAGAAGCAACGCCCGGGTGATTGGAGAGCTCTTTGCAAAGGAAGCAGGCAAATTTGTTTCAGTGAGTGCGGGCGATGCGCTTGAGACCACCTTGGCCGCGTTTGGCTCAGGTGCTGCCGCCTTGTCGATTCGCTTGAACAAAACGGTGATGAATGTCGATATTGGGGGCGGCACCACCAAAATGGCGATCTGCAAGAGCGGTGAAGTCGTGGACATCACCGCTTTGGATGTTGGCGCCAGAATCGTGGCCTTTGATCAACAGGGCCTGGTCTGCCGGGTTGAAGAGGCCGCTAAACTGCTTGCAAAAGAGTGCGGGTTCGAGATCAAAATGGGGCAAGCCATTGCGCCCAATGACAAAAAGCAACTGGTGCAACGCATGGCGCAAAAAATCATTGAGGTGGCCAACGCCTCTTCTTTGAGCGAGACGACCCGGGCCTTGCTGAGGCTGGATGCGTTGACACATCAAGAGGCCCCTCAAGTGTTGACCTTCTCGGGTGGCGTGTCTGAGTACATCTACAACAGGCAATCAAAGCACTACGATGACTTGGGCGCAGAGCTCGCGCAGGCCATCACCTCGGCCTTGCAAACCCATTGGCCTGCCATTGAGTTGCAAACACCCGAGCAAGGCATCCGTGCAACCGTTGTGGGGGCTTCACAATACACCGTTCAAGTCTCAGGCAGCACCATTTTTGTGGAACCCAAAGACACCTTGCCCCTCAGGAATGTGCCCGTGGTGGCGCCTAAATTGCGCCTGTCTGAGGAGGTGCTGAGCAGCCAAGAGATTTCAAAAGAAATCAAAAGAGCTTTAAAGCGACTCGATCTCGCGAGTGCACAAAGTCCCGTGGCCTTGTGTTACAAATGGGAGGGCAGTGCAAGCTTTAAAAGACTGGATGACTTTTGCAAAGGGGTTGCAAAGGGGTTTGAGGACCTGATTGCCAATGGGCATCCTTTGATGTTGATTGGTGAGGCCGACTGTGCGGGCTTGATTGGGATTCATTGTCAAGAGGAGATCAAAGTGGGTGTGCCCGTGATTTCTGTGGACGGCGTGACCCTCTCAGAGTTGGACTTTGTCGACATTGGCGCTATGCTGGAGACCTCTGGCGCTGTGCCAGTGGTCATCAAGTCCTTGGTCTTTCCTGTGACGTCGGGTTTGGGCAAAACGGGATTCCAGTAAGTTCACAATGCATTAACACTTGGGCCCCAGATGCTTTACCCTCCAGCTGTCCCCGATGAACATGGTTTATTAAACCGTTCTCACGGTCAAAAAATTTATTGGGAAAGTGTGGGCAACCCTGTGGGTGAACCCATCGTGATGCTCCACGGAGGACCGGGCGCGGGATGCTCTGCCATGCAGCGGCGCTTCTTTGATTTGAACAAATACCGAGTGATTTTGTGGGATCAACGTGGTTGCGCGCGCTCTGCCGAGCATGCGCTTGGCCCAGAAGATCGAGAAACCATGCTGGAACACTTGAGCTTTGTGAACATGCTAGGCGACATGGAGGCCTTAAGAGCGCACTTAAAGATCGATCGCTGGAGTATTTTTGGCGGCTCTTGGGGAACCACAATGGCCTTGGCGTATGCGCAGGCACACCCCTCAAGGGTCAACAGAATGCTGCTCAGAGGCGTCTTCACCTCCGCGTCCAGCGAAATCAATTGGCTGTACTCGCCCAAGGGTGCTGCACAGATGTTCCCCGTGGAGTGGCAAGTGTTTCTTGCTCACTTTAGGGCTTTGAGAAGTGCTTGCGGCTTGAGTGGAACCCCATCCGGCGCTGTCCTAGACAAGTTTGATGAGGCAAAGGATCCCGATGACTTGAAGTGGCAAGACATTTTGGGTGTTTTTTACCAAGCACTACGCCATGGGACGCCAACTGTTCAAGAGCGAGCGGCGCTTGCCTGGGGGCTTTGGGAGCAGTCCATCATGAGTTTGCAAGGGGTGCCAAGCCTTGCATCGATGGAGCACCTGCGCAATTTTGAGATGGCTTTGATTTCATGTCATTTGTTCTTGCACGACCCCGTGCTGAAGGGCAGCCAACTGTGGGACCAGATGCCGACCATCGCCTCCATCCCTTGCGACATCGTTCAAGGTCAATTTGATGCAGTCACGCCTGCACAAACCGCCTGGAAATTGAGCCAAGTGCTCAAGGCATGCCAATTCCAACTGATCAGGCAAGCCGGTCATGCAAGCTCTGATCCTGATTTGACGCGTGCCTTGGTCGGCGCATTGGACTCGTGGACTTTTTGAGTTTTTGAACCTCTCAAAGACAAGGGATTGAAATGCTAAAAGCGCAAAAGTATGCCTCCTGCACGCTGTGCATGAAGCCGCAAGAACGCAGTCGGTTTGGACTGAAGAGGCCGCCATGCTTGAGCACGCTCACCCTGAGTCTCTTGTTGATCTTGGGCAGCCTGTTGTCAAATGCGCACGCCCAAGGGATCCTGAGCAATGAGCAGATATTCAGCTACAAAGCGCCCGATCGCTTGGCTTGGTTGATGGAGCGGGCCAAAAGGGAAGGCAGCTTGACCTTGTACACTTCTCTCGCCCCCAGTGAGGCCACACCCTTGATCAAAGAATTCGAGCGCAAATACGGCGTGCATGTGGACATCTGGCGAGGACTGAGCGAGGGTGTCTTGCAAAGGGTTCTCAACGAGGGGCGGGCCAAGCGATTTTCTGCCGATGTCATCGAGACCAATGGGCCGGAGATGGAAATTTTGGCCAAGGAGCGCATGTTCTTGGAGTTCTTCAGTCCCCATCAAGCCGATTTGCCACAGACGATGATTCCCAAACACCGCTTGTGGATGCCAGACCGTTTGAACTTCTTTGTGGTGGCCTACAACACGCAAAAAATTCGCAAAGAAGAGTTGCCCAATCATTTGGAGGGGTTTTTGAATCCAAAGTGGAAAGACAAATTGGGCCTTGAAGCGACGGATGCGGAGTGGATGGGTGGCTTGATGAATGCCCTTGGTGAGACTCGGGGCAGCGCCTTTTTTAAGAAGCTCTCCGAGATGAAACCCGATGTGAGAAAGGGCCATATTTTGCTCGCACAAATGGTGGCTTCGGGAGAAATACCTGTGGGCTTGACGATTTACAACGCCAATGCGCAATCTCTCAAACAGCGAGGGGCGGCCATTGACTGGGTCCCCATAGAGCCCACCTTGGCCAGACCTCAAGGCATTGCCTTGATGAAAAATGCCCCCCATCCTTACAGCGCCTTGCTCTTTGCGGACTATCTCCTGTCTCCTGAAGCGCAACAAATGCTGAGCAACATGGGGCGCCCGCCCGCCAGTAAACTCATCAAATCCGAGCTCAACAATTTCAACTTCGTGCTCACCGAGCCGTCTGTGGTGGTGGAAGAGGCGGACAAGTGGGCGCAACTTTGGGCCAAGTTGTTTTTGGTGAAATAATCGAGTGCACAGACGTTTGCGTGTTCATAACAAAGAAGGCCCTCAATGAAAAAATTACTCTGGACAATGGTGTTGCTCATCACGGCTGCACTTCACAGTGCCCATGCACAACCCATGGCCCTTTATGCGGCAGCGGGTGTCAAAAGCCCCATAGAAAACATCTTGGAGATCTTTTCAAAACAATCGGGCAGCCATTTTGAATTGCATTTCGATACAGCGGGTGCTGCCCAAGCACAGTACTTGGCCGATCCACTGGCAAAGATCTTGATCACCACGCAAGAGCGCATCGAAGAGTCCAAGCGCAAGGGGGACTTGAAAGAGGGCCAAATGATCCCTTTTGCCGCGACCATGGCGGGCATTGCCTCCCATTTAGAACCCCGTCCTGTGATCAACACCAAGGAGGATCTGAAGGCCTTGCTGCTGAGGGTCAAAAGCATCGCGTTTTCTGATCCGGAGCGAGGTGCAACGGTGGGCTTGCATTTTGTAAAAGTCATTCGTGAGCTCGGCATTGAGCAAGAGGTTTTGGCCAAGGCCAAAAAGGCCCGAGAAGGCCTTCAAACCATGCAATGGGTCAAGGATGGCGATGTTGACTTGGGTGTGACACAAGTCAGCGAGATCGTCCAAGCCGCACCCAAGACCTTGGTGGGCCCTTTTCCGCAAGGCTTTGAGCTAACAACTCGCTACGCCCTTTGGATCAAAGAGCCTGATACAGCAACGATGAAAGCGCTGATGACTTGGCTCAAAGGCCCGCAGGCCAGAGCGCTGATCGCCGCTCAAGGCTTGCGGCCCTTGGACTAGGCAGGCGGCAGAGTTGCTCAGCCCCTTGGGCCAATGGCTCGCATTGAGTTGAACCGAATCTCTGGGGCATGCATGCACAACAGGTGCCTGCTCAAGCGCTCAGTGAGTTGGTCAAGGGTTCAGCAATGATGGACAAACTCATGGCTGTCAAGCCCATCATCACAAGCGTCATGGGGATGTTCAATATCCAAGGCTTGATCGTGGTCACCTCGAACTCAAGCGTGGGGTCCTCCAGCATGGCCTTGAAGCTCAACGCGTGCAGTTGTTCACTGTAATGACAAGCCACTCTGTGAGCCATGAGCACCGAGACCACGTGTCCGGTGACAATGGAGATTGTGGCGACATACCAAGTGAGCTTGGCATCGATCAAAGTGATGTCTGGGTAAAAGTGGGCTGTACCAAGAAGATTCCAGCCCCACCCAAATGGATCAGAGGCCAAAGCGATGATGTTTTGCCCCTGGATAAAAAAGGCGGAAAAATTATGTGCAATCAAATAAGCCATTGCGATGGGCAACAAGCTGGCAAGAAATGAGCACGCCAGCCCAAGGGTGCTGAAGTTCAGTTGGGCTTGAAAGCGTTTGTATTGAGGCACCAACAAAAAAAGACGAAGGGTCAGCGCGCAAACCAAGGTGAACACCAACAACAAGATCAACCACAGCATGATAAGCCCCATGGTCCCTGTGAGAAAGCCATTCAGATCTTGCTTTAAAAAGGGCAAGTGAGAGGAGAATTTTTCAAACACCAGCCAAGCAGGACCCGCATGGAGTCCATCAAATAAAACACTGGTGAACATGGCAATCACAAGCGCAATGGTGCTCAATGGATCCCTTGCTTGCTTGGGCGTGTTCTTTGGAGGTGTGAGGGTTGTGAGCGCGAACCTTTGTGCGGGTTCTGGATGGAGAGCAGACCCCATGCTGTTCAAAATCATCTGGCGAGTTTGCCCCATGAGCTCAAAGCACAAGAAGAAACCATCTGCCTGGGCTCTCCATTGCGCGGCGCCAAAGCACAGCATGCCAAGCCACATGTAAGTGCTGTACAGCGCAATGAAAAGGCCCAATCGGTGAGGCATGGCGGCGATGGGGTAAACAATCTCAAGCCCACACCAGATCAAGAGGGTGGCGCATGCAGGCCAACGTCCAAGACCCTTTGGCCACTTCAAAAAAGGGACCGTGCTGGCTTTGGGCTGCGGCGAGTGGCCAAAAGAGCTGAGCCAATCTTTGACAAATTTTGCGAAAAGATAAAACCCCATCCAAGGGTCAATGTGTGGCCAAAAGTTACCAAACACCATGCAAGCAAACGACAGCCCTAGCCACCAAACGATCCATATGAAAGTGGGTGCGAAATTCATCAAGGCATCTTCTGTGCCGAAAGTCGCACAACTCCAACTCAGCAGCAACAAGGCGCATGAGGCCCCCATGAGCAGGCGCTTGGGCCATGCATGCAAAGGGGGGGCTTGAAAGGCTGCGATCGAAGCGTCCAAGTTCAAATTGAAATGGGCACTTGTTTTGACGTCGGATTTAAAAAAAGGCGTGATCAAAAAACTGGCCGCAACAACCCAAGAGGCCGCCACAATCACCCAATGCATGGGCACGGGTAAGTCATAGCGTTCACCAAAACCATGTGCAAAGAGGGGGCCGCCATGGCCCATCAGAGAGGCGATCAACAGCGCAAAAAAGGGTCTGCCCAAAGGCGTTTTGAAGGGCATGGTTTGATCCGTGACTTAAAGCGGTTGGACTTCTAGGCTGGCAAGGGGCGCGGCATGCGAATGCGCGTGCGCATGTTCATGCGCCTCTTGCTTGGGGTCCTTGTTGGTGGACGGTTTTGGGTGCCATTCGATGTTGAATTTTCCCGACGCTTTGGCCTCGAACTTCAAACTCTGGGTGTCTTGGTCCTTGAGTGTCAGGCTCAAGCGGTAGGCATGGATGTGAAGCTCTCCAGCGCGCTCACTTTTGACTTGCAGGCTGACCGAGGCATTCTGTGGCACTTTAAAAACGACCGTTTTGTTCGAGTGGGCGTCGCTCGGAATCGTCAACTCCAAGCGCACGCTCTCAGGCTCCATGGGCTTGCTTGAGCGCTCTTGTTTGGAGGGCAGTTGGGCGCTCTTGTTTTCTTGGGTCAAAGCGCTGGCACAGCAAAAAATTGCAGCGCCAAGAAGGGAGGCTCGTCGGATGTGAAAAAATATACGCTGTGCGTTCATGCTGCAGTTTGATCTTGATGAGGCCAAAGAAATGCGATGGTGCAAACAAAAAAAAGTGGTCTCAATTGCTCAAGACCACTCGTGAGATGAAGGCGCAAGACTTATTTTTGAACTTGAGACCAGTCTGCAAGGCCTCTGGCAGAGCCCGTCAACTCCAAAATATGCATGCCTGAGTTGGCGCGGTCCACGATGTAGATGAGTCCTCGCTCATCGACTTCAACATTGTTGGTTTGAATGGCGCGTTTTTTGGACGCTTCTGTAAAAGGCAAGGGCGCTTCCATGCCGGGAGGCGCCAACAGGGCAACCGTGTTGGCGTTGGCAGGAGGAATGTAGAAAGCGATTTCTTTTGGATTCATCGGGTTGCGCACATCCAGGGCTCTGACGCCAGCGTTGAAGTGTGCAAAGAACATGATTTTTTTGTAATAAATAGGCGTCATGTTTTCATTGGACGAATGGGTGCCAAAACGCCCACCCTTTGCACAAAAGTTTTCTTTTGTCTCAGGCACTGTCCAGCTGGCGACACCAAAAGGTTTGGTCTCGGTGGTGATGTCAACAAACCAGACCATTTGACGCCCCTCAAGACACTCCTTTTGAATCGCCTCATCGGTGACCACAATGAAGTCGCGCACGCGACCCAAGTAGTTGTGGGCGAATTCTGGAATGTCTACGCCAAACATCGGAAACACCGTGTGTGCACCGTGCATGGGTGGCAGATCGAGCCTTGAGACTTGTGGGTAGAGCAAATTCTCGGGCGTTGGCTCCTTGGGGCCGTTGAGCAACTTATCGCGGTCAACGATTTGTAAAACACCCTCTGTGTTGGTGCCGTAGCCAAAGAAGACGCGGTTGCCTTTGGGGCCGGTCGAGATGGGACCGTGCAGTGAGATCGGGACAGGTCCACCCGCACCAGGTTGTTGGCCAACGAGGCCAAAGTCACGGATGAACACGGGCTTGGCGGGATCTGAAAGATCGTAAATTTGTGTCATGCGGTTGGTGCGCCACTGAGGGTTGCCAGAGACCAAGAACGCAATGCCGGTGTCGCACTCCCAGAAGTTTTTGTGTGTGCCTTTGAGGCCTTTGCCGATGGTGGTGATGAGAGAAGGCTTGGCCGGCTCAGTCACGTCCCAGACTTCGTGGGCTTGGTTGCCAAAGACACGCAACATGTAGAACTTGCTTTTATCCCCTTTAGGAAGGCTTGCACCACTGCAAATGCGCACCATCTGTGCACCCCCTTGCTCGGCCTTGCCCTCTTCACCTGGCAAGTGGGCCAGGTACTGGGGATGCTTGGGGTCCGTCACGTCGATGATGGACGTGCCGTTGTCTTCAAGTTTGTTGTTCAGTGAGTTGACTTTTTTGTCACCATGGTGGCCCACATAAGCGATCCATCGGTTGCCCTGTTTTTGAATGGTGGGCTGGTAAGCGGTTCGACCTTGAAGATCGCTAAAGCCCACGAGCCGCATGTTCGACGATTGTGGGGCTTCTGCTTTGGCTGCAAAAGCGCTTTGAAGCGCAAACGATGATAAAAGACCCAAGGCCACGAGGGCGCTTGCAAGGGGTTTGAACTGTTTAAACATGGGTGTTTCCTTGTGTGGTTTTGGGGAATTAACTCTTGATCCAGTTGAGGTTTTTTTCGTTTTCAATGTTTTGAATTCGATCAAACCAATCGTTCATTTGTTTGCTTTCTTGTGCGATGCGTGACTTGCCTCGTGCAGCAGAGGTGTCAACGGTGAGCATGAGAAATTTCTCTCTGAGCGCTTTGGTGTCAAGAGGCCTCTCGGGTGTTCCCAGAAAAGCGGTGGAGCGCTTGGAGATTTCTTGACCGTTTTTGAGTTTGATTCTCACGACGCTCGTCATGTCGGACTTGTTGTCAGGTGGAGCAATTGTCTTCATGGTGATTGACGCGGACAATGACATGATGCCGGGATCCTTGACCGCTGCGTCATCAAAGGATCTGGGGTCCACAGGGTTTCTGTACATGCTGAGTGCCACACAAAAAGGCACGCTGTACTGCGCAAGCAAAATATCCTTCGGTCTAGGAATGTTGTTGGCGCGCATCGAGCGCTCGTTGCATTCGATGGTGATTTCTGCGATGTCATTGGGAGAAAATTGATACTCTTCTTTCAAGGACATGGCGGACTCGACGGGGGTGTGCGCTGTGATGTGGCAAGCGTAGCGTTTGTGCATGGTGCTCATCGTCAACCAATCTTGCTTGAGATTGAGCGTCAGCTGGTCCAAGTCGTGTGAGGCGCAAAAGACGTTCATGAAACCAAAATGTCCTTCAAGTGCCGTGTTGGGGCCGGTGTAGCCTTTCTGAGCAAGGCTTGCGGCCATCACGCCCGCTTGCGCAGCCCGACCCATGTGCATTCTTTTGACCATGGCGCCAGTGCCGGATTTGGCAAATTCAAGCAGGCCTCCCGCCATGGACGCGGCCAAACCCAAGGCATTGGTGGTTTGTTCAGCGTTCAGTCCCAAAAGGCGTGAACAAGCTGCAGCGGCGCCAAAGGGGCCGGTTGTGCCAGGTGCATGAAAGCCGTGCTCCTCTTGGCTGTGTTGTGTGGCTCTGCCTATTCGGATCATGAGTTCTGTGCCTGCCACATAAGAGGTGAGCAATGCGCGCCCACTGGATTGTTTGGCCTGTGCCATGGCAATCAAGGGCATAAAAACGGTCGCACCCGGGTGCGAGCCTGAATTGGGCTTGGTCAGACAGTCGAGCTCAAAGGCGTGAGTAAATGACCCATTGGCCAGGGCTGCAGCATTGGCTTCAAGTTGCAGACCTTTGACCCCCAAGACTTGCGAGTGCCCCGTTTTACCCGATTCCTTGGCGAACTCGGTCATCATTTTGCTCCAAGGCAAAGCGCTTCCAAACATCGCCACGGCGACGGTATCTGCCAAAGTGTCTTTGGCGCGTTGGAGCACATCCTTTGGGATTTGATCAAACTCAAGACCGCTTGCAAACGCTGCCAGCGTTTGGGTTTGATGGTTGGCCTGACCTTTTCGGCCAGGCTCGTGTTCGCCTCGGCTGGGCTGAGCAGGCGCATCGGCAGCCGATCCGAGAGCGGGCACCATGCTTGCAGCAGCAAGGGAGGTGTGAAAGAAATTGCGGCGGTTTTGATTTGAATCCATGGGATCGGTCTCAGCGAGAGCGGGGGGTAGTAGCGAGATCGCTTATTTTGCGACTTTTCTGGGCGCCAGTCTCCTAGGGTTTACCGCTTGGCTTGGGGTGCATTTGGATGAGCTTGGTCCGGTTGGCCAAAAAAGGGGATGCGCCGCGGAGGAAAACAGGCCTCTTTTTGTCTGCAAATGGGGCCTTGATCCATGTGTGCCGCTACGCAAGCCCCGTCACTTTAGGGCTTCGAGGATGTCAACGATCCCTTTGCGACTTTACACAAGCTTTACCAAAGATTACTGAGCAAAATTGGCTTCAACGAATGCCGCTCGAAATTGGGCAGGCGTCACACTGTACTCATACAAGAGGCGCGTCATATCGGTGTAACTCGCGCCAGTGGCTTGAATGGCCATTGCATGGGTCTTGATTTCACGGTCAGTGAATTTGGCACCCAGTCCCCAAAAATCAGTCCCTAGCGGTGAAAACGCTGCGTTGATCGTTTGATAAACCAAACCGCCCTGGCTTTCATACCTGGATTGAACAAGGCCCAGAGGCACGCCAAGCGCGCTCGAAATTTGTTGGGGACTGACCCCGAATTGATCCATGGCGCTCACGACTTGAGCGTCGCTCAAGCTCGGGTTGGCTAGAAAAAAATTCAAAATGTCTTTTGACGTGAAATTTGCGGGGAGATACCTTTTGATCAGAGGTGTGGTGACGACTGCAAACTGAGCGTAGCTCATGGCTTGGATTTGAGTTGCAGTCAAACGACTGATTTGCAAGGCATTGAGCATGGACAGTTGATCGGCTGACAAGGCACTCAATTGATTGACTTGAATGAAGGGAAACTCCAAGGGACTGATCTTTGAAATTTGAAGTGCATTTAAAGCTTTGAGCTGTGTGGCACTCATGGCATTGAGTTGGGCAGCGCTCAAGAAGCCAAAAACTTCCGGATGGATGAACTGCAAAGCGCTGCTTCTCAGTTGCCCCCAAATCGATGGACTCCATTGGGCCAAAACACTGGCTTGAAGGCTTGAGAGTTGCATGTCGCTCAAGGCACTCAGCTGTTGGTTGCTCCAAGCGTTGACTTGGCTGCTCGACAAAGAGCCCAACTGAGAATAGGTCAATGCTTGGAGTTGAGAGAGGCTGGGCATTTGAAGGGGTGTCAGCGCTGAGATTTGGGCGTTGGTGAACGCTTTGATTTGAGCACTGCTGATAGAACTCAGTTGCAAGGCGCTCAAGGCGGAGACGATAAAGTTGGGCAGCAAAGGAATTTGCAGCGGTGTGATTTGAACAAATTGTTCAATGGGCACATTCCGCCATTGAGAGAGGGTCATTTGGCGCAGTTGCTCGTCTGTCAGTGCGACATCTGTTGGCAGTTTGAAGGGCGAAGGAGGCGGCGTGGGCAAGCCCACGATATTGACGACCGTGCCCACTGCGCTGACAGAGCCTTGAAAACTGTTGCCAGATTGGGTCAAGGTGATGTTGCCCACGCCTGCATTCAGATTGGCATTGCCTTGAACGGTGAGGGCGTTGCTTTGAGTGATGTTGCCATCTGAGCTGTTGATCGCCAGATCGGCGCCAACAAGCGTTGACCCCAGTTGGAGTGCGCCCACGCTTTGAAGGCTCAAATTGGCGGTGCTGCTTACATTGCCAAGACTGAGGGCTTGGTTGTTGGTCAAGGAGACCGTTGAGCCGTTCAGCTCGGTGAGTCCTTGGAATGCATTGAGTGAGTTGCTCAAGTCAATGGCAGAAGGCGTTGCGCCAATGCGCGCAGTGAAACTGGCGCTAGCGGCGGCCACGATGCGGGTGTTGCTCACTTGCTTGATCGCACCTGCACTGCTTGCAACCGTTAAGGGACCTGTTGTGTTCAAGTTACCAAGGCTCACATCGGCGCTGTTGGACGCGATGGATGTGGAGCCGCCAACGTTCAAGTTGCCTGTTGTGCTTTGAGCAAAGCCGCTTGTGATTGAAAAATTGCCCGTTGTATTGAGTGCACCTGCCGTTTGCGCAAATTGATTCAGACTCAGTCCGCCTGCGCCAATGTTCAAAGTGCCAGCAGTTTGCGCAAGATTGCCAAGGCCTGTGAGGCCCGTGATGTTGACAGCACCAGCCTGGGCTGGTGCAACAACTGTATTTCCAAACGTGATGGTCTTATTGGCTGGAAGCACAACATTGGCCACATTGGACAAGTCAGGAACAGCTCCACCGCTCCAATTGCTGGGATCAAACCAATTGCCAGCTGCGGGACCCGTCCACGTCACGCTGCCCAAACGATTGATGGTGATGTTGGAGGTCTCATAGTTGCTCAAGGTGTAGTTGCTGGCCAAGCCTGTGCCGTTGCCGATGGACAGGGCATTAAGGCCTGTCCAATTGTTGGCGGCTCCGACATCTTTGCTGTTGGCGCTGGCCGATCCGCTGATCACGCTCAAGGTTTCTCCATTGACCCCTGAGGCGGACAATGCGGCGCTGGAAAAGTTGGCATTTCCATCGTAGGTTTTAACGCCGCCCAATTTGATGGGGGCTTGTGCAACGGTGAACATCACTGGGGTACTTGCTGTATTGAAGTTGTAGTTCTTCGCACTCAGGCCTGAGAGGTAGGACAGGCTGTAAGTTCCTGCATTGGACGTTGCATTGGGGCCGTTGTTGAAAATGGGGCTGCCCGCTAAGCCCAGCATGCTTGGGTCTGTTGGCAGCACACTGCTCCCGCTCCAATTGGCTGCTGTGTTAAAGCCAACGGCGACAGTGGGCGTAGAGCCATAGGGGGAACTTTGGTTGGCAGTCGCAGTGACATAGAGATTGGCTTTGTTGACACTCAGCGTTGAGCTGTCAAAGACCAGTTTGTAAGCATTGGTTTGCCCAGAGATGGATCCAGATGCTGCGAAAGGATAGCTGCCAACCCCACTGCCTGAGCTGTAAGTTGAATTGATGTTGCCAGGGGTGAAGGTGACCGTTCCCGCATTGTCGGGTCCGACCAAGCCCACCAAACTGTAAGTGACCGCGGGAAAGCTGCCACCAAAGACGACGCTTGCTGTTGAGGGTTCAATCAGCAAGATGGGGGTGGCGAAGGTGCTAACGGGCCCATTGCTGCCCATGGTCCAACTGTTCGCAAAATCCCAGCCCACATAATTGGCTTGAACGCTGGCGGCGGCTGCACTCAATTGACTGCTGTTGGTCAAGGTGCCTGAACCGACGGCCGCTCCCACGACGCTTACAGGACTGGAAAAGCTCAGGCCCGCGTTGCTTGAAACTTGACCCGATGCGTAGGCGTTGGAGACGGTTCCTGAACTGGTCGCAATGTCACCAATGAGCGAGCCTGCATTGGCGCCAACAGGGGCGATGACGTTACCGCTGGCGAAAGCATTGCTCAAAGTGCCAGTCACGCCGTTATTGACGATGGTTCGCCCAGCCAGTCCACCCGCACTTGCACCAACGCTTCCCGTGCTGACGCTTTGAAGCGTGACCAAAGCGGAGCTGTAAGCGTTGGTGATGCTTGAGGCGAAGGATCCAGCAAGACCGCCAACGTTGTAGCTGTTGGCGGCACGCACACTTCCGCTCACACTGACATTTGAAAGACTTGTGGCGTATTGTGAGGTGCCGATCAACCCCCCGACATTGAATTTGATGCTGTTGTCGGTCGAGCCGTTGAATTGGACGGTTTCGTTGATGAGGTTGAAATTTCTAACGAAGCCTGGGTTGCCCAAGGTGGCGATGAAGCCAATTTGACCCAATGAACTGGGGGTTGCATTGAGTGCGGTGACGATGGATAAATTCTTTACAGCGTGTCCAAGGCCATCAAGACGAATCGCAGCGGGTTGTGCAAAAAAAGAATTGGCGGAGGTTTTGTAATACCCAATGGGGACAAACCCAGTGATGGAGGAAAACACATCGCCGGTCCATGCGTTGGACGCTGAAGCATCTATGTTGACGCCCAGAACATAATTCTTTTGAGCGGGAGCAGGCACTGAAAAATTAGCAGTCAAGCCTTGCAAGCTCATGGTGGCTGGTGCCGTGGTGGCATCTGCCCGCAAGCCCAAGTCGGTGATGACCACCCAGGGCGTGGTGATTGAATTGACTTTGGTGAAAAAATTCAAGCCTGCATTGCCAATGTAGATGGGCGCGTTGACAAAGTAGGGTGCGTTCAATTGCAGTTGAGCCGTGTTTGCCGCGTTGGCAATGCTGTTGTTGGCCAAGCTGTAATTGGCGGCAATGGGCTGATTGACATAGATCTTGTTGCTCGCTGATAAAGTCAACAAGCTCTTGTTGTAAATCAGCGGGTCAGAGATGGTGATGTTTCCCGTTCCTGTGTAAGAGTTGGCGGCCAAACTTGCGGCGTTGCTGATGGTGACATCTAAGTTACTTGGGGCTGTGACCGTGACGTTTCCAGCACTCAAATACCTTTGTAAGTCCAAGGCGCTGACGTTGGACTTGTTGGTCAAGTTCAGCGTGCCGGCGTTGATCAGTGTGCTGCTGCTTGACAAGGCGCCATTGCCGCTCAAGTCCAAGGTCGCATTGGCTGCAACGGTCGTTGTGCCGGTGAAAGTGTTTGCCGCTGTCAAACTCAAGGTTTTGCCCGGCATATTGATCAAGACATGGCCTGCGCCAGTGATCAGGCCATCCCAGGTCGAATTGGCGCCTGCATTGAAAACCAAACTCGATCCGTTGGCAAGGCTGGTGGTGTAAAGCGCGCTGTTGATGACTTGAGCGCTGGGGCTCAAGGTCAAGGTGTTGCCAGAGGAGATGGCAAGAGAGCTTCCTAGCGTGATGTTGCCTGCCCCAGCGCCAGAGCTGCTTGTGTTGATGGTGATGTTGTTGTTAGCGAGTAAATTTTGAAGCGTGGACACAGAAATATGGGTCACACTTGCACCACTTGAAGGACTCAAGACGGCGTTGCTGTTTTGATAGCCAAGCTCAGGTGAGCCATCAATGGTGACATCGGATGGGTCAAGAAGCCACAGGCCCGCATGGCCAAGGGCAGAGGAGGTGTTGATTTGGGCCTTTTGAACATCGATCTTGGCGCCAGAGGTTTCAATGGAGCCGCCATCTCCACCCCATGGGCCTGAGGTGGCTTTGATGTGACCCTCAACGGTGGTCGTGCTGAGGGGGTTTGACGGATCACTCCTCAGCACCACAGTTCCCCCTGGGCCATTGACTGTGGCACTGGCATCAATCAAAGCGCCCGTGTTCATGACGACTGTGCTTGCTTGGCGAATGCTGCCTTGGCCCATCCAGTCGCTGCCAACCAAGATGCTGCCGCCTCCCAAGGCCCCGGTGGCTGAGAGGGTGCTGCTTTTGTTGAGCGTGATGTGGTCGGCCTCAAGAACGATCTTGCCGCCCACAGAGCGCATGCTGTTCGCCTCAACTGTGCCAAAGTTGTTGATCACCCCGGCTTGCAAGCGGCCAAGTCCTATGGCAGACAAAATGATTTGACCCTCAGGGGCCTGGATGGCTTGGCCGTTGCTGATCAGGGTCGCGATGGTGCTGGGCGTGGTGCTGATGCCTACCAGCGTTTGCTGGCCTGAAAAATTCAAAGTGACGAGCTCGCCCGATGCCATGACAACCGAGCCCGCACGGGCCACGATCACTCCGCTGTTTCGCACCTCTGGCGCAAGCAGTGCAATGTAACCCCCCAATGCCGCTGTGAGTTGACCTTCATTGACGATGCTGCCAGTGGCGCCAAGACGCTGAAATTGATAGCGCCCAGACATGAAGGCCTCATCTGTGATGGCGTGGGTGCTTGCACTCAAAGCACCGACATCCACCGAGGCACTTGGGGAGAAATACACCCCGTTTGGGTTGCTCAGAAAAACTTGCCCATTGGACTTGAGTTGTCCAAAAATTTGACTTGGACTGCTGTCATTGATCCTGTTCAAGATAGCGCTGCTTGGGCTGGGTTGAATAAAATTCACCTGTGCGTTTTGACCGATATTGAAGCTGGCCCAGTCGATCACAGCACTGGGGGAGAGTTGCTTGACGGTCATTTGAGAGGCGAGTGCGCTTTGTACCTGAGAAACAGTGGCCTCGCCCTTCATCAAGGTGGCAGCAGTGGGCAGTTGAAGTGTTTGGGGTGGTTTCAGGTTTTGAGCTTGGAGCAATTGGGGTGCGAGCACCCAGGCCCCCAAAGCGCTCACCAACAAAGACCCAAGACTGCTTTGAAACTTTTTAAAGGACTTTTCCGGGCGAGCCCATTGAAGCTTCAGTTGGCAAGGTTTGTGTTCGAAAGGAAGGAAAAAATAAGAAACCATTCTCGAGTACCTGCTTGGCGCATTGATCCCCAGTCCCACGATCGATGTTGAAAGAAACCCTTTGCAACGTCACCAGCAGTAGATAAAGGTTCCAATAACGGCATTAATATTCAACAATAAGGATTCAATTCTATAGATGTAGATAAATCCGTATAAATCATATGGTTATTCATGAGTCCCTCCTTGTGCCTTGGGTGGGAATTCTCTTTTGCAAGCGAGCCTCCTTCAATAAAGGGGCAAAAACGCGAGCCAAAAGCACGAGCGCTTGGGTTTCTCCTGAAATCTTCACGGACACATCGAGCAGTCTTTCGACAATCGTCTGGCCCATGGCCCCTTGAAGGTCCATTGACGGTCATGGCATACATTTGTGCACGAACGGCGCGTGCTCAAATCGCAAGCTCAGGGGCTTGCGAAGCGCCTCATCTTTTAAGGACGTCAGCACAACATGACGGCTGAACTTTTCTTTGATGGCCCCGTGTCACGCAAGGGGTGGTGGTCAGTGAGCTGTTGGGCGATCAAGACCAGCGCCAGGATCAGCCCATCGAAACTTGTTTAGACCTCAGGCCGTAAAAGGTTCAGCTTGGTTGTTACAACTTATTGGCGTTGATGCCAGCTTTGGCATACAGCTCTTCAATGTGTTTTTTCACCTCTGCTGGTGTTGAGTCATTGACTGGGCGATGTGCGAGTCCAATTTTTTGCCTTGCATAAATGGCCATTTCTTCATCTTGATCTGAGGTGCCGCCACTGATGCCATAGGCCCCAACCATTTCGTCGCCGATAAAAATAGGTGCACACCCGCCTGAGACCACAATTTTTCCACCTGTAAAGATGGAGGCGTTGATCAGCATTTGGGGGTTTCTTTCCTTGAACCATTGTTGAATGGTCAAGCCGTCCGGAAATCTCGGGCTCATGGAGCGAAATGCAGCCACTGTGAAAGCCTTGCTTTGGGCAATATCTGGCGTGATAAAACCCGCGTCATCCATTCGCTCTAAAGCCAGCAAGTGTCCTTCGGCATTGACCAAGGCGATGGCCACAGGTACACGCATTTCAAGCGCTTTTTCTGTCACCGCTTGGATAAATGCGCGGCACTGAGTGATGTTTAATTTAGACATGAGGAAAAGTGTTTGAGGTGATAATGAGAGAATATTTTCACCTAAATCAGGGGCCAAAATGAAGAACCATTTAAATAAATCCAAGAGCTATAAAGCGCTCATCACGCTGTCTTTTTTCTTCAGTCTATTGTGTGCCCATGCTGCCGAATTGAGTTTTCCAAGCAAACCCATCAAGTTGGTCGTTGGATTTCCCAGTGCAAGCTCGGCCGATGTGACGGCAAGAATTGTTGCCAAAAGGCTTGGTGAGATGTTGGGCCAGGCAGTGGTCGTTGACAACAAACCCGGTGCGAGCAGCAATATCGCTACTGAATTTGTGGTCCGTTCAGCGCCCGATGGCTACACCTTGTTGGTGGGCTCCGTTGCCAATACGATCAATTCGGGCATGGGCAAAAATTTATCCTTCAACTTCTCCACCGATTTGGCACCCATTGCACTGATCACCAATTTGCCCAACATCTTGGTTGTTCATCCCTCACTGGGGGTTTCAAGTGTTCAAGACTTGGTGAGTTTGGCCAAGGCCAAACCTGGTGTGATCAATTACGCTTCTTCGGGCAATGGCACCTCGCCACACCTGTCTGGCGAATTGTTCAATTTGATGGCTTCCACCAAAATGACCCATATTCCCTACAAGGGCAGCTCTCAAGCGATCACGGACGTTCTCTCCGGGTTGGTGCCCGTGATGTTCTCACCCGCCTCCACCGCCATTGCGCATATCAACAGTGGCAGCCTGAAAGCGCTGGCGGTGACCAGTGCTCAAAGAAGTGCGGTGGCCCCCAAAATACCCACAGTGAGTGAGTCAGGACTCAGTGCCTATGAGACGTCGGTCTGGTTTGGTATTTTGGCGCCAGTCGCCACACCCAAAGATATTTTGGATAAATTGAATGCAAGCATCAACCTCTCACTTCAGTCGCCAGAGGTCAAGAGTCAACTGTTGGCTCAGGGCATTGATGTGATGGGGGGCAGCAAAGAAGATTTGGCCAAGTACATTCAAAGTGAGACCGAAAAGTGGGAAAAACTGATCAAACTCTCCGGCGCCAAGATGGATTGATGCCCAGATTGTCAAATGCCGTCCATTGCAGGCTCGATCAAAATCAATCGCTGTGCGGCCAATGGGGAGATCCAATTCACGCCCCCAAACGGTCTCTTTTTTCTCTTGCAAGAGGGGTCAGGCGCCAAGCCAGTGGCAAACAGGCCCTGGGGTTGATCGATTGAGCTAAGTTGAGCGAAGCAATAACTGCGAGGCCAATTGTGTGAGCACTGTTTTGTAGATCGAGTCTTTCAAGGGCGCAATGGCTTTGATCGCCAAAAGGGCTTGTTGGTGCGCCACTTCCTTGGTGGCTTGCATGGCGCCGGTTTTTTGGAGAATGCTCAGAATCGGTGCCAAGTTGACTTCCTCATTGTGCTCAATGGCATTTCGAATGAGGGTTTTTTCTTCAGGCGAGCAATTTTGCATGGCAAAAATCAATGGCAAGGTGGTTTTGCCTTCTCTCAAGTCATCGCCTAAATTCTTGCCCAAGACCGAGCTCTCACCTTCATAGTCAAGCACGTCATCAATGACTTGAAACGCCGTGCCAAGGGCAAGACCAAACTCAGCGCATGCTTGTTCAATGTCTGGACTCGCTTTGGCCAAAATGGCTGGAATTCGGGCGCTGGCTTCAAAGAGTTTGGCCGTTTTTGAGCGGATCACTTCCAAGTAGCCAGCCTCTGTGAGGCTGGCATCGTGCATGTTCATCAATTGTTGAACTTCACCCTCAGCAATCACATTGGTGGCGTTGGCCAAAACTTGCATGACCCGCATGTTGTCACAGTCCACCATCATTTGAAAGGCGCGTGAATACAAGAAGTCGCCTACCAATACGCTGGCAGGGTTGCCAAAGGAGACGTTTGCGGTTGCCCGCCCACGTCTGAGCGTTGAATCGTCAACAACATCGTCGTGCAACAAGGTGGCCGTGTGAATAAATTCCACCACGGCGGCCATCTCATACTTTTGACGCGCTGTGTAGGACAAGGCACCAGACAGCAGCAGCAGCAAAGCCGGGCGAATTCTTTTGCCGCCCGCTGAGATGATGTACTTGGCAACCTCACCCACAAGTGGGACCTCCGAGCTCAATCGCCTGGAAATGACGCGATCCACCTCGTCCATCTCATTGCTGATGAGCTCCGAAAAACTGGGTGTTGGGGCGGCGTCTTGGGTCAAAATGAGTGGGTGAAAAAAACGAATTGAACCGATTATAAGTTCTGTGGACTGGACTTCTCGCAAGTCCTCCGATGGCTTTAAGCGCTCAGATTCTGTCACTGCACGCTTGAGGGCTTGCGCAGCTGCGACAAAAAAAAGACGAGACGGCACCAAAATGAATACTTTATGGGTATATTTTTTGCCTTTGGCAGCCATTCAAGGGGCCTTCTTGGGGATGGGGCTTGGGCCGTCTTGTCACGGCTGGGCTCGCACTGCTATAATCGAGGGCTCTGTGGAAATTCGTCCATAGAGGTCAAAGATTACTTTGTATTCCAAGAGGTTCATATGTACGCGGTCATAAAAACCGGTGGCAAACAGTATCGTGTTGCTGCTGGTGAAAAAATTAAAGTAGAACAGATTGCTGCGGACGTTGGCCAAGAGATTGTTATCGATCAAGTGT